>CAYMRL010000003.1:0-357503 GCA_964392895.1 uncultured bacterium
CACCCAACCGCATAACAGCACCACGACCAAACTGACGCTCAATCTGAGAGATGGCGCTGTCTATCGCTTTCTTGCGCTGGTCGTTCACGTCGACACTCCTCCGTCCGGCACTCAGCTCACGCTAGACGCGAGCGAGACTTCTCACCGAGCTGCCGTACGGAGACCACTGCCGCGGGCACTGTGCACCCGAACCACTGCCGGTACGCGTCGGCTACTCAGTTGTTCTTCGCCGACCGGAGAAGGAGGTGCAGGCTGCTGAACGCGGTTCTCTCCCTGATCCACGCTCTGCCTAGAGGTGGTAGGTCGAACTGTTTGACGTCGGTGCCGCTGCTGTCTGTCAAGGCTATGAAAACTCGCGTCGGTGCTCGCTCAACCAGGTCCGGTAGGACGTTGCCACGCCCACCAACCGCGCCAGGCGCGCCGGCCGTGCCGGTCGCGAGGAGCAGCGGGTAGCCGACGGCTACGCCTATGTCGGCAGCGAACAGTCCCCGGACCGCCATAGCCATGGCGGCGACCAACTCGTAAGCCGCGGCGAGGGGATCCTCGACGCTGAGCTTGGGTAGGTATTCAGCGAGTCCGAGTGTTCGCATACGTTCTGGCGTCCATGCTATCACGCTGCCGGCCAGCGGCCCCTGGCGCGTCTGGGCGTCTTTCGCCGCCTCGTCGCCATCTGCGGCCTCTCCGAGGAGCTGGGAGAGCAGACCGGCAGAGGCGCCTTCAGCCACGCCGACCGACAGGGACTTGGCGGTCAGGGAGCCGGTCACGAGCGCAGCCAACTCGTCGCCGTCCACGCCCCACACCGACTCGCCGAGAACGCCTGCCACCCTGTCCACGAACGGACCGGCCAACGCGGCCGCCGCAGCGTCGTCCTCTGCCTTGGCTGCGACGCGCACGTGCACACCGTCGCGCTTCGCGTAGGTCGCGACGCTCGGGTTCGAGTTGAGCGTCATCTCGCCCAGCCTGTCGGCGACGAGCGACTCGCCGACCCCGATGGTCTTGAAAGTCCGCACGAACAGGCGGCTGCTGGGGAGAGGCAGGCGCGGGATCGCCTGCTCGCGCCACATGCGATCGAGCTCGCGCGGCGGGCCGGGCAGGGTGACGATCAGCTTCGGCGCGCCCCGCCACTCGAACCTGACCAGCCAGCCCGGCGCCGTGCCGATAGGGTTCGCCAACACCTCAGCGCTGTCTATGACCGAGGCCTGTTGCAGGTTCCGTTCAGGCATGGCGCGCCCGCTGGCGGCGAAGCGCTCCCTGAGCCAGGCGACGAGCGCCTCATCGCGCCGCTGTGTCTCGCCGACGACGGTGGCGACGGCGTCGCGCGTCAGGTCGTCGTCGGTGGGTCCGAGACCGCCACACATGACGACGAGGTCGCAGCGCGACAAGGCCTCCGAGAGCGCAGCCACGATCCGGCCATGGTTGTCGCCGACGCGGACGCTGCGATAGACGTCGACGCCGCGAGTAGCGAGGTCGGCCGCCAGGTACGCGCTGTTGGTGTCGACGATCTCGCCGAGCAGCAGCTCGGTGCCTACGCTTATGGTCTCCGCGCTGACGATTCGCTCCATCGGCAGAACGATAACAGTGCATGGGTGGCGCGGCGCGGGTGTCAGGCGTGTCCGACGGCACGTATGCGGTAATATCGCTCACGTGCCCCGACCCCCAACGGGGCGCAGGGGGCGCTGAGCGCCCTCCACCATCTCCTCACCTGGCCCTGCGTCCCCCCGCGCAGGGCCAGAATCTTGTCGCGCTGGTCGGGGCGGCTTGGAGATTCGCCTAGAGGCACTAGGCAACGGTAATGGCTGGTCGTGGTGACCGCGCGAGCCGGTGCTAGCATGCCGCATGTCAGCCTCGTCACGAGACGCAACCGGAGTCGTTCCCGTTCCCAACGGCGTCAACGCAGCCAAGTCGGGACTGCCGAAGACGCTTGGCGAGCTGCGCGGCGGGGTGTGGCAGCAGAGAGCCGGACGCAGCGTCAAGGACGAGCTGCGCCACAACCTGCTCGCCAGGTTGCGGTCGGGTGCGCCGCTCCTGGAGGGCGTGCTCGGTTACGAGGAGTCGGTTGAGCCGGCCGTCGTCAACGCGCTGCTGAGCCGGCACAACTTCATCCTGCTCGGGCTGAGAGGTCAGGCCAAGACCCGCATACTGCGTTCCCTCGTCGGCCTGCTCGACCCGGTGATCCCTTACGTCGAAGGCAGCGAGCTGCACGACGACCCGTTCGCGCCGATCAGCTTCGAGGGCAGGGCGATAGTCGAACGCTGCGGTGACAGCACGCCGATCGCCTGGCTGAGCCGCGCCGACAGGTACGTGGAGAAGCTGGCGACGCCGGACGCCACCGTGGCCGACATCATCGGCGACATCGACCCCATCAAAGCCGCCAAGCTCGGCACCCGCCTAGGGGACGAGCGGTCCATCCATTACGGCTTGCTGCCGCGCGCCAACCGCGGGGTGTTCGCCATGAACGAGCTGCCCGACCTCGCCGGCAAGGTTCAGGTGGCGCTGTTCAACGTCATGCAGGAGGGCGACGTCCAGATCAAGGGCTACCCGGTGCGGTTGCCGCTGGACGTCATGCTCGTCTTCAGCGCCAACCCGGAGGATTACACGGCGCGCGGCAAGATCATCACACCCCTCAAGGACAGGATCGGAAGCGAGATCCGCACACACTACCCGAGGACCGTCGAGGACGGCATGGCGATTACACGGCAAGAGGCGTGGACCGACAGAGGCGCGTCCGCGGACGACAGCCTCACGCTGTCGAGCGGCGTGATCCCGGACTTCGTGCTCGAGGCGGTGGAAGAGGTGGCGTTCCAGGCGCGTGACGACGCCAGGGTCGACAAGCACTCAGGCGTCTCGCAGCGGCTTCCGATCACGCTGCTCGAGAACGTGACCAGCAACTCCGAGCAGCGCGCGGTCCTGGCCGCCGAGGCGCGCCCGATGGCGCGCATAACCGACCTGTACGCCGCTCTGCCCGCCGTGACAGGCAAGCTCGAGCTCGAGTACGAGGGGGAGCTCAAGGGCGCCGAAGCCGTCGCGCGCGACATCGTGCGCAAAGCGGTAGCCCAGGTGTTCGCTCGCCGCGCCTCGGGCATCGACCTCGAAGACGTCGTCGAGCACTTCGAGGCCGACAACCAGGTGCGGCTGCCGGCCGACGCCCCCGCCACCTCGCTCATGGACGCGCTGTCTACAGTGCCTGGGCTGTTGGACGCCGCCAGGCGGCTGGCGGAACCCGGCGCCGACCCGGCCGTCGTCGCGGTCACGGCCGAGTTCGTTCTGGAGGGGCTCTACTCGCGCCGCCTCATCGCCAGGAGCGACGAGCGCGGATACGTCGCAGCGGCCGAGGAGCAGCCGGCCGCCGGCGGCCGGAAGCGCTGGAACTGAGGGGATCCTGGTGGCGACGGTAAGGCGCTACTCGAAGCATGAGCCGACGCTCGACGACCTCGATGCGTCTGAGCTGATGGCGATGCTCCAGAGCCGGTTGCTCGAGTCAGGGTTCAACCGCGACCCCTACGACCCCGACCCCGACTACCAGAGCACCATGCAGGATCTGTACGAGGCGATAGCCGAAGCGTTGCAGGAGAACGGCTACATCGATGACAGCCTCATCGAACGAGCGCTGGAGGCGGAGAACTGGCTCGACTCGGAGCTGGGCCGGCTGGTAAAGGGTCTGGCTGGCAGGTTGGCTTCGGAGGGCTACCTGAGGCCGACCGGCGGTGATCCAGGGCTCGAAGACGGCGCCGCCTCCGCCCAAGGCGGCGCGGCCGGACCGAGCGCGGAGCCCGGTAGCGTGACGTTCGAGCTCACCGACAAGGCGATCGACTTCCTCGGCTACCGCACCCTCAAGGACGTCCTCGGCGCGGCCGGCCGCTCCAGCATCGGAGCGCACGACACGCGTTTCTCGACCACCGGTGTCGAGGCGGCCGACGCTCCCAAGCGTTACGAGTTCGGCGACAACCTCAACCTCGACGCGGCCGAGACCCTCAAGCACGCCGCATTTCGCAGCGCGGGCAGCGGCAGCTTCGAGCTGATCGAGGACGACCTCCACGTCATGCAGGCCGAGTACCGCTCGTCGGCAGCCACGGTAGTGATGCTCGACTGCAGCCACTCGATGATCCTTTACGGCGAGGACAGGTTCACGCCCGCGAAGCAGGTGGCGCTGGCTCTGGCGCACCTGATCAGGACGCAGTACCAGGGCGACAGCATCAGCTTCGTGCTCTTCCACAACTCCGCGGAGGAGATACCGCTGAGCCGGCTCGCTGCGGCCAACGTGGGGCCGTACCACACGAACACGGCCGAGGGGCTGCGCTTGGCACAGAAGCTCTTGAAGCGCCAGAACAAGGACATGAAGCAGATCGTGATGATCACCGACGGCAAGCCGTCGGCGATAACCCTTCCCGACGGCAGGGTCTACCGCAACGCCTACGGACTCGACCCGTTGGTGCTTGGCGAGACCTTGCGCGAGGTCGGTGGCTGTCGGCGTGCAGGCATACAGATCAACACGTTCATGCTCGCCAGAGATCCCGAGCTCATCGGATTCGTGCAGCGCGTGACAGCCATGACCCGCGGGAAGGCCTACTTCACGACCCCGCACACCATCGGGCGCTACGTCCTTCAGGACTACCAGTCCCGCCGCACCAAGCTCGTCAACTGAGCTGACCGTGGTGCGCGGCTGCGGCGGCGAAGGTTAAGGAACGCCAAGGCGCCGCTGCTACGTAACTCATGGCGCGCCGCGGCAAGATGGTCGCATGAACGATTCGAGACAGTCAGTCGCCTCATCCGCACCTCGCCATTGCCGCGGCCAGCAGGGTCATGCGGTGGTCCGGAGCGCGGCGCGAGCCGCGCTAGTCGCGCTAGCGCTGCTGGCGTTCTCGGCGGTCGCCGTGGCGCAGGCGCCGGCTGCCGGGATTACCGTGACAGGTACCGGTGTCGTCTACGGAGAGCCTGATATGGCCCTTCTCAACGTTGGGGTCAGCGTCTACGGACCCACGGTGCGCGAGGCGCTGGACCAGGCCGACGCCGTGATGGTCGGGGTCAAGGCCGCGGCTTTGGCTCTCGGCGTCGAAGACTCCGACGTCAAGACGACAGGCCTCTACGTGTGGCGCGAGGACCGTTACGACAACGACGGCAACGTCATCAGCGAGCGGTACACGGTCAGGCATAGCTACCAGGTCGTCGTGCGGCAGGTCGACAGCGCCGGCGAGGTTCTCTCCGCCGTCGTCGACGCGGGAGCCAACAACGTCGACGGCATCCAGTTCACGTTCTCGGACGCCAACGCCCTGGCGGCGGAGGCCAGGAGCTTGGCGATCGCCGATGCGCGGGAGCGCGCCGGGCAACTCGCGGAGCTGAGCGGGGTCGTGCTCGGCGGGCCGGTCGCGATAATCGAAGGCTCGCCGGTTCATTACGCCCAGGCGATGTACTCTGGCGTCGCTTACGCAGAAGGCTTAGGCAGCGGCTCGCTGGAATCAGGCGAGCTGGCAGTGACCGTCACGCTGACGATCACCTTCGCCATCGACTGAGGTAGTAGGCGGCTCGGTCAACATCAGAGCGCCGCTCAGGGGAAGCCGCGTGATAACCGATCCAGCGCGCTTATCGCCGGCCCGTAGTTCGGGTCGGCGCTGCGCGCTGCGCGGTAGTGCGTCTCGGCGCTGCTAGCGTCCCCGAGCGCCTCGTAAGCCTCGCCGAGCCTGAAGTAGGCCTCGACGTAAGCGGGGGAGCCGGGTCGAGCGTCGCCCCTGTCGGTGCGTTCGAAGACGTCGATTGCCTCCTCGAACGCCGCTATCGCCTCGGTAGGACGATCCATAAGCATCAGCACGCGCCCCTTGTCGAGATGCGGCCACAGCTCGGTTCGGCCGCGCGCCGTGGCAGCCGCGGCTTCGAACGCCTCGATCGCTTCGCCGTACCTGGCCGCCTGCCACGCCACGCGACCCCAATCCATGGCGATGACGTAGTCGCTGGTGCGCAAGAAAGCGTTCTGAAGCAGGCGGATGGCGCCCGCCGCGTCGCCTGTGGCGGCTCGCAGCAGACCCTGCAGGTGGGCGTGCGCCGGCACGCTCTCACCGCTCAGCGAGACGGCTGCGTCGAGCTGAGCCTGGGCCGCGGCCAGGTCGCCGGTCAGGTAGAGAGCACGCGCGTACAGGTGGTGAGCTTCGGCGTCGTCGGGGAAGCTGCGGACCAGCTCGGGGCCGTTCAGGCGCGCCGCGGAGTTGTAGTAACCCTGCTCGATGAGCGAGCGCATCTGGCTGAACGCGTTGACCTGCGCCGCGGCGAACGCCGCCAGGCCGACCAGCAGCGTGCACACCGCAACTGCGGCGACCCTGGCTGCCGACCGGACCTCGCGTCGTGGCTCGCTCGTCACGTCGGCAGAGTAACAGAGCACGATGAGTGCCTTAGTGGCGTCTCGCGCAGGCGAGGCGAGTCCAGCGCGGGCTCAGGCGCCGAGCCGCTCAAACAGCCAGTCGACGCCGCGCCTGGCGCCGGCCACCAGCTCGGCGCGCCGCTGCTCCGACAACGGTGCGGCTCTGCGGCAGGCAGCGAGCAGCAGCTCCTGCTGCGCCATCGGCTCGACGACCTCGGCACCCGCCAACTCGGCGAACCCAGCCACCTTCGGATCGTAAGAGAGCGCCACGAACGGCACCCGAGCCGACGCAGCCAAGATGCAGCCGTGAAGCCTGACGGAGACGACGAGCGCGGCTGAGTCGATCAGCGCCAGAGCCTGCTGCGGCGTGGCGGCGCGCAGCGTCTCGACCGCCGGAACGGCGGCTCGCAGGCCAGAGACGGCGGCATCGTCGAGGCTCGGATGCATGGCGAGAGCGCAGACCCGCTCGCCCTGGGCGACCAGCGCCTCGGCGATCGTCGTGAGGGCGGCGTTGAACCGCTCGTGACCGCCGCGCGGGATGAGCAGGATCCCGGCCCGGTCCGAGCGTGCAGCGCCCCCGATGGGGACGGTCGTATCAGGTAGCGGCAGCAGCAGAGCCGCGTCCGCCACCAGCGTCGCACTAAGGCCCATCTCGGCGGCGAGCTGCAGCGACGGCGCGTCGCGCACGGCCACTGGGACGCCTCGCAACGCTCTTGCCACCTTGTGTCGACCCGAGGCGCTGAGCGGCCCCAGCGACTGAGCGAACACGGCCGTGCGCTTCCCGAGCAGCTTGGCGGCTCGCAACAGGCCGAGGTAGTAGTCGAGGCTGCGACCGCTGGTCGCGTCTTGCAGCAGGCCGCCGCCGCCGGACACCAGCGCGTCGGCTCGCAGTAACGCGCCAGGAGCCCCAGCGACCCTGTTCACCGCGCGCACGCCGTGCAGGACCGTCGTGGCCTGCGGATCACCCGAGAGGACGGTCAACTCGAGGCCGCGCTGAGCCAGCGCGGGGGCCAACCCGGCGAGTATCGCTTCGTCACCGAGGTTGCCGAGGCCGTAGTAGCCGCTCAGCAGCAGGCGCATGCGTCGCTTACGCGTCCTCGCGCGCCAACCAGCGGTTCAGCGGACCTGATAGGACCCTCAACACGACGAGCAGCGCAGCGCCGATGACGATCCCGACGACCAGTGCCACGATGCTCCGCTCCAACGAGACGAGGAGCGGCGTGTGGTAGTGGCTGAACGAGTTGAGGATGCTCGCCTGCGCGATCACCCCACCGACGAGTAGACAGCCGCACAGCCAGGCCGGCAACACCGCAGGGGTGTTGCCTCCCTTGAGGCCGACCCCAGCCAGAGCCAGCGAGCTGCCGAGAGCGAGCAGCGCCAGCGGGTGCCCGAACAGCTCCTTGAAACGTGGGCGCGCGAAGTGCTCGCCCAGCAGTTGGCGCAGCGCGAGCTCGATCTCACTGACGCCGATGACAGGGTCGTTGCCGCGCCTGAGCACGACGAGAGCGACGGCCGCCAGGGCCGCTAGCCCCAGCAGAACGTGGGCGAAACGCACCTCGGTCGTCCAGACGCGCCTCAACCACACGGCCAGCGAGGCGTGGTCGAGCGCGAACGCGAACAAGAAGAGCGCTGGTGGGATGACGAGGGTGGCGCCTACGCCCGCGAACGGCTTGATGGCTAGCAGCGTCTCGCGGTCGCTGCCGACGGCTACCAGCAGCGCAGCGCCGAGCAGGCTCAGCGCCGTCGCCTTCAGCAGGTCGAGCGGACTCGAACGCCACATGACGAAGCCGAGGACCGGGAACACCAGGGCAGCGAGCAGCGCAACGGCGTACCAACCGGGTCCGGCGGCGGCGACGGACAGCAGGACCAGACCGAGAGCGCTGGCCAAGCCCCAGCCCGCGCGCATGCGCGCGGCCAGCAGCAGGAGCGCCGCCAGCACCCCGAGAGCGCTCCAGCCTCGCAACAGCGTGCTGGGCGCGTAGTCGACGGATCCTACGGTGATGCCGCCCACCGCGTACCCCTGCCTGGTGAGCGTGCGCGAGAGCGAGTCGATGAGCTGCTCGGTGTTGGCGATGGGGTCGCCGAGCTCGGTCGTCGTGTAAGGCCGCAGGTAGAGCAGCCTCACGTTGCGCTCCTCGATGGCGAGCAGGTACTTGTCGACGAGGTCGGCGGGCCGCAGCCGCCTGTCGACGTAGTCCTGGTTGAAGCTCAGCAGGCGGATCGTCGGCACGCTGCCGCTGACAGCGGCCATGCCGCTCTGGGGCGTGCCTTCGATGACTGCGGTCAGGAACTCCTGCGAGCTCTCGATCACCGCCTGCGGGTCCCACGGGTGCCCGGCCACCTGAGTGCCGGCGTAGACGAGGTAGCTGGCGCCGGCGGGGAAGTCGGAGCCCGGGCCGAGCAGCTGGTAGGGGGCGTTGCGAGGTCGGTACGCCACCTCGAACCCGGCGTCGCGCCACCTCTGCAACTCAGCCAGGTCAGGGCCGGCCGGCAGCAGCGTGCGCACGTCACCTGGCCACGCGTACCAGGTCCTGCCCTCGATCTCGACGGCGCTGGGCGCGGGCACGTTCTTGGCGATGAGCGCGTCGATCGCGCCGGGCACGACGGCTGTCACGAGCGTCGAGTCAGGCGGCACGGCGGGCGGCGTGAGGCCGCGCGCCAAGGCCTGAGCGATCGCCTCGGAGCCGAGCAGCGTCGCCGCGCGTCCCTTCGCGACGAGCGATTCGATCGTCTCCTCGTACAGAGCTACGCCGCTGAGCCCGAGCGCCTGGTAGCGGGTCGCGAGCTCGAAGCTCGTCTGCCCGAGCAGGGCAGCCTGGTCGGCGAGGGCCATCTCGTCGATGACCATCGCGACGCGCACCTCGCGCGCCTCACCCCTCAACCGCTGCGCGATCAGCAGCCCGGCGGGGAGCAGGGCGGAGAGCATCACCGCCCACAGCAGCAACTGGGTCGGGCGGCGCCGCTGCGCCTGGCCTGCTGTCACCTCGCACCTCCAGACGTCGTCTCGCAGTTGGCCTGCACCTGCGCGCGCACGTAGGCGCGCAGGACCTCGACCGCGGGCGCGTTGCGGCCGCCCTCCGGCACGATCAGGTCGGCGTGCTGCTTCGTCGGCTCGACGTACAGGTCGTGCATCGGCTTCACGCTGTTGCGGTACTGGCGGATCACGCTCTCGGCGCTGCGGCCGCGCTCCCTGACGTCGCGCTCGAGCCGACGTATGAAGCGTTCGTCGGGCGGTGCGTCGACGAAGACCTTGAGGTCGAAGCGCTCGCGCAGCTTGGCGAAGTGCAAGACGAGTATGCCTTCGACAAGGACGACGGGTCCGCTGTGCAGCTCGACGTGCTCGCTCGAGCGATCGTCCTTGGTGAAGTCGTAGACGGGCCGCATCACGCTGTCACCGCGCTTGAGAGCGTCGAGATGCTCTACCAGCAGGTCGGTGTCGAACGCGTCCGGCTCGTCGTAGTTGATGAGGTCGCGCTCGGCGAACGGCATGTCCTTGAGGGCGAGGTAGTAGGCGTCTTGCGGCACCAGCACCGCCTGGCCGGGCGCGACGGAGTCGACGAGCGCGGCCGCCACGGTCGTCTTGCCCGAACCCGTGCCGCCGGCGAGGGCGATCAGCAGCGGTGCGGTCATAGCGGACGTCTGAAGTGCGCTCAGCGCCCTGACTCGCTGCGTTCCAACGCGCCGGGTACCGCGTCGGCGAGCGGCGGTGAGGACTCCGACCGCGCGACGGCGGCCCTGATGAAGCCGGTGAAGGGGGGACTTGGGCGCATCAGTCGCGACTTGAACTCTGGATGCGCCTGCACCCCGAGGAAGAACGGGTGCCCCTCGAGCTCGATGGCCTCCACCAGGCCTTCGCCGCGACCGGCCATGCCGGGGGTGACACCCGACACTTCCAGCCCGGCGGCCCTGAGCTCGTCGACGTAATCGGGATTGACCTCGTAACGGTGGCGGTGCCGCTCGTGAACCGTGCCGGTGGGGGGAGGCTGGTAGAGGCGCTCGAGCAGCGTGCCGGGGAAGACCTGCATCGGCCAGCTACCGAGCCTCATGGTGCCGCCCATGTCCTCGACCTCGAGCTGCTCAGGCATCAGGTCTATCACCGGGTGGGGGGTGTAGGGGTCGAACTCGGTCGAGTTGGCGCCGGCGAGACCGGCCACGTTGCGCGCGTACTCGATCACGGCGACCTGCATGCCGAGGCAGATGCCCAGGTAAGGGATGCCGCGCTCGCGCGCGAACTGCGCGGCCCGCACCTTGCCTTCGATGCCGCGCACCCCGAAGCCGCCGGGAACCAGGATGCCGTCGAACTCGGCGAGCTTGCCGAGCTCAGACTCGACCAGCTCCTCGGCGTTGACCCAGTTGATCTCCACGGCTGCCCGGTTGGCGATGCCGGCGTGCTTCAGAGCCTCGAGCAGGCTCAAGTAGGCGTCCGGCATCGCTACGTACTTGCCGACGACCGCGATGCGAGCGACCTTGCCAGGATGCCGCAGCACCCTGACGGCCTCCTGCCACACCCGCAGCTCCGGCGTCACGCGCTCGAGCTCGAGCATGCTCTCGACGTAGCGACCGATGCCCTGCTGCTCGAGCATCTCCGGCACGCCGTAGACGAAGTCGGCATCGAAGGCGCTGAACACAGCCTGGGGATCGACGTTGGAGAAGAGCGCGATCTTGGCGAGAGCCTCGGCCGGCACCCGCGTCTTCGAGCGCAGGATCAACGCGTCGGGCTGGATGCCGACGCTTCGCAACGTCGCGACGGAGTGCTGGGTCGGCTTCGTCTTGTGCTCTTCGCTGGTGCCCAAGTACGGCACCAGGGTCACGTGGAAGTAGAGGGTGTTGCCGCGGCCCTTCTCGAACCGGAACTGACGGATCGCTTCGAGGAACGGCAGCGACTCGATGTCGCCGACCGTGCCGCCGACCTCGACCAGCACGATCTCGGCGTCGGCAGTCTCACCGGCCTCCGTGATGCGGCGCTTGATCTCGTCGGTGACGTGAGGGATCACCTGCACGGTCTGCGACAGGTAGGCGCCGCGCCGCTCCTGCTCGATCACCGACAGGTACACCTGGCCCGTCGTGACGTTGTTGCGCCTGGCCAGGTCGACATCGAGGAACCGCTCGTAGGTGCCGATGTCGAGATCGGTCTCGGCGCCATCGTCGGTCACGAAGACCTCGCCGTGCTCGTAGGGCCGCATCGTGCCGGCGTCGACGTTGACGTATGGATCTATCTTCACTGCCGTCACGCGGTAGCCGCGCGCCCTGAGAAGCGCGCCGATGCTTGAAGTCGAGATCCCCTTGCCCAAACTGGAGACCACCCCGCCGGTGACGAAGATGTACTTCCTGTCCACTACCTCACCCTCACAATCACCTTCACGGGACTGCATGCTACCACCCTCCGCGACCTCGGCCCTGGCCTTGCCCGCCGAGCCGTGGCGCGGTCGTGTGATACTTAGGGGCGTGGCATCCGAGACGACCTCCGCCGCCCGGCGCGGCACGCTGTTCGTGATGACAGGAGCCTCCGGCGTCGGCAAGGACTCGATACGGCGCGTGGCCGTGCCCCAGCTCGGCACCATCCACTTCTCCGTCTCCGCCACCACCAGGGCGCGCCGCCCCGGCGAGCGCGACGGCTTCCACTACCACTACGTCGACAGGGAGAGCTTCGAGCGCATGCTCGACGCCGGTGAGCTGCTGGAGCACGCCGACTACGTCGGCGACTACTACGGCACTCCCATCCGCCCGGTCGAAGAGGCGTTGGCCAAGGGGATCGACGTCCTGCTCGAGCTCGAGCTCGTGGGCGCCAGGCAGGTGAGGCGGCGTCTGGCCGAGGCGGTGATGGTGTTCATAGCGCCGCCATCGCTCGACGAGCTGGAGCGGCGCCTGCGCGGTCGCGGCACTGACGACGAGCCCAAGATCCAGAAGCGCCTAGCGCGCGCTCGCGAGGAGATCAGGGCGATCGCCGAGTTCGACTACGTGGTCGTCAACGACGATCTCGCCACCGCAGTCGACCTGTTCGTCAGCATCGTGCGCGCGGAGCGTGCCCGCACCAGCCGGCTCAACCCTGCGGAGCTGGCCAGGTTGACGGAGGGTCGCGGCGCGATGCCGGCCTCTTGAGGCCGATGCTGTACAATCGAACGCTTTAGGAGGCGCAAGTGGCGCAAGAAGGTTACGACAAGCTGCTGTCGCTCACGGACTCCCGCTATCGGCTCTCGATGGTGGTGGCCAGGCGCGCGGCGCAGCTCAAGCTGGGCATCCCTACGTTCCTCACGGTCGACGAGCTGCCGCCCGGTCAGAACACGGTCACGCTGGCCATGAAAGAGCTCGAGATCGGCGACCAGATCAAGTGGGGCGACGATCTCCCCTCCATGGACGACCTCAGGCGCGCCGTCGAGCCGAAGCGCGTCGAGACCCCTACCTCGTACAGCCCGATGCCTGACGACGATGACGAGGACCTGCGCGACTGAGTCGCGACTCGGTTCCTGGAACACCTGGTCCCGGTAGACCTGTGCCTGGTAAGGAGCACCGCCAAAGGCTCATAACCGAGATGGTGGAGCGCGAGTACATCTCCACCCAGGCGGAGATCGCCGAGCGGCTCGCCGGTCAGGGCATCGCCGTCACCCAGGCGACGGTCAGCAGAGACGTGACCGAGCTGCGGCTGGTGCGGCTCCCCTCGGGGAAGGGCAGGCACCGTTACCGGGTCACGCCGATGACGTCGCAAGAGGATGTCGTCGGAGAGCTGCGTGACCGCTTCCGCAAGCTGGTGCACGGGCTCGACAGAGGTGAGAACGTCCTCGTCGTCAAGACCGAGGAGGGCCACGCTTCCGGCATCGCGTTCGTCATCGATAAGCTCGACAGGGACGAGATCGTGGGGACGCTGGCAGGTCAGAACACGATCATGGTCGTCGCCCGCAGCGCCGCGGCGGCGGCGGAGCTGCTCGAGGAGTTCGAGGAGCTGCGCGACTGACGGCACGACTGCACGGCTGACAACGGCCGGCGCCGCGGGCCGCTGCCGTAGATCGCCAAGGTGTAGCGCCTCATCCGGACCTGTGGGTCCGAAGTGCTAGCCTCTGAGCGTGTCGATCGTTAGCTCGTCAAACACTAGTGGTAGAGCCGAAGCGAACAGTGCCGTGAGCCAGGTTCTGAGCGGCGCCGTTGGCTGGGTCCGTGGCGGTCGTGCCGCGCTGCTGCGCGCCGCCTTCGCAGCCCTGGTCGCTGTCGGCTGGGCAGGTTGGGCAAGCTCGGCGCTGGCGGCTAGCGTGCTCGTCTACCCGCTCGACAGCCAGGAGCCGCTGGTCGGCATCGCTGTCGCCGACGAGCTGGCGGCGCAGCTGGCGGGTGGCGCCCTGGTGATAGGCCCCGAGATAGCCGCTGGTGCCGTGCCGCCAGTCGTCGTGGCGGACGGCTTCGTCAGCTTGGAGAGGCTGGTCGGCGTGCTCGGCATGGGCGCCGCCGCCGGCGCTGACATGTTGAGAACCGGCACCGGGGTCGATGTAGCGGTCACCGGCGCTCTCAGCCTCAGGGACGACGGCGCCTGGCTCGAGCTGCACGTCGCGTACAGCGGCGGCAGTCGCACCGTCGAGCTGCGGGCCGACAGCGGACGTCTCGACCGGCTGGTGTCGTTGGGAGCCAACGTCATCGCGGCGCTGGTCGAGGAGTCGACCGGCGAGAGGATCGATGTCGCGGGCAGCCCGGCTCCGACCCGCTCGCTGCTGCAACTCGCCTCGGCTCAAGGCAGCGCCTACGCCGGTTACGTGACGGCGCTGGCTTACCTCGCCGCTGGGCTGCTGGAAGACGCCGCGTTTGAGCTCGGCGAGGTCGTCGGGATGCCCGGTGTACCGGCCCGCGCCGCCGAGGTGCAAGAGGATGTGGCCATCGTCCTGGGCCTAGCCACCGCCGGGGCCGACTCGGCCGACGGGACGCGGTTGGCGCGCAGGGCGCTGCTCGGTATCGTCTCGCCGGCGCTCGACGAGCAGGCTACGCTAGCCGCCTTCGATTCGTTCGGCGCCGCGACTGGCTTGGCTCTGGCCGACGCGTGGGCGGGTGTGATCGCCGCCAGCGTCAACGACAGGGCTCGGTCGACCGCCTACCTCGGCGCCGCCGCTGACGGCCTGCCGTACGGCAAGTCCCTATACGCCGCGCTGCTGGCCGCCAGGGGAGACGCGGCGTTCACGAGCGTGCTCGACGAGGTCATCGCCAGCGGACGCGACGCCGGCAGCGCGGCTCTGCTCGGAGCCTCCGTCGTCGCCAACGCTCGAGCCGACAGCGAGCGCGAGCGCGAGGCGCTTCAGCACCTGAGGCGTAGCTCGCCATTCCTCACCTACCCGCTCGAGCGGCTCTCCTACTTAGCTTTCGACGCTTCCGAACCGCAGCTCGCCGCCGAGGTGCTGAGCGTCGCCGTCGAGCTCGAGCCCGATTCGGACCTCTACTGGACCAACCTCGGTTGGTCGTACTACCTGCTGGGGTTCCTGGCGCGCAGCGAGGAGGCGTCGCTGCGGGCACTGACGCTCGACGCCACTCAGTACATAGCCTCGTACAACGTCGGCCTCGTGCGGGTGGCGACGGGCAGGCTCACGCACGCGATGGACGCCTACTTCAACGCGACGCGTCGCGACCCAGGCATCGACGACGAGGCGATCATAGACTTGGAGAACGCGCTGGTCCTGTACCCCGATCAGGTCGCCGTCGAGTACGCGCTCGCCTACCTCTACCAAGCCGACGGGCGCAGGAACGACGCTCGCTTGGCTTACGAGCGGTTCCTGGCTCGCGCCGGTGACACCACCGATCCGGACCTGACGCCGTTCGTCGCGCAAGCGACGACACAACTCGCTTCGCTCTCCGCACCCCTGCCCGCGCTGGAGATCATCGGAGCGGTGCGCGTCACCCTCGGCATCCGCGGACCCGAGGCGACGCCGTTCCATCCGGGCGACCCCATCTACCCGGCGTTCGAGCTCTCGACGCCTGGGGACTCGCTGCCTGCGCGGGTAGCTGTCTCCGCAGCGCTCCTCAGCGCCGGCGGGGAGACGGAGATCGTCAGCAACGAGCTCGTCCTCGAGCTGCCTGCCGGTGCGGTGGCTTACGTGATCGACGGGCTCGAGCTGCTGCTGCCTGACGACCTGGCGCCGGGCGACTACCTGCTGCGGTACGCAGCGACAGCCAACGATGAGCAGTCCGTCACCGGCGAGCAGGGCGTGACGGTCGACGGGGCGGCGCAGCCGCTGCGCGGTCTGCTCGGTCGCGGGCTCACCATGACGGCGCTCGAGAGCGGCAGCCCGCTCTACAACTCGCGCATGCTCCAGACCCCCGAAGCGCTGTCAGAGGTGCTGCTCAGAGAGCTGAGCGCGACCGCCGACGCGGCCGAGGAGGCCCTGCCACGGATCGAGTCAGGGCGGTTCGCCGGGCTCTCGGGCGGCGCGGCTTTCCGAGCGGCAACGGGCGACGACGTCGCCAGCTTCCTCGACTACCTGCTGAGCAGCGGTGCCCGCGACAGCAGGTTCGTGTTCGTCGACGCGTACGCCCAGTGGGTACTCGAAGGAGCGCGCTGAGGCTCTAGCCGATCAATCTGCCGACGAGCCTCGCGCCGGCCAGGTACGTTCCGGCCGAGGCTCCCAGGGTAGACAGCACGAACACGAGCAGCACCCGCGCGGCCCGGTTGCGCCACCAGCCTCTGAAGGTCGTCACGTCCTTGCGCAGGGCCTCGAAGTCACCGACGCTCGGCTTGCGCAGCCACAACTCGACCCCCGCTGCCACGAAGCCGGCTCCCAGCACCGGGTTGAGGGTCGTGAACGGCGCGGCGACCGCCGTCGCCAGGATGGTCAGAGGGTGCGCGAGCGCGATGGCCGTGCCGATCCCGGCCATCGCCGCGGTGATGAGCGACCAGTCGGCGAGCAGCTGCAACCCGACATCAGGGCTGCGCATGAATCCGATGACGAACCCGCCTAGCACCAGCGCGAGGATCAGCCACGGCAGCGCCTTCACGAGCTTGCTGGGCGGCGGCACCACCTGGAGCTCCTGCAGGCGCGCGGTCGGTGCGGCCCCCGATTCCAGATGCTGCACCAGCCCCTTCAGGTGGCCCGCTCCGATGACGACGAGAACCTCGTGCGGTGTGCCGGGCGGGCGAGAGCGCGCGTGCTCCAAGAGCTTGATCGCCATGTACTCGTCGCGCTCGGCGATGAGTGGCCGGTAGATCCGCTCCGAACGCTCGGCGAACTCGGCGAAGGTCGACTCGAGCACGTCGCCCTCCTTCAGGCGCTCGATCTCGCTCTCGTCGATCTTCTCGTTGGTGAAGGTCGATGCGACCAGCCCGGCGAACAGGTTCATGCGCTGCCACCAACCGACGCTCGCCGACACGCGCCTCAGTGTCACACCGATGTCCCTGTCGATGAGCAACAGACGCAGCGACCGCGCCTTGGCCGCCGCGATGGCGGCCCGCATCTCGGCGCCGGGCTCGATACCGAACTGATCGGCCAGGCGCTGCTGGAAAGCGGAGAGCGCGAGGTTGACGGCCATCATCCCGGCGCGGCCCTCTCTGAGCACCTTGAGCAGGTCGGTCTTCGCCCACCGGTCAGGCTCCTCGATGACCGCGAGCCTGCCGGCGTCCAGCTCGATGGCTACGGCGTGGAAGCCGCCCGACTCGATGAGGCGCGTCACCTCTTGAGCGCTCGAGCGCGACACGTGCGCGGTGCCGAGGATCGTGAAGCGCGTGTCGCCGTGAACGACTACCGCCGTCGGCTGCTCGGACTCCGCTGCTAGAGGTGAAGTTGGGTCCGGTAGCGCATAGGGCTCGTCGGCAGGCATGGGCGAGTGTAACCGAGGCTCTATTATCGATGGAGGCAGCGGTAGCGACCAGGCGCCGCGACGCAAGAGAGCAGCACTATGACAACCGCCGACCGTCCGCACTCACCTCGTCTCAGGGAGGGCCTGTTCGACCGGGTCCGCCGCGCCAGGTTGTGGCTGCCGCTGCTGATCGTCGCCGTCGTGCTGCTGTGGCAGCTCGAGGTCGTGCCGCGCGGCGGCCCGGCGTTCCAGTTCTGGGCGCCGCTGGTCTTCTACTCGGTGCTGGGGCCTCTCGCGACCTACATAACCCTCAACTGGATCGCCAGGGAGGTCAGGCTGCACGAGCAGGCGCAGGTAGAGCTCGGCAGGTTGTTCGAGGAGCTGACGGCCAGCCACGACCTGCTCGGCGCCATCCAGGAGGTGACCGCGCGGTTCGCGGCGGCTCCCGACCTCGAGACCACCGTCGACGCGGCGGCGCACGGGGTCACCAGCGTCACCGGCTCCACCGCGGTCGCGCTCATCGTCGGGCCGCCAGGGCTCGGAATCAGCCATGGGGTGAACCTAGACGAGGAGCTGGAACGCGACGCGCTGCGTCGCGACCGGGCGGCGCAGGAGCGCGCCGGTGAGGGACGCCATGCCACCAGCCGCGACACGCTGAAGAGGGGCGCAAGGGAGCTGCACGTGCTGAGTCGGCCGCTGGCGTGGGGAGGCACGCCGGAAGGCTCACTGCACGCCTACAACGACGTCGCCCCCGACGAGCGCGCGGTCGAGGCGTTCAGCATCTTGGCCGCTCAGTTCTCCGCCGCCGCCGAAGCCGTCAGGCTCAGGACCAGAGACCTGGTCACGCTCGTCGAGGTCGACCGCTCCATCAGGGCAGAGGGCAACCTGGAGCGGCTGCTGGGCACGGTACTCGGGCAGATGATGGCGAGCGTGTCCGCCGCTGCCGGCGGCGTGTTCCTCGCCGACGACACCGGCGTGCTGCAGTTGCGGGCAAGGGCCGGCGTGTCGAAGGACGCAGAGGCCGTCGCGTGGCGGATCGGCGAAGGCATGGTGGGCGCGGCCGCTGCCGGCCGCGACCCCGTCATCGTCGCCAACGTCAGTGCCGAGGAGCGCGCCGCAGCCGGACCGGTCCTGCGGGAAGCGGGTAGCGCCGTCGCGCTGCCGCTCTGGACGCAAGACCAGCTCCTCGGCGTCGTCGTGCTCGCCGACCCGGAGAGCGACCACTTCGACAGCGGCAGCATCCCGTTCCTTGGGCTTCTCGCGAACCAGGTCTCGTTCGCGGTGCGCAACGCCAGCGCCTACCTGCAGTCAGAGGAGCTGGCGATAACCGAGGAGCGCTCTCGCATCGCCAGGGAGATCCACGACGGGGTCGCCCAGATGCTGGCTTACACGGCTCTCAAGCTCGACCTGGTGGCGCGGCTGCGGGAACGCGACCCGGTCAAGGCCGCCTCCGAGCTCGAGGTGGCGCGCGAGACGGTGCGCGAGACGATAAAGGAGCTGCGGCGCTCGATCTTCGCGCTCAGGCCCGTCGACCTCGAGCGTCACGGGTTCGTCGAGACCATCCGGCTCTACCTCGCCGACTTCGGGCCTCAGAACGCGATCAGGGCCGAGCTGGTGGCCGGGGAGCTGCCGCCGCTGTCGGTCAAGTCGGAGACCGTTCTGTTCCGGATCTTCCAGGAGGCGATGCACAACGTCGCCAAGCACGCGCGCGCCAAGACGGTGACCGTCACCCTCGGCACGGCGGGTGACGGCATGGCTTTCGTCGAGATAAGCGACGACGGCATCGGGTTCGACAGGCTCAGCATCGCCGACAGGGTCACGAGCGCCGGCGGCTTGGGGCTCACTCAGATGCGCGAGCGCGTGCTGGCGCGCGGTGGGAAGCTCGAGCTGAGGTCAGAACCGAACGCGGGCACGACGATCCATGCCGCCGTGCCCACGTGATAGCTGCAGTTGGAGCGGCCGAGGCCGTCCCGTCTTACTTCTTCGCGCGCCTGTAGCTGTCGCCGAAGCGCTTCTGGAACTTCTCGACGCGACCTTCGGTGTCGATGAAGCGCTGCTCGCCGGTGAAGAACGGGTGGTTGCCCGACCACACGTCGACGTGAAGCTCAGGCTTGGTGCTGTACGTCTCCATGACTACCTGGCCGTCGCAGATGACCTTGCACGGCACCATCTTCGGGTGGATGTCCTTCTTCATCGCGCTTCCTCCGCCTTGTCGGCTTGGCTTTCAGTAGCTCAAGGCTCAAGATCGGCGCGAAACACCGACCCGGCCCACACTCGCCCGCAGGATGTTAGCACACTCAGCCGGCCACGGCCGAGCGCACCTGACGCTTCACGCGCGCGACTATCGCCCCCATGCCGCGCAGCCTCAGAGGTGAGATCAGCTCGGCGAGACCCATCTGCTCGTAGAAGTCCTCGGGCGTGCTCAGCACCTCGCGCGCGTCCGCGCCGGTCAGGCCGGCGGCGACGATGGCGGCGAAGCCTCGTGTCGTCGGCGCCTCCGGCGGCGCGTCGAAGTGAAGCGCCACGGCGCCCGACTCCCCGACCTCCGCCAGCACGAAGAGGGGCGTCTGGCACTCGTGCACCTGCTCGAGCTTGCCCGCCAACTCGGCGGGAAGTGGCGGCAGCCGGCCGGCGTACTCGAGCAGCAGCGGCAACCTCAGCGACCTGGGCGCCGCGCTGAACTGATCGACGATGTCTTGCAACTTGCTCGGGAGACTCACCAGCGGAGGTTACCAACCGAGCCGCCCGAGCGACGTAGGGAAAGGTCGGGGGCCGGTGTATCTTCGGTGGCGATGCCGCACGCGTCAGCGCACACCCTTTCAGATGAGGCGACAGGCGGTCTGCCCATAGGCCCGCAGGCTCGTGTGGAGGCTAGCCTCGACGTTCCCGGCTCCAAGAGCCTCACCAATCGGGCGCTGGTGTTGGCGGCGCTCGCAGGTGGCGTCAGCACGCTGCGCGGCGCGCTCGTCGCCGAGGACTCGGAGGTGATGGTCGCGGCGCTGAGGAAGCTGGGCGTGAAGGTAGAGCTCAGAGACGGCGACGTCGCGATCACCGGCGCTGGTGGTCCGGTCCCAGTGACAGAGGCCGAGCTCGACTTGCGCCTGTCGGGGACCAGCATCCGCTTCCTGGCTGCGCTGCTGGCTGTGGGGAGGGGCAGCTACCTGCTCGACGGCGTGAAGCGCATGCGCGAGCGCCCGATCCAAGACCTGCTCGACGCTCTCAACGCGCTCGGAGCGGATGCGCGCAGCCTCTACGCCAACGGCTGCCCCCCCGTGGCGCTCGCGGCCAACGGGTTGGCGGGTGGCCGCGTCACGATCGCCGGCGACAAGAGCTCCCAGTTCCTCTCCGCCCTGCTGATGGCCGCCCCGTACGCGGCGGACCAGGTCCGCATCGACGTCGCGGGAGAGCTGCTCTCGAAGCCCTTCGTCGACATGACCATCGACCTGATGCGCGAGTTCGGGGTCGAGGTGGAGCGTGACGGGTACTCCAGCTTCATCGTCGCACCGAGCCGTTACCGCGCCCGCGACTACGTCGTCGAAGGCGACGCCATGGCGGCAGGCTACTTCTGGGCCGCCGCCGCGATCACCGGGGGCAGGGTCCGCATCGGCAACCTGGGTCGGCAGACGCGTCAAGGCGACGCTCGCCTAGCTAGCGTGCTGGAGGAGATGGGCTGCGACGTCGCATGGGGTGACGGCTGGTGCGAGGTCACGGGCCCTCCGGTCGGCGCGCTCAGAGGCGGGGAGTTCGACCTCAACGACATGCCGGACCAGGCTCAGACGTTGGCTGTCGTCGGCTTGTTCGCAGCTGGTCCCGTCCGCATCGACAACGTCGCCAACATGCGCATCAAGGAGACCGACAGGATCGCCGCGATGGCCGCGGAGCTCAGGCGCTTGGGAGCTACGGTCGAGGAGCGCCCCGACGGCTTGACGATCGAGCCGCTGATGCGCCCCCCGACGGCGCCGGTCGACCTCGCGACCTACGGCGACCACCGCATGGCGATGGCGTTGGCGGTGGCGGGTGCGCGGCTGGAGCACATCAGGATCTTGGATCCCGGCTGCGTCGCCAAGACCTACCCAAGGTTCTTCGGCGACTTCTTGGAGCTGCTGGCCGGCGGCATATCATGAAGGCGATGGCGACGGACACGCGCACGGTCATCACCCTCGACGGTCCGGCCGCATCCGGCAAGTCGAGCGTGGCGCGGCTGCTGGCGCAGCGGCTCGGCGTGGCCTACGTCTCGAGCGGTCTGCTCTACCGGGCCGCCACCTTGACCGCCCTTGAGAGCGGGGTCGATCCCGACAGCGAGACCCAGATGGCCCGTCTGCTCGCTGCCAGCGCCGTGCGCCTGATACCTCAGCCCGATGGGAACCGCGTCGAGGTCGATGGTCGCGACGTGACCGCCTGGCTCAACACCGACGCCGTCGACGCCGCCGTGTCCGCGGTCGCCCGCCAAGAGGGCGTGCGCGCCTGGGTCAACGAGCGACTTAGGGAGCTCGAGGGCTCTTTCGTCATCGACGGCAGGGACATGGGCACTGCCGTGTTCCCGCGCGCCACTCACAAGTTCTATCTGACCGCGCCGGTCGAGGAGCGCGCTCGCCGCCGCCTGTCCGAGCGCTCTGGGGACCTCGAGTCGATAGCCGAGGCTCTGCGCCAGCGGGACGCGCTCGACGCCAAGCAGTCGGTGCCGGCGCTGGACGCCGTTCATGTCGACACCGGACCCCTCAACCTGTCCCAGGTCGTCGAGAGGGTCGCTGGCCTCATCGAGCTGCGCGCGTCGCCAGCGCGATGATGCGCTTCACCGTCCCGACCTCGGAGCTGCAGGGCGTGATCGTCACCAGCTCGCGCTACAAGCCGGAGGCGCACGCCCTGGCGCGGGAGCTCTCCAAGCTGTTCTCCGGCGCCGGCGCCCGGGTGGTGCTCGACCTCGACGGCGAAGAGTCGTTAGCCGCGACGGCCGCCGGCATGAACCTCGTCGTCTCGGTGGGAGGCGACGGGACGCTGCTCGCCACCGCCCGCCGCCTCGGCGGGTTGCCGACGCCGGTGATGGGCGTGAACCTCGGCAAGCTCGGGTTCCTGGCCGAGTTCGGTGCCGATGAGGCGCTCGCCTACGCGCGCGGCGAGGTCGCTCCCGACTGGCCGCTGCACCCGAAGGGGATGCTCCGCACGACCCTGCGGCGCGCCGGCGTGGAGGTGCCGGCCGGCAGCTCGCTGGCGCTCAACGACGTGCTGCTGTCGCAAGGCGTGATGAGCCGCCTCATCGACGTGCGGATGCGCGTGGACGGCGCCTACGCCACCGAGTACCGCGCCGACGGGCTGGTGGTCTCGACGCCGGTGGGTTCGACGGCCTACTCGCTCTCGCTGGGCGGGCCGATACTAAGCCAGTCGCTGCGGGCGATAGTCGTGACTCCGATAGCGCCGCATAGCCTCACCAACCGGCCGATAGTGCTCAGCGCCGAGAGCGTGATCGGGCTCGAGCTGATAAGCAGCCCCAAGGGCGAGGTGGCCATGGTCATCGACGGCCAGGAGCGCGTCGACCTGGAGGCCGGCGACTTCCTCGAGATAACCTCGGCGCCCACGGCCGTCATGCTCGTCGCCACCGGCCGCCGCACCTCCTTCGATCTCCTGCGGCACAAGCTCCACTGGGGTTACGGCCCGCTGGTCAAGGACTGACATGAGCCGCCGGACGCTTCTCGTCGTGTCTAACGGGCACGGTGAGGACGTCATCGCGGCGCGCCTGGCCGCCGCAACGCTGGCGGCGTGCGAGTTGGCTGGTCTGGAGGTGCGCGCCATGCCGCTAGTCGGGCTCGGCGCGGCTTACGCGAGAGCCGGCTTCCACCTTCACGAGCCGCGCCGCGAGATGCCCTCCGGCGGCCTCACCATGCACCACCCGAGCCTGCTGCTCGCAGACTTGAGAGCCGGCATCCTGGGCCTCACGCTCGACCAGCTCACCGCGCTCAGGCGCGCCAGGCCGTTGGCGGTGTTGGTGGTCGGCGACGCCTACGCTCACGCCCAAGCGGCTCTGGTGCGAGCGCCACGCGCCGTCTACCAGCCGTTGGTATCGGTTCATCAGAGCGTCGGAGCGCCCGGCTTCAGCCTGAGGCGGCTGTTCATGGACAGGATCCGCGCGCCGGAGCTGCTGCTGATGCGCGGAGCCGAGCTGCTGTTCGCGCGCGATGAAGCGACGGCCGAGCACCTGCGCTGGCGCGGCCTCGCGCGGGCCGCTTACCTCGGCAACCCGATGATGGATGGGCTCGAGTTCGCCCGCAGCGCCGGCGCGCCGCTACCGCCCGAGCGGCCGGCTCGAGTCGCGCTGCTCCCCGGCAGCCGCAGCTACCGCGACAGGAGCTTGTCGGCGATGTTGGCGGCGCTAGACGTCTGGACGGGACAGCCGTTGGTGGCCGACGTCGCATGGACGGACAGCGCCCCGCCGGCGTTACCGAACGGGACACGGTTCGGTGCCGACGGCACCTGGACCGGCTCCGGTGGTCGGGTGCAGGTCCGGTTGCGCTCGGGCGCTTTCGAGGAGGTGCTTGGGACGGCCGACGCCGTCATCGGCACCTCGGGGACCGCCAACGAGCAGGCTGCCGGGATCGGGCTGCCTGTGGTGGCGTTCCCGGTGGTGCCGGACTACGGTCTAGCGTTCCTGGCCGGACAGCAACGGCTCCTGGGGCGAGCGCTCGCAGTGGTCGCCGCCGACCCGGCCTCGATCGTTGCCGGGCTGGCTCGCGCCCTGACCGACCCGGCGCGGCGGGCGGAGGCGGCGGCAGACGGCCCGGCGCGGATGGGGGGCGCCGGCGCCGGCGCGCGGATCGGCGCGGCGCTGGCTGGCTGGTTGGAGCGGGTGGCGCAGCGCGGTCTCTAGTCGGTCGAGACGCGCCGCTCGCGACCGGCGTCCGTGCCGCGCGCCTGCGCGTCGCCGCTGGCCAGTCGTGCCGAGCTCTCGACGAGCAGCTCTGAAAGCCGCGAGATGCAGCGCTCGTGCTTCTTGTGGTACGCGCTGTGCCGGTAGTCGGCGCTGAAGAGCTCGGGCAGGGCACAGGTTCCGGTGGCTGCCAGATCCAGCCCGAGGTCGTAGAGCTTGTCGACGAAGTGAACGAAGCGCAGCGCCTCGTTCTGGCCGGCGATGGTGGCGACCTCGGTGACGTAGACGGCGTCGACCTGAGCGAGCAGTCCCGCGTAGCGCGAGGGGTGGACGGAGGCGAGCAGCTCGGTGAGCCGCCGGAAGCTCAGCAGCAGCACGCGGCCGCTGGCTGGCTCTGCTAGCAGCGCCTCCAGGTCGCCGGCAGGCAGCCACTCGGCCACCGCTCCCCGATGCCTGAAGTCGGGTCCGCCGATGCTCAGCGTCTCGAAGCGCTCGGCGACCGACTGGATCTCGCGCTTGAAGTCCTCGGCGTTGAAGCGCCCGCGACCCTGCGCGTCCGGCGAGGTGTTGGAGGTAGTCAGCACCGTCCCGCCCGCGGCGAAGTGCGCGGCCAGGAACGACTTGACGATGAGTGTGTTGCCGGGGTCGTCGAGCTCGAACTCGTCGATGCACAGCAGGTCGCAGCCGGCCAGCTCGCGCTCGGCGCGCTCGCGGCCGAGCACACCGATCAGGTAGACGAGGTCCTGGAAACCCAGGTAGCGCTTGTCGTTCGTATCGGCTGCGCTGAAGGCCGACGCGAGCAGGTGGGTCTTGCCGACACCGAAGCCGCCGTCTAGGTAGAGGCCGGAGCCCAGCTGCCTGGGACGGCGCTGCCAGGGCCAGGCCGGGCGGCGTTCTCCCCGCATCGGCTGCCGTTCGGAGGCGGAACGGCCGACCGCATGAGCACCGCCCCAACTGCGCGCAGCGAGGAACTCCTCGAGGCGCTCGCGGGCGCGCGCCTGCGAAGGGTCCTGCGGCGTGTAGGTGGCGAAACTGACGTTCGAGAACCGCGGCGGTGGGCGGTGGTCGCTCATGGGCGGAGGTGGAGGTGACGAGAGTTCGTCCACCGTCAGGGCGCGCGTCACGGTCGGGAGAGTACCACCCTACGCCGCGAGGACGGAGGTCAGCTGGCACGACTCCTTGCGGCGTTTGACACGTCGTGTGGAGGGCCGTAGAGTTCGGTTGGTCGTCAGGTGGGGAAGACCGGTGAGAACCCGGCACTGTCCCGCAACGGTATGGGCGCGGCTAGCCCTGAGTCCGAACACCGCCCGGCGCGCCTCTACTTGACCCCTTGCGCGGACGAGGGAGGTCGGTGCGTCGACGGCAGATCGGCGCGGCTGCTCCTCCAGTCAACCTGACACCTCGGATCGACAAGGCGGAAGGATGCAAGACCATGCTCCGACGCCTCGCGGCACTGACCTTCGTTCTCAGCCTGCTGACGCCCATCGCGTTCGCCACCACCTACCCGGTAACCGTAGTTGACGACCTCGGGCGCGAGGTCACGCTCACCGCCACCCCGCAACGCATCGTCAGCATGCTCCCCAGCCACACCGAGAGCGTCTGCGCGCTCGGCGTTTGCGGCGCCCTGGTCGGCGTCGACACCTGGAGCAACTTCCCTCCCGAGGTGCTCGACCTCGGCAAGCTCGGTGACGCGTTCGGCGCCGACCTCGAGGCGCTGGTCGCCCTCGCGCCCGACTTCGTCCTCGTCGACGAGTACAGCGGCCTGCAGGCGTCTCTAGAAGCGCTCGGCATCGTGGTCTACGCCGGTTCGCCGCAGACGATCGCCGAGACCTACGATTTCCTGATCACGCTCGGCGCGCTGCTCGACCGCGAGACCGAGGCGGCCCTGCTCGTAGGCCGCATCCAGGGTGAGCTGGAAGGCGTGGCGACGGTGCTGGCGCGGCAGAGCGGTCCCACGGTGTTCGTAGAGCTCGATCCGACGCCCTACTCGGTCGGACCCGGCTCGTACCTAGACGAGCTGGTCAGCGCCGCCGGCGGCGTCAACATCGTGACCGGCGACATGGGCCCGTTCCCGCTGCTCGATCCCGAGTACGTCGTCCTGCAAGACCCCGCCGTCATCCTCCTCACCGACGCTCCCTTCGGCGTCACTGCCGCCGACGTGGCCGCGCGGCCGGGCTGGTCGGCCTTGAGCGCGGTGGTCAACGGGCGGGTCATCGAGGTCGACGCCGAGACCGCCGACATCCTCAGCCGCTCAGGGCCTCGCCTCGGGGAGGCGGTGCGGCGCCTCGCCGCCATCTTCTTCCCCGGGAGGCTGTGAGAGCCTTACTTGGCTAGCCGAGCGCGGTGAGCACGGGTTCGCCCGAGCGCTCTAGGCGGCGTGGCCGGCAGGCGACGGCGCTCGCGCTCAGCGCGCTCGCCGTCCTGGCGGTGGTCGTGCTCGCCGTCGCCATGGGTAGCGTCCGCGTCGCGCCCGCGACCATCTTCGCTGCGATCGGCAAAGGACTCACCGGCGAGACGTTGCTGCCGATCGAGACCATCGTGTGGCAGCTGCGTCTGCCGCGCGTGCTGCTGGCGGGTCTGGTGGGGGCGGCGCTGGCGCTGGCCGGCGCCGTGTTCCAGGGCGTGTTCAGGAACCCTCTCGCCGACCCGTACCTGATCGGCAGCGCCAGCGGAGCCGGGTTCGGGGCGGTGCTCGTGATGAGCTTGGGGGCCTCGGTACCGGTACTGGCGCGCATCGGCGCGCCCGCCTTCGCGTTCGCCTGCTCCCTCGCCACCGTGCTGCTCGTGATGTTCCTGGCCCGGTCGGGATCGTCGTTGCCGATGGTCCGACTGGTGCTGGCCGGCGTCGTCGTCAGCTCCCTGCTGACCGCCGGCACCTCGTTCCTGCTCGTCGCCGCGCGCGAGCAGGCTGCCGGGCTCCTCGCCTGGTTGCTGGGCGGCTTCGGCTTCTCCACCTGGCGTCAGGTGGGGCTGCTGGCAGCGGTGACACTACCCGCGCTGGCTCTCGTCGGCGCGTTCGCGCGCGCGCTCGACCTCCTGCAGCTAGGCGAGGAGGAAGCGGCACTGCTGGGTCTCGACGTCGAGAGGGCGAAGCTGCTGTTGCTCGGCGTCGCCACCCTCGTCACGGCCGCCGCGGTGAGCGCCGCAGGCATCATCGGCTTCGTCGGGCTGATCATCCCGCATGCCGTGCGGCTGGCCTTCGGCAGGCCGCATGCACGCCTGTTGCCGCTCGCGACGCTGTGGGGCGCCGGCTTCATGATCCTCGCCGACCTGCTGGCGCGTCAGGTGATCGCCCCGGTGGAGGTACCGGTCGGGATCGTCACGGCCCTCGTCGGTGGCCCGTTCTTCCTGTGGCTCTTGCGCGGCCGGGTGGGCGAGTCGTGACCGCCGGGATCGAGCTGAGCAGCGTCAGCGTCGCTCTCGCTCGCGGTGCTCCGTTCGTGCTCGACGCCGTCGACCTGCAGGTCGCGCCCGGCGAGGTCGTCGGCCTCGTCGGTCCGAACGGCGCCGGCAAGAGCACCCTGCTGCGGGTCGTGACGCGGCTCGTCAAGCCCGTCTCCGGCGGCTGCAGCATCGATGGCGTGAAGGTCGGGCGCCTCTCGCGTCAGGCGCTGGCGCGGTCGATCGCCCTCGTCCCCCAGTCTCCCGAGGTGCCCGCCGGCTTCCGGGTGCGCGAGGTCGTGGCGATGGGTCGAGCTCCGCACTTGGGGCTGTTCGGCGCGCAGACCGTCGTCGATGAGGCCGCCGTCGAGCGGGCGCTGGAGGCGACGGAGACGACCGCGTTCGCGGATCGCTTCGTCGAGACGCTGTCCGGCGGCGAGCGCCAGCGGGTCGTGTTCGCCCGCGCCATCGCCCAGGAGCCGAGGTACCTGTTGCTCGACGAGCCGACCAACCACCTCGACCTGCGCTTCCAGGTGGAGCTGCTCAGGCATGCTAGGGCGCAGGCCGCGGCGGGCCTCGGCGCGCTGCTCGTCGTTCACGACCTGAACTTGGCCGCGCGCTCCTGCGACAGGCTGGTGCTGCTCGACGCTGGTCGAGTCGTGGCCGCGGGCGCCCCCGAGCAGGTCTTGCGCACTGACACACTCAGCAGCGTGTTCCGCGCCGACGTAGAGGTGTTGGGCGGTCCGGACGGTCCTGTCGTCATCGCACGCGTCGAGGTGGTCGCACGGCCGAGCCGAGGTCCAGGCTCTCAGTAGACGCTGGGCGGGTCGAAGCGGCGCTGGATCTGTATGGCCTTCTCGTACTGCTCGACCAACGCCTCTGTCGCGGCGCGCCAGCCGTGCTCGAGCATGTCTTCGCGGCCGCGCTGCCCCATGCGCAGCCGCGCCTCGTCGTCGAACAGCAGCGTCGCCAGCTTCTCCGTCAGGTCGCCGAGGTCGCCGGGGGTGAACATCAGGCCGTTCGAACCGTCGGTGATCACGTCGGGCAGCCCGCCGGCGCGCGCGCCCACGACGGGCACGCCGCTGGCCATCGACTCCATGGCACCGAATCCCAGCGTCTCGGTGTCGGATGGGAACGCGAACACGTCGGCGCTGGCGTAGGCGCTGGCCAGCTCTGCTCCCGACATGTAGCCGGTGAAGACCGTGTTGGTGCCGGCGAAGCGGCGCTGCAGCTCGCCTTCGGCCGGGCCGGACCCCACCAGCGCCAGCCTGACCCCCTGCAGCTGCGTGACGGGCGCGTAGAGCCAGTCGATGCGCTTCTCGAACGAGAGCCGGCCCACGTAGAGCACCAGACGGTCATCCGGGTGACCGGCCGTCAGCTTCTCGCGCATCGCGGCCGTGGCGCGTGACGGCTGGAAGAGCTCGGTGTCGACCGCCTTGGGCCACAGCCGCACGCGCTTGATGCCGAGCCCCCTGGCCGAGTTGACCATCGGCACGCTGGTGCAGAGGTTGACGTGAGCTTGGTTGTGGACGTTCTGCAAGAACGCCCGCGACGGCTCCACCAGGAACGGCAGCCTGAGATGGCGCGCGTACTGCGTGATGTCGGTGTGGTAGCTGGCCAGAAGCGGCAGGTTGCGCTGCTTGGCCATCAGGGTGCCCCACAGCCCGAGCACGACGGGGTTGACGACGTGCACGACGTCGGGCTCGAACCTATCCAGCTCGCGACCCAGGCGCGGACGCGGCAGGCCGAGGAACAGCTCCGGGTACCAGGGTTTGAACGACAGCGCCGGCACGCGCACGACCTTATGACCCGCGTAACGCTCGGGCGGTCGATGCGGCGCGAAGATCAGCGCCTCGTGACCGAGCGCGGCGAGCTGCTCGAGCGAGCGCATCAGCCGAGTGACGATCCCGTCGATCTTCGGCAGGAACGTCTCGGTGAACAGCGCTATTCGCATTCTCTAGCGAGGCGCACGCCTCAGGAGGCGTGTTCCAGCTGCTTGCCCTGCTTCTTGGCCGCGTCGGGGACGCCAGGCTGCTGCTCGCTCGTCCAGATGCTGGTGCACGGGATCTTGTCCAAGTCGGCGCGGTGAGCGTAACGCTTCGCCACGTCGGTGACCTCGGCCAGCAGGCCGTCGGCGAGCGTCGTCGGCTTGAGACCGAGGCTGAGGAACGCGTCGTTGCGGGCGTAGAGGTCGTTCTCGGCGTCCTCGCGCCGCGGGTTCGATACGAACGCCACCTCGGTGCCGGTGAGCTTGGCAACCTGTTGGGCGAGGTCCCTGACCCGGTGCGTCTCGGTGAGCTGGTTGAGGATCCTGACCCTCTCGCCGCGCTTGGGAGGGTTCTCGAGCGCGAGCTGCACGCACTTGACCGTGTCGCGGATGTGGATGAACGCGCGCGTCTGGCCGCCGGTGCCGTGCACCGTCAGGGGGTAGCCGACGGCGCCTTGCATCAGGAAGCGGTTCAGCACCGTGCCGTAGTCGCCGTCGTAGTCGAAGCGGTTGATTAGGCGCTCGTCCAGCGACGTCTCCGGCGTGTTGGTGCCCCACACGATGCCCTGGTGCAGGTCGGTGATGCGCAGGCGGTCGTTCTTGGCGTAGTAGAAGAACAGCAGCTGATCGAGCGTCTTCGTCATGTGGTAGACGCTGCCGGGGTTGGCGGGGTACAGCACCTCCTGCTCGACCTTGCGGCCGTCGTCGGTGGTGACCTCGACCTTGAGGTACCCCTCGGGGATCTTCATGCCGGCGGTGCCGTAGCCGTAGACGCCCATGGTGCCGAGGTGGGCGAGGTGGATGTCGAGCCCGCTCTCGACGATCGCGGCCAGCACGTTGTGTGTGGCGTTGACGTTGTTGTCGACCGTGTAGCGCTTGTGGGAGCTCGACTTCATCGAGTACGGCGCGGCGCGCTGCTCGGCGAAGTGCACTATCGAGTCCGGCTTGTGCTGCTCGATCAGCTCGAGCAGGCGTGGGTAGTCCTGCGCGACGTCGATGCGTTCGAACCGGATGGTCTTGCCGGTCAGCTCATGCCAGGCCGCGAGACGCTCGCCCATCGGCCGTATCGGGGTGAGGCTCTCGGCCTCGAGCTCGTTGTCGATGTTGCGGCGCGAGAGGTTGTCGAGAATCACTACTTCGTGACCTAGCTGGCTCAGATGCAGGCTGGTCGGCCAACCACAGAAGCCGTCCCCGCCGAGAATGAACACTTTCATGAGCGCCTCCGAATCTCGCCAAACATATCACCGCGAACGCTTCGGAACCGTAGGCCTACGGCGCAGAGGGGCAGGGAGCGCCGGCCTCTCAGCGCGAGGCGAGCGAGCGCTTGAGCAGCCTCAGCCGACGCTTGAGCAGGCTGCGCCGGTAGGGCGCGGCGCCGGCGCGCCAATCGCCTGGCGCCACCCACGACCAGATCACGGCCGTGGCGATGATCCACGGGTGCAGAACCGCCCACACGAGTGCCGCGCAGCCACCGAGGCGCGGCCTGCCCAACTGCCGCGCGCCGATGCTCATCCCGACCCAGTGGACCGCGACCTGCGCCGCGTAGACCGCCAGCGCCACGGCCAGTAGCTGGCTGAGGCCCGCGTTCGCTCCAGCTTCCCAGGGCTGGAGCGACTGAGCCGCCAGCAGCAGCGGGACCGCTAGCACCGCCGTGCACAAGGCGAGGCTCTCGAAACCGAGCACGGCCAACCCCGCGATGAAGCCGGGGCGGTAGTGCACGACGTGGCGGTAGCGCGACACCCAGCGGGAGCGTTGGCGCAGGAAGCGCAGCGGCCCGCCTATCGAACGCGTCTTGACACGGAGCCCTGGCGCGGTCGCGAAGACGACCCGCTGCCCGCTCAGACGCCCCAGTCTCTGCACCAGCAGGTCCTCATCGGCGCTGGGCGCTCTGGCGCTGGCGCCGAAACCACCTGCCGCAGCGAGAGCCGAGCGGCGATAGGCCTGGTTGTTGGCGCTCGACGCGAACGTGAAGCCGAACCTCAGCAGCGAGCGCGAGGTGAGCATCAGCGAGAACCAGTCGGCCGCCTCGATCAGGCGCCACAGCCGCGGCCGCCGCTCCGGCAGGTCGACCTCGACGAGAGCGCAGACCATCGCGACATCCGGCTCGAACTCGACGGCCAGCGCGCTCAGCCACGTCGCGGGCACCTCGCAGTCTGCGTCCGTCGTCACGATCAGCTCGCCGCTGCTGGCGGCAAGTCCTCGCATGACGGCGTTGACCTTGGGGGCGTAGCGCCGATCGGGTTCCCGCAACGAGACCCGTTTGAAGCGCGGGTCTCTGGCAGCGAAGGAGTCGATGATGTCCGCCGTCGCGTCCGTCGAGCGGTCGTCGACGATGATGAACTCGTGAGCGCCCGGGTAGCTGAGGCGCTGCAAGCTCGCCAGCGCCGCAGGCAGATGCGCCTCCTCGTTGTGAGCGGGCAGGACGACGCTGACCGAGGGTGCGTTCGGTAGGTCGACGTCGGCACCCGCGACGTGCGGTCGACCGAAGGTCTTGAACATCCCCGTTATGACGAGGAGTTGCAACGCGATCAGCGGTGCGGCGAGGCAGATCAGTAAGGTGACGAGAAGCGAGATCATCTGACGTCGTCCATGCGGCGACGACAGCGATGCTACCACCACGAGCGGTACGCTTCGGTCAGTGAGCGGCCCGCCGAGCAGCTTCCACGCGTTCCTGACCGGCCTCGACGACTACGCGGGCCAGGTGGCGTCGTACCACTTCTTCCCACCGCGCAAGCCGCGCACCGACTCCGCCTACCAAGGGCCGTTCGCGCCCATGCTCGCGCGGCTGGGGATCGCGCCCTACACGCATCAGGTCGCGGCTTTCGAGGCGGTGGCGGCGCGGCAGGACGTCGTGATGGCGACCCCGACGGCCTCGGGCAAGTCGCTGGTGTTCCAACTGCCGGTGCTCGCCGCGACTGAGGCAGGGCGCTCGAGCATCATGCTCTACCCGACCAAGGCGTTGGCGCACGATCAGTTGGGGCGCCTGAGGGCGCTTGCCGCGCGCTCTGAGGCAGGGCAGGCGCCGGGAGCCGCGGAGTCGCTCACCGCGATCACCACCTACGACGGCGACACTCCGCCCGAGCGCAGAGCCGAGCTGCGGTCGACCGCGACCTGCCTGCTGACGAACCCGGACATGCTGCACTACGGCATCCTGCCGCATCACGCCGACTGGGCGCGCGTGCTCGGTCGTCTCGACTACCTCGTGCTCGACGAGTTGCACGCCTATCGGGGCGTGCTGGGCACCCACGTCGCCAACGTCGTCAGGCGCCTGCTGCGCTTAGCTGCGGTGCACGGCTCGAGCCCGGTCGTCATCGCGGCCAGCGCCACCATCGGCAACCCGGCCGAGCACGCGCAGCGCCTGACCGGGCGCCCAGCGACGGTGGTCGACTTCGACGAGGCCCCGAGCGGTCCGCGGGAGTTCGTGATGTGGCGACCGCCGGAGCTGCCCGAGTCGGGGCGCCGCCGCAGCACCAACGGCGAGGCTGCCATCGTCGCCGCCGCGCTCGCGCGCGCCGACGTCAAGACGATCGTCTTCTGCAACTCGCGCAAGTCGGCCGAGCTGATAAGGCGTTACGCGGCCGAGATCGTCGGCGGCGAGCTTGCCGCCAAGGTCCAGAGCTACCGCGCCGGCTACACGGCCGAGGACCGCAGGCTGATCGAGGCCGGTTTCAGGAACGGCGACATCCGCGTGCTGGCAGCGACCAGCGCGCTCGAGCTCGGCATGGACATCGGAGGCGTCGACGCTGTCGTCCTGGCGGGCTACCCGGGCTCCAAGATGGCGTTGTGGCAGCGCTCCGGTCGGGCGGGCCGCGGGGGAGAGCGCTCGCTGACCCTGCTGATACCTGGCGCCGATCCGCTCGACGAGTACTACCTGCACGACCCCGACGCCTTGGTTGACGGTCCCGTCGAGAGCGCCATCGCAGATCCGTTCAACACCGAGCTCCACCCCCTTCACGTCGCCTGCGCCGCGGCCGAGACGCCGCTGGCCGCGAGCGAGAGCTGGTTGGCGCCGTGGCTGGACCTGACGACGGTGCCCGGCCTGAGCCCGCGCGCCGATGGGGCGTGGGTTCACGCCGGACGTTACCCGCATCGCCGACTCAGCGTCAGAGGGACCGGTGGCAAGCCGATCCGCCTCAAGGACGGGATGGGCAGGTCGCTGGGCTCCGCCGACCTGGCGACGGCGCTGCGCGAGCTCCACCCCGGCGCCGTCTACCTCCATCAGGGCGAGACGCTGCTCGTCGCGGATCTCGACCTCGACAAGGGGATCGCCAGGCTACTCCCGCACATCGGTGACTACTACACCCAACCGCGCTCCGAGACCGACGTCGAGGAGCTGGCCACTCCGGCGGTGACCGGTCCGGCCGGCGCGCAGCTTCCCGATGTCCACGGCGTGCTGCGCGGACCTCAGGCGGGCGTGGCTGTTGGCCGCGTCGCGGTGCGCCACGCCGTCACCGGCTACGTCCTGAAACGCCAGTTCAGCGAAGCGGTGCTCGACGAGAGGCACCTCGACCTGCCGGAGCTCAGCTACAACACCGAGGCGCTCTGGTTCAGCGTCGACGGTCTGCCCGGCCTGCCCGGTCCCGACCTGCTGCCGGCTGCGCTGCACGCCCTCGAGCACACCCTCATCCAGCTCCTGCCGGCGTTCGTGCTCTGCGAGCGCGCGGACGTCGGCGGCGTCTCGTACCCGTACTATCCTCCGACGGGCGGCAGCCGCGTGTTCATCTACGACGGCTACCCAGGTGGCGTCGGCTACGTTCGCGCCGGCGCAGCCGTGTTCCACGACTGGCTGGCAGCCGCGCGCGAGCTGCTTGCCAAGTGCCCGTGCAAGGGCGGTTGCCCACGCTGCGTCCTGTCACCGAAGTGCGGCAACGGCAACCAGTTCCTCGACAAGCGAGCGGCCCTGCAGGTGGCCACGGTGCTGCTCGCGGACATCGAACGCGGCGCCCTCGTGCCCATCGCTTCGTAGTACAGTTCCATCCCGTGCGGGTAGGTTTCGTGACACAACTGCTGTGGGACCGTTACGGGCCGTTCTGGACTCGCTTGGTGGCGGCGGCCGGCTCCGAGGTCGTGATCCCGGAACGCGCCGACGTGACCAGAGAGCTGCGCGAGGACGAGCGGTTGGCGAAGGTCGGGGTAGCGGCCTTCAGACTGGCGGCGGCGCAGGCCAGCGCGCTCGCGGACTGCGACATCGTCATCGTGCCTGAGCTGAATCCGGTCAGCGAGGCGCAGCGCGGCAGCGCGCAGGATCGCTGGACCGCCGACCTCCTCGGCGCGCTGGCCGATGCCGTACCCGGCCTGCCCGAGCTGAGAGCCGTGCCGGCAGAGGTCGACGAGAGCGTGGAGGGCGCCGCGGCGCTGCTGTTGAGCAGGCTGCTGCGCGAGCCCGCCGCCGTAGAACGCGTCTGGTCGCGGCACAAGGCGCTGGTGAGCGACGGACGCTGGCGCGAGTCGCGCTCCGAGCGGGCGCGCACGCTGGGTGGTGGGAAGGCGGTCGCGCTCGTCGCACAGCCGTGGCTGATCACTGACGGTGTCGTCGCCGCTGTCGAGCTGTCGCTGGCCGAGCAGCCGAGAGTCATCGACCCTCGTGCGCTCAAGCCCGAGCGTCTGCGTGAGGTCGGCGAGCGCCTCGAGCCGCGAGTCCTGGCGACAGACGCCGAGGTGATCGGCGCGGCGCGGGTGCTGAGCGGCCGCAGCGACGTCTCGGGTCTCGTGCATCTCGTCGACACGGCCTCGCCGAGCTACGCGTGGTTGGCGCGGCGCGTCAAGGAGCACGCGCTCAAGCCCGTCGAAGAGGTATCGCTCGACGCGCTGCTCGCCGACAGGCTGACGATGGACGACCTCATCGAGCTGCCGGTAGAGTAGCCGCGGTGCACATCGTGCTCAGCTTGGTGGCGTTCGGCCTCGTGGCCGTCAACGGTTTCGGCACCTGGGCCGTCAGCCGTCGGCGCCCGCTGGTGGCCAGACTGTTCCTCGCCGCGTCTCTGACGTCAGCGGTCGTCGCGGTGGCGTACCTCTTCGATCACCCTGTGGCTCTCTGGTTGCTGCTGTGCGCGTGTGTGCTGACGTTCGTCTCTTCCTGGCTCAACGCCAGGCTCGTCATCGGAGTCGTCGAGTGGCAGAACCACGCTGCCCGGGCCGGTGTCCTGGTGCTCATCCTCGCTCTCGGCTGGTGGGCGGCGGGGTAGAGCCCGCGCTGCTAGAAGGCGTTGATCCCCGTCACCTGACGTCCGAGCACCAGGGTGTGCACGGTGTCGGTGCCCTCGTAGGTCGCGACCGTCTCCAAGTTCAGCATGTGCCGGATCGCTCCGTACTCGGTGGTGATCCCGTTACCCCCGAGCAGGTCCCGCGCCTCGCGCGCCACGCTCAGCGCGCTGCGGCAGTTGTCGCGCTTGGCCAGCGAGACGCGCGTCGGGTGATCCTGACCCTGCTCTTTCAGCCTGCCGAGGCGCTGCGCGAGGAGGCTGCCTTTGGTTATCTCAGACAGCATGTCGGCGAGCTTGGCCTGCACGATCTGCTTGCCGGCGAGCGGAACCCCGAACACCTTGCGGTCGGCGACGTAAGCCGTCGCCTCGTCGAAGCAAGCCTGCGCGGCGCCCATGACTCCGAACGCGATGCCGTACCGCGCCTGGTTGAGGCAGGAGAGAGCGCCTTTCAGTCCGACGACGCTGAGCTTGTTGCCGGCCGGCACGACCACGTCGTCTAGGTACAGCTCCGAGGTCACCGAGGCGCGCATCGACGCCTTGGTCTTGATGTCGACGGCCTTGAACCCCGGTCGGTTCGTCTCGACGACTAAGCCGAGGATGTCGCCGCTGCCCCCCTCCTCTCTCGCCCACACGATCGCGACGTCGGCGCGCGTGCCCGAGGTGATCCAGCGCTTGACACCGTTGATGACGTACTCGTCGCCGACCTTGCGCGCGCGCGTCAGCATCGATCCGGGGTCGGAGCCGGCGTCCGGCTCGGTCAGCCCGAAGCAGCCGACCGCCTCGCCGCTGGCGAGGCGCGGCAGCCACTCGCGCTTCAGCGCGTCGGAGGCGTAGGCGCGGATGGGGAACATCACCAGGCTCGACTGCACGCTCACGAACGAGCGCAGACCCGAGTCGACGTACTCGATCTCGCGGCAGATGAGGCCGTAGGCGGTGTAGGAGGCGCCCGCGCCGCCGTACTCCTCCTCGAGCGTGACGCCCAGCGCGCCGAGGTCGCCGAACTGCTTGGCTATGGAGCGGGGGAACTCGCCGTTGAGCCACCAGTCGCCGACGTGCGGGAGCATCTCGCTGCGCACGAAGTCCCTGACGCTGTCGCGGATCGCCCTCTCTTCTGAGGTGTACAGTTCGTCTATCAGGTAGAAGTCGGAGTTGGAGACGCTGTGAGCCGGGCCCGCCATCTGGTTCCTCCATGCCGGGGCCTCAGCCCGGCCGCAGGACGCGCGGTCACGGACTCAGAGGTGCGGCCCTGCGTTCAGCCATCCCCGAACAGCTGCTTGAGTGCGTCCTCCTTGGAGGTGCGCTTGGCAGGATGATAACGCCCCTGCTCCAGCGAGACGCGGCCCGCTGCCAGCAGTGAGGCCAGCGACGTCTCGATAGTGTCGATCGCGAGCTCCTCGTAGTGGCGCTCGTCGACGTGGCGCTGGATCTGCCGCACGGTAGCGCCCTTGCTTCCGAACGCCTCGATGGCCTCGATGAGCCAGTCGTCGACAGTCATGCGGTCAGTCTAGGGCTTAGGCGCCGACGATTCAGTGACCGGCGGGCACGCGCGACGCGACTTCTCCCATGTCAGCGCGCTTGCGTGCCTGGTGCGGCGCCTGAGCGCGCCGAGTTGTACGCGACCTGCGGGCCGCCTAGCACCTCGCCGGCGGTGACCGTCTCACGCATCGAGATGACGTCGACGGGACAAGCGTCCACGCACACGTCGCAGCCGATGCAGCGTTCCGGGTCGAGCATCAGCGAGCCGTCGGACCTGTCGCTGGCGAGCTCGCCACCTAGCTGGCGCGAGAAGGCGCCGGTCGGGCACGCTCTGGTGCAGTACGGACAGAGGATGCAGCCGTCGGCCACGACCGGCAGGCGCCACGGGACCAGCGTCGCCGGATCGGGCGCGGCGGCGGCGAGATAGTCGAGGCGCCGGGCGTGCTCGCTGGGCATGGGCGGTAGGTCTGCCGGACCGGGCGCGGCCGGCAGCAGTCGCTCCAGCGGCTCGAGCGCCTCGGCCGACGCGTTGCGGGCGCTGCGCGCGACCCCGCGGAACAGCGACCTGCGCGAGACCTTGCCGCCCGGCGAGCGGTGATCGAGCCGCTTGCGCTCCTCGACCGAGACCGTCACCTGCCGACCTGCGACACCGAGAAGCCTCTCGGCGTGGCGGGCCTGCCGCGCCACCAGCTCGGGCACCGCGGCTGCGCCGATCGGGCAGTCGGCGCATGCGCCGTGAGCGAGCGTCAGCTCGGATGCGCTGCCGGCGAGGCGCACGATGTCGGTCGCCTCGAGCCTAGCGAGGCACACGACGCTCTGAGCGTCACCGGGCACCTTCGAGCAGCGGACCGAGCCTACGTCGGCGACGACGCGCGTCGCCAACGCGCCCGTCGGGCACTCCTGCACACAGATGCCGCAGCCGGTGCAGTCGACCTTGTCGATCTCGACGAGCTGCTTGAGGCTTACTGCCTGGTGCGGGCAGACGTCGACGCAGATCCTGCATGCCTTGGGCGAACGTCTGACGGCCGTGCAGTTGGCGCTCTCGTAGCGTGGGGCGACGTCGACGGCTCTCAGAACTAAGTTGAGCAGGTCGTCGAGGCCGGGCATCCGAGGTCAGCGGCTGCTCAGAAGCCGTACAGCTCGGCGCGCTTCTCGCTCAGCTTGGTGTGGTAGCCGGTGGCTTCGAGGTAGTCGTCGAACTGGTCGTAGTCGACCTGCTGCTTCTGGTCGGACAGCGCGACGGCCGGGTTCGGATGCACCTCGATCATGATGCCGTCGGCGCCGACGGCGAGGGCCGCCTTGGTCAACGGGACCAGCAGGTCGCGGCGCCCGCCCGAGTGAGTGACGTCGACGAGCACCGGCAGGTGTGATTCCTGCTTGGCCAGCGCGACGGCCGACAGGTCGAGCGTGTTGCGCGTGTACTGCTCGTAGGTGCGGATGCCGCGCTCGCACAAGATGACGTTGTTGTTGCCTTCGCTGAGCAGGTACTCGGCGGCCATCAGCCACTCCTCGATCGTCGCCGACAAGCCGCGCTTGAGCAAGACGGGCTTGCGGCTGCGCCCGACGGCGCGCAGGAGGGTGAAGTTCTGCATGTTGCGGGCGCCGATCTGGAAGACGTCGACGTACTCCTCGAAGTAGGGGAGGTCGGAGGCGCTCATTATCTCGCTGACGAACGACATGCCGTGGCGATGGGCGGCGTCGCGGCCGAGCTTCAGACCCTCGACCCCGAGACCTTGGAAGCTGTACGGGTCGGTGCGCGGCTTGAAGGCTCCGCCGCGGAAGAGCTTCACACCCCGCTCGGCGACGGCGCGAGCGACGTCGTCGACCTGCTCGCGCGCCTCGATCGCGCACGGCCCCGCCACCAGGACGGGCGAGTGCTTGCTTCCGATGGGCACGTCGCCGACCATCACGACGCTGTCGTCCCTGTGGCTGTGGCGCGAGCTGAGGTAGTGGCGCTTCTCCTGCGTCTGAGAGTGCTGCATGCTCGCCTGGAAGATCTGCTTGAACAGGCTCTTCACCGTCGAATCGTCGAACGGTCCGCGGTTGGCCGCGACGAGATCGGCGAGCATCTTCTGCTCGCGCGCCGGGTCGTACTGCGACATCCCGAGCGCCGCCTGCTCGGCGCCGATCTCAGCGGCGATGCGGGCGCGCTCGGAGAGCAGGCCGAGGATCTCTAGGTTGATGTCGTCAATACGAGCCCGTAGGCTCTGGATCTTCTCTGGCATGGCCAATCTTACGTTGCGCCACCTTGACGACTAGCAAGCTGACCTCGAACAGCACGATCAGCGGGACCGCTACGAGCGCCAGGTTGAACGGATCTCCGGTAGGCGTGATGATCGCGCCGCCGGCGACGGCGATGACTATCGCCCAGCGCCGGTTGCGCACCAGCGGCTCGGCGCGCAGCAGCCCGAGCCGTGCGAACAGGAAGCTGATGACCGGCAGCTCGAACATGAGTCCGAACACGCCCATCAGCATAAGCACCGTCGAGATGTAGCGGCCTATCGACAGCAGTCCCTGCGCCGCCTCGCCCAGGAACGACAGCAGGATCGGGATGGTGACGGGCAGCACCACGTAGTAGGAGAACGCCACGCCCGCTGCGAACGCGACGACCGCCATGAAGATGAACGGCGCGGCGTAGCGGCGCTCGTCCGAGAGCAACCCCGGCGCCACGAAGCCCCACACCTGGCCGATCACCACCGGTGAGGAGAGCACCAGCCCGAAGAACGCCGCGATCTGCATAGAGACCGTGAACGGCTCGAGCACGGCGAAGTAGCTGAGCACCATGCTCTCTGGCAGGGGGGAGCGCAGCCACTCCAGCACCTCGAAGCGGAAATAGAACGCCACGCCCGCGGCGACCACCCACGCAGCCAAGGCGATCATCAGGCGCGTGCGCAGCTCCTCGAAATGCTGGATCAGGCTCACGCTAGTAGGTTCCCGGAGTGGCGGCCGGCGCTACCGCGAGCGCGGCAGGGCCGACGGCCGAAAGCGCGAAGGTCGAAAGTACGACTGTCGAAAGTATGACGTCAGGACTTGGTCTCTGCTTCCACCGGCGCCGGGCTGGCGGAAGGCGCGGCGGCGGTAGCGGCAGCCACGGGAGCGGCGGCATTGACCGGCGTCTCGTCGTCGGCGTCCATGTCCTTCTTCATGTCGCGCAGGCCCTTGCGGAACTCGCGCACCGACTGTCCTATTCCCTTGGCCATCTCGGGTAGACGGCGGGGACCGAAGACCAACAGCACTACCACAAGGATGATCAGCAGTTCGGGTAGACCGAGTGGGCCGAGTCTCATCGAAGTACCTCCAGACTTAGCCATCCTAGCAAGGACCAGCTAGTCGATAGTGAACGTGTGATGCCCAAAGCTATCCCTATCACGTCTCGATCAGGGAGCCGTCCAGCTCACGACGATCGACTCCAAGATCTCCTCGACGCTCGGTAGCACCGCCTTGGCTGCGTCGAAGGGCAGCTCGTCGACGGGTCTGGCGGGGGAGGCTTCCGGGTCGCCCACGATGATCCTGCCGACCATGCCCATGGCGTGATGAGGTGCGCAGAAGTAGTCGTACACGCCCTCGACGGTGAGCGTCACCTCGAAGATGCCGGTGCGATCGAGGAGCCCGCCCAGGATCCCCGAGTCCCACGACTCGGCGCCTTCCGGGATCCGGCTGAACTGGATGGCGTTGTCGGGGTGGTACGCCCGGCTATCGTGCACGCCCTCGCCCAGAACGAACCTGATCGTCGTGCCCGGCTCAACCCAGACGCCGACCGGGTCGAAGTAGGCGGAGGTGGCGTCCTGGGTCATCAAGATCTCGACCACACCAGACAGCGGAGCGTCGACGGTTGACGCCTGGGTCTGGGTCTCGGCCGCCTCCTCCTGGGTGGCTTCCGGCTCTTCGGTCGCCGCGGCTTCGGTAGCCAGCGACTCGACGAGCAGCTCCCAGCTGTAGGCGTCCATGTTGGGAGAGGTGACCACCAGGTAGTAGATGCCGGGGCCTGTGTCGAAGGTGGCGGTCTGCTCACCTTCACCGAAGACCGTCACCTGGCCGACTTCGACGCCTTCGTGATCGTACGCGGTTGCCCTCACATGGCTCACGCCTTCGTGACACCAGGCCCCGAGCGATACCTTCCACTGCCCGCTCACCTCGAAGGCTTCGGTCGTGACGACCCGGCTGCCGGACCAGGCGTGGGGCAGGGTGACGACTGACAGATGCGCGACCGTCGTCAGCTGGGCGTCGCCGCTCAGGCTCAGAGCGGCGGACTCGTCGGAACCGCCGGAGACCTCAGCTTCGACCTGGTGAAGGTGGGCGTCCGACTGCGCGTTGGTCAGGTCCTCGTCGGTCGGCTCTACCACGATCTCCCAGGTGTAGACGTGGTGGTTCGACACGTGGATGTCGAGGTAGTACTCCCCAGCGGGCGGCTCGACCACGATGCTCGAGATGCCCTCGCCCAGCACCCTGACCTGGTCGACGAGCACGTCGCTGGCGTCGTAGATGTCGACCGAGACGAAGCCTACGCCCTCGAAGCACGACGCGCCCAGCGTGAGCTTCCAGCGCCCCTCGGTACGAAACGGCTCGATGATCGTGCTCTCGTGGCCGTTCCAGTAGAACTGCTCGCCACCGGTCAAGGTCAGTGGCTCGGCCGAGCCCATGGCTGCTAGAACGGCGATCGCGGTAACGACAAAGGCCTTGAGCCTGTTCCTGATCATTAGGTACCTTCTCCGATCTCGACGCCAGCCAGTGGGCGGCTCAACGGTAGTACGAATCGTAGTGGTCCACTTCCTGCTCGACGACCAACTCCGCGTTCACGGTCACGTCCTCTACGACGTCGATGACCGTCTGGAAGCCAATGTAATTGAACCCTGTAACGAATAGTTTAAAAGTACCCTTCACGACCTTAACTCTTGCCACTCCGTCTCGGTCGGTCACCGCCCGGTAAGGGTGCATCACGACCTGCAGACCGGCGATCGGAGAGCCGCTGGCGTGGTCTGTGGCGACGACAGTCACCTCGGCTTGAGCGGGCGGAACCACCCGGACCAGGAACGCGAAGGTTCCGGCGGCGTGCGGCATTCCCCCGTCCCAGCCGGGGACGTCCAAGTGCCAGTAGTGATCGCCTTCGGTCGCGGGGGCGTCTAGTGTGGCTTCGGTGAAATACAGCGCGGAGGCTCCGGGCCATGGCTTGTCGTTGAGAGTGCCTGCCCAGACCTGTCGGTCCAGGTGGTCCCGGATCACAACGGCCCTACCTGCGAGACTGCAGCTCGAAGAGCACTTCGCTCCGACGTGGATCGTCGCTCGTTCGCCCGCGACGATGGCGGTCGGAACCTTCCAAGTGCTTGCGACGACCCTATGAGGAACTACGGTCACCGCCAGCGCGGTGGCCACTTCAGGGGCGTGGCGAGACCCTCTCCCGGGGACCAGCAGCACTTCCAAGCGATAAGTACCCGCCGCCGTGGGCGCAGTGAACTCGAGGTCGGCGACGTGCGTCGGTTCGGGGCTCGCGCTCAGCACAGCCTGGGCAACCTCGAGCCCAGCCGCGTCTCGCAGCGCGAGCCGCCGTCCATCGAGCGGACAGCCTTCGCTGCAAGCTACCTCTACCTTCAGTGTCGACCTGGTTCCTGCTTCTACCTCTGTTGGCTGAGCCGCGACGGCGATCTTGATTGCGTGTGGATGTCTGGTTGCATCGACAGCCATCGTAAGACTGCTACCTCCGGATCTCTCGGCCTTCACCTTCGGTGCCGGCATGAGGACCCCCATGCCGGCACCGAGCTCTAGGTGCTGAAGCGGCTAAGCTACTCCCTTACCGCGTTGGTCGCCGCGATGTACCCGTGCACGATGGCCCTGCCCAGTCCGTGCTGCTGGCCGCCACCGCTGGCCTCGCCGCCGGAGTAGAGCCCCGGTATCGGCTGGCCTTCCATGTCGACGACTTGCGCGCGGCCGTTGATCCTCAGGCCGCCGTAGGAGTCGTGCCAGATGATCATCTGCATGGCTGCGTAGAACGGGCCCGTCTCGATCTTGTGCATCGGGGCGTCCGGCCCGCGACCGAACTGCTCGTCGACACCGGCGTCGACGGCGGCGTTCCAGTCGTCGACCGTCTGCCTTAGGTGGGTCAACGGCACACGCTGATGCTCGTAGCCGTCGTACATCTTGCGCGCCAGCTCCTCGATGGTGTCGGCCTGATGGAACATGCCGTTGTTCGGATCGGTGAACGGGTGCGAGATGTCCCAGCCACCGCGCTCCAAGCCCGCCTGATCGAAGATCACCCAGGTCGGACCGGGAAGGAAATCGGGTGGTTGCGACCCTTCGTTGATGGCCAAGGCGGCGTCGCGACCGTGGAAGTTGTTGAAGCTCTGTCTCAGCCACTCTGGATGGGCGTTGCGCCAGTCGCCGATCTGGTGCGCCACCCCCGGGTTGGGCACGTGGTTGTTGCCCGGGTAGGTCGCGGCGCCGGGAGATCTGGTGAAGTCCAGCTCGTTGAAGAAGCGCTTGCCGACCTGGTTCACCAGGATCACGTGCTCGCGCGCGTTGGTTCCGATGGTGAAGCCCGTCGAGCGCCGGAACGGGAAGGTCGGGTGTCCCGGCAGCATCGGGGTGTAGGCGTCGCGCGTCGCCACGCGCGTCGGCACGTGGTAGGTGGTGGCGTAGCCGAGGTTCTGATGCATGCCGGCGAGGTTGGCACCGACTCGCAGGCCAGCGATGATGCCGCTGGCGTCTCTGCCTCTGCCCGGGCCGTTGAGCGCCCAGCCACTCGTCACGAAGTGAGGGTCGCGCAACGCCGGGTAGAACATGCTCCGGAACTGCGGGTTGCCCGAGTGGCCGCCGGTGCCGATGATCACGGCGCGCCGCGCCCTGATGTTGAGCGAGCGCCGCTCGTCGATGTTGCCGTTCTGCCACAGGCTCTCGAGGCGCTCCCCGGTATCCGGGTCGTGCCTCGGAGTGTAGGAGGTCCGGATCCCCAGGACCCTACCGCTGAACTGCTGCTCGCGCACCACCTCGACGAGGCGCTGGTTGAGCATGAACGGTACGCCCTTCTCTCGGGCGCTGAACTCCAGAGGGCGCGACAACGCCGTGCCGTTGTTGACCACGTCGGGACCGGCCGTGACGCTGCCGTCCGCCATCACGGTAGGAGCGAAGTGGCTGGAGCTGACGCCGGCGATGCCGGCATCTTGGGCCGTCACCGTGCCGGCACGCATGTCGGTGGTGTCGCCGAGCTTCAGGATGGCTACCGCGCGGCGGGCGCGCGTCATGCCGCCGGTGCCGTGCGTGCCGGAGATGCGGCTGAACCTGACGTAGTTCTCCATCAGGAAGACGCGGGTGTCGTAGCAGTTGTCGGCCCACGCACGGTGCAGGTCGCGCTCGTTGAAGCGATAGGTGCCCTGTCCGGACCTGTCGGTAACGGACCAGTCGGTGATGTCTGCGAAGAGGTGATCGGGGTCTTCCGTCAACGCCTCGGGAGCCTCCAGAGGCGGCACCGTCACGAAGCCGTCGGGATCGCCCTCCCCGGCCAGATCTCGCAGCTGTATCGGATCGCCGCCACCGAGGGAGACCCAGCCTGTGCTGTGCAGCATCACGCCGCCGACGTCGAAGTTCTGTTCGACTACGACGACGGAGGCACCCAGGTCATGCGCTCTGATGGCCGCCGGCAGTCCAGTGGCGCCGGAGCCGACCACTACGACATCGAACTCGTAATCCCATTGGATGCCGGCCGAGGTCGCCTGCGCGGCTCCCTTGCTCAGTCCAGCGAGGGCCACTGCGCCGACCCCGGCTACGGCCCCCTTCTTGAAGAACTCTCGTCGGCTGATGCCTTGCTGGCTGAGTTGCTTCGACTCCTTGAGCTTCGCGTTGCGCTTCCTGCCCATAGGTCAGGGGCCTCCTTAAGGGAGAGTGGGAGATGGTCCCGCGGGAACGTTGATCGGTCGGTGCGTCTAGGTGGCGAGCGGCTTCGAAGACAGCCAAAGGCTGGCCTCAGTCGTTAAGGCGCCACTCACGACCTCGCGAACATCCTCCTCCTCTCGTCAGAGCTTTCTCAGAAGGTACTGGTAGGGACCGCGCACAACAGCGAGCATCAGCCGCCGTTACGAACTCCTACCGAGGAGCGTCTAGTTACTTCTTGCCACGATGTTATCATTACTTGTAACACTGTGTCATCACCCTCCGATACCGCAGGAACCCCGTCCTGGACGAGTGTTGACACACTTTATCGGCTCATGCTAGCTTAGCTCTTCGGGTTCGCGGCTCGGCTGCCACCCTAGCTCAATCGGTAGAGCATCCGACTTGTAATCGGAAGGTTGTCGGTTCGATTCCGATGGGTGGCTCCAAACCGTATCCGGACGCGGCCTAGTGGACGTTGCCGGCGGTTGGGGCGAGGGTAGGTGCCCGAGTGGTTAAAGGGGACGGACTGTAAATCCGTTGGCTTACGCCTACGCTGGTTCGAATCCAGCCCTGCCCACCAGAAGGGCCGCGGAACCGCGGTAAACGTGCCGGCGCAAGCCGGCACGCACGAGCGGGAGTAGCTCAGTTGGTAGAGCGTCAGCTTCCCAAGCTGAATGTCGCGGGTTCGAATCCCGTCTCCCGCTCCAGCCCGAAACCTGACGGTTTTGGGTTGCAGAACCCGATGGGTTCTGCGCCCGAGGGCAGAGGGCGTAGAGTAGAGGGCCAAGTGGGCTCGTGTAGCTCAGGGGTAGAGCACTCCCTTGGTAAGGGAGAGGTCGACGGTTCAATCCCGTCCACGAGCTCCAAAGAGAAGCTGGGCGAACCTCGTTGCGGATCCTTGGCGCCGGCCCTGGAACCGCGACGAGGTCCAGCCTGGATGGACGACGGCGACAGGGAGTTAAGCGCCTAGGGGCGGAGCGACGAGACCCAACGCTCCCTCGCGGAAGGAACACGGACAATGGCTAAGGCAGTTTTCGAGCGTAACAAGCCTCATGTGAATGTTGGGACGATTGGCCACGTGGATCACGGTAAGACGACTCTTACTGCGGCGATCACGTTCACGGCTGCGACGGCTGATCCGACGGCTGTGACGCAGTCGTACGATCAGATCGATAAGGCGCCTGAGGAGAAGGCGCGTGGTATCACCATCAACACCTCGCATGTCGAGTACCAGACTCCGGCGAGGCACTACTCGCACGTCGACTGCCCCGGTCACGCTGACTACGTGAAGAACATGATTACCGGCGCTGCTCAGATGGACGGCGCCATTCTTGTCGTTTCCGCGGCTGATGGTCCGATGCCGCAGACGCGTGAGCACATTCTTCTGGCTCGTCAGGTTGGTGTTCCTTACATCGTTGTCTTCCTGAACAAGGTGGACATGGTCGATGACGAGGAGTTGCTGGAGCTGGTCGAGATGGAAGTGCGTGAGCTGCTTTCCTCGTATGAGTTCCCTGGTGACGACATCCCGGTGGTGAAGGGCTCGGCGTTGCGCGCTTTGGAGGCTTTGCAGGCCGATCCGAAGACGCAGCGTGGTGGTAACGACTGGGTGGACAACATCTGGGGCTTGTTGGATGCGGTTGACTCGTACATCCCCACCCCGGTGCGTGATATCGATAAGGCGTTTTTGATGCCGGTTGAGGATGTGTTTACGATTACTGGTCGTGGGACGGTTGCGACTGGTCGGGTTGAGCGTGGTGTGGTTAAGACTGGTGATGAGGTTGAGATTGTTGGTTTGACTGATACTGCTAAGTCGGTTGTGACTGGTGTGGAGATGCATCGGAAGACGTTGGATAGTGGTATGGCTGGGGATAATGTTGGTGTTCTCCTGCGTGGTGTTGGTCGTGATGATATTGAGCGTGGTCAGGTTCTTGCGAAGCCTGGTTCGATCAAGCCGCATACTGGGTTTAATGGCAGTGTGTATGTGTTGAGGAAGGAGGAGGGTGGTCGTCACTCTGCTTTCTTCTCGGGGTATCGTCCGCAGTTTTATTTTCGGACGACTGATGTGACTGGTGTGTGTACGTTGCCGTCTGGGGTGGAGATGGTGATGCCTGGGGATAATGTTGAGTTGGCGGTTGAGTTGATTAAGCCGATTGCGATGGAGGAGGGTTTGCGGTTTGCGATTCGGGAGGGTGGTCGTACTGTTGGTGCTGGTGTCGTGACATCGGTGACCAAGTAACTCCGACCCTCCTGGTGACCCGGCCCCTGAACTCGGCGACCCTCGAGTCGCCGAGTTCAGGGACTGGACTTATCTTGCGAGTACCTGCTAGAGTCGAAAGGTTGGGAGGCCACAGTGGCCAGTGACGTTAGGATCAAGCTGCTCCTGGAATGCAGTGAGTGCAAGCGTAGGAACTACGCCACGCACAAGAACCGCCGCAACACGCAGGGCAAGCTCGAGCTTCGCAAGTACTGCCCGTGGGAGCGCCGCACCACGGTTCACAAAGAGGTAAAGGTCTAGTCGCCATGTTCCAGAGGTTCGTCCAGTACCTCCGCAACTCGCGCGCCGAGCTCGGCAGGGTCACCTGGCCCAGCCGCAAAGAGGTCATCCAGGCGACCCAGGCGACGCTGCTCTTCGTCGTCATCACCGCGCTGTTCCTGCTCGTCGCGGACGTCACGCTGGGCAACCTCATCGGCTTGATCATCTGACACCTCAGACCTCGAGACGGAAACAGAACGAACCGAGCTGCACCGATAACAAGCGCGCGACGCGCGCCGAGGAAACGCAATGAGCATCGAGTGGTACGCAGTCCACACCTACGTGGGCCACGAAGAGAAGGCCAAGGAGAACATCCTCAACCGCGCCAAGTCGCTGGGGATGGCCGACTCCATCTATCAGGTGGTCGTGCCGACCGAAGAGACCGTCGAGCACGCCGGCGGCGGCAAGAAGGAAGTCGTGCGCCGCAAGCTGTTCCCCGGCTACATCTTCGTGCAGATGGACCTCGGCGACAACGTCGAAGAGCCGAACGAGGCGTGGGAGGTCGTGCGCTACACCCCAGGCGTCACCGGCTTCGTAGGCACCTCCACCAGGGCCGTGCCGCTCTCGCCGGAAGAGGAAGCGCGCATGCTCGGCACCTTCGGTGTCATCGGCTCGCGCGAGACCCCCAAGGTGCGCGTCACCTTCAGCGTCGGCGAGATGGTGCAGGTAACCGGCGGGCCGTTCGCCGACTTCACAGGACTCGTCTCCGAGGTCAACCCGGAGCGTGGCAAGGTCAAGGTCCTCGTCTCGATCTTCGGACGCGAGACGCCGGTCGAGCTTGACTTCTCACAGGTCGTAAGGGCTTAGCGCACGCCTTCTGACCGGCCCAGAACGGGCCGATCAGCGGAGAGCGTCAAGCCTTGGCGAGAAACCGTGCCGCCAGGCACGAGAACGAGCGTCAGAACCCCGCTGCCGGCCATGGACGTGGGGGAGCTTAAGGAGGAGACGTGGCCAAGAAGGTAACAGGCATCGTGAAGCTTCAGCTTCCGGCCGGCGCGGCGACCCCAGCCCCGCCAGTAGGGCCGGCGCTGGGCCAGTACGGCGCCAACATCATGCAGTTCGTCAAGGAGTACAACGCCGCCACCGCCAGCCAGGCGGGGGCGATCGTGCCGGTCGAGATCACCATCTACGCCGACCGCTCCTTCACCTTCATCACCAAGACCTCGCCCGCCAGCTACCTGATCAAGAAGGCTGCCGGCCTGGCGAAGGGCTCCGGCGTTCCCCACAAGGACAAGGTCGGCAAGCTCAGCTGGGAGCAGTGCCTCGAGCTCGGCCGCGTCAAGATGACCGACCTCAACGCCGCCGACGAGGTCGCCGCCGCCAGGATCATCGCCGGCACCGCGCGCTCCATGGGCGTGACCGTCGAGGGGATGCCGGAACGTGGCTAGGCACGGCAAGCGTTACCGCGCCCTCGAGGGCAAGGTCGACCGCGACCGCGTCTACAGCATCGAGGAGGCCGCCGCGCTCGTGAAGCAGCTGGCCACCGCCAAGTTCGACGAGACCGTTGAAGCGCACTTCCGACTCGGCATCGACCCGCGCAAGTCCGACCAGAACGTCAGAGGCACCGTAGCTCTGCCGCACGGCACCGGCAAGACCATCCGCGTCTTGGCTGTCACTCAGGGTGACGGCGTCGCCGCTGCCGAAGCCGCCGGCGCCGACATCGTCGGTGGCGCGGAGGTCATCGAGCGCATCCTCGGCGGCTGGATGGATTTCGACGCCGTCGTCGCCACGCCCGACATGATGGCTCAGATCGGCTCCAAGCTCGGCCGTGTCCTCGGCCCGCGCGGCCTGCTGCCGAACCCGAAGGCGGGCACCGTCGGACCGAACATCGGCGAGATCGTCACGGCCCTCAAGGCCGGCCAGATCGAGTTCAGGAGCGACAAGACCGGCGTGGTGCACGCCCCGATCGGCAAGGCGAGCTTCGACGCGGGCAAGCTGACCGACAACTTCTCCGCGCTCAAGAGCGCCGTCGAGGCCGCCAAGCCCGACGCAGCCAAGGGCCAGTACGTCAAGACCATCCACCTGACCTCCACCATGGGACCGAGCGTGAGGATCAACCTCTCGGCGGCCAGGGCAGAGGCGTAAGCAAGGGCTAGGCATCCCGGTGCGTAGCGCGAGCGAGGCACCTTTGGCGTTGGAGACAGCAGGGGCCGCCAGGCTTAAAGATCCTGCCGAGGCGTTGACGGTTTCGACAAGCGGGGCACCTCGCCCCGACCGAGAGATCGCGTTGCGCATCGCGGCTTAAGTAGGGTCCATCCGGACCCGGTTTCGAGCAAGAGAGAGGTAACCATGGCCAACCCCAGGAACGAGGCTTCCGTCGTCAACCTGCGCAAGCAGCTCGGCGAAGCCAAGACGTTCTTCCTGGTGGATTACCAGGGGCTCTCTGCCGGTGAGTTCGCCCAACTGCGCGCCGATGTGCGCAAGGCGGGCGGAAAGATCCTCGTCGCGAAGAACACCCTGATCCGCGTCGTGCTCAATGAGTACGGCATCCAGGGTTTCGACGAGACGCTGAACGGGCCGACGGCCCTGGTCCTGGTAGGCGAAGAGTTCGTCGCGCCCGTGAAGGCGATCGTCGACTTCGCCAAGGTCCACCCCAAGGAGCTGCCCAAGTCCAAGGGCGGTCGCCTCGAGGGAAGCGTCTTGGGCGAGGACGCGCTAGCGCGCGTCGCCAAGCTGCCGTCCAAGCAGCAGGTGCAGAGCCAGCTGGTCGGCGTGCTGCAAGCCCCCATGCAACAACTGGTGGGCGTGCTTTCGGCTCCGCCACAGAAGCTAGTGACAGTCATCAACAACTACGCAGACAAGCAGAAGGAGGCCTGAGATGGCATTTGACAAGCAAGCGCTGATCGATCAACTCAGCGGGCTGACCGTTCTTCAACTGGTCGAGCTCGTCGACGGGCTCAAGGAAACCTGGGGCGTCGAAGCCGCCGCCGCGATGCCGGCTGGCATGATGATGGCCGCCCCGGTCGCCGGTGAGGCCGCTGCCGCCGCCGAGGAGCAGACCGAGTTCACCGTCTCCATCAAGGACGCCGGCGACAAGAAGCTCCAGGTCATCAAGGAGGTCCGCGCGATCACCAGCCTCGGCCTCAAGGAGGCCAAGGACCTGGTGGAAGCCGGCGGCGTCGTCAAGGAAGACGTCAGCAAGGAAGAAGCCGCCGACATCAAGGCCAAGCTCGAAGCCGCGGGCGCCGTCGTCGAGGTCAAGTAAGCCTTGCAAGAAGCGGGTGGCTCCGGTCACCCACAGCAACGTACCGGATGCGACCTGGAGGTAAGTGACGGAGCGTCTTGAACGCACCAGACCGAGCACGCGCGACCGCGCGACGCCCGACGGCGTCGAACGCGGGAGCGCGTGCCTTCAGGCAGGCTCGACCGGCCCCGGCTCGCTGCACGCCGGCGAATGGCACCGTGCGCTACTTGGCTCCTCACTTAACCACGTTAGAGTAATCGACGCTATCTTGACTATCACCACAGCTTCACGTACAGACCGAGACACCAGCACCAGGCCGCTAGGAGCCGCGCGTCATGCGCCGACTTCGGCAGCGGTCGGGGCCGCCAACTCCTATGTCAAGTCTGCGCGCGCCGTGCGGGAGCGCGCCGCGGACCTAAGCAAGTCGAGCCGCCCGTTGGCCCACGCCGTGGCCCATGGCTGAAGGGAAGAAGATGCGCGAGATCCGAGCCTTCGGCAGGATCAAGGAAGTCATAGAGCTTCCGAACCTGACCAACATCCAGATCACCTCGTACGAGAGCCTACTCCAGCGGTTCACGCCGCCTGAGAAGCGCGAGGACATCGGTCTGCAGGCGGCATTCCGCGAGGTCTTCCCGATCGATGAGACCGAACGCGGCCGCCAGACCGACCTGGTCCTCGACTTCCTCGAGTACCGCCTCCACGAGCCCGAGTACGACCCGGAAGAGTGCCGTGAGAAGGACCTGACCTACCACGCCGGCCTCTTCGCCAAGCTGCAGCTCGTTCACAAGGACACCGGCCTCATCAAGGAAGACGAGGTGTTCCTCGGCGACCTGCCACTGATGACCGAGGACGGCAGCTTCGTGATCAACGGGGCTGACCGCGTCATCGTCTCGCAGATCCACCGCTCGCCCGGCGTCTACTTCACCGCCTCGCAGCTCCACGCGGGCGCGGCCAAGCGCTACACCGCCAGCATCATCCCGATGCCGAAGCGCGGCCCGTGGATCGAGATCGAGTTCGACAACGCCAACGTGCTGTGGATGAAGGTGAACAAGCGCAAGTTCCAGTTCACCTTCCTGCTGCGCGTGCTCGGCTACTCCGACCACGAGATCCGCGAGCTGTTCGCCGGCCACGAGTCGCTGATCGAGCCGACCCTCGAGAACGAGGGCGCCTCCGGCATCACGCCGGACGAGGCCCTGCTGCGCCTCTTCACGGTGCTGCGTCCCGGCGACCCGCCCAAGGTCGACAAGGCCACCCAGTACCTCTACGGGCTGCTCGCCGACCCGCGCCGCTACGACCTCGGTGAGGCCGGCCGCTTCAAGATGAACGCCAAGCTCGGCCTCGACTTCGAGTCGAAGACGCTCCTCGGCCAGGAAGACGGCCGCTTCGTCGACCACGGCCTCGTAGACACCCTCAAGTACCTCGTCAACCTCCAGGCAGGTGTCGACGGCTACCAGGAAGACGACATCGACCACCTCGGCAACCGGCGCATCCGCACTGTAGGCGAGCTCGTCGCCGACCAGATCCGCGTCGGCCTCGGCCGCATGGCCAGGGGCGTGCGCGAGCGTATGCTGCTCGGCAACCCCGACGCGGCCACCCCGCAGAAGCTCGTCAACAGCCGCCCGATCGTGGCTGCGCTGCGCGAGTTCTTCGGCCGCAGCCAGCTCAGCCAGTTCAAGGACCAGGTCAACCCGCTCTCCGAGCTGAGGCACAAGCGCCGCATCTCGGCCCTCGGACCGGGCGGCCTGACGCGCGAGCGCGCCGGCTTCGACGTGCGCGACGTGCACCGCACCCACTACGGCCGCATCTGCCCGATCGAGACGCCGGAAGGCGCCAACATCGGCCTGATCACCTCGCTGGCGAGCTTCGCCGCCGTCGACGGCCGCGGCTTCATCGAGGCTCCGTACCGGCCCGTCAAGAACGGCAAGGTCACCGACGAGGTCGTCTACCTCACCGCGCACCAAGAGGACCAGCACACCATCGCCCAGGCCAACACGCCGCTCAACCCCGACGGCAGCTTCGCCGTCGACACGATCGTCGCGCGCCGCCTCGGCGACCCCGTCTTCGCCACCGCCGACGAGGTCGACTACATGGACGTCTCGCCGAAGCAGGTGATCAGCGTACCGACCTCGCTGATCCCCTTCCTCGAGCACGACGACGCCAACCGCGCCCTGATGGGCTCGAACATGCAGTCGCAGGCGGTGCCGCTGATCCGCAGCCGCGCCCCTTACGTCGGTACCGGCGTCGAGGAGCGCGTCTCGCGCGACTCTGGCACCGTGCTCCTGGCCGAAGCCGACGGCAAGGTCACCTACGTCGACGCCAGCCGCGTCGTCGCCGAGGGCGCCAAGGGCGTCGAACGCACCTACACGCTGACCCGCTTCCAGCGCTCCAACCAGAACACCAACCTGAACCAGCGCCCGATCGTCGACATCGGCGACGAGATCAAGTCCGGCCAGGTCATCGCCGACGGACCCGCCTCTGACAACGGCCGCCTGGCCCTTGGCCAGAACATCCTGATCGCGATCATGCCCTTCGACGGCTACAACTACGAAGACGCGATCGTGCTCTCCGAGAACCTGGTGCGCAACGACACGTTCACCAGCGTCCACATCGAGAAGTTCGAGAAGGAAGCCCGCGACACCAAGCTCGGCCCCGAGAAGATCACCAGGGACATCCCTGGGCTCTCCGAAGCGGCCCTAAGAGATCTCGACGAGGACGGTGTCGTACGAATCGGCGCCGAGGTCAGGCAGGGCGACATCCTCGTCGGGCACACCAGCTTCAAGGGCGAGAAGGACCCGACGCCGGAGGAGCGCCTGCTGCGCTCGATCTTCGGCGAGAAGGCCAAAGAGGTGAAGGACACCTCGCTAAAGGTCCCGCCCGGCGACGGCGGCATCGTTCTAAGAACCGTGCGCTTCCGCCGCGGCGACGACGGCGTCGAGCTCAGGCCCGGTGTCCAGGAGATGGTGCGCGTCTACGTCGCGCAGAAGCGCCGCCTGATCGAAGGCGACAAGCTCGCCAACCGGCACGGGAACAAGGGCGTCGTCGCCAAGATCCTGCCGCCCGAGGACATGCCGTTCCTCGAAGACGGCACACCGGTCGACATGGTGTTCAACCCGCTCGGCGTCCCGTCGCGCATGAACATCGGCCAGATCCTCGAGACCCACCTCGGCATGGCGGCCCTCAAGCACGGCGTCTCCTTCGTGACGCCCGTGTTCGACGGCGCCAACGAGGACGCGATCAAGGACCTGCTCGAAGAGGCTGCCGTCAACGACGTCGCCGAGATGAGCGCAGAAGGCATCGGCTCCGACAAGCGCGAGCTCAAGGTCTACGAGCGCGCCGTCAAGCTCGGCATCCTGCCCGACGGCCTGACGCCCGAGGACGCGTTCCGCAAGCTGGCCAGAAGCGGTAAGTCCGTGCTCTACGACGGCCGCACCGGCGACGCGATCGACGCGCCCATCGTCGTCGGCGTCATGTACATCATGAAGCTCTATCACATGGTCGAGGACAAGATGCACGCGCGCTCGACCGGCCCGTACTCGCTGATCACCCAGCAGCCGCTCGGTGGCAAGGCGCAGTTCGGTGGCCAGCGTCTCGGCGAGATGGAGGTGTGGGCACTGATGGCCCACGGCGCCTCCCACACGCTGCAGGAGATGCTGACGATCAAGTCGGACGACATCGACGGCCGCAACGCGGCGTACGAAGCCATCGTCAAGGGCAACGACGTACTCGAGCCCACGATCCCCGAGTCGTTCAAGGTCCTGGTCAAGGAGCTCCACTCGCTGGCGCTCGACGTCAAGGTCCTGGACGCAGAGGGTAAGCCCGTCAACATCTTCGACGAGTCAGGCAGGCACTGGTGAGCGACTTCAGAAGCGATTTCAGAGGCGAACGGAGCGACTCCAGAGGAGATCGCCCCCGCGAGCAGCGCGAGCTGGCGCGCCTGCGCGAGGCGCAGCGCGAGTTCACGCAGGTTCAGATCCAGATCGCAGCGCCGGAGACCATCAGAGACTGGTCGTACGGCGAGATCACGAAACCGGAGACCATCAACTACCGCACGCTCAAGCCCGAGCGCGACGGCCTGTTCGACGAGCGCGTCTTCGGTCCAGAGAAGGACTGGGAGTGCTCGTGCGGCAAGTACCGCGGCCAGCGCTTCGCCGGCAAGGTGTGCGAACGCTGCGGCGTCGAGGTCACCCGCTCGACGGTGCGCCGCTACCGCATGGGCCACTTGGAGCTCGCGACCCCCTGCGCCCACATCTGGTACGTCAAGGACATCCCCAACAAGATCGGTGGGCTGCTCAACCTCTCGACCGCTCAGCTCGAGCAGGTCCTTTACTTCGCCAAGTACATCGTCACGAACCCGCAGGGCGCGCGCCTCTCCGACAGGCCGCTCAAGCGCGGCGACCTGCTCTCCGACGAGGAGTACCGCCAGCTCAGGTACGGCCAGCAGGAGACGTACACGGTCTCTGGTGGTGAGGATGCGGTCATCGGCGACGGCGAGCAGGTCGAACAGGGCCAGCAGCTCGCCAAGGGTGTCAAGGCGCGCCTCGCCGGCGTCGCGCACTACCGCTTCCCGCGCCGCGTCAGGCTCGACTACCACGAGTCGCGCGACGCCAAGGCCGTGCTGCCCAAGAAGGGTTTCATCGAGGAAGAGAGCTACAAGCCCGGCCAGCCCATCGCCGAGCTGAGCGAGGACTTCCAGATCGACGCCGAGCACGAGGGCGTCGTCGAGCTGCTGCCGATCGGCTCTGACGGCGGCATCCTGACCATCCGTGACGCCGACACCGAAGAGGTGCTCGAGACCCACCTGCTGGCCAACGGCGTCGAGCCGCTGGTCGGCGACGGCGAGTTCGTCGAGGACGGCACCGCGCTCGCCAAGGCCTCCGCCGGCACCACGCTCAAGGCCCCGCAGGGCGCCAGCGTCAGCGTGCGCGCCAGCAAGGCCAAGGGCACCAACGTCAACGTGACCTTCAGGGTCGAGTGGGAGCGCAGCGAGACCCACGAGACGAACCCGACGATGCACGTGCTGGTCGGCGACGGCGCCACCGTCAGGGCCGGCGACAAGGTCGTCGGCGCCATCGACGCCGCGCAGGAGATCGTGGCCGCCGCGGCCGGGACCGTGAAGCTCTCGCACCCGGCGAGCATCATCGTCTCGCGCGCGCGCATCTACTCCTACAACGACGAGCCCGAGGTGGTTAACGGCGACCGCGTCAAGCCCGGCGAGCCGCTCGCCGACGGCGGCGCGATCCTCTCCGACATCGAGGGCCGCGTCGAGATCGACCTGGTCAGGCGCCAGGTCAGGGTCATCGAGTGCTACGACTTCGACGCCAAGATGGGCGCAGAGGCCATCCAGGAGCTGCTCGCCTCGCTCGACCTCGACGTGCTCAGGAGTGAACTCGAGGCCGAGATGGAGTCGAACAGCCGCCACAAGAAGGCCAAGGCCCGCAAGCGCCTCGAGATCGTGCGCTCGTTCCTCAGCTCGAAGAACAAGCCGCAGTGGATGATCCTCGAGGCCGTGCCGATCATGCCCCCAAGCCTGCGCCCGATGGTGCAGGTCGAGGGCGGCCGCTTCGCGACCTCCGACCTCAACGACCTCTACCGCAGGCTGATCAACCGCAACAACCGCCTCAAGAAGCTGATCCAGCAGGGCGCCCCCGAGATGATCGTGCGCAACGAGAAGCGCATGCTCCAGGAGGCGGTCGACGCGCTGATCGACAACGGCAGGCGCGGCGCTCCCGTCACGCACCCCGGTTCCGACAGGCCGTACCGCTCCCTGACCGACCTGCTCGGCGGCAAGCAGGGCCGGTTCCGTCAGAACCTGCTCGGCAAGCGCGTCGACTTCTCCGGTCGTTCGGTGATCGTCGTCGGTCCGCAGCTCGAGCTGCACCAGTGCGGCGTGCCCAAGCGCATGGCCCTCGAGCTGTTCAAGCCGTTCCTCTTCAAGAAGCTCGAGGAGCGCGGCATCGCGACCAACATCAAGAGCGCGCGCAAGATGCTCGAGCGCTACCGCGACGTCCGCGACGAGGTCTGGGACGCCCTCGAAGAGGTCATCCAGGACCGCGTGGTGCTGCTCAACCGCGCCCCGACGCTGCACCGCCTCGGCATCCAGGCCTTCGAGCCGGTGCTGGTCGAAGGCCAGGCCATCCAACTTCACCCGCTGGTCTGCGAGGCCTTCAACGCCGACTTCGACGGCGACCAGATGGCCATCCACGTGCCGCTGTCGGTCTACGCGCAGGCCGAGGCCAGGCTGCAGATGCTCTCGAGCCACAACCTCCTGAGCCCGGCGCACGGCAACCCCAACGTGCAGGCCGCCCGCGACATCATCCTCGGCCTCTACGTGCTGACGCAGGTCTACCCGGGCAGCAAGGGCAAGGGCGCGGGGAGCGAGTTCAAGAGCGAGGGGGCGGCTCTGGCGGCGTTCGCTGCCGGCGACCTCGACCTCAACGCCACCATCAAGGTTGGCGGCGTGGAGACGAGCGCCGGACGCCTGCGCTACCACTTCGCCAACGTCGACGAGGCGCTGCTGGCGGTAGAGCGCGGCACCATCGACATGCAGGACGTCGTCACGGTGCGGATCGACGGCGAGATGATCAGGACTAGCCCCGGACGCATGCTGTTCGCGCGCATGGTGCGCGAGACGGTCGCCCAAGGTGGCGAGGTGCCCGAGGAGCTGCTGCGCTACGACACCGTCTACGAACGCAGCGCCCTGCGCGACCTGGTGCTCGACAGCTTCAAGCTGCTCGGCATCGACCGTACGGCTGCTCTGCTCGATGGCCTCAAGCAGTACGGCTTCGAGCTCTCCACGACCAGCGGCATCACCATCGGCATCGACGACGTCGCCATCCCGCCCAAGAAGCAGCAGCTTCTCGCCGACGCTCAGCAGAAGCTCGACAAGATCAACTCCGCATTCGACCGCGGCTTCGTCACCGAGGGCGAGCGCTTCCAGCAGACCGTCAAGCTCTGGAACGATACGACCGAAGATGTCAAGGACGCCGTGTTCGAGAACTTCCAGCAGAACATGCCGTTCAACCCGCTGTTCGTCATGGCGCAGTCGGGCGCCAGAGGCAACCCGCAGCAGATGAAGCAGCTCGCCGGCATGCGTGGCCTGATGGCCAAGCCGTCGGGGGAGACGTTCCACCTGCCGATCCGCGCGAACTTCCGCGAGGGCCTCGACGTCCTTGAGTACTTCATCTCGACCCACGGCGCTCGTAAGGGTGGCGCCGACACCGCGCTGCGCACGGCCGACTCCGGCTACCTGACGCGCAAGCTGGTCGATGTGGCTCATGAGGTCGTGGTGCGCGAGGACGACTGCGGCACCGCCGGCTTCCAGGCCGTCCCGCTCTACGGTGCCGACGGCAGGCAGCGCCCGCGCAGCCAGCTCGACATGAGCTTGTACGGCCGCACCCTCGCCCAAGACCTCGAGCTCGGCGACCTGACGCTCAGCGCTGGTGTCCTGCTCTACAAGGAAGACGTCGAAGCGATAGCCTCGCGCCTCCGGGATCACCCCGAGCTGCGCGAGATCGAGGTGCGCAGCCCGCTCAACTGCCAGACCCGCTCCGGCGTGTGCAAGGCCTGTTACGGTCTCGACATGTCGCTGATGCGCGAGGTCAGCCTCGGCGAGGCCGTCGGCGTCATCGCCGCCGAGTCGATCGGCGAGCCCGGCACGCAGCTCACGATGCGCACCTTCCACACCGGCGGAATCGCGACCGGTGCCGACATCACCCAGGGTCTGCCGCGCGTCATCGAGCTGGTCGACGCCCGCAAGCCCAAGGTCAGGGCGATCATCTCCGAGCTCGACGGCGTCGTGTCGCTCGAGCAGGACGACGAGAAGGTCAAGATCACCGTCGCCTCGCAGGACGGCGCCTTCGTCAAGACCTACAAGGTCGACGGCAACCTGCGCCTGACGGTCCGCGACGGCGACCACGTCAGCGCCGGCGATCCGCTCAGCCGCGGCAGCATCGACCCGCACGACCTGCTCAACACCAAGGGTTCGGACGCCGCGCAGGCCTACCTCGTCGACGAGGTCCAGAAGGTCTACCGCGGTCAGGGCGTGAGCGTGCACGACAAGCACATCGAGGTCATCGTGCGCCAGATGCTGAAGTACGCCGAGATCAAGGAGCCGGGCGACAGCACCTTCCTCGAAGGGCAGACCGTCGAGCGCTTCGACGTCGAGCAGCAGAACGAGGCCCTGGAGGCGGAAGGCAAGACGCCCGCCACCTGGGAGCCGCGCCTGCTCGGTATCACCAAGGCCGCGCTCATCACCAAGAGCTGGCTGTCGGCCGCATCCTTCCAGCACACCACCCACGTGCTGACCGAGGCCGCGCTCGCCGGTAAGGTCGACGACCTCGTCGGCCTCAAGGAGAACGTGATCCTCGGGCGCCTGGTGCCTGCCGGCACCGGTCTCAACGAGATCCGCCGCACCCGCGTCGCCGACGAGCGCTCGCTCGAGAAGCTCGCGAAGGCGGAACCGACGGCCGAGGTGGCTGCGCCCGCCAGGCCCTCAGGCGATCAGCCGGTCGCGAACCGGCCGGAAGCCTGAGCGACGAGCGACTGAGTCAGCGCCGGAGTCTGGGGCGTCCGGTCTAGACTGACAAGCAGATGAACGACTCGATGAGCACGCGAGGCAGCCACGAGGCTACTCGCGTGCTCATAGCTTTCGACCCCGGCAGGAACGTCGGGGTCGCCTACGTATCGGGTGCGGGTGAGCTGCTGAGCGGCATGGTGATCGGCCTCGGCGAAGTGGCGCGCCTCGAGTTTCCGACAGGCGCCACGGTCCTCGTCGGCTCAGGCACCGCGCGCCGGGAGCTGCTAGAGGAACTCAGGGGCGTGGGACTGAAGCCTGAGCTCGTCGATGAGCGCTCCACGACCTTGGAGGCGAGGGCGCTCTACTTCCGCGACAACCCTCCGAAAGGTGTCAGCAAGCTGATCCCCAAGGGGATGCGCTACCCGCCGCGCGACATCGACGACTACGCGGCCTACGCCATCGCGCTGCGGTGGCTGGCCAACGAAAGCGGCTGAGCCGCCCGTTACCTTAGGGCGCGCTCAGCCGCTCAGTTCCGATTACAGCGAGCTCAGTTCAGCTCGTCTTCGTCTCCCGCGTCCATCAGCGCTCTGGCTTCGGCCGTCGTGACGCCGAGCACGGCGCTGATCTCGCCGGCCAGCAGGCGCAGGGCGCGGCGGTACGCCTGGCGGTCGAGGTCGGGGAGCCCGCGCTCGAGGTCCCAGCGGCGCAGCTCGCTGGCCAGCGTCGCGATCTGATACGGGTCCCCGCTCGTCAGGAGGTCGGTGACCTTGCGGTGGCGGGCGGCCCACTGCTTGGGCAGCGTGATGCGGCCGTTGCTCAGGCGCTCGAGCACGTTCTGAACCTCGTCGCGCGTGAGCGCTGGGCGAAGGCCGGTGCCGTGAGGCGCGCTGACGGGAACGTAAGCACGCGAAGTCCCGTTGGGGAACTCGACCTGGTAATACTTCTGATCTCTGCCGGCCACGTTCCGCGTGGTCGTGCCCGACACGATACCTACCCCGTACGGTGGTAGTACGACCTGGTCGCCGTTCTTGAACGTCTTCGCTTGCTCTTTCAACGCACCCGCTCCCTTCGTACAAAAAGGCAAGGCTCTGCCTCGCCAGATGCGACGGCTTCGGTTAAGTAGTTGTTGTTAGTTCTGCTGTCGAGAGGGCCGGGACGGGATCTGAAGAAGAAGAGACCGGCTCCCTCACGTGCCACATGGTAGCAGAGTTCGTGAGGAATTGCACGCTCTCACTGGGTTGTCAGGCGGTGCGCAGTGGCTCGTGTTGACGGACCTTCTCTCATGAGGGGACTACCCCGCGGCGGCTTCATCCCTACCTTTGTAACTTGGACGTATGACTCCACTTCGCACGGCCACTACTAGACCAGTGAGGACCACGGCGGCGCCGAGTAGAGTGGAGTAACCGGGCACCTCACCGAAGATAAGTATCGCGAGAACTCCAGAACCTATCGGCTCGGCCAACGTAGCTGTAGCAACCAGTGCCGTATCCAGATGACGTGACGCATAGTTAAGCCCGGTATGCCCGATTAGTTGCGGCACTAAAGCCAGCAGCGCGATCCAAGCGTAAGTGGTTGTCGAGTAGCCGAAGTAGGGCTGCGAGAAGAGGGCCGGCAGCGGCAAGAGCACGAGAGCGGCCAGCGCGTAGGCAGTTCCTACGTAGGCGTCGAGCGCGACTCCCGAGCGCTGAACCGCGCGTCCGAGGTTGAGGTAACCGGCGGCGGCCACCGCGCCGACGAGGGCAAGCACGTTGCCGAGCGTGCGCTGCTCGCCCCCGTCACCGCCTAGCGCCAGCACCGCCGCCCCGACGACCGCGACGGCGGCGCCTACGACCACGCCCCTGCGCGGCGGCTCCTTGGCGAAGAGCCACGAGAACAGAGCCGCCCACAACGGAGCGGTCGCGACCAGGGTGACGCTGGCGGCGACCGAGGTCATGGACAGCGACGTGATCCAACTGGCGAAGTGGATGGCGAGCAGCAGAGCAGCAGCAGCGGTCAGGCGCAGGTTGCGCGTGCTCAGTGGGCTCCTGCGCAGCGCACGGAGGGTGAACGGGGCCAAGATCAGTCCGGCCAACGCCATGCGGTAGAAGGCGACGACAGTGCCGGGCGCGTCGGCTAGGCGCACGAACACGGCCGCGAAAGAGACGGCCACCACGGCCAGAGCGAGGACGGCGAGCGGGGATCCCCGACCGGTGGGCGTGGCGCTGATCGCGTCGGTTACGCCGCCTGCGCCGGATCGAGACATGAGTGGGATGCTACCGCGCTAGAGCATAGAATCGTCGAATGTCTGGCCCGGTCACAGGCGCGTCAACCGAGCGCGAGACCTTCGTCTGGGGTGTCTCGACGTCGGCCTACCAGATCGAGGGCGCCTACGCGGACGATGGCAAGGGCCCCAGCATCTGGGACGAGTTCACGTCACGGCCGGGCAGGGTCGCTGACGGTTCCGACGGCAGGGTAGCCACCGATCACCTGAGGCGGTCAGGGGAGGACGTCAGGCTCATCGCCGACCTAGGCGTCGACGCCTATCGCTTCTCCGTGTCGTGGCCCCGCGTGATGCCGAGCGGTAGAGGGCGGCTCGAGCAGCGCGGAGTCGACTTCTACCTGCGCCTCATCGACGCGCTGCTCGAGGTCGGGGTCGAGCCCTGGGTCTGCCTCTATCACTGGGACCTGCCGCTGGCCCTGCAGGAGCGCGGCGGCTGGGCCAAGCGCGATACGGCGCTCTACTACGCCGACTACGCCGAGCGCATCGCACACGCGCTCGGGTCCGGAGTCAAGCGCTACTTCACCATGAACGAGCCGAACGTCCACGCCCTGCTGGGGCATGTCGCCGGGGTTCATGCCCCGGGCGTGCGCGACCTCATGGCCGGCTTGGCCGCCGTCCACCACCTCAACCTCGCGACGGGCTTCGGGGTCGAACGCGTCAGATCGGTCGCGCCGAGAGTGCCGGTCGGAACGATCCTGAACCTGCAGGGGTTCTCGCCTGCGCGGGAGGGGGAAGAGCACGAGGCGGCGGCTGCGTTCGCCGACGTCGCGTTCAACAGAGCGTTCCTCGACCCGCTGTTCAGGGCGAGCTATCCGGAGCCGGTCGGCGGCCTGCTCGAGGCGTTCGTGGAGAGCGGCGACTTGGACGTGTGCAGGGCGCCGATCGACATGTTGGGCGTGAACCACTACACGCGCCTGTGGGTCCTCGCCGACGCCTCGGCTCCGGCGGGAGTCGAGCTCGTCGCTCCGCCCCCGGGATCGCGGACGACGGCCATGGGTTGGGAGGTCGCTCCCGAAGGTCTGGTCGGGATGCTCCTGCGGCTCAAGGAGGAGTACGGCAACCCGCCCGTGTACGTGACGGAGAACGGGGCTGCCTACGCGGACTCGCAACGATCGAGCGACGGGACCGTCGACGACCTGGCGCGCGTGCGCTACCTGCGCTCCTACCTGGCCGCCGCCGCAGAGGCTTGGCGCGCCGGCTGCGACCTGCGTGGCTACTTCGTATGGACGCTCGTCGACAACTTCGAGTGGGCCGACGGTTTCAGCCGCCGCTTCGGCCTCGTCGAGCTCGTCCCAGGAACGCTCGAGCGCAGGCCGAAACGCTCCTACCGCGACTTCCAGAGCATCGTGCGCTCAGGCGCCTGGCCGGTCGCGCCGTCCGAGCTTGACGGCTAGCACCGCCCAACCCAGGATCATCGCCGCGCCGCCGACGGGCGCTGTGGCTCCGAACAAGCCGCTGTCGGTGGCGACCAGCAGATAGAGGCTGGTGCTGAAGATCAGGGCGCCGGCGAGGAGCAGAGCCGCCGGCAGCCGCAGCCTTCCGCGTGCGTCGTCGAGCGCGAACACGGCCAGCAGACCGAGTCCGTGGACCAGTTGGTAGAGCACGGCGGTCTCGAACGTTCCCAAGCGGGCAGGAGTGAGCAGAGGCTTCAGTGCGTGCGCGCCGAGCGCTCCCAGCGCTACCGCTGTGCCCACCAGCAGCGCTCCGGCTACGCCGATCCAACGGGGGCCAGCTAGCTCAGGAGCTTGGCGCTCGCTCACGAAGCCGCCACCGCCTGGCCGAGGGGCAAGCGTTCGGCGGTATGAGCTGTGGTCAGGAGGCGGCCGTCGAACAGCCGGATGACCTCGTCGGAGGCCTCGGCCACGCGCCGGTCGTGGGTGACGATGATGACGGTCCTACCGTCGGAGGCGACCTCGCGCAGGGCGGCGATCACCGCGTCGCCGCTGCGGCTGTCCAGGTTGCCCGTCGGCTCGTCGGCCATCACGACCTGCGGGTCGTTCGCCAACGCGCGCGCCAGAGCCACGCGCTGGCGTTCACCGCCCGACAGGCGCGTGGGGAGGTGGTGCGCCCTATGACCGATAGAGAAGCGCTCGAGGAGCTCGAGCGCCCGCGCACGCCGCTCGCTCGCAGGCTTGCTGCTGAGACCGAGCGGGAACTCGACGTTCTGAGCCGCGGTCAGTACGTTGACGAGGTTGTACGACTGGAACACGAACCCGAAGCTCCTCAGGCGCAGCTCGCAGCGCTCGGCCTCGGACAGGCTGGCGAGACTCGCACCTGCGAGCCTCACCTCGCCGCTGGTGGGAACGTCGAACTGAGCCAGGAGGTTGAGCAGCGTCGACTTTCCCGAGCCCGACGGCCCCACGATCGCCGTGACCTTACCGGCGTGGAAGTCGGCGCTGACGCCGTCTAAAGCCGTGACCGAGTTGCCGCCGTCGACGTAGGTCTTGGTGAGCGAGACCGCCTGCAGCACCGTCAACGGCCGCCTGAGCTCCCGCCCCCACCCCCGCCTCCGCCGCCGCCCGATGAGGAGCCGCCAGAAGACGCGGATGCGGAAGCCGAGGAGAGCGCGCCGCTGAGTGAAGAGACGGTCGAGGTGAGGTTGCTCAGGCTCGACATGCTGGCGAGGTTGCCCCCGCCCATCCACCGCCCCTGACTCACCATCGTCGCTTCGTCGACGCCGGCGAGCGGTGCGGCGCGCTTGATCTCGCGCAGGTACCGGTCGGCGACGCCCAGCGCCGCGGCGTAGACGAAGTAGCGGTCCCACATGTTGAAGAAGTCGGGTGGCGCGTCTTTCATGATGGTGTAGTCGGTGAGCGTGCGCTTGAAGCCCTGCCACCCCTGCACCTCGAGGCCGACCTCCTCGCGCCAACGCGGCAGGCCGGATCTTGCGAAGATCGCCATGATGATCCCGAGGACACCTGCTCCGATGAGCATCGCTCTGGCAGGGCCGGCCAACGCCACCGCGAGTACTCCGGCAGCGAGGGCGAATAGCAGGCTCCGCTTGGCCCAAAGGCCCGCGATCCTCATGCTCTCCTTGTCGACGAGCGGGCCGCCGCGCTCGCGCTCGAGCCACGCCCTCACGCTCTTTGCCCAAGACGGCATGAACGAGGACGCCGCCCTCTCCGAGTACGACTTCAACTCACCGAACTCGAGGTAGGAGGGGTCCTTGCCCCGCGCCGCCGCCTTGAGGTAGTTGAGGACCGCGACCTCGAACGGCAGCAGGCTCGTGGTCGGCTTCGAGAGGTCGAGGCGCATGTTGATCTTCTTGCCCTTGGGATCGAACTCAGCGAAGCCTTTGCGCGCCAAGTCCATGATCGTGGCGTGCATCGCCTGACCCATCATGCTGGGACTGAAGCTCTGCATCTGCAGCGCCGGCACCGCTGCCGGTGGGAGATCGGAGGGCGGCTCGAAGGGGTAGAGCATGCCGTCGCCCTTCGGCTCGCGGCCGCTGCGGTCGTAGGCGCGCCACGTGCCGATACCCACGGTGCCGATGCCCAATAGCGCCAGCAGACCCCAGTAGGGGTTCTGTCTGATTCGCGCGAGGTTGGACATCCGCTCCTGGACACCGGCCACCTGGATCTCGTCGCGCAGCAGCATCTCGTGCCCGGGCGTCGTGCCGGTTATCTCGAACAGGTCGGGGTCCATCATGTAGCGGATCTCGACCCCGTTGAAGCGCGGGATGCGCTCGAACGCCACGTCGAGCCTGCTCCGATCGGCACTGAGCGTCACCGTCGGCCGCTCGGGGTTGCCCCTGGTGTGGACGTAGGCGTCGAACGGCTCGAGCATGCGCCCGGGCGCATGGACGCTGAGACGGTAGCCGATGATCGTGGGGTGGTCGAGCTCGACTAGGTTCCAGTACCACTCGACGACGTCGGAGTAAGCCTTGACACTGCCGTGAAGGACGTAGTCGAAGCGCACCCTGCGCTCCGAGATGCGCCTGTCGTTGCGCACCACCAGCTCGACGCCGCTGCCGCGGCCCTCTACCACGCACGACTGCCGGTACACGCGCCAGCTGGGACCCGACCCGAGCGCGCCGCTGCTGTCGAGGTAAGTCACCGTTATGCGCAGGTCGGGCGAGAGGACCGGCGGGGTCAGGTCGAGGCAGAGGAAGGCCTCGCCGAAGTCCTCGTTGGTCCAGAGCGTGCGAGTGTCGCTCACGTAGACGTCGCCGTTCGGCCGTATCTCGACCTCCTGGACGACGTCGCGCCACTGGTAGGTTTGGGCTTGCGCCGCGGCCGCCAACAGCAGCGTCGCGCACGTGACGAGGATGGCGCGCAGCCTTGGCGCACCGGCACCGCTTGTTCGCATGGTCATGATGGTAGCCGAAGCCGGGCCGCCGCGACCACGATTGTTCCTCTGGTGCTGCGGGTCACTCACGGGCGACGGCCGTCGCGATCGGGATGCGCGCCGCCCTCGAGGCAGGCAGCAGCCCGGCGACGAGACCGACGACGAACGCCACCGCGACCGCGAACAGCAGCAGCCGCGGCGTTACGGCTGACACCTCGAGGCCGATGTAGTCGGTGGATATCGCGTTCAGGAGCCTAGATCCGAGGAAGCCGACCGCGAGGCCGACTACCGCACCCGCGAGTGAGAGCGCGAGCGACTCCACGATGACGAGCAGGAACAAGAAGCGTGGCTTGGCGCCGACGGCGCGCACGACGCCGAACTCCTTGGTGCGCTCGAAGACGCTCATCATCATCGTGTTGGCGACGGCGATGGCTCCGACCAGCAGCGCGATGGCGCTGATGCCGAGCCTGATGAAGTCGGTGATGCGCAGGCTGTCGCCTATGACCTCGACCATGCTGGAGGCGGTCCTGACGCCCAACTCGGGGAACGCGGCACGGATCGTTGCGGCGGCCGTCTCGGTCGCGAGCGGGTCTTCGAGGTCGATGACGATGGAGCTGAGTCGGTCGTGGACATCGGTGGCGCGCTGCAACGAGCCGAGCGGCATCACGATCAGGTTGTCGACGAGCCCGCCTCCGCCATCGATGAGCCCGACCACCTCGAGCGAGGCCGACGGGTTGAGCCTCAGGACCGAGCCCTCGCCGAGGTTCGACCTCCCAGCCACCGACTTGCCGATCAGCGCTACGTAGGCTCCCTCGTCGGCGGGCGTGAGCATCCTGCCGGAGAGCAGCGTGGTCGAGCCGAAGAGGTCGTCGAGCGCGGCATCGACGGGCACCCCCTGGAAGACGAACGACTGGGCGGGCGAGAGCCCGCCGCGCAGGTACGTGTAGAAGGGAACGACCGAGCGCAGCCCGAACTCGCCGGCGCGCGACCTGAGACGCTCCAGGTACTCGATCGGAAGGTCGGCGCTGGGCAGGAGGTTGTTGTAGTCCGATCCGTAGGTGACCTGCAGGTCGGGACCGAAGCGTGTTAGCTGGTCGGCGAACGTCTTGCGCAGCCCCTCGCCTATGGACATGAACACGACCGTAGACGCCACCGCGACGGCGATGCCGAGCGCCGTCAGCAGGGTCCTCAGGGGGCGGTGGCGCAGCGAGGCTAGGGCGAGGTTCCAGTGCACCCTTGAGGTCAGTCGCTCGCGAGCGAGCCCAGGGCTGCGGTCACTGAGCGGTGAACGCCCGACCCGTGACGGCGCCGGCCGAACCCATCACGCCGAGCGCGCTGTCGCCGAGCGTGACCTCGACGCCGGCGGCGTTGCCGACGTGAACGTACACCGGCAGGTCGAACACGAAAGACTCGCCGGCCTCGGCGGTGCGGTAGACGAGGCGTTCACCGCCGTTGCGCGTCGTGCCGCGGTAGACCTCGATCCAGGTGCTGGCGCGGATCGCCAACGCGACCCTGCCGGCTCCGGCAACGGGTGCGGTCGTATCCTCAGGCGCGGCGCCCGGCGTCTCGGCGACGACCTGAGGCGCCAGATCGACGTGAAGGGTTTGCGGCTCGAGCAGGTCGACGCTCTGGGAGAGCTGTTGATAGCCGTCGAGGCTCACGTTGAGCACCCTGCCAGCCCTGGCGGTGACCGGCGCGTCGAGGATGGGTGTGACCCCAGGCAGCATGAAGCCGTCGATGCTGACCGTCGCTCCCACCGGCGTGCTCGTCACGCTCACGAGGATGGTGACGGGGTCGGCTGTGGCTGAGCTGGTGGTCACCGGTACCACGCCGGGCACGGTGGTCGGAGAGTCGCCCTGGTTCGTCGCAGCGTTGGAGCCGGCCGTGTTGGGCTGTGCGGTCTGGTCGGCGCGCGGTGTAGTGGGTCGGAAGAGCAGGCTGTTGAAGCCCCAGACCGCGAGCGCCACCAGACCGGCGACGAGGACGACTGTCGGAACGATCGGCCCGATGCGCGGCAGGCCACGGCCGGCCGAGCGCGACTTGCGCGGCGCGCGCGGCGGGGGGTCGCCGCGGCGTTCGGTCTCGAGCTTCATCTCCAGCGTCGAGAGGCCGCCCGCGCGCTTGCGTTCCGCCTGGTAGGCGGAGATCGCCTGGTCCGGCGACAAGCCGACGGTCTGAGCGAAGAGCCGCACGAAGTTGCGTGTATAGACGTCCTCGGGGAGGTCTTGGTAGCGGCCGTCCTCGAGCGCGGACAGGTACTCGCGGCGCACATGCGTCAGGCCGGCGACATCGGCGATCTCGAGCCCCTTCTCGAGGCGCGCCGCCCTGAGGCTGGCGCCGAGATCCCCCGGTTGGACGTCGATGGGCGCGCCGCCGCTCATCGGCTACCGCCGGCGCTGCTGGCGAAGACGGGAGCGCCCTCGTCAGCGCTGTCGAGACGCGAGTAGGCTACGGCTATCCGTGCCGCCAGAGCCGCGTTCTCGCGCAGCAGGCGCGTGTTGACCTCGACGGTGACCCCGCCGGAGACCTGCGCCAGCGCCGCGAGCAGGTAGGGTGTCGAGTCGGCGCCCGTCACGCCGTCGCGCGCGAGTCCCGCCTCCGCCTCACGGAGGTAGCCGGTGAACTGCTCGTCGGTGAGTCCGGCGCTGACGGGGTTGCTCACGACTACCGCGGCCGAGAGACCGAAGGCTCGTTGGGCAGCCAGGATGCGCGCCGCAGCCTCAGCCGAGTCGGCGTGCGCGGCCAGCCTGAGGCTTGTCTCGCGCATCAGGAACCCGGCGAGGTTGGAGCTCTTGTAACCGACGACCGGCACGCCCGCCGTCTCGAGACGCTCGAGCGTCGCGCGCACGTCGAGGATGCTCTTGGGTCCCGCGCAGACCGTCAACACTGGATGACGGCCCAGCGCGGCCAGGTCGGCAGACTCGTCGAAGGCAGCGTGGTGAACGCCGCCGATGCCGCCGGTGGCGAACACCGGTATCCCGGCGAGGTCCGCGGCGAGCAGCGTGGTGGCGACGGTCGTGCCTGCGTCTCGGCCGCCGGCGACTATCGCGGCCAGGTTCCAGGTCGATGCCTTCTCGGCCGTCACCCCGGCTAGGTAGGAGAGCTCTTGGTCGGAGAGGCCGACGACGAGCTCGCCACGCAGCACGCCTATGGTGGCGGGGAGGGCGCCGCCTGCGCGCACGACCTCCTCGAGCGCGCGGCCGGCAGCTAGGTTCTCGGGCCGCGGCAGGCCGTGGGTTATCAGTGTCGACTCGAGCGCCACGACCGGGCGGCGGTCTGCTACGGCAGCCGCGACGGCGGCCGAGATCCGGATTGGCGGCGTGGCCCTGCTCACGGGTGTCATCTTACTCCGGCGCCCTCAGGTGGCATGGTGAGGGTACGAGACGGGGCCGTGATAGCATCCTGCCGTGGAGCTTCCCGACGTCTCAGCGGCCCTGCCGTGGGTCCAGCAGCTGACTTTCGGGGCTGTCGCCGGCTTCGTGGCCGGTTATGCGCTGAAGAAGATAGGGAAGCTGGCCGCCATCATCGTCGGGATCCTCTTCGTGATCATCCAGCTGCTCGCCTGGACCGGGTTCTTGAGCGTCAACTGGGGTGTGGTCCAGGACGCCGTCGATCCGCTGCTGCAGACGGAATCGCTCGACTCGGCGTGGAGCGGGCTCTTGCGCGTGCTGACCTACAACATCCCGTTCGCGGCGGCGTTCGTGCCCGCGTTCGTATGGGGCGTCAAGCGCGGCTGAAGCCTTGGCTCGACGCATGCTGCGTTGCGTAAGGGCCTGTGCGAGAACCTGAGCGTCGGTGACTAAAGGACATTGACAAGAGGCCGCTTGACGCGGCCGACCCGCCCTCGGTAACATGCGCGGTGGTTGGCACTCGGCATGTCCGAGTGCCAAGAAGACAACCCCAACTCAAGGTGGAGGAACCCATGGCAGGAACCCAGCTAAGCCTCAAGCCGCTTGGTGACAAGGTCATCATCGAGGTCATCGATGAGCCGCAGACCACCGCGAGCGGCCTCGTGCTGCCCGACACGGCCAAGGAGAAGAGCCAACGCGGCAAGGTCATCGCCGTCGGCGCCGGCAAGGTGATGGAGAACGGCAACCGCGAGCCGATGGAAGTCAAGGTCGGCGACACGGTCGTCTACGCCAAGTATGGCGGCACCGAGGTCGACGTCAGCGGCAAGCAGCTGATGATCCTCGCCCAGCGCGACATCCACGCCATCGTCGAGTAGTAAGCCGAGTCATAGAGAACTGAGGAACTGGAGAGAACATGGCTAAAGATCTAGTCTTTAAGGAAGAGGCCCGCAGAGGCCTGGAGCGCGGTGTCAACGCCGTCGCCAACGCCGTCAAGGTCACGCTCGGTCCGAAGGGCCGCAACGTCGTGCTCGAGAAGAAGTTCGGCGGCCCGACGATCACCAAGGACGGCGTCACCGTCGCCAAGGACATCGAGCTGCCAGATCCGATCGAGAACATCGGCGCCAAGCTGCTGATCGAGATCGCCAGCAAGACCAACGAGATCACCGGTGACGGCACCACCACCGCCACCGTGCTCGGCCAGGCGATCGTGCGCGAAGGCCTGCGCAACGTTGCTGCCGGCGCCAGCCCGCTCGCCCTCAAGCGCGGCATCGACAAGGCCGTCGAAGCCGCCGTGGAGAGCGTGCGCAAGATGGCGAAGCCCGTCGACGACAGCAAGGACGTCGCCGAGGTCGCCTCGATCTCCGCCAACGACCCCGACGTCGGCAAGGTCATCTCCGACGCGATGGACAAGGTCGGCCGCGACGGCGTCATCACCGTCGAGGAGTCCAAGGGCCTCGACACCGAGCTCGACGTCGTCGAAGGCATGCAGTTCGACAAGGGCTACCTCAGCGCCTACTTCATCACCGACTCCGACGCCATGGAAGCGGTGCTCGAAGACGCCTACATCCTGATCCACGAGAAGAAGATCAGCGCCCTCAAGGATCTCCTGCCGGTCCTCGAGCAGGTCGTGCAGACCGGCAAGCCGCTGCTGATCATCGCCGAGGACATCGAGGGCGAAGCTCTCGCCACCCTCGTCGTCAACCGCCTGCGCGGCACGCTCAACATCTCGGCCGTCAAGGCCCCCGGCTTCGGCGACCGCCGCAAGGAGATGCTCCGCGACATCGCCGCCGTCACCGGCGGTGAGGTCATCAGCGAGGAGCTCGGCCACAAGCTCGAGAACGTCACGCTCTCGCAGCTCGGCCGCGCCAAGCGCATCCGCAGCAGCAAGGACGAGACCACGATCATCGAAGGCCTCGGTAAGGCCGAGACCATCGCCGAGCGCGTCAAGGGCATCAAGTCCGAGCTCGACAACACCGACTCCGACTACGCCCGCGAGAAGCTCCAGGAGCGCCTCGCCAAGCTCGCCGGTGGGGTCGCGGTCATCCGCGTCGGCGCCGCCACCGAGACCGAGCTCAAGGAGAAGAAGCACCGCTTCGAGGACGCCCTCTCGACCGCCCGCTCGGCCGTCGAGGAAGGCATCGTCGCCGGTGGTGGCGTGACCCTGATCCACGCGCTCGCCGCCGTCAAGGCGGTCGCCGACAAGCTCGACGGCGATGAGAAGACCGGCGCCAACATCCTGATGCGCGCCCTCGAGGAGCCCGCCAGGCAGATCGCCGCCAACGCCGGCGCCGAAGGCAGCGTCGTCGTAAACGCCATCCGCAACCGCAACGACGGCAAGTACGGCTACGACGCCGCCAACGACACCTACGTCGACGACATGTTCAAGGCCGGCATCGTCGACCCCGCCAAGGTGACCCGCACGGCGCTGCAGAACGCCGCCTCGATCGGCGCGCTGCTGCTGACCACGGAAGCCGTCGTCTCCGACAAGCCAGAGAAGGAAGCCAACCACGCTCCCGCCGGCATGCCTGGCGGCGACATGGGCGGGATGGACTTCTAGACACCGCGGCTTCCATGATGGCGCCCCGGGGCGCGTCTTGAAGTGATCAAGGGGCGGACCAGCCTGCGCCGGTCCGCCCCTTCGCGTTGCCGTGAAACAGCGTCCAGCAGCCGGTTAGCCGCGGACCAGGAGCGAGGCGCCGGTCATCGCGGCAGGTTGCGGCACCCCCAGTAGGTCGAGCACCGTGGGCGCGACGTCGCAGAGCGCGCCGCCGGCGCGCAAGCGCGCGTCCGCCAGGGAAGCGTCGTCGGAGACGAGGATGCACGGCACGGGGTTGGTCGTGTGCGCCGTGTGCGGCTCGCCGGCCGGTGTCAGCATCTGCTCGGCGTTGCCGTGATCGGCGATCACGATGGCCGCGCCGCCCCGCGTCCTCACGGCGTCGAGCAGCACGCCCAAGCCCTCGTCGACGGCCTCGCACGCCGCCACGGCGGCGGCCAGCACGCCGGTGTGGCCGACCATGTCGGGGTTGGCGTAGTTGATGAGCACGAAGTCGTCGTCCGCGGTCTTCAGGCGCTCAACCGTCGCCGCAGTCAGCTCGGCGGCGCTCATCTCGGGCTGCAGGTCGTAGGTCGGGACCTTCGGCGACGGCGTCAGCAGCCGCTCCTCGCCCGGGAACGGCTCCTCGCGCTGCGCGTTGAAGAAGTAGGTCACGTGTGCGTACTTCTCGGTCTCGGCCGTGTGGTACTGGCGCAGGCCCGCCTCGGAGATCACCTCTGCGAGGCAGTCGTCGAGCGTCGGCAGCGAGAACGCGAACGGTGCGCCGAAAGCCGGATCGTACTCCATCAGCGAAGCGAAGGTCACGGCCGGGGTGGCGCAGCGCTCGAAGCCTGTGAACTCGGGGCCCTTGACGAGAGCCGCGGTCAGCTGACGCGCGCGATCGGCTCTGAAGTTGAAGAAGATCAGGCTGTCGCCGTCTCGCACGCCGCCGTAGTCGGTGATGATCGTCGGCTCGATGAACTCGTCGGTCTCGCCGCGCTCGTAGGCGTGCATCACCGCTTCCACCCCCGAAGTGGCGGCGTAAGGCGCGGAGGCGCACACGACCGCATCGAACGCTCGCTGCGTCCGCTCCCAACGCTTGTCGCGGTCCATCGCCCAGTAGCGGCCAGTGACCGTGCCTAGCGCGGCGTCCAACCCCGAGGCTTCGAGGGCACGTTCGACGGCGTCGAGGTAGCCGATGCCGCCGTCCGGCGCGCTGTCGCGTCCGTCGGTGAAGGCGTGCACGCGCAGCCGACCGACGCCGCGTCTGCGAGCCAGCTCGATGAGCGCGAGCAGATGCGTCAGGTCCGAGTGCACGCCGCCGTCCGACACGAGGCCGAGCAGGTGCAGCGTGCCGCCGCGCGCAGCCTCGACGGCCGCTACCAGCACTTCGTTCTCGTAGAAGCTGCCGTCGTCGATGAGCGCCTGAACGTGCGTCAGGCTCTGGCGCACGACGCGGCCGGCACCGATGTTCAGGTGCCCCACCTCGCTGTTGCCCATCTGACCGGGCGGCAGCCCGACCGCGGCTCCCGACGCCATCAGCTCCGTGTACGGGTAGCGCGCCTTGGCTGCGTCGAAGACGGGCGTGCGAGCCTGAGCCACGGCGTTGCCCGGGCCGTCGGGAGCGCAGCCGAAACCGTCGAGTATCACCAACATCACCGGGCTGACGGCCCGTCTGGCTTCAGTGGTCGCTTCTTGATCCTTCATCGAGACTCCTAAGTGCGCGTATCGCCGTCGAGATCGAGGAAGCGCCGGTAGCGCGCGTCGAGGACGTCGTCAGGGTCGCCGCTGGGCGCGCCCGGCATGCCGAGCGTCGCCTGTGCCGTGCCGACCAGCACCCGCCTGCGCGCCAGCGACTCGAGCGTCCGCCTCGCTGCCGGGTCAGCCAGGGCCGCCACGAACGCCGAGCGTAGCTGCGCTTCGAGCGCCGCCGCCGCCAGCCTCAACGCCACGCCCCGCTGCGCGTCAGTGAGTCGAGGTGTCGCAGAGGAGGGCTCGAGCGCGAGAGCGGAGGAGGCGGCTTTGACGCCGGGCTCGGCGGCGTGACGCCTGCAGGCGGCGCAGAGCTCGCGATCCGGCAGGTCGTAGCCAGACTTGTCGCGTCCCGCCAGCGCCGCCTCTTGTAGGGTCAGCGGCTCCAACGGCCCGGGATGCAACGCTCCACACGTCGGGCACTCCGCGTAGCCGGCAGCGCGCTGCCTGGCGTGAAGGGCTAGCAGTGAGCGGCCGGCCGTCAGCAGCGCGGAGGAGACGTCCTCGGTCAGGTCGAGCTCCGCGAGCTCGCGCGCCAGCCTCGCCAGCGCCAGCTCGTCGGCTTCCGGCGCGTCGGTCTCGGATCCCGCGGCGGCCGCGTCTCCCTGAGCGCGCCGCGACCTCGAGCTCGCGCCTTCGTCGCGCAGCGCCGGGCGCCCCGCCTGGAACCTGACGTCCTTGACCTCGTGCGCCTGGTAGCGCTCATGAAACACGGCCAGGAACCTGCGCCGCTGCATGCTCAGGTGCATCGCGGTCTCGGAGTCGGAGACGTCGACGTAGAGCACGCCGCCGCGCAGCGCCCGCGCCGAGCTGAAGCGCGCGACCTCCGGGCCAGCGACGCGCGGCCACAACAGCACCGCCTCGACTCGTTTCAGCGAGCGCACCATCCCGGAGCGGCGGAAGAACTCTCCGAGCGCCTCGCCTACGTGTCTGGGTCGTCCGTCACGCGCCATGCGCCACACCGGCTTCCAACCTTAGAAGTTGATCCCAGCGCGGCGGCGGCTCGGTGCCACTGACTAGCGCCTGCGGGGTGTCGGCGGCGAGCTGAAGCAGGTACTCGCGGCGGCCGGCGTCGAGCTCGGCCGTGAAGTCGTCGATGAGCAGCACCGGTGGCTCACCGTGTCGCTCGCTGAGCAGGCGGTACTCGGCGACCCTGAGGGCGGTGGCGGCGGTCCGCGCCTCCCCGCGCGAGCCGAAGCTCCGCAAGGGGTGGCCGTCGAGCAGCAGCTCGAGGTCGTCGCGGTGCGGCCCGGCGAGGGTCATGCCGCGCGCAGCTTCGTCACGCGCCCTCGCGTAGATGGCGTCAGCCAGGCTCGACTCGTCGTGCGAGAGCCGCAGCGCCACCTCCAGACCCTGACCCGTGCCGGCTATCTCGGCGTAGGCGGCGGCGGCCAGGGGTGCCAGCCGGCTCAGCACGCGCTCGCGCAAGGAGGTCAGCTCCGTGCCGAGCTGCACGAAGCGCGCGGTCCAGTCAGGCAGGCTGTCGTCGTGCGGGCGTGATCGCAGCAGTGCGTTGCGCTGCTCGAGCACCCGCTGGTACTCGCGCAGCATCAGAGCGTAGCGCGCGGACAGCTTGCACAGCAGCGAGTCGAGGTAAGCGCGCCTCAGCGCAGGCGGCCCGTGCACGAGGTCGGAGTCTTCTGGGGTCAGCAGTACGGCGCTCACCTGCTGCGCCACCTCGTGAGCACGCGCTACCTGCCCGTCGAGCCTGACCCGGCGCTGACCGGTCGAGAGGCCGACCTGGACGCGGCTCACTCCGTCCCGGTGCTCGATCTCGGCTGCGACGTACGCCTCGTCCTGACCCCATGCGAGCATCTCGGCAACGCTACCAGACGCCAGCGTGGCCGTTGAGCCGAGGTAGGCAGCAGCCAAGAGGTTGCTCTTGCCGGCCGCGTTCGACCCGACGATCGCGACTATGCCGCTGTGAAACGACAAGCAGTCGAAGCGCAGGTTCCTGAAGTTCAGCTGCGACAGCGAGAGCAGGCGCACGACAGCAGTCTACCGCCGGCTCCCTGGAGCCCGAAGGGCACGTGGTAAGGTGCCCGGGTGGCGCAAGATCTCGACACGGCCCGACTGAGACGCGATTTTCCTATCCTCGCGCGCGAGATCGACGGGCGCCCTCTGGTGTACCTCGACAGCGGCGCCTCCTCCCAGAAGCCGCGCCAGGTGGTCGAAGCCCTCGTCGACTACTACTACAACCACCATTCGAACGTTCACCGCGGGGCGCACAGGCTCTCCGTCGAAGCCACCACTGCGTACGAGGATGCCAGGCGCAAGGTGGCAGCGTTCATCGGCGCGCCCACTGCCGACTCGCTCGTGTTCACCCGCAACGCCACCGAGGCGATCAACCTCGTCGCCGCCTCGTGGGGCCGCAGCAGCCTGCGCGAGGGCGACGAGATAGTCGTCACGCATGCCGAGCATCACGCCAACCTCGTGCCGTGGCACTTCTTGGCGCGCGAACGCGGTGTCGTCATCAAGGCCGCGCCGCTCACGCCGGAGCTGCGGCTCGACATGACCGCGTTGGCCGCGTTGATCACACCTCGCACCAAGCTGGTCGCGACGTTCCACATGAGCAACGTCCTGGGTGCGATAAATCCGGTGGCCGAGATCGCGGGGCTCGCGCACGCGCGCGGCGCCAAGCTGCTGATCGACGGTGCGCAGGGCGCCCCGCACCTGAGGGTCGACGTGACGAGCCTCGGCTGCGACTTCTACGCCTTCTCCGGCCACAAGATGCTCGGCCCGACCGGCATAGGCGCGTTGTGGACGCGGCAGGAGATCCTCGCCGACATGCCGCCGTTCCTGGGCGGCGGCGAGATGATAAGCAAGGTCACTACCGAGACGAGCACCTACGCCGCGCCGCCCAAACGCTTCGAGGCGGGTACGCCGAGCATCGCCGAGGCGATCGGCCTCGGTGCGGCGGTCGACTACCTGAGCGGCGTCGGCATGGAGGCGGTGGCGGCTCACGACCGCAACCTCGTGAGCTACGCGCTCGACAGACTGTCTCGGATCGACGGCCTCACCCTCTACGGGCCGGTGGGTGAAGACCGCGGCGGGATCGTCGCGTTCAACCTAGACGGGGTGCATGCCCACGACGTGGCCACGGCGCTCGATGCGCAAGGCATCGCGGTCAGGGCCGGCTCGCACTGCGCTCAGCCGCTGATGCGCTACCTGGATGTGACCGCAACGGTTCGGGCCAGCTTCTATCTCTACAACACCGAGGCCGAGATCGACACCTTGGAGGACGCTCTCGTGACGATCCGCGATCACTTCGCCACTTTCGCGTAGGAGCGCGCATGAGCCTTCTGGATGAGCTGTACCAGCAGACGTTGGTCGAGCACGACCGGCGGCCGCATCATTACGGTCGCCTCGAGCCGCCAGCGATCGAGGTCGAGGGCCTGAACCCGAGCTGCGGCGACGAGCTGACGCTGTACGTGGCCAACGGCGACCAGGGGTTGAGCGTAGCGTTCGAAGGCAGGGGCTGCGCGATAAGCCGCGCCTCCGCGAGCATGCTCACGGACCTCGTCGCGGGGGTCGAACCCCGGCGCGCCAAGGAGCTCGCGGCCAGCTTCAGGGCCATGATGCACGGTGAGCCACCCGACCCTGCGCTCGGCGACGCCTTGGCGTTGCGGGGCGTCAGCAAGCTGCACGCGCGCGTCAAGTGCGCGACTCTGGCGTGGGTGACGTTGGAAGAGGCGCTGGAGCGGTTGGAGTTGTAAGGCTCAGTTCTCGGAGGTCGGGACGTCGGGTGCTTCGGGGCTCGCCTCGCGGGCGACGTCGGCCGTCATGACCTTGCTGGCCGCTTCCGAGGCGTCGAGCGAGCGTTGATACGCCGCCAGCAGCCCGCGGAACTGCTCCCTGAACAGGTGCCGGTCGCGCTCCAAGCGCTCGAGGTCGCTCCTGGCGCGCTCCACGGAGCTGTCGAGGTTGGCGACGCGCCGCTCGCGCTGCTGCTCGGCCTCGTCGAGTATCAGCTTCGCCTCGCGCTTGGCGCTCTCCTTGATCTCGTTGCCGATGCGTTCGGCAGCCAGCACCGCGCGCTGCAGCTCCGCCTCGGCCGTCTGCAGCTCGCTGATCCGCGTCCTGGCGGCGTCGAGCTCAGCTTGCAGGCGCTGCATGTCGTGCAGCAGGTCCTCGACCTCGGACGAGACGCGCTCGAGGAAGTCGCGCACGTGCCTGCGCTGGTAACCACCCGCGCCGCGCGGGAACTCCATGTGTTCGATGTCTATCGGGCTCAACCGCATACTCGGGCCAACCTCTCAGAGTGTCGAGCCGCTGCTCCGCTAGATGATTGACCGAACCAGTCTACTCGCGCGGTGTCGGCGCGCACCAGAGGTCGGTGCCTAGAGCTCTCCGACCACGGCCTTGAGCAGGCTGCCGAGCTTCGCGCCGGCCCGGTTGGCCATCCTCACGACCTCGTCCCCGGTGGTGTGCTCATGCGAGTCCGCCAACGCCATGTCGGTGACGACGGAGATGCCGAGCACCCGCATGCCGAGGTGCCGCGCCTTCATCACCTCGAAGACGGTCGACATACCGACGGCGTCGGCCCCCCAGGCGGTGAACGCCCTTATCTCGGCACGCGTGCTGTAAGCGGGTCCGGCGATGGCGAGGTAGACACCCTCGTTGAGCCTGATGTCGAGCCGCCTGGCGGAGGCGCGCGCGAGTTCCAGGTAGGCGGGATCGAAGCAGTCGTACATGACGGGGAAGCGCTCGAGCCCGGGCTGGTTGGGGCCGGTGAGCGGGTTCTGGCCGGTGTTGTTGATCATGTCGAGGATCAGCATCAGCTCGCCGGCGTTGAAGCTCGGGTTCAGGCCCCCGCAGGCGTTCGTCGCGATGAGCGTGCGGGCGCCGAGAGCGTGCATGACGCTGACCGGGAAGGCGCAGTCGGCGGCGCTGATGCCCTCGTACGGATGCAGGCGCCCCTGCATCGCCACCACCGAGCGCCCGGCCAGCGTCCCGATTACGAAGCGGCCGGCGTGACCTGGGGCGGAGGAGACGTGCATGCCGGGCACGTCTCCGTACGGGATCCTCACGCCTTCGATCTCGTCGGCGAGCGGTCCGAGGCCGGAGCCTAGGATCAGCGCCACTTCGGGCTGGAGTCCCGACTTGGCTTGGATGGCGCCGACGGCTCGAGCGACGGCCGCGGCCAGGCTTGAGGGCGCGTCTTCCACGCGGCGATGATACCCGCAGAAGCTAGTCGTACTCTCACGCTGACGTAGGTAGACTCTAGCTCATGCCCCGATTCGCCATGGTTTTGGCGCTGCTCGCGCCGCTCCTCTACGGTTTCGCGTTCGGTCAGGTGACTGTCAGCGGCCGCGTAACGGAGGTGCGCATCGAGGGCACCCCTAACTACGCCGATATCGTGCGCACCATCATCACCACCAGGGTCGGCACGCCCGTCGAGGGGCTCGACCTCGAGGCCGAGCGCAGCCGCATCTACAGCCTCGGCACCTTCGAGAGCGTGAGCCTGTCTCTGCAGCCGCAGGCCGGCGGCGGTCTGCTGGTGATCCGCGTGACGGAGAACCCGCTCATCGGCGAGGTCGAGCTGGAGGGCGTGACCGACCTAGATCAGGCGGCGCTGCTGCGCTCGCTGGCCTCCGCGCACCTGCTCGAGCCGGGGCGGATCTACAACACCATCAGGGCCACCGAAGCGGTGGCGACGCTGCGTCAGGCGTACCGCCAAGCGGGCTACCCGTTCGACGCCGGGATCGACCTCTTCACCGAGCGCGCGCCCGAGCTGGCCGAGTCGAGCGCTAACGTGCCCATCCGCATCATCTACCGCGTCGACGAGTCGGCGGTCGTCGACAGGGTCGTCTACTCCGGCAACACGGTGATGACCGACGACGAGTTGAACGCCCTGTTCCGCGGGGTCATCGAGGGTGACGCGTTCGAGCTCGAGCTCTACGGCCAGACGGTCAGGGCCGTCGGCATGGAGTACCTGAGTCGGGGCTACCGCCAGAGCGGTGTCGACATCGCCGCGACACAACTGACCAACGGCGTGCTCACGGTACGGATCAGAGAGCTGACGATAGCCTCGATCGACACGACCGCGCTCGGTGTCGACCCCAGCCGTCTGTCGCTGCAGCCCGGCGATCTCTTCAACTTCGACGTGCTCCTTGCCGACGTCAAGCGTCTGGCGCGCGGCCGCAGCTCTGACATCCAACTCGAGGCGGGGCTGTCGGCCTCCGGCGGCGTGAGGGTGACCTTCAGAGTCGGGGCTCCCGAGACGGCCGGACCCGTGCGCGAGGTCCGCTTCGAGGGCAACACGGTGCTGTCGGATGCCGAGCTGAGGCGCGCCTTGAACCTCGAGGTCGGCGACACCTTCACGTCGGTCGTCGCGGAGGAGGACTTCAACCTCATCGTCAGGGCCTACCAGGCTGCCGGCTACCGCGTGCTGACGACGCCTGACTTCTCCTACGACGACGGTGTCTACATCCAGCGCGTCACCGAGCTGCGCGTGGCGGAGTACCGCGTCGTTTACGACGGCGAACCCGGCGCCACGCAGGACCACGTCGTCACCCGCTACCTGCCTCCTGTCGGCGAAGTCATCAACGACGAGCGCATCGTCTCTGGGCTCATCAACGTGGCGAGGTTGGGTGTGCTCGACGTCGTCTCGTACCAGTTGGACCCGACCGACACGCACGGGGAGGCTCTTGTCAGCGTGATCGTGCGCAAGCGCAGCACCGGCGTGCTGCGCCCCTCCGCCCAGTACGCCACCGATACCGGCATCTCGGCTTCGCTCAGCTACTCGGAGCAGAACTTCCTGGGGCTGGCTCACAGCGTCGGTGCCGAGATCAACCTCTCAAACACCGACATCGGGCTGATGTTCGGCGGCAGGCTGTCTTACGACATCCCCTGGCTCTACATCGAAGCCGCCGACTTCAAAGAGGTGCCGACGTCGATAAGCGCCTCGCTGTTCAGCGTCGTTGCCAACAACAGCCCGCTGACCGCCAACGGTCAGACGACTGCCCTCTACCCAGGTCTGGCCGACGAGGAAGACAACTACGTCAGGGTCGGCGAGTACACGACCCGCTCCTCCGGTTTCGGTGTCACCGTCGGCCGCCCCATCGCTCCTGACACCTCGCTGACCTTCGCGGTCAACGCGGTCCACAGCGACCACAAGCTCGAGCCTGCCGCGGTGGCTTGCGAGATCGACGGTGGGAAGGTCACCAACGGCGACGCCTGCTTCCTGCCGGAGTCGACCGCGGTCGACTACCTGCCGACGAGCGGCCTGTCGGCGTTCACGAGCGTCAGGGTCGGTTACGACGGACGGGACAGCGCTGAGTTCCCGACCGAGGGCGTCGCGGCTTACGGCACCGTCGGCGTCGGCTTCGGCAACGATTTCCTCGACCCGGCCACCAGCGACCGCCGCACCTACGTCTACGAGCAGGTCACGTTCGGGGTGCGCGCGTACGTGCAGCTGACCGACCTCATGCCGGAGGAGATCTCGGACGAGAAGCACGTCTTCGCCGTCAAGCTCGACGCCGGACACCAGTTCGGCGGTCTCTACCCGATCTCGAAGCGTTTCCTCGTCGGTCGCACCAGCGACGTCGCCACCCAGATCCGCGGCTATCAGCGCAACGACTTCAACCTGTCGCGCAGCTACGCGATCGGCTCGCTCGAGTACCGCTACGATTTCCAGCTCTCGACGGTGGCGACGGACACGGTGATCGGCATCGTCTTCGCCGACCTCGGCTGGGCGTCGAGCGTGCCTGGGTTCCCCGAGTACCAGACCCCGCTGTTCGCTTCGGCGGGGGTCGGTGTCCAGTTGAACCTCGGGTTCGGGGGCGTGGCGCTGCCCGCGATCAGGCTCGACTACGCCCTGAGCGAACGCAACCGCAACGGGGTGTTCAGCGTGAGGTTGGGTCCCGTCTTCTGAACACGGTCTCCGCTGGTCGAGCGCCGGCTACTCGCCGGCGACCTCGCGCAGCACGTGCTCGTCTCTGACGATCAGCTTGCCGTAGCCGGCTCGAACGGCGCCGAGCCGCACCAGATCGCCGACGACCTTGGTTATCGTCTCGCGCACCGAGCCGACGGAGGCCGCCAGGTCGTCGTGCGTCATCGCAACGACGGTCGCGCCGTCGGCGCCGCGGGTGGCGAGCTCGCTGTCGGCGAGCTCGAGCACCTCGGCCGCCACGCGCGCGCGTAGGGGCTTGCGAGCCAGGCGCCTGAGCGCGCGTCCGAGGCCGTCGATGGAGGCTGCCAACGAGGTCTCGAGCGCGGACCGGTCAGAGGCGCTGAGCTCGCTCGGACTCAGGATGCTGACGCTGCAGCGTGTGACGGCGTCCGCGAGGTACCAGCGCTCGCCGCCGGTCAACGCCTCCTCGCCGAAGTAGGCGCCCGGCTTCACGTAGCGCAAGGTGAGGCTGCGCAGGGTCTCGCCCCTGGCATCGTCGGCATCCAAGACATGGAGCCGGATCAGGCCGCTCTCGAGCCGATAGAGGTTGTCCGAACGGCCTGGTGACAGCACCGTCTCGCCGGCCTCGAAATCGCGCCGCGGCACACCGACCCCGCCCTGAGCCATGCCGCGACGATACAGCCGGTCTTCGTCGGCCGACCCACCTTGGCTTACCTTCATGCGTACCTTGCGCTGGTGCGTGCGCTAGACGTTGAAGAGGAAGTGCATGACGTCGCCGTCCTGAACGACGTACTCCTTACCCTCGAGCCGCAGCTTCCCCTTTGCGCGGGCATTGGGGATGCTGCCCGCCTCCACCAGCTCGTCGACCGAGATCACCTCGGCGCGGATGAAGCCGCGCTCGAAGTCGGAGTGGATCACGCCCGCGGCCTGCGGAGCCTTCGAGCCGCGCTCGACGGTCCACGCCCGCACCTCCTTCTCGCCGGCCGTGAAGTAGGTGATGAGGCCGAGCGTGTCGTAGCCGGTGCGGATCAGGCGCTCGAGGCCTGGTGCGCTCAAACCCATGTCGCTGAGGAAGGCGGCCGCGTCTTCCGGATCGAGCTGGGCCAGCTCCTCCTCGATCCGCGCCGAGATCACGACGACCTCGGCGCCCTCCTCGGTGGCGACAGCGCGCACGGCTTCGACGTGGGCGTTGCCGGTCACCACGTCACCCTCGGCGACGTTACAGACGTAGATGACCGGCTTGGCGCTCAGCAGGCCCAGCTCGGCTGGAGTCTCCAAGCCGGTCTTGCGCGCCGGCGTGCCGTCGTTCAGTGCCTTGAGCAGCGGATCGGCGAGGGCCAGCAGCTCGGCATCGTCCTGGTTGCCCTTGGCGCTGCGCCGCAGCCTGTCGAGCCTGCGCTCGAGACCGGCGAGGTCGGCGAGGATCAGCTCCGTCTCGATCGTCGCGATGTCGGAGGCCGGATCGACCACCCCGGCGACGTGAACGACGTTGTCGTCGTCGAAGCAGCGCACGACGTGAGCGATGGCCGCCACCTCGCGGATGTGCGCCAGGAACTGGTTCCCGAGCCCCTCGCCCTTGTGGGCGCCCTTGACGAGGCCCGCGATGTCGACGAACTCGACCGTCGTCGGCAGGACCGGCGCCAGCTTGTCGGGCCGGTCGTAGAGGGGACGCAGGCGCGTGAGGCGCTCGTCGGGCACCGCCACGACACCGATGTTGCGGTCGATGGTCGCGAACGGATAGTTCGCGGCTTCGACGCCCGCGCGCGTGATCGCGTTGAACAGCGTGCTCTTGCCGACGTTCGGCAAGCCGACGATTCCTATGGCTAACATCTCGCTCCCCTGGGTCGCGGTCGCGAGCGCAGGCGCCCCGCTCGACTCACGAAGCGTGAGGATACCACCACCGGCGCGAGCGGGTAGACGCCGGTCATCCTCCGAGGACGACCCTCCAGGACGCAGAAAGCACGTGATACACTTCCGCGCATGTCTCGGCTCGGTGGGCTCAAGCGCTTCGCGATCATCGGGGGCGGAACCGTCGGGGCTGCAGTCGTTCAATCGCTGGGTCGCGTCGCAGGCGCCGAAGTCGCCGGGGTTCTGGTCAGGGACACGAGCCTGCCGCGAGCGTTCCCCGATCACCAGCGGCTCGTCACCGCCGACCCGTCGTTCATCGCCGACTCCGACATCGTCGTCGAGGTCGCCGGCGGCACCGGCGCGGCCGCCGACCTGGCGCTGGCCGCGTTGGCGCGTTCCCAGGTCGTCGTGACGGCGAACAAGGCAGCGCTGGCCGAGCGCTGGAGCGAGTACGCGCCCTACCTGGCGGCAGGGACGCTCTACCTGGAGGCGGCCGTCATGGCCGGCGTGCCGGTGATCGGCGCGGTCTCCAACGGTCTGCGCGGCGCCGGCGCCATAGAGGCGCACGCCGTGCTGAACGGCACCTGTAACGTGATACTCGCGGGCATGGAGGCTGGGCAGGCGTACGGCGCCGCGCTCGGCGAGGCGCAGGCGCTCGGCTTCGCAGAGGCCGACCCTACGCTCGACGTGGGCGGGATCGACAGCGCTCACAAGCTCTCGCTCCTGCTGCGCCTCGCCTTCGACCCGTTCGCAGCTTGGGAGCGAGTGGCGCGGAACGTGCGCGGTATCGCCGGCTTGAGCACGGAGGCTGTCGCAGCGGCCGTGCGAGCCGGCAGAGCCGTGCGGCTCGTCTGCAGCATCGCCTGGCGCGACGGCGAGGGCTGGCGCGCCGACGTGCGGCCGGTCTCGCTGGCGAGGAGCCACCCGCTCGTCGCCACTGGCCCCACCAACGCGCTGCTGTTCAGAGGGGCGTCGCTGTCCGAGGTGCTGCTCAAGGGGCCGGGGGCGGGGGGCGGCTCGACGGCCAGCGGCGTCGTGTCGGACGTGCTGGCCGCGCTCGCAGGGCGACCGGGGCCAGCGCCTCTCCCAGCCGCGGCACCGGCACCGACGGCAGCGGTCGCCGGTGACCTTACCGCCGACGAGTTCCGGGAACTCGAGTGATGGAGGCGTCGGCCATCGGCTACGTAAGCACGCGGTCGCCGACCGCCGGCGCCGTCTCCTTCGAGCAGGCGCTGCTCGCCGGCCTGGCTCCCGACGGCGGGCTCTACCTCCCGACAGAGGTCCCGCGGCTGCCTGACGGCTGGCGCGACGCGCGCAGCCTGGCCGAGCTGGCCGCCCTCGCCCTGCCGCGCCTCCTGGGCATGGGCACGGCCGAGCTCGAAGAGGTGTTCGCCGACGCCCTCGACTTCCCGGTGCCGCTGGTGCGGTTGCCGCGCGACCGCCATGTCCTAGAGCTCTTTCACGGCCCGACGGCCGCGTTCAAGGACTTCGGGGCACGCTCGTTGGCGCGCTTGATGGAGCGGACCTTGGCGCGTCGTGGCAGGCGCGCCCTGATCCTCGTCGCGACGTCGGGTGACACCGGCGGCGCCGTCGCAGATGCGTTCGCGGGCCTGGAGCACTGCAAGGTGGCGCTGCTCTACCCGGCCGGCCGCGTCAGCCCGGTGCAGGAGCGGCAGCTAACGCTCAGGCGGCCGGGGGTCATCGCCTACGCGATAGCCGGGACCTTCGACGACTGCCAGCGGCTCGTCAAGGAGGCGTTCCGCGACCCGAGCCTGGCCGGGCTGGGGCTCAGCTCTGCCAACTCGATAAACGTCGCGCGCCTGCTGCCCCAGACCCTCTACCACCTGTGGGGCGCGGCGCGCGTGGCTGAGGCCGAAGGCCGCGAGGCGGACGCCGAGCTGACTGTCGTCGTGCCCAGCGGTAACCTCGGCAACCTCACGAGCGGCCTGCTGGCTTCGCGGATGGCCGGTGGTATCCGCACTCTCGTCGCCGCCCACAACTCCAACGACTACTACCCGCGCTACCTGCATGGTGAGGCGCAGGCGTACGCCTTCCAACCGAGCCTCGCCACGCTCTCCAACGCCATGGATGTCGGCGCGCCGTCGAACTTCGAGAGACTGGTCGCGCTCTTGAGCTCTGAGCAGGCGGGGGCGCAGGAGCGCGTGCTGGGTGTGAGCGTCAGCGACGAGGAGACGCGCGCGCAGCTGCGGGCGACCTTCGCTGAAGACGGCTACCTCGCCTGCCCGCACACCTCGGTCGGACTGAGGGCGATCGAGCAGCTCAGGTCGGCCGGAGAGGTCGAAGGCCCGGCGCTCCTGCTCGCTACGGCTCATCCGGGCAAGTTCCCCGAGGTGGTCACCGAGGCGTTAGGCCCCGACGTCGCGGGCTTGGCGCTGCCCAACCAGCCCGCCGACGACGGTGCGGGCGTACCGCTCGAGCCGCGCCTCGAAGCCTTGCGCGACGCCCTGCTGACGAGCTTGGCGCCCTAGACCAGCGCGTAGCTGGGTTCAGCGGCGCCTTCCACGTCGTCGACCCGACGCACACGCCCCTCGCTCAGGAGCTTCTCGAGGTGAGCCTCGACCGACTTGACCGCCAACTCGAGCACCGGCTGCGGCAGGGGAGGGTAGACCTTCTCGGTGATGAGGCGAGCGGTGAGGCGCTCACCTAGCAACGCGCCGAGCACCTGGCGCTCGCGGTCGAGCCGATGCTCCGCCATCTCTGAGAGCCGGTCCGCCACGCTGTGGATGGCAGGTCCATGGCCGGCGCCGACGAGCTCGGCGCCCGTGTCGACGATGCGCGTCAGGCTGGCGAGGTACTCGGCCATGTCGCCGTCTGGCAGCCCTACCCACACCGAGCCCTCGGCTGCGACGAGGTCGCCGGCCAGCGCGACGACGCTCTCACCCCGTTCCTCCACCACCAGGGTCAGGTGGCCGGGGCTGTGGCCAGGGGTGTGCAGGTAGCGCACCGTCACTGCCCCGACCTGCGAAGTGTCGCCTTCAGCCAGCAGCGAGCGCGGCCACTCGGGAGGCAGCCTGTCGGCCTCGAGCGCGTGGACGCCGACCGCACCTTCCCGCAGCCTGGCGAGAAGCGGGCCGACTCCGTCGATGTGGTCGGGATGCGAGTGGGTGATGACGACGTGCTCGAGACGCGTCGCGCCGGCGCGACGCATCGCTTCGTCGAGCAGGGCGAGCGCCTCCGACTCGGCCGAGCCCGGGTCGACGATCATCGCTGCGCCGGCGCTCGCGATCAGGTAGGCGTTGGTGTGGTCGTGAGGCGGCAGCGTGTGCACGGGCAGAGCGATGCGCCAAACGCTGCGCGAGAGCCGCTCGATGCGTTCCGGGGTCGCTTGAGTCTCTGCCGCAGAGCTCACTGCTCCTCCAGCTGCCTGACGAGCGCGTCGAGCGCGTGCGCCAGGGCCTCTTCGCTCGCCGTGGCTACGTCGGGCTCCACCCCACGGCCCTCCCAGGTGGGACCCAAGAGCGGGGCGAGCACGCCGGTGGCGATCCACGCCTGCGAGCCGTCGCGCAGACAGAAAGGCAACACGGCTTCGACGTTGCCGGCGCTGCGCTCCCCGACTATCAGCGCGCGGCCGGTGGTTTGCAGGGCTCCGGCGAGACCCTCGGCGGCGCTGTTGACACCGCCGTCGATGAGGACCGCCAGCGGCAGCTCGGTCGCGACCGCGCCTATCGCCGGATAAGGCAGAGGTAAGGTCCACGACGTGACAGTGCGCCACAGGAAGCCGCGCGTGAAGACACCGGCGACCTGCATCATCGTCACGAGCCTGCCGCCAGGGTTGCCGCGCAGGTCGAGCACCAGCGCCTCGGCGCCGCGCCTCTCCAGCACCGTGACAGCGTGCCTGACGGCCTCCGCCGTGCCATCGGTCACCAAGTCGGGAACCCTCAGGTAGCCGACGGCGACGCTGGCCACGTTCGTGGTGCCGTACTCGACGTTGGCGCGGGTCTCGGTCACGAAGTCGAAGTCGGCGGCGAGCATGCTCGAAAGCTGTGGTAGCTGGCCGCGCCAAGCCGGGAACGACGTCGCGGCGCTTCCGAACACCGCCACACACGGCAGGTCGCCGTACGACTCTCGGATCTCGGAGACGCGTGCCGGCGGGACGAACACGGAGTGATCGTCGCCGAGCTCGTCGTACATGGCCTCGAGAAGCTCGTACAGCTCCTCGGCCGTGGCGATGTCAGCTAGCTTCAACCTGTACCTGTCGCCGACCTCGGCCCAATCGACGGCGGCGCCGCTCAAGTTCCAATAACGCTGATCCACCAGGCTCCACGCCGACTCGAAGCGGGCGAGAGCAGTGGTCTCGTCGATCGGTCCCGAGACGGCGCGCTGCGCCGCAGCGATGGCCGGCGGACAGCAGGCCGCGAGCAGGGCCAGCAGCAGCGACGCGATCAACAGCCTGCGGACGCGAACCGACACGCTCAGGCCGGGACGCTCGACAGCGCCGAGCCCCACTCCTCGAGGGTGCGGGCATCGAATACGACGGTCTGCGCACCGACACGCGCGGTGTTGAGGGCGCCTGCGACGTTGGCGATGCGGGCGGCGCTGAGCGGGTCGTGGCCGCGCATGACGGCGTGAGAGAAGGCGGCGGTGTAGTAGTCGCCGGCGCCGGTGGAGTCGACGACACCGTCGATCTCGTGCGCCTCGACCAGCTCGTTCGACTCGGGCGTGATGACTATCGAACCCATCTCGCCGACCTTGACTATCAGCTGCTCGTGACCGAGGCCGCGCAGGTCCTTGACCGCCTCGGAGATGCTGTGCCGGCCGGTGATCAGGTAGAGCTCGTGCTCGTTCATGAGCAGGTAGTCGACGCCCTGCACGTCGTCGAGCAGTCGGGCCTTGAGCGCGTGAACGGCGCCGGTGCCCAGGTCCACGAACGTCGTGAGGCGCGAGCGCCTCGCCAACTCCAGCACCCTCAGCGCGTACTCGCGTTGCCGACCGCCCACCAGGCTGTAGGCGCTCATGACCACGGCGTCGCAGCGAGCCACCAGCGACTCGTCGAGCTCGGCCACGTCGAGCATCCGGCTGGCGCCGGCCGAGCTGATCATCGTGCGCTGAGCATCGGGGGTGACGACGAGCGTGACGCTGTTGGTCTGCAGGCTCTCGTCGTACTGGACCATCTGCAGATCGACGCCGGCGGTCCTGAGGTTGCGCAACGCGACCTCGGCGAACGCGCCGCGTCCGATGCGCGTGGCGATGCAGGTGTGGTTGCCGAGCCGCGCGAGGACCGTCGCAACGGTGCCTCCGGCGCCTCCGGGCTCCATCACCGAGCGGATGGCGGCGGTCTCGCTGCCTGGCTCGGGGAACTCGCTGACGAAGTACATCTGGTCTACGGCGGCGTCCCCCACCACCAAGAAATGAGCCATCAAGACTCAACTCCTACTTTCGGCCCCGGAACTGGCGGGACTGCAAGTTGACGCTTGCACGAGTATAACCGCGCTTCCTGACTGGGCGGTTTCAAGACTATGAGAACCCGCCGATGTGAAGCCGTTCACTAAGTTGTGTGAAGACCGCCAAGTCGAGGGCCTCGGCTCTGATGCGCGGGTCGAGGCCGGCTTGCGACAGTGCGGCGTCGACTCGCGCCTCGGCGTAGCCGGCCATGATCAGGTTGCGTTTCAGGGTCTTGCGGCGATGGGCGAAGGCGTGCCTGATGAGCGCGAACAGCGTGTCGTCGCGCCGTCTGGCGGGGTCGACCTCGATCCTGACGATGCTCGAGGTCACCTCGGGCGCAGGGTGGAACGAGCTGGGAGGCACGTGCCTGAGCGCGCGCGCCTCTCCGAAGTGGCGCACCAACAGCGACAGCGCCCCGTACTGCGGCGTGCTCGGCCGCGCCGCCATCCGCTCGGCCACCTCGCGCTGCACCAGGAACACCAGGCGCCGGAACCGGCCGCTCTCGAGCGCCCGCGCGACCAGCGGCGTCGCCACGTTGTACGGCAGGTTGGCGACGAGCAGCGAGCCGGCAGGCATGCTGCCGAAGTCGAAGTCGAGCGCGTCCCCGTACACGACCCCGACGTTGTCGTAGGCAGCGAGGGTCTCGGCGAGCACCGGGCGCAGCCTCTGGTCGAGCTCGACGCTCACCACGCTGCGAGCGGCCTCGGCCAGTCGCTGCGTGAGCGTGCCGAGGCCAGGACCGATCTCGAGCACGCTGTCGTCAGGTGTGATGCCGGCCGCGTCGGCGATGGTGCGCAAGGCGAACGCGTCGACGAGGAAGTTCTGGCCGAAGTCGCGGTCGGGCCTCAGGCCGTGGCGGTCGAGCAGCGCCTTGACGCCGCTCGGCGTGCTCAGCCGCGAACCGCCACGCCCAAGGCCAAGCTCACTGTCGTCCATCGGTGCCAAGCGTGCCTTGCTCCGTCGCCGCTAAGAGCCGTGCTGCGCCATGGCCTCGTCGAGCTGTGCGCTGGCCGCCGCGATGTCTAGCGACTGCACTACCGCCAGCTCGCTGGCGAGCATCGACTTGGCGCTTTCGAGCACCTCGCGCTCGGTGGCGGCGAGGCCCTTCTCGACGTCGCGTTTCGCGAGGTTGCCTATGAGCCTCGCCAGGTCGTAGGCGCTGCCGGAGGAGAGGATCTCCTGCTCGGCCCTGAAGCGCGGCGGCCACTGGTTAGGCAGGGTCAGGTCGGCGCTGCGCACGGCGTCGAGCAGGCGCCCGATCTCGTCCTTGCCGACGGTGTGGCGCAGGCCCACCTCCTCGCCGCGTTTCAGCGGGACGAGGACCTCCATGTCGCCTCTCACGAAGACGACCTTCAAGTACTCGTGGCTCTCACCCAGCACGACCCTGGTGGTCCGCTCCTGGACCACCCCGGCGCCCTGCGACGGGTAGACCACGTGGTCACCCACTTCGAAAGTCACAATGCCGCCACACTACCACGCGCCTGACGTGGGACACGGGATTCCGGCGTCATCACGCGCGCACCTTCGGCTGCCTGGCGGCGGGCGAGGGTCTTTGGCCCGGGATGGTCGTGATCACCACGTCTTTCCCAGCGAGGCGCGCCTCGATCTCCCTGATGCGGTCGCGGACGGCGGCGGCGCGCTCGAAGTCGAGGGCCTCGGAGGCAGACCACATCTCGTTCTCCAGCAGCGCCAGCTCCTGCCTGAGATCGTCGAAGGCGAGCTCGCGCTCCCAGGGGTCGAGAGCCGCGACCGTCGCCTCGGGTTCCTCGCCGTCGATCTCGCCACGGATGACGTTGTGGATGCGCTTCTGGACCGACTCGGGCGTGATGCCGTGCAGCTCGTTGTACGCCAGCTGCTTGTCGCGGCGGCGGTTCGTCTCCTCGAGCGCGCCGCGCATGGCGTCGGAGACCTCGTCGGCGTAGAGGAAGACCTCGCCGTTGACGTTGCGGGCGGCGCGGCCGATCGTCTGGATCAGCGAGCGCTCGCTGCGCAGGAAACCGGTCTTGTCGGCGTCCAAGATCGCGACCAGGCTCACTTCGGGCAGGTCCAGGCCCTCGCGCAGCAGGTTGATGCCGATCAGCGCGTCGAAGTGACCGAGCCTCAGATCCCTGATGATCACCTGGCGCTCGACGGCGTCGATGTCGGAGTGCATGTAGCGCACCCTCACGCCCTGCGCCGCCAGGTACTCGGTGAGGTCCTCCGCCGTCTTCTTGGTCAGCGTCGTGACGAGGGTGCGCTCGGCCTTGGCGGCGCGCTCGCGGATGGCGAAGAGCAGGTCGTCGATCTGGCCGCGGCTCGGCTTGACGGTGACCTCGGGATCGACGAGACCCGTCGGCCTGATGACCTGCTCGACGACCTGGTCGGACATGCCGGCTTCGTGGTCGGTCGGGGTGGCGGAGACGAACACCACCTGGCCGACCCGTTGCAGGAACTCCTCCTCCTTCAGCGGCCGGTTGTCGAGCGCCGCCGGGAGCCTGAAGCCGTAGTCGACGAGGGTCTGCTTGCGCGCCCTGTCGCCGTTGAACATGCCCCTGACCTGCGGCAGCATCACGTGCGACTCGTCGAGGAAGGTGATGTAGTCGTCGGGGAAGTAGTCGAGCAGCGTGTTGGGAGCCGAGCCGGGCGGCCGGTTCTCGAGGTAGCGCGAGTAGTTCTCGATGCCGGAGCAGTAGCCGAGCGTGCGCAGCATCTCGAGGTCGTACATGGTGCGCTCGCGCAGGCGCTGCTTCTCGAGCAGCTTCTCCGTGCGCTCGAAGAACTCGAGACGCTCCTCGAGGTCGCGCTGGATCTGCTCCGTGGCCGGCTCGAGCTTGTCGAAGGGCGTCACGTAGTGCTTGGCCGCGAACACCGTGGTGCTCGTCAGCTCGCCCACCTCGTCGCCGGTGACGGGATCGACCATCACCAGGCGATCGATCTCGTCGCCCCACAGCTCGATGCGCAGCGGCCTCTCCTCGTACGCGGCCCACACCTCGACGACGTCGCCGCGGGCGCGGAACCTGCCCGGCGCCAGCTCGATGTCGTTGCGCTCGTACTGCTGCCTGACCAGCGTCTCCAAGATCTGCTCGCGCGGCAGCTTGCGGCCGATGTCGAGGAGCAGGTGCAGCTTCTCGTACTCCTCGGGCGAGCCGAGGCCGTAGATCGCCGAGACCGACGCGACCACTATCACGTCCCTGCGCGTCAGCAGGCTGCGCGTGGTCGAGTGCCTGAGGCGCTCGAGCTCGGCGTTGATGTTGGCGTCCTTCTCGATGAAGAGGTCGCGCGCGGGGACGTAAGCCTCGGGCTGGTAGTAGTCGTAGTAGGAGATGAAGAACTCGACCGCGGCGGTGGGGAAGAACTCCCTGAACTCGGCCGCGAGCTGCGCCGTCAGCACCTTGTTGGGCGCGAGTATCAGCGCCGGCCGTTGGACGGCCTCGATCACCTTGGCCATCGTGAAGGTCTTGCCGGTGCCGGTCGCGCCGAGGAGCGTCTGGAAGCGCAGACCGTCTCCCAAGCCTTCGACGAGGCCGGCGATGGCCTCGGGCTGGTCGCCTTTGGGCGTGAAGGGGGAGTGGACTTCTAGGGGCACGGCGTTAAAGTTTACTCCGCCTCGGCCTGTGGTCCGGTAGCGAACTGAAGCCGATGCAGGTCGGCGTAGAGCCCGCCGCGCGCCAGCAAGGTCTTGTGGTCGCCCTGGTCGACGATGCGGCCGCCGTCGAGCACTACGATCCTGTCGGCGCCGCGCACCGTGGCTAGCCTGTGCGCGATGACCAGCGTCGTTCGGCCGTGCATCAGGCGAGCGAGCGCGGCTTGCACCTGAGCCTCCGACTCGCTGTCGAGCGAGCTCGTGGCCTCGTCGAGGATCAGCACCGCGGGGTCCTTGATGAGCGCCCTGGCGATGGCGATCCGCTGCCGCTGCCCACCCGACAGCCGTACGCCGCGCTCGCCGACCTCGGTCGCGAAGCCCTGAGGCAGGGCCTCTATGAACTCGATGGCATCGGCGTCCTCGGCGGCGCGTGTCACCTCGGCGTCATCAGCATCGGCGCGGCCGTACCTGATGTTGTCGGCGACGCTGCCGGAGAACAGGTACGTCTCCTGCGGGACGATGGCGATGCTCCTGCGCAGCGCGCTCAGCTCGAAGGTCCGCAGGTCGCTGCCGGCCAGCGCCACGCTGCCGCTGGCAGGGTCGAAGAACCGCGGCACCAGTGCGACCAGCGTCGACTTGCCAGCACCGCTGGGACCCACCAGCGCGACGACCTCGCCAGCCGCCACCTCGAGGTCGATGTCTTTCAGCACATCGGGGCGACCGCCGGGGTAGGTGAACGAGACCCCTCTGAAGGCCAGGCTCGCAGCGCCCTTCTCCACCGCGCGCGGCGAAGCCTCTCCAGCCTCGCCTGGCGCCGCTGCCGCGAGCGACGGCCGCTCATCCAAGATCTCGAAGATCCTCTCGGAGGCGCCGAGCGACTCCTGCAACTGAGCCCACAGACCGGTGAAGGTGCCGAGCGAGCCGGCCACGAAGACGGTTATCAGCAGGAACGCGACCAGGTCACCCCCGAGCAACTGGCCGGAAAGGGCCAGGCGCCCGCCGTACCAGAGCACCACCGCCATCGCCGCCGAGAACCCGAGGATCAGCGTCGGCGCGAACAGGGCGCGCAGCCCGACGCGCGCCAAGGCGACGTCGAGCGCCTCCTGGATGCGGTGCGAGTAGCGCTGCGCCTCGAAAGCCTCGGCCGTGAACGACTTGACGACCCGGATCCCGGCGATGGCCTCCTCCGCGTCGGCGTTGGCGTTGGCCAGCGAGTCCTGGAAGCGCGTGCTGGCGCGCCGCAGAGCGCGTCCGAACAGGCCGGCTACTGCGACGGCGGCAGGCACGACAGCCAGCATCACCAGTGTCAGTCGCCAGTTCAGCACCAGCAGGACGGCGATGCCGCCGAAGAGTGTCAACGCCTGGTTGAGTATCTGAGCCAGCGCTTGCGACACGCTCGCCTGCACGGTGGCGACGTCAGAGGTGAGTCGCGAGAGGACCTCACCCGTCTTGCGCGCCTCGAAGTAGTCGACCTCGAGGCTGAGCAGGTGTCCGAACAGCGCCTTGCGCAGGTCGGCGACGACCGACTCGCCGACGCCGCCGAGCAGCTTGGTCCGCAGGTAGTTGAACACCGCCTGCACGGCCATCAGGACGAAGAGCAGCACGGCCGTCCTGTCGAGAGCGCTTCTGGCGGCAGTGTCGACCGCGCCAGGCGCGAAGGCGGAGTTGAGCAGGTCGCGGACCAGCAGCGGGAAAGCCAAGCTGAGCGCGCCGGCGACCGCCACAGCCACCATCCCGCCGATGAGCGCGCCGCGATACGGCCGCGTGTAGGAGAGAAGGCGCGCGAGGCGCGCGCGCTCCTGACGGCCCAATGCTCGGCCGCGACGCCGCTGGGCGCCTGGAGCGTCGGTGGCGGTCGTGTCGGTGGCGTGCGTGTCGTCGGCTGCTCTGGATCGGGAGCGCATCAGGCGCAAGGGTACAATCGCGCGCAGCATGCCGGGTACACGACGTGAGACGCAGCAGTCAGCAGCAGGCGCCGAGCCTGGTGCGGCGCCGAGTCGTGTACCGCTGTGGACCCCTGATGCCGAGCGCGTCTCAGCCAGCGCGCTGGAAGCGTTCAGGCTGGCCGCCGCCGCCGTCGCGGGCCGCGAGCTTCGCGACTACGATGAGCTGCACGCTTGGAGCGTCGCCGAGCCGGAGCTGTTCTGGCCCGCCCTTGCGCGCTTCCTGGCCCTGCCACTAGGCGGCTCGGCGCGGCGCGCCGTCTCGGACGGCCCCATGGTGGAGGCAGCGTGGTTCGAGGGTGCGACCCTCAACTTCGCCGAGGCGCTGCTCTATCCTCGGGCTGTCACCGATCCCGACCAGACCGCCATCATCGCGCTCAGCGAGACCGACTTCACGGGCGAGCGGCGCCTCAGTTACCGGGAGCTGAGGGCGCTGGTGGCGCGCGTCGCGGGCGCCCTGAGAGCGTCGGGCGTCGGGCCTGGCGATCAGGTCGTCGCCTTCGCCGCCAACGTGCCGGAGACGGTGGCGGTCCTGCTGGCCTGTGCCGGCATCGGGGCGGTGTTCGCCACCTGCTCGCCCGACTTCGGCGAGGCCGCCGCCGCTGCTCGTTTCGGCCAGCTCGCACCCAAACTGCTCTTCGCCACCACGGTCTACAGGTACGGCGGCAAGCGCTTCGACACGTCCAAGGCGGTCGCGGCGCTGGCGCGCGAGCTCGCTGTAGACGTCGTGAGGCTGCCGAGCCATGGCGAGGAAGACGCCACCGCCGAGGCTCCTGGCGCGAGCTGGGAGGAGTGGCTGGCTCGCGGACCCGAGCGGACAGCGCTCGAGCTCTCCGCGCTGCCGTTCGATCAGCCGCTCTACGTCCTGTTCTCGTCGGGGACCACCGGCAAGCCGAAGGCGCTGGTGCACCGCGCTGGCGGAGCGCTGCTCACACACGCCAAGGAGCAGCGGCTGCATCTCGACATCCGCCCCGGCGACACGGTCGTCTACTTCACGACCTGCGGCTGGATGATGTGGAACTGGCTCGTCTCGGTGCTGGCTCAGGGCGCCGCGGCGGTTCTGTACGACGGTTCGCCCTCCCACCCGGACCCGACCGCGCTGCTCGAGGCCGCCGACAGGCTCGGGTTCACGCTGTTCGGCACCAGCGCCCGCTTCGTCCACGCCCTGATGGCTGCCGGCGTGACCCCGCGCGAGCGCTTCGCTCTCGAGCGCCTACGCACCGTCGCCGTCACCGGCTCACCGCTCGCCACTGCCGGTTACGCCTACATCTACGACTCGTTCAAGCCCGACCTGCACTTAGCCAGCGTCTCGGGTGGGACCGACATCGTCGGCTGCTTCATGATCGGAGTCCCGACCCTGCCCGTCTACGCCGGCGAGCTGCAGCGGCCGGCGTTGGGCGTCGACCTGGCCGTCTACGACGAGACCGGAACCGAGCTGAGCGAGGGGCCGGGCGAGCTGGTGTGCAGGAAGCCGCTGCCTTCGATGCCGCTGCGGCTCGTCGACGACCCCACTGGGAGCCGCTACCGGGCGGCCTACTTCGAGGCCTTCCCAGGCGTGTGGCGCCACGGCGACCTCATCGAGCGCACGCCCACGGGCGGCGTGATCGTGCACGGACGCTCGGATGCCACGCTGAACCCGGGTGGCGTGCGCATCGGCACCGCGGAGATCTACCGTCCGCTCGAGGCGGTCGGCGAGGTAGTAGAGGCAGCGGCGGTAGGCAGGCAGGAGCCCGGTTCCGTCGATCAGGAGATCTGGCTCTTCGTGGTGCTCGAAGGCAGCGCGCTGACGCGCGAGCTGGCGGCGACCATCAGAGCCGTGCTGCGCTCGGAGGCGTCTCCACGGCACGTGCCGAAGCGGATCTTCAGCCTCTCGGAGCTGCCGAGGACCCGCTCCGGCAAACCGATGGAACTGGCTATCGCCCAGCTCGTCAACCGAGGCGCCCTCACGAACCTCGAGGTGATAGCCAACCCGGAGGTGCTGCGTGAGGTCGAGGCCGCCGCCGAGAACCCCGACAGCGGCCTCTAGTAGGCAGGCTCAGCCCTTCACCGCGCCGGCCGTGAGACCCGCGACGATGCGCTGCTGGAAGATCAGCACCAGCACCACCAGCGGGATCGTCACGATGACGGCAGCCGCCATGATCTCACCGAACGGCTCCTGACGCGCGATCTCGCCGGTGAACAGCGCGATCGCGACGGGCACCGTCCTAGAGATGGGATCGATTATGGTGAAGGTCAGCGCGAACAGGTACTCGTTCCAAGCCTGAATGAACGCGAGGAGGCCGGTCGTGACCATCGCCGGAGCGGCCAACGGCAGCAGCACCAGCCTGAAGGACTGCATCAGCGTCGCCCCGTCGACCTGGGCCGCCTCCAGCAGCGAGTCGGGCAGCGCCCTGAAGAACGCTGTCAGCACCCAGACCGTGAAGGGCAGGGTGAAGAGCAGGTACGACAGGATCATGCTCGGTATCGCCGGCATGCCGAGGACCCGGATGACCGCGTAGAGTCCGGCCAGCACGGCGATCTGCGGGAACATCGTCATCGCGAGGATTACGTAGAGAGCGGGCTGCTTCCCGGCGAAGCGCATCTTGCCGAGGGCGTAGCCCGCGAACGAGCCAACGACCAGGCTCAGCAGCGTCACCGACGCGGCGACGAGGGTGGAGTTGAGCATCGCCCTCACGAACCTGTCGTTGCCGAGCACCGCCTGGAAGTTGGTGAGCACCGGGTTCTGCGGCCACAGGGTGGCGGGGGTGCGTATCAGCTCGGGCTGCGACTTGAGGGCCGAGACCAGCGCCCAGTAGAACGGGAACATCAGGTAGACGAAGATCACGCCGATAAGCAGCCAAAAGAAGACGCGGCCCACGAGCTTGCGTTGAGCGCGCGTCACTGCGTGTCCACCCGCATCCCCCTGACGTAGATGACGGCGAACACGGCTACGATGGCGAAGATGATGACCGACGCCGCCGAGGACAGCCCGAAGTCGCGCTGGTTTATGAGCACGTCCTGCGCGTAGCTCGCCATCGAGTAGCGCCTGCTGCCGAGCACGACCTGGAAGATATCGAAGACCCTCAGCGAGTCGAGTGTGCGGAAGATGAGCGCGACGGCCAGGGTCGGCGTCAGCAGCGGCAACGTGATCCGGAAGAACTGCTTGATGCGGCTGGCGCCGTCGATCTCGGCAGCCTCGTACAACTCCGAGGGGATGGTCGAGAGGCCCGCCAGCAGCAGCAGGGCCATGAACGGCGTGGTCTTCCAGACGTCCATCATGATCATCGAGGGCAGTTGCAGCGCGCTGCTGCCGAAGAAGTCGGTGCGACCGTCCGAGATTCCGAGGTAGCTGCCGACGGCGTTGAAGAGCCCGGCCCGCGTAGGCTGCAGCATCCACTCCCAGATGCGTGCGGAGACCGCCGTGATGACGGCCCAGGGGACGAGCATCGCCGCGCGCATGACGCCGCGGCCAGGGAAGTTGCTGACCAGCACCAGCGCGATGATCATGCCGAGGATGGTCTCGAGCGAGACGGCGACGATGCTGAACACGGCCGTGTCCCAGATCGCCCTCACGAAGCCCGAGGAGACGGCGCCGAGCACGTAGCGTTTGCCGAGGAGGTCGAACTCGAAGACGGCGCGGTAGCGCAGCGGTTGGCGCGGCAGCACCTCGATCCAGTTCTGGTACTGGGTCCTGCCGTCGACCACGACCGGCTGCCCGCCGTCGTCGAGCCTCTTTGGCAGCTCGCGGATGGTGAGAGAGAGCAGCTGCCGGTAGTTGGCGATGCCGACGTAGCTGGTCTCGCCGCTGCTGGCGAAGCGGGCGTTGGTGAAGCTGCTCAGAACGACCCGCGCGAACGGGTAGAAGGCGATGACGGCGAGCACGATGAACGTGGGCGCCAGCAGCAGCTGCGCGATGCGCCGCTCGTTGCGCGCCAGCGAGCCGCTGCCGCGTCCAGGGCCGCGCGCAGGGGCCGGTGTTGTGGCGGATGCGTCGGCCACGGCTAGCCGTCTTCGTCGCGGCGCCGGGCCGATAAGGACTCGGCCCGGGTCCGAAGACCCAGGCCGAGCGAACTAGCTACCGTCACCCGCGGCTTAAGGCTGCCCGGTCTCGAACCCGGTCAGGTCCTGGATGTCGAGCTCCGCGATGGCGAGCGCCGTCGCAGCCGTCTCGTCACCGGTGAGGACGCTGTGAACCGCTGAGGAGAACAGCCTCGACACCTCGGCGTAGTTCGGGGACGCCACCGTCGAGGGGCGGGCGACCGCGTTGATGAAGACGTCGTAGAGGCTACCGAAGAACGGCACGGCCTCGAGGACCTCGGCATCCTCGTAGAGAGCCATGACCGTCGGGTTGTAGCTGCCGACCACCGCGCGGATCTTCTGCTCTTCGTACGAGGCGAGGAACAGAGCGACGTCGGCGGCGACGGCGGGGTTGGCGCTGTAGCGCGAGACGCCGAGCTGCCAACCACCGAGGGCGGCTGCCGGGCTGCCGCCGTCACCGGCGGGGAGCGGCGAGACGTCGAACTGGCCGGCGATCACGCTGTCCGCGGCGTTGCCGAGGCTGTAGGCGTAGGGCCAGTTGCGCATGAAGGCGGCGTTGCCGGCCTGCCACATGTTGCGAGCGTCTTCCTCGCCGAAGCTGGTGACGCCGTTGGGGGAGATGGTGCCTACCCAGCCGGCTGCGCGCTCGACGGCCGCGATGGCGGCCGGGTTGTTGATGGTGATCACGCCGTCGGGGCTGACGATCGTGCCGCCGCCGTTGGAGTAGACCCATTCGATGGCGTCACAGGTGAGGCCCTCGTACGAGTTGCCCTGCCACACGAAGCCCCAGAAGTCGGGGTTGGCTGCGCGCTCGCCGTCCTGGATCGTCTGCGCCATCGAGGTCAGCTCGTCCCAGGTGGCCGGGGGTCCGGAGAAACCGTACTTCTCCAGCAGGTCAGTGCGGTAGTACAGCAGACCGGCGTCGGTGAACCACGGGATGCCGATGAGGCGCCCGTTGACGGTGTTGTTCTCGATGATGGCGGGGAAGTGCTGGGTCGCCGCCTCGCGGAAACCGTCGTACTCGTAGAGGTCGACGAAGTGCTCGGCGAGGTCACCGGGCCAGATCACGTCGATCTGGTAGATGTCGACCGACGGCGACTGGGCTTCGAACAGCTGCAGGTAGACGCCGAGGCGGCTGTCGGCCAGGTCGGGTGTCTCGAGCACGTTGACCGTGACACCGGGGTTCTGCTCCATGTAGCGGGCCGCGGCTTCGCGAGTCAGTTGCAGCTCGATGCCGACGGCGCCGGCCGCTACCGTCACCGTCTGCGCTGCCGCCAGGCTGGTCAAGAGAACGATGCCGAGTGCTACTACCAGCTTCCTCATGTGGTCCCCTCTCCTGCGTGCCGGCGTCCGCGAACTTACGGACATACCAGGCACGCTTAGAACGACCGGCGGTTACGACGGCGCCTCACGCCGAACGCAGTGGCGCGCGGCTCCGATCAGTCGGTTCGTTCGACACTGCGATGATAACAACGTCGCACGCCGGCCCGGCAACCCTGGTTGACAGAGCCTCTTCATCGAGAAGGCGATCCCTGCGAGGGTCAGGTGGCGGGACGTCCGACCAGGCGGCTCACCAGCTCTTGCAGCCGCAGCTCGTGGAACGGCTTGAGCAGGGTCTCGGCCTTGGGGAGTCGCCGGAACGGTCCGGTGCGGGGCATCTCGTCGACGAGGACGAGCATCTGCAGGTGAGCGTGGCCGGGGCGACGCCTAACTTCCTTGACGAGGTCCCAGGCCGAGCCGTCGCCGTCGTCGTCGATGACCATGGCGCTCGGGTGGAACTGGTCGGTGGCGGCCTCAGCCTCGGCGTAGGAGGTGACCGTCTCGGCGCGGAACCCGGCGCGCTGCAGCGCCAGGCGGATGAGGCGCTGCAAGGCGGTGCTGGGGGAGACGACGAGCACGAGCGGATCGACGACGGCGTAAGGCGCCGGCTCGATGACCCCGGCCTTGTGGAGCTGGGTCAGGATGTGGAAGACGTGGCGTTCCGTGAGGTCGAGCTCGGCCGACAGCGTCCGCGCCGACTTGCGCCCGTCGACGTAACCGAGCACCTCCCAGCCCCCGGTCGGCATGCTCGCCTTGGTCGGGTCCCCCTTCCGCACGAACACGGTGCCTGGTGGGAGCTCGCTGCCTTCGAACTCGTGTTGGCGCTGAGCGATGCTCATGAGCAGCATCATCGAGTCGACGCTGTGCTCGGTCGGCGCCTGCGAGGCGTCCGTTGGCCTGTCGGTGAAGTCGAAACGCCCCTCCGACCACGTCAGCAGGTCGGCGACGACCTCGTAGATCTGGCGCTCGAGGGCTCTGCGCAGGTCCTTCTCCTGCAGCAGACCCATCTCGACGGCCATCAGGCCGAGGCGCGTGCCTGCGTTCTCGGTGTGCTGGCGCTTGAGGATCTCCTGAACCTCGTGCGAGCCGACCAAGTCCATGCGCACCAGGATCTCGCCGAGGTGTACGCCCGGCTGCACGTGGGCGAAGTCGATCTGGCCGTGATCGAAGTAGATGCGCGCGCGCGCGTTGGCGCGCTCGACCGTGAGCACGCCCGACTTCTGTCCGGTTGCGATTACCTGGAAGACGTCGGAGACGGGCATGTTGCGCAGGCTGCCCTGGATCATCCGTTCAACCCTTACCGCCGTCGACGAAGAGCCCGACCTCGAGGCTCACGGGCACCGGCAGTCCCAGATGCCTGTAAGCCTCCGGCGTCGCGACGCGACCCCGCGCCGTCCGCTGCAGCAATCCTCGTTGGATCAAGAAAGGCTCGTAGACCTCTTCCAAAGTCGTTGCGTCCTCGCTCACGGCAGTCGCCAAGGTGTCGAGGCCGACGGGACCGCCGGCGAACCTCTCCACGATGCATCCAAGGATGGCCCTATCGCGCCTGTCGAGTCCGGCGTCATCGATGCCGAGCGCGTCCAGAGCGGAGCGGGCGCGTTCCAATCCTATTGCGGTCTCGCCGGCGACGTCGGCGTAGTCCCTCACTCGTCTCAGCAGGCGCTTGGCGATCCGCATGGTTCCGCGTGCCCGACGTCCGATCTCGAGCGCGGCACCATGATCGAGCATCAGGCCGGCCAGCTCGGCATCGCGCGCGACACCGGCGGCCAGCTCGTCGGCGGAGTAGAACTCGAGGTGCTCGATGATGCCGAAGCGACTCCGCAACGGGCCCGTTATCAGTCCAGGGCGAGTGGTGGCGCCTATCAGGGTGAAGCGGGGCAGCTCGAGCCGGATGGAGCGCGCTGCCGGGCCCTGACCGAGAACTATGTCGATCTTGAACTCCTCCATGGCGGGGTAGAGATGCTCCTCCGCCACCCGGCCCAGGCGGTGGATCTCGTCGATGAACAAGACGTCGCCGTCTTCGAGGGCGTTGGTGAGTATCGCCGCTAGGTCGCCGGGCTTCTCGATGGCTGGCCCCGACGTCACCCTGATCCCGACGCCGAGCTCGAAAGCCACTATGTGCGCCAAGGTCGTCTTGCCGAGTCCAGGGGGGCCGTAGAGTAGGAGGTGATCAAGAGCCTCGCCGCGCGACCTGGCGGCCTCGAGATAGACGGCCAGCTTGCGCTTCAGGCGCGTCTGACCGACGTACTCAGCGAGCGTGGTCGGGCGCAGCCTTAGCTCCTCCACGACGCGGATAGTAGCATGTCACCCTGCGCGTTCCCGGCGCTGTAGGCTGCTTTCGGCGGTGTTGCGGTGCCGGCGCCGTGAAGCTGTAAGGCGGGGAAGGAAGTTGGTAGCGTGCCGACCCATCGCGTCGTCGTAGGCGACCAGGAGAGAGACCTTCAAGTAGTGCGCGTGGGGGCGGTCTCGGTCGCGCTCTTCAACATGCTTGGCGATACCCGGCTGACCGAGGCGGCCGCCGAGGAGCTTTCGAAGCGCATGCCCGAGGGCGTCGACGTCATGGTCACGCCCGAGGTGAAAGCCGTGCCGCTGGCCCACGCCATCAGCGTCAGGACCGGCGTTCCTTACATCGTCGCGCGCAAGACGCTCAAGCCTTACATGGTCGGCTCGGTCAAGCGCTCGGTGCTGAGCATCACCACCGGCAAGCCGCAAGACCTCGTCATCGACGGCGCCGACGTACCGAGGTTGGTCGGCAAGCGCGTCGCGATCGTCGACGACGTCGTGTCGACGGGCGGAACCCTCAACGGGCTCGTCGAGCTGCTCGAGGACGTCGGGGCGGCGGTGGTAGCCACGCTCGTGGTGTTCAGCGAAGGCGAAGAGCGGGGCGACGTCATCGCGCTCGGCCACCTCCCGCTGTTCCCGGCCGAAGCCGGCATCTGAGCGCAGATACGAGTAGAGCCACGTTCGCCGGCGGGCCGCCGCGAAGAGAGCAAGCTGCATGGAAGAAGACGTCAAGGAGCGGATAAGAGAACGCCTCGACATCGCCGAGGTGATCGGTCAGGTAGTGGCTCTCAGACCCGCGGGCCGCGGGAAGCTCAAGGGTCTGTGTCCCTTCCACAGCGAGAAGACCCCTAGCTTCAACGTCGACGTCGACAGAGGCTTCTACTACTGCTACGGCTGTCACGCCGGGGGCGATGTCTTCAAGTTCGTGATGGAGACCCAGGGGCTCAGCTTCGGCGACACGCTGCGGCAGCTCGGCGATAGGGTCGGGATCGAGGTCGGCGCCTCGCCGCAAGCGGCCAAGGAGCGACACGACCTCTACCGTGTCAACCAGCTCGCCCTCGCGTACTTCAGGTCGCAGCTCGAGTCCGAGCCGGCCGCCCGCGACTACCTCAGGCGCCGCAAGCTCTCCGACGAGAGCGTCGAGGCGTTCGAGATCGGCTACGCGCCTTCGGGGTGGGACGGGCTGCTCAAGCACGCGCTGGGCAAGGGTGTGAGAGAGGACGACCTGCTCGCACTCGGGCTGGTCATCGAGAACGAGCGCGGTCGCCGTTACGACCGCTTCAGGTCGCGCCTGATGTTCCCGATCAAGGACCGTCTCGGCCGGCTCGTCGGCTTCTCCGGCAGGGTGTTGGACGACTCGCTGCCCAAATACATGAACAGTCCGGAGTCGGCGCTGTTCAAGAAGTCGGAGCTCCTCTACGGCCTCGACAGGGCGAGGAGCGCGATCCGCGAGAGCCGCGAGGTCGTCGTGGTGGAGGGGTACACCGACGTCATCGCGCTGCACCAGTCTGGCATCGGCAACGCGGTCGCCGCGCTCGGCGCCACCCTGACGGAGGAGCAGGCGGAGTCGCTGGCGCGCCTCGACGCTCACACGGTCTACCTGGCGTTCGACGCCGACGAGGCGGGGCAGAAGGCGGTGCTGTCGGGGCTCGATCAGGCCGTCGGGCGACGCCTGATGGTCAAGGCCGTGCGCGTGCCGCACGGCAAGGATCCTGCCGACGCGGTTCTCGGCGGCCATCTCGACGAGTTCAAGCTGGCACTCACCGAAGGCGTCTCCGAGGTCGAGTTCCGCTTCCAGCGCGTCCTGGCGCGCCACGACGCCGACTCGGTCGACGGCCAAAGGCAGATACTCGAGGAGCTGCAGGGCGTTCTGCGGCCGCGCGAGCTGTTCGACCCGGTAGCCGCTGAGATGCGGCGCCTCGTCATAGACCGCCTCGGCATCGCCCCGGCGCGCCTCGACGAGTGGCTGGCCTCGCGCACGGCCAAGCGCCCGAGCGCGCTCGAGGTGAGGGGTATGCGCGGACCCGCGACCGACCTGGATCAGACTCGTAAGCTCGAAGCCGAGCTCGTGACGCTACTGCTCCTAGACGAGGAGCGACTGCCCGAGCTGGCGGAGCAGGTCGCCGCCTCTCTCGGGTACGACAGCGGCGACCAAACAGCGAGCGGTCGCAGCGGTGGCGGGCGGCGCCGTTCGCTCCTCGAGGCTTTCGTCACCGACTGCCTAGCCGGCGTCAGCGACCCGCGCAACCTGCTTCACGAGCACGCCGAAGGAGCCGAGGCCGCGCTGATCTTCAGCCGCCTCCTCGACGAGGGCGGCGCGCCGGGCCAGCGCGCCAAGATCGACCTCGACGGTCAGATCGACAAGGCGCTGTCTCGGCTGCGCGAGCTGCAGATCGAGAGCGACAAGGCGAGCAGCCTGCAAGCGTTGCGGGCGCGCCTCAACCAGATCCAGCGCGAGCTGGCGGCCGGCGATCTGGCTCCCGCTGCGCTCGCCGAGCTCTACGAGGAGCTGCGAACCGTGCAGGCGAGCTACGCGGCTCGCGAGGCGGAGAGGCGCTCGCGCGCCTCCTCGACCATCGAACGCCAGAGGAGACGCGGGCGCTGACCGTTGACCGACTGGGGAGCGTCGTCAGGTCGCCGCGTCGCCCGCACGGGGTCCGCGTCTCAGCACCCTCAGCGTCTCGGCGGCCGCGGCTAGCACCTCGGCGCCGCGCTCACCTACCCCCGGGATCGAGACGAGGTAGGCGGCGTCTGCCGCGGCCCTGGCTCCGGCGCGATCGCCGCGTCTGACGAGCCTCTCCAACGCGCGCCACTGCACGCCGTCGACCTCCGCGCTCGGTGCGGCGGGCAGCGGCAACAACAGGGCCTGCGCCGCCGACGGTTCCAGCTTCAGCAGCCCCCCGCCGAGCGCGTGACCCTCCATCTCGGCGGACAGCTCGGTCAGGGAGCTGAGGGCGGCGGCGGCCAGCGTCGTCGCGGCCGCTGCGCCGCTGCCCGAGCGGCGCCACACACCGTGGAGGGTGTTACAGACCGCCACCTGAGCGTCGTTGACGCTCAGCCGCGGTGCGACTCCGGCCATCGCCGTGAGCAGCAGGTCGGGAGGGGCCGTGCGCGTGACCCGGTACCAAGGGGTGCGGTGGCGAGCCTTGGCGCGCGCGTCGACGCCCGACGCGAGGCCGGAGCTGAGGTAGGCGCTGACCGCAGCGTCGCTCTCATCGTTGGGGGAGAAGAGCAGCCCCGCGTCGCCCGACTCGGTCGCGCGCAGCCAGTCGGCGTCGGTGAACGCGGTCCCTTCGAGCGCCCGCGAGCGGAAGACGGCTCTGCGCAACTGCGACGCGCCGAGCCCCAACTCGAGCGCCTGCTCGGGGTCGAGATGGAAGTAGTCGTTCGCGCCGGTCACGTACCCGATCATCACCCTGGCGTGATGACCGAGCCTGCTGACGCTGCGGCTCGAGCGCAGCCACGACAGCATCTCGGCAGCCTCCGACTCGAGCCAGGCGTGATGCAGCTTGACGTTGCCCCTCGTCAGACCCTCGGTGTCGAGCGGCTCGTAGCGCAGCGACTCGAGGCCGCCGGCCAGCTCGCCGGCCGACCTAACCTTGGCGAGAGCGAACGACCGGCCCGGCCGGCCGTGACCGTCTGCCAGTAGCAGGAGCGTGTGCTGGTCGAGGTGTGGGAAGAGAGGCTGCTCGAACGCGACCAGCCTGACGCGCCTGAACCTGCCAGCGAGGTAGGCGAGTATCGACTTGGCGTAGCGCGCGTGACCCAACTCAGCCGGCAGCACCAGCGCCAAGCGGCCTCCCGGCTGCAAGAACGTCGAGGCGTGGATCAGGAACGGGGCCCAGTAGCTCGCCAACGGGTCCAACGCCACCCCGGCGGCCGCGGCGCGCTCACCCGCCACGGCGCGCTGCGCCCGGCTGAGCCGCTGGAACCTCACGAACGGAGGGTTGCCAACGACGGCATCGACGCGCGCGATGTCGCTCTGCGACACGTCGAGGAAGTCGCTGCGCAGCAGACTCCAGCCGGTAGGGCCGCTCCTCAGACCGAGCGCGGCGCTCGCGTCCGCGTGCGCTGCCACGGCGTCGCGGGCCGCGGCTGCGGCCGCGGCGTCGACCTCGACCCCGACGACCTCACCGCCGCCAGCGATCTCGCCCAAGCGTGTGAGGGCAGCCGTGAGGAACGCACCATCGCCGCAAGCCGGGTCGAGCACGCGGCCCGGCGCCGTCACCGCCCAGTCGACGAGCGCTTTGGCGACCGCCGGCGGGGTGTAGTAGGCGCCCCGCGCCTTGCTGTCCAGACCTCTGGGCGTGTCGGCCACGAGCGAGTCTACCCGAGCCTCGGTGCGCCAAGACGCGGCGCTGAGGTCGCTTGGTCGCTGAAGCTGAAGGCTTCGTTGACGTCTGGTCGAACCGCCTCACCACGGTCGTCACAAGGGACAAACGTCTCGATTGACACCCCTGTTTGACCCCTGGTATCTTTGGCCATAGACGCGTCAGGGGCGTTTACACGCCACAGGACGACGTTTTTTTATGCCTCTTCGTTGAAACTCCCGCAAGCTCGTCGGCGCAGTGCGGTCGGTGTGTCTGCGTGGTGGAAGGAGGACCGCTTGGAAGCGCATGGTGAACGACTGCTCCAAGACCTGGTTAACCAGGAGAAGAGCCTCGTAGCCAAGGTCGACGACGCCAAGGCCAAGGCCAAGGCTGCCATCGATCAGGCCCACAACGATGCCGCGGCCGCGTTGGCAGCCGCGAAGGAGAAGGCCGAGCAGTTGGCGCGTTCGGAGGCGGAAGCCGGTAATGCCGAGGCGCAGACGGCTCACGCCGCCATCGTGTCGGCAGCCAAGGAGGCCGCTCAGGCGCTCAAGCTGCGCGCCGACGCGCACCGCGAGGCTGCCGTCAAGTCGGTACTGGAGAAGGTCTTGCCGTGATCGCGGCGATGGACCAGGTAACGGTCGTCGGTAGGCGCTCGCTCGCCAAGGACGTCCTAGCCACCCTTCAGAACCTCGGCGTCGTGCAGGTCGAGTCGCTCGATCCCTCCATGGCCCTCAAGGACGAGTCGGGCTCGCTGAAGCGCGTAAAGCTCAGCGGCGCCGACGGCGCGACCAAAGAGAGCTGGGATCGACTCGCAGCGCGGACCACGGCGCTGCTCGACGCGTTGGGCATCGTCTCGGACGGCTCGGTCCCCGGCAGGGCAGAGACCAACGAGGATCCTGTCGAGCTCGAGGGCCACCTCGCCGAGCTCGGCTCCCTCGTCGATAGGCTGCTCGCCGAGCGCACCGACCTGCAAGACGAGAGCGAGCTGATGCGCACGTTCCAGCCGCTCCTGCGAGACCTCGCACCGCTGCTGGCGCCCCTCGACGGCTCGCGCTACCTGTCAGGCAGCGCCTTCCTCGTTCCCGAGAAGGACGTTCCCGAGGTCGCGGCCAAGCTCAAGGCCGAGCTCGGCGACCGCTTCGAGCTCGCCTCCAGGCGTCACGCCGGCGAGATGCTCGTCGTCGCCGCCACGCTGCAGAGCGACGCCCCCGCGCTGCGCTCGGCGCTGTCGAAGGCGGGCGTGGCCGAGCTGACGCTCCCCGACCGCTACGCCGCCCACGGCATCGCCAAGGCTGCGCACGTCATCGAGGAGCGCTCGCAGTTCGTGCCTAAGCGCCTCGCGGCCATCAAAGAGGAACTGGGCCGGCTCGGATCACAGCACGAGATGCGCCTGCGTCAGCTCAACCGCCTCGCTCTCAACCAATCGGAGCGCTACCACAGGCTCGAAGACCTCGCCGAGGGCCGCTACGGTTTCGCGCTGCGCGGCTGGGTGCCGAGCGCCGACAAGACCAAGGTCGTAGCGACGCTCTCGCAGCAGTTCAAGTCGGACATCGTCGTCGACGCCCGCGCCGCCGACGAGCATCACGATCACGGCGTACCCGTCAAGCTCGAGAACCCGGGTTGGGTCAAGCCGTTCCAGTCGCTGCTCAACCTGTTCGCACCGCCCAAGTACGGCGGTTTCGACCCGAGCTGGACCCTCGCCGTGTTCTTCCCGCTCTACTTCGGGCTCGTCGTGGGCGACATCGGCTTCGGGCTGCTTTTCGCCGTCATCGCCACGCTGTTCAAGCGCATGGGCGGCGCCGGCAAGTCGCTGAGCCTGGGGCCGCTGGGCATCACGTTCCCGCCGGAGTCGCTGAAGAACATGTCGACGCTGATCTACTGGTGCGCCGCCTGGAGCATCGTGTTCGGCTTCATGTTCGGCGAGTTCTTCGGGAACTTCCTCGAGCACTTCCCGCCCGGCAAGCCGATCTTCTACACGACCCTGCACCACGACCCCGGCTATGGCTTCATCAACATCCCGCTGTTCCGCGTCGAGGTGTTCACCCCGCTGCTGCTCGCCAGCATCGGTTTCGGAGTGCTGCAGGTCATCGGCGGCTGGGTGATCAGGACGATCTACGGCTTCAAGCATCACGATATGAAGCACGTGTACGAGGGCATCGGCATGGTCGGCGGCCTCAGCGCTGTCGTGCTGTTCGCCGCCAACTACCTCAACGGCAACCTGACCCCGCTCATCATGACGCTCGTCGTCATCGGCATGGTCATCTTCCTGGCGGGCGCTGTGCTGGCCAAGATGCCGCTGATGCTCGTCGAGATCATCTCGAACTCCGGTAACATCCTCAGCTACCTGAGGCTCTTCGCCGTCGGTCTCTCGGCGGCGCTGGTGGCCAACCTGGCCACCGACCTGGGCTTCTCCATCGCGCATCTGCTGCCGGTGGTTGGCCCCATCCTGGGCATCGTCGTCGGGTTGGCAGTCCACCTGGTCGCGATGGCCCTTACGATCATTGGGCATACACTGCAGCCCCTGCGTCTGCAGTATGTCGAGTTCTTCACCAAGTTCGGCTTCTACGATGAGAGCGGCCGACCGTATCAACCCTTCAAGCTGGTAGGAGGCAAGTGATGAAGCAGTTCGCCCGTATCCTCGTTGGTCTCTCCGTCTTCGCCGTTGTCGGTAGCATCGCCTTCGCTCAGGCCGCTGGTGGCCCGAGCATCGGCGCCGGCCTCATCGCCCTCGGCGCAGGCCTAGCCATCGGTCTCTCGGCCATCGCCGTAGGCATCGCGCAGTCGGCCATCGGCTCCGCCGGTGCCGGTACGCTCGCCGAGCGCCCCGAAGCCTTCGGTCAGATCCTGATCTACCTGGTGATCCCCGAGACCCTCATCATCTTCGGCTTCGTCATCGCGTTCTTCCTCAACAACCAGATCGGCGGCTAATCGTGGCCGAACTTTCGGCTCTGCTCGCTAAGGAAGCGAGCGCAGAGATCGAGGGGATCGAGTCTGAGGCGCGGCAGCGCGCCTCAGAGCTGTTGGCGGCCACCCGTAGTGAAGCAGACGCCTTGCTGGCCGCGCGCGAGCGCACAGCCAAGGCCCAGCGTGAAGCCGGTCTCGTGCGCGCCAAGTCAGCAGCGCAGCTCGAAGCGTCAGCCGTGAAGCTGCGCGCTCAGCACGAGGCTGTCGAAGGTGTCTTCGAAGGCGCCAGAGCCAAGCTTGAAGAGCTCGTCTCCGATAGCTCGCGCTACGCACCGGTCCTCGGCAAGCTCTTGGCCGAGGCGCTGGCCAGCTTGGGCGGTCAGCCGATCGACGCGGTCGAGGTCGCCAAGTCGGAAGTCGAGTTGGCGAAGGCGGCTGTCGCCCAAGCCGGTCTCGATGTGAAGGTCGAGGCTTCCGACGCGGTGAAGGGCGGCGTGCGCCTGCGCACCAAGGGCCACAGCGTCGTCGAGAACAGCCTCTTCGGTCGGCTCGATGCCCTCAAGGGTGAGCTGGCGGCAGAGGTTTCGAAGGCTCTGTTCGGAGCCGGAGCGAGCTGATCTGAGTGTCTAGCGACTACGGGTACATAAACGCGCGCGTGCGCGGCATGAAGTCGAAGCTGCTCGACCCGGCGTTCTTCAGCTCGGCGCTCGACGGCTCCGACTTCAGGGCCTTCATGGCCTCGCTCTCGCAGTCGCCGTACATGCGCGAACTCGAAGAGGCGCAAGGCCGAGAACAGGGTCTGTCTGCCGTCGACCGTGCTGTAGCTCGCAACGTCTATCACACGGCGCGCAGCCTGCTGACCTTCTCCGATGGAGCTCCGCGTGAGCTGATCGGGCTGCTCTTGCTGCGTCACGACCTCGCCAACGCCAAGACCATCGCGCGCGGCAAGCACGCTCAGAAGGCGGCGGACGACATCCAGGGCTCGCTGTTCCCGGCGGGCGAGTTCAAGCCCTCACTGCTCGAGCAAGCCGCGACGGCTCCCGACATGGTCGCCGCCGCGCAGCTGCTGGCTCTCACCCGCAACCCGATCGGCAGCGCCTTCTTGCGCGCGGCCAGGCGCTACCAGTCCGACTCCGACCTGTTCGCGGTCGAGCTTGCCCTCGACCAGGCCTACTACAAGGCCGTGGCCAATGGTCTCAAGGAGGCCGGCGCGCCGGCTCAGCTGCAGCGCCACTTCCAGAGAGAGATCGACGCGACCAACCTCCGCACGGCGCTGAAGCTGCGCGGCGGCGGTGTCAAGGCCGAGCTGTTCGTGCCGGGGGGCCGTGACGTGTCGCGCGCGACGTTCGACGCGATCATGGCCGACGCCGACTCGGGCGCCTTGCAGGCGCTAGCAGGCGGTCCGTTCGCGGCGGTCGCGCAGGCCGCCGGACTGTCGGAAGCCGAGACGGTCATCCGCTCCGTGCTCGACCTGAGCGCCAAGCGGCTCTCGACCGACCCTCTCGACATCGGCGTCGTCGTCGACTTCCTCAGACGCAAAGAGGAAGAGGCGGCGAGGATCAGGCTGCTGGCTCGCGGCAAGTTCTACGGCGTGCCGCGCGCGCAGCTCGAGAAGGAGCTGGCGCATGCCTAAGCTCATCGTGCTCACCGACGCCGAGACTGCCATCGGCTACCGGCTCGCCGGCGTCGCGGTTCGCGAATCTCAGGCGGAGAGCGCGGTTCACGACTTAGAAGAGCTGATCAACACCGACGACTACGGTCTGGTGATCGTGGACGAAGGGTTGGTCGCAGACCCCGTCAAGGCAACCGAGCGCGCCATGCGCGGCCGCGATCTGCCTGTGCTCTTGAGCGTTCCTAGCTTGGGAGCGGCCTTCTCCGAAGGCAACGACGCTGTTGCGTACATGAAAGACCTGGTGCGCAGCGCCATCGGCTTCGACATCAAACTGGAGTAGCGCAAGAGAGGCGTAAGGGCAAACATTATGGCCATCGAAGGCAAGATCAGACGCATCTCGGGACCGGCCGTCATCGCCGAAGGCATGATGGGCTCCCGGATGTACGACATAGTCAGGGTCGGCGAGGAGAACCTCGTCGGCGAGATCATCAGGCTTGACGGCGAAACCGCCTTCGTTCAGGTCTACGAGGACACGAGCGGTCTGATGGTAGGCGAGAGCGTCGTCTCGACGGGCCTTCCGCTCGCCGTCGAGCTCGGGCCGGGGATGCTCAACGGCATCTTCGACGGCATCCAGCGCCCCTTGGATAAGATCCAAGAGGCGTCCGGCACCTACATCGACCGAGGCATCACGGTGAACTCGCTCTCGCGCGACAAGCTGTGGAGCTTCACGCCCGCGGTCAAGCCGGGTGACTCGGTCGTTCAGGGCCATGTTCTCGGCACCGTGCCAGAGTTCGCGTTCACGCACAAGATCCTGGTACCCCCAGGCAAAGGCGGCGTCGTCAAGTCGGTAGTGCCGGCCGGCGACTACAAGATCGACCAGGCTGTCGTCACGCTCGAAGACGGTACCGAGCTGAGCATGTACCACCCCTGGCCGGTGCGCCAGCCGCGCCCCGTCGAGCGCAAGCTCGACCCGGTCACGCCGTTCCTCACCGGCATGCGCATCCTCGATGTGCTGTTCCCGCTCACCATGGGCGGCACCGCCGCCATCCCAGGTCCATTCGGCTCCGGCAAGACGGTGACGCAGCAGTCGATCGCGAAGTTCGGTAACGCCAACATCGTCGTCTACGTCGGTTGCGGCGAGCGCGGCAACGAGATGACCGACGTGCTGGTCGAGTTCCCGCACCTCGAGGACCCGCAGACCGGCAACCCGCTGATGCACCGCACGGTACTGATCGCCAACACCTCCAACATGCCGGTGGCCGCGCGTGAAGCCTCGATCTACACGGGCATCACGCTCGCTGAGTACTTCCGCGACCAGGGCTACTCGGTCTCGATCATGGCCGACTCCACCAGCCGCTGGGCAGAGGCACTGCGCGAGATCTCCTCGCGCCTCGAGGAGATGCCCGCCGAAGAGGGCTACCCGCCGTACCTGGCCTCGCGCCTCGCGGCGTTCTACGAGCGCGGCGGACGCGTCATCACCCTCAACGGGGAAGAGGCAGCCGTCTCCATCATCGGCGCCGTCAGCCCCGCCGGCGGCGACTTCTCCGAGCCCGTCACCCAGGCGACGCTGCGCATCACCGGCTGCTTCTGGGCGCTCGATGCCTCGCTGGCCAGGCGCCGCCACTTCCCGGCGATCAACTGGAACCGCTCCTACTCGCTCTTCACGCCGGCCATCGAAGGCTGGTACCGCGAGAACGTCGCGCAGGACTACCCGGAGCTGCGCGACCGCGCGGTAGAGCTGCTGCAGCGCGAGTCCGACCTCCAAGAGGTCGTGCAGCTCGTCGGTCCCGACGCTCTGCAGGACCAGGAGCGCCTCGTCATCGAAGCCGGCCGCATCCTGCGTCAAGACTTCCTGCAGCAGAACGGCTACGACCCCGTCGACGCCTCCTGCTCCATGAAGAAGGCCTACGGCATGCTGCAGATGATGCTGAAGTTCTACGACGTGGCCCGCGCGGCTCTCGATGAAGGCGCCACCGTCGACGAGATCCTAAAGAACCCTGTCATCGAGAGGATCAACCGCGCCCGTTACGTCGCCGAAGACGAGTTCTCGGCGTACCAAGGCAGCGTCGTGCAGGAGCTCGCCAAGGGCTTCGCCGTGGCCGCCTAAGCCGAGGAGCTGAGAGATGAGTTCTAACCTACTCAAGAAGGAATACAGCGAGGTCTCTTACGTCTCCGGCCCGCTGCTGTTCCTCCAGAACGCGCCCGACCTGAGCTACAACGCGATCGTGCGCATCGTAGACGGCAACGGCCGCGAGCGCGGCGGGCAGGTCATCGAAGTCTCCAAGGAGTACACGGTGCTCCAGGTGTTCGAGGAGACCTCGGGCATCGACCTCTCCTCGACCCGCGTCAACCTCGTCGAGAACGTCGCCCGCCTCGGCGTCGCCCGTGACATGATCGGCCGCCGCTTCGACGGCGCCGGCAACCCGATCGACGGCCTCCCGCCCGTGGTCGCCGACAAGCGGCTCCCCATCGGCGGCGCCCCGATCAACCCGGTCGCTCGGCGCAAGCCCGAGGAGTTCATCCAGACCGGCATCTCGACCATCGACTCGCTGATCAGCCTGGTCCGTGGCCAGAAGCTGCCGATCTTCTCCGGCTCGGGCCTTCCCGCCAACGAGCTGGCCGCCCAGATCGCCCGTCAGGCGACGGTCATCGGCGAGGACACCGAGTTCGCCGTGGTGTTCGGCGCGATGGGCGTCACGCAGCGCGAGTTGACCTTCTTCACCCAGGAGTTCGAGCGCACCGGCGCCCTGGCGCGCAGCGTGCTGTTCCTCAACAAGGCCGACGACCCCGCCGTCGAGCGGCTCCTGACGCCGAAGATGGCGCTGACGGCGGCCGAGTACCTCGCCTTCGAGCACGGCTACCACGTGCTGGTCATCCTCACCGACATGACCAACTACTGCGAGGCCCTGCGCGAGATCGGCGGCGCCCGCGAGGAGATCCCCGGCCGCCGCGGCTACCCCGGCTACATGTACACCGACCTGGCGTCGATCTACGAACGCGCCGGCGTCGTCACCGGCCTGCCGGGCTCGATCACGCAGCTCCCGATCCTGAGCATGCCCGACGACGACGTCACGCACCCGATCCCCGACCTCACCGGCTACATCACCGAGGGCCAGATCTACATGGCGCGCGCGCTGCACAACAAGGGCGTCTACCCGCCGATCAACCCCGGCCCCTCGCTCAGCCGACTGATGAACAACGGCATCGGTGACGGCAAGACGCGCAAGGACCACAAGAACGTCGCCGACCAGCTGCAGTCCGCTTACGCCAACGGCCTCGACTTACGGCGCCTCGTGGCCATCACGGGTGAGGACGCGCTATCGGAGACCGACAAGCTCTACCTGAAGTTCGCCGACGAGTTCGAGCAGCGCTTCATCAACCAGGGCACCGAGAACCGCAGCATCGACGACTCGCTCAGCATCGCCTGGTCCATCCTCTCCAAGCTTCCCAAGAGCGAGCTCACGCGTCTGTCGAACGACCAGATCGACAAGTACTACGGCGCGAAGATGGAGGAGATGTGGGGCGCGGCCGGCAAAGACAGGCTCTGATGACGACTGGGGTCAGGGTAGAGGAGGGACAGCGTGGCTGAGAACGTCGCACCGACCCGCTCGAACCTGCTGCAGCGGCGCGATCAGGTCAAGCTCGCCATCCGTGGCGCCGACCTGCTGAAGCGCAAACGAGACGCGTTGGTAGGCGAGTTCTTCGCGCTGGTGAAGTCCTCGCTCGAGGCGCGCAGGCAGCTCTCCGAGGCCAGTCGCGAGGCTTACTTCGCGCTGTTCCTCGCCAACGCCTGGGACGGCCCAGAGGCCGTCAGCAGCCTGGCGTTGGCCGAAGGCGACCCGCTCGAGATCAGCATGAAGATGGAGAACATCTTCGGTCTCAAGGTGCCGCAGGTGCAGCCGCCGGAGTTCTCCGGCGACCTGCCGTTCTCGCCAGTTGGCGCCGGCTCCCAGACGCTGGAGGCCGCCAAGCAGTTCCGCAAGCTGGTCGAGGCGATCATCAAGGTCGCCGCGACCGAGACGCGGCTGCGCATGATCGGCGAGGAGATCAAGAAGACGAACCGGCGCGTCAACGCCCTCGAGCAGCTGGTGATCCCCGGCATCAACTACGAGATCCGTCAGATCCGCAGCGTGCTCGACCAGCGGGCGCTGGAAGAGGTGACGGTCCTCAAGAGGATCAAGGCCAAGCTGGAGGCGAAGAACCAGGCGGCCTGAGCCGCCTTCCGGTCCTGGCCGGGGTGCGACCCACCCCGACACGGCGACACCAGCGGCATAGGCGCGCGCGGAGGGTCATCCTCCGCGCGCGTTGTCGTTCGGTGAACGTCAGCTTTGACACATCCCCGCGCCTGACGGTATCCTCCGAACCAGACCCCTGCGCTCTCCATTGCATGGGAGTCAATCTATGTCCCTGTTCATCAGGAAGGTGGACCAATGACCAGATCCATCAAGGTTCTCGTAGTTCTAGTTCTGGCCGCGCTCGTCAGCTCCGCGTTCTCGCAGAGCGTCGTCAACGCCATCCGCGAACGCGGTGAGCTGCGTTGCGGTGTCAACGCCAACCTCCCGGGCTTCGGCTACGTCGACGAGTCGGGTGCCTACCAGGGCTTCGACATCGACTTCTGTAAGGCCCTAGCCGCTGCGGTGCTCGGCGATCCCGGCGCCGTCGTCTACCGTCCCCTGACGGCCGGTGAGCGTCCGACCGCCCTTCAGTCGGGCGAGATCGACGTCCTGATCCGCAACACCACCTGGACGAGCAGCCGCGACACCGCCTGGGGCGCCGACTTCGCTCCGACCACGTTCTTCGACGGTCAGGGCTTCATGGTGCGCAAGGACTCCGGCATCAACAGCCTGCGCGACTTCGAGGGCCGCTCGATCTGCGTCCAGTCCGGCACCACGACCGAGACCAACCTCGGCACCACGATGGCCGGCCTCGGCGTTCAGTTCACGCCCGTGATCTTCGAGACCTCGCCCGTGCTCGTCTCGGCTTACGACGACGGCCAGTGCGACGGCTGGACGACCGACTCCTCCGGCCTCGTCTCGCTGCAGCAGACCCTGCGCGTCCCAGACGACCACAAGATCCTGCCCGTGCTGATCTCCAAGGAGCCGCTCGGCCCGGCCGTCCTCCACGGTGATGATCAGTGGTTCGACATCGTCAAGTGGACCGTCTACGCGCTGTTCAACGCCGAAGAGTACGGCGTGACCCAGGCCAACGTCGGCGACATGCTGGTGTCCGCTCGCGACCCGCAGGTCCTGCGTCTGCTCGGTGCCCCCGGCAACGAGACCTACGTCGAGCAGCTCGGCCTCTCTCCTGATGCCTTCTACCGGGCCATCGAAGCCGTCGGCAACTACGGCGAGATCTTCGATCGCCACCTCGGCTCGGGCTCGGTGTTCGGTCTCGAGCGCGGCCTCAACGCCCAGTACTACGACGGCGGCCTGCTCTACGGCTACCCGTTCAACTGAGGCTTCGAGCCGCGAGTTAAGCAACTGACCACGCTGACCAGGGCGGGAGCTATCACCATCCCGCCCTGGTCATTAGGGCCTGCGCGCAGCAGTCGCAGACCGTAGAGGTGACCCTATCTACGTCTACATGACCCTTGTGACCCAGGCGCGATGACGACACAGGCAGGCAAGTCAGACGGCGCCAGCGCCGCTATCCCGTTCTGGCGCAACGTCAAGACGATCGGCATCGTCGCCCAGATCGCCTTCGTGCTGCTCATCGTCGCCGGCATCGGTGTGCTCGTCAACAACGTCACGACCGCCTTGGCTCGCGCCAACCTGCCGGCGGACTTCTCTTTCCTGCCACAACGCGCCGGGATCCCCATCGCCGAGACGCCGATCCCCTACACGGTCGCCGACTCGTACGCGCGCGCTCTGATCATCGGGTTCCTCAACACTCTCAAAGTCGCGATCGTCGGGGTGGTGTTGGCCTCGCTCATCGGCATCCTGGTCGGCGTCATGCGCCTGTCGACCAACTGGTTGGTCAGGACGATAGCCACCGTCTATGTCGAGCTGCTCAGGAACATCCCGCTGGCCGTCCAGATCGTGTTCTGGTACGCCGCCATCATGTTGCCGTTCCCGCCGCGCATCAACAACCCCGTCTCGCTGCCGGGCGGCGTGCTGCTGTCCAACATCGGCCTGGCGATCCCGTGGCTCTATCCCACCCACAGGTTCGGCGAGTGGCTGCCGTGGCTCGTCGCGGCTCTCGTCCTGGCCGTCGCCGCCTGGCTGTGGCGCCGCCGCAGCCTCAGGGTTCGCGACACCGTCGGGCGCGTCTGGCCCTACCCGCTCATCGCCTTCGCGCTCGTCGCCGGCGGCGGGTACGCGCTATCACTGCTGGGCAAGAGCGTGCCGGAGGGCGTGGCGCTCGACTACGACGCCAGCCGCGGCCGCGGCATCGTCTACCGACAGGTGGCCGGCGGCCGCGAAGCCGTGCCGTTCGTGCCCGTGAAGATCAACGTCGAGTCCGGCCAACTCACCGCCACGTCACAGAACCTAGTCGAGTCGCGGCAACGTGTCGGCTCCACCGTGCGTTTCCCGCTGTTGCGCGAGCGCGAAGCGGAGAGCTACGAGGTCAGCTTCGCAGATCCCGAGGCGGCCGAGAGCGCCGGTTACAGGCTTCACTTCGACCGCTTCCCGTCGGTCGCCACCGTCTACATCGATCAGAACGATAACGGCGAGTTCGACAACGGCGAGGAGTTCAACCCTCAGACCGGCGTCGGCTTCAACGGCGTCGGGATCGTTATGGTCGTCACCGGCTTCGAGCGTGTGGTGGTCAGCGACCGCGACGGCCAGGTACGCACGCCGCTGTTCACGGTGCCGCAGGACGCGCAGGCGGCAGCCGAGGCGACTCCGGCGCCCGGTGCGGGACGCTTCTCCGCCTTCGGCCAAGCCGAGACGGCCACCGAGTCCTCGAACACCCTCGAAGCCACCGCAGAGATCCTGCCGGTAGGGCCGCTCGTCGTGTCTGGCACCAGCATCCCCGTGTCGAACTACGAGGGCGGTGCCCGCTTCACGGTCAACTACTTGGCGCTGCTGCTCGCGCTCGTCATCTACACCTCGGCGTTCATCGGCGAGATCGTAAGGGGCGGCATCCAGGCCGTGCACCGCGGTCAGCGCGAGGCCTCGATGGCGCTCGGGCTCTCCAACTCGCAGACGTTCTCGCTCGTCGTCTTCCCGCAGGCGCTGCGCATCGTGCTGCCGCCCGTCATCAGCCAGTACCTGAACCTGACGAAGAACTCGTCTCTCGCCACGCTGGCCGGTTACGCCGAGCTGTTCGTGATCGCCAGCGTCGTAAGCAACCAGACCGGAGCCGCCATCCCCATCGCGCTGCTGCTCGTCGGCTCGTACCTCACCATCAGCCTGGCGTTCTCGCTGGTGCTGAACAAGGTCAACGCCAGCCTGGCGTTGGTGGAGCGCTGATATGTTCCAAGTGATCGAATCGCGCCCTCCGCCCGTCCCGACCCGCGGTCCGCTGGTGTGGTTGAAGAGGAACCTGTTCTCCTCGCCGTTCAACTCGATCCTGACCGTCGTGACCGGCGTCGTCGTCGCACTGTCGCTCTACGGTCTGCTCACGTTCATCTTCGTCGAGGCCTCCTGGGGCCAGGTGTGGGTGAACATGAAGCTGTTCGGCGTCTACCGCTACCCTGCCGACCTGCTGTGGCGCCCGCTGGTGATCGTGGCGACGATGATGGCGCTGCTGGGCGTGTTCGCGGGCGCCGGCGGTCGCGGGTCGATCGCGGCCAACACCTTCTTCGCCTTCCAGGGCTTCGCCGGGCTCATCGCCCTCGTCGCCATCATCTTCTGGCCCTCGGTGCGGCTGCTGTGGCCACTGGTCGTGGTGCTCGGCTTCCTCGGCTTCGCGCTGGGGCGCTGGCAGCCGCGGTCGGTGAGGTTCCTGCCGTGGGCATGGGCGGCTTGGTTCGCCGTCGGCATACTGCTGCTCTACGGCGTCACTCCCGGCTCCGGCCTGTTACGCATCGTGCCCTCGCGCGACTGGGGCGGCTTCCTGCTCACCCTGGTGTTGTTCACTGGCATCATCCCCAGCTTCCCGATCGGTATCGCACTGGCGTTGGGGCGCCAGAGCAAGCTGCCCGCCATCAAGTACTTCTGCATCGGCTTCATCGAGGTGGTGAGAGGCGCGCCGCTGATCATGTGGCTGTTCATCGCCTCGCTGCTGCTGCCGCTGATCCTCAACACCGACGCCAACTCGTTGCCGGCGGTCATGCGCGCCTACGTCGCCATAACCCTGTTCTCGGCAGCCTACATGGCGGAGAACGTGCGCGGGGGGCTGCAGGCGGTGTCGCGTGGTCAGTCGGAAGCCGCTCGCGCGCTCGGACTGTCGGGCTGGCAGACGACGCTGCTGATCGTGCTGCCGCAGGCGCTCAGGGCCGTCATCCCCGCGATAGTCGGCCAGGCGATAGGCCTGTTCAAGGACACTTCGCTGGTGTTCATCGTCGGCCTCGTCGACTTCTTCAAGGTCGCCGACCTGGTGTCGGTGCAGCCGCAGTCGCTGCTCGTCACCGGCGGCGTGAAGCTCGAGGTCTTCTTGTTCATCGCCGTCGTCTACTTCTTCTTCGCCTACCGCATGAGCGTCGCTTCGCGGCAGCTCGAGCGCGAGCTGGGGGTCGGCGTCAGATGAGGACCGAAACAACGATGTCGGCGTTCCCTCGCCGCCAGAGAGGAAGAGCATGACCCAAGCGGCAGCCAGCAGCGCCGTCAGAGCCGACGCTCCCGCCGGTGGCGAGCGCATCATCGAGATCGAGGGCGTCAACAAGTGGTACGGCGAGTTCCACGTCCTCAAGGACATCAACCTCTCCGTTAACAAGGGTGAGGTCGTCGTCATCATCGGGCCGTCGGGGTCGGGGAAGAGCACCCTGATCCGCTGCATCAACCGGCTCGAGGAGCACCAGCAGGGCAAGATCGTAGTCGACGGCGTCGAGCTCACCGACGACGTACGCGCCATCGACCGCATCCGCCGCGAGACCGGCATGGTCTTCCAGTCGTTCAACCTCTTCCCGCACCTGACCGTCATCGACAACGTCACCCTCGCCCCGATCCGCGTGCGCAAGTGGAAGAAGAGCGAGGCTGAGGAGAGGGCGATGTACTACCTGCAGAAGGTCGGCATCCCCGAGCAGGCGCGCAAGTACCCCGGCCAACTGTCGGGCGGTCAGCAGCAGCGCGTCGCCATAGCCCGCTCCTTGACGATGGGCCCGAAGGTGATGCTGTTCGACGAGCCGACCAGCGCCCTCGACCCCGAGGTCATCGGCGAGGTGCTGCAGGTGATGGTCAACCTCGCCAAGGACGGCATGACCATGTGCGTCGTGACGCACGAGATGGGCTTCGCCCGCGAGGTCGGCGACAGGGTCGTGTTCATGGACGCCGGTCAGATAGTCGAGGTCGGCACGCCCGAGCACTTCTTCGACGCGCCGCGCGAGGCTCGCACCCGCTCGTTCCTCTCGAAGATCCTCTAGCCCCGCCAGGCAGCGGCCTGGTGGAATGTCACAGCTTGGGCCATGGCCCCGCACCTAGACTGACGTGATGCCTAAAACAGGCTTAGGCGAGAAGGAGACAGCGTGAGCGATGCCGCCAGAGGTGGCGTCCGGATCGCCGACCTGCTGAGAACGATGGTCGGCAAAGGCGCCTCCGACATACACCTGCAAGCGGGAGCGCCGCCGCACATCCGCGTCGACGGCGACCTCCGCCCTTACGAAGGCGTACCCGTGCTCACGCCCGAGCAGACCGAGCAGATCGCGCTGGCGATGATGAGCGAGTCGCAGCGCGACATGTTCCGCCACCGGCACGAGCTCGACTTCGCGTTCACCATCCCCAACGTCGCGCGCTTCCGCTGCAACGTGCTGCGCCAACGCGGCTCAGTCGGCATCGTGATGCGCGTCATCAGAGACGCCATCCCCAGCTTCGAGACGCTCGGGCTGCCGTCGGCCGTCGTCACCGAGCTCGCCAGCCAACCGCGCGGCCTCGTGCTGTGCACGGGACCGACCGGCTCGGGCAAGACGACCACGCTGGCGGCGATGATCGACTACGTCAACCGCCGCTTCGCGCGCAACATCATCAGCATCGAAGACCCGATCGAGATCCTGCACCGCAACCACAAGAGCCTCGTCATCCAGCGCGAGATCGGCCTCGACACCGGCGACTTCGTCGGCGCGCTCAAGTACGCCATGCGCCAAGACCCCGATGTGATCATGGTCGGCGAGATGCGCGACAAGGAGACCGTCGAAGCCGCCATCACCGCCGCTCAGACCGGTCACCTGGTGTTCAGCACGCTTCACACGCTCGACTCGATCCGCACAGTCAACCGCATCATCGACTTCTTCCCGCCCCACGAGCGCGACCAGATCCGCATCCTGCTCGCCGAATCGCTGCTCGGGATCCTCAGCCAGCGCCTCCTGCCGCGCGCCGACGGCCCCGGCCGTGTGCTCTCGCTCGAGGTCCTCATCAACACGCCTCTGATCCGCGACTACATCAAGGACGAAGAGAAGACGCCGCTGATCAAGGAAGCGCTGATGCAAGACAACATCCGCGGCATGCAGACCTTCGACCAGCACCTCGTCGAGCTCTACCTGTCGGGCCGCATCACGCTCGAGGACGCCACCTTCATCGCCACCTCGCCGCACGAGTTCCGGCTCATGGTCACGCAGCGGCAGGGGGGGATCGGTGATGGGGAGTCGCACTCCTACTCGCGTATCACCGCTCGAGGGTCGCACGGCTGAGTTCTTGCGTCCTGCTTGAGTCACCGCTTGCGTCCTGGTTGAGTCACTCCGCCGCATCTCCGCTGCGCGGAGACGCGGCGCAGTGACTCTATCGTCCTCAAGCCAGTCGGAGACGGACTCAACCGTCGACTGAGAAGTCGGCTCGTCTAGCCCTGTCGCGGGCTCCAGGCACACGCCAACGGGCTCAATCAGAACTCACGCCCACCGAGCTACTCCAGCCCGTCGAGCAGACACACCGACGACCTCGCCGAAGAGATCGTAGTCGGTCGAGGGCGTTAGGCCGTCAGTAGCGTGCCGAGAATCCGCCGTCGGCGTGTAGTAGCTGTCCTGAGATCCAGCGCCCTTCCGGTGAGATCAGGAATGAGACGATGGCGCCGATGTCAGCGGGCGTGCCCAACCGTCCTAGCGGATGGGATGGAGTGAGGGCGGAACGAAGGTCGTCGTCGATCCAACCGGTATCGATCGGGCCGGGGTTGAGGACGTTCGCGGAGATGCCGCTCGGTCCGAGCTCGCGAGCCGCCGCGATGACTATGCGATCGAGCGCGCCCTTGGACGCTCCATAGGGCAGGTTGCCGGTGGTGTGATCGCTGGTCAGCGCGACGATCGCCCCGCCGCCAGGCGGTACCTGACGCGCGAAGGCGGCGATCAGCAGGAGGCTGGCACGGGCGTTGACGGCCATGTGGGCGTCGAAGCTGTCCGCGGTGGTGTCGAGCACGCCCGAGAGCACGTCGTGCGCATGGGAGACGACCAGCGCTGTGATCGGTCCCCGGTCTCGAGTGACGGCGTCGATCAACTCGCCTGGGCCGCTGGGTGTCGACAGGTCGCAAGGGAACTCCACGCCGGCGAGGTCGCTCGTCGCTACATCCCAGCCGCCTTGTTGCAGGCGCGGCACGATGCCGGCCGCGATGCTGTTGGGCCTGGCGGCACCGGTGACGAGGGCAAGGGGCACGGCTAAACTCTAGCGGAGTCGAGAGCCTGAGAACCTATCCCCAGGCAGGCACAGCCACCCTTCGCGTCGTCGCCCCTACGACCTCACCGAAGAGATCGTGGTCGGTCGAGGACGTGACCTTGACACGCAGCATGTCGCCGATCTTGTAGGTGCCGTCGCCGCTGGCGTAGACGAGGCCGTCGATGCCGGGTGAGTCGGCGTGCGAGCGCGCTATGAGGTCGCCGGGCAGATCGCCGTAGTCGTCGACCAGCACCTCGATCTCGCTGCCCACGCGCGCCGCCAGCTTCTCGGCGCTGATCTGAGCCTGGAGCTGCATCAGCGCCGCGTAGCGCTCCTCCTTGACCTCTTGTGGCACCGCGCCCGGCAGGTCGTTGGCGTCGGCCTCCGGCACCTCGCTGTAGGTGAACGCACCGACGCGGTCTAGGCGCGCCTCGGCCAGGAAGTCGAGGAGTTCCTGGAACTCGGCGTCGGTCTCGCCCGGGAAGCCGACGATGAAGGTCGAGCGCACCACAAGCTCGGGGCATACCTCGCGCCAGCGCCTGATCGTCTCCAGGTGGCTGATGGCGCCGCCCGGACGGCGCATCGCCCTGAGGATGCGCGGGCTGGCGTGCTGGAGGGGCACGTCGAGGTACGGGAGCAGCTTGCCCTCCGCCATCAGCGGCATGAGGTCCTGCACGTGCGGGTACGGGTAGACGTAGTGCAGCCTGAGCCAGACCCCGAGGTCGGCGAGCTCCTCGACCAGATCACACAGGTGGGCTCTGACCTCGCGGCCGAGGTAGTCGCTGGGGGCGTGCCTGATGTCGTTGCCGTAGGCGCTGGAGTCCTGCGCTATGAGCAGCAGCTCCTTGACCCCGCTGGCGACGAGGCGCCTGGCTTCGAAGAGCAGGTCGGCGGCCGGACGCGAGCGCAGGTTGCCGCGCAGCTTGGGGATGATGCAGAAGCTGCAGCGGTGGTCGCAACCCTCGGCGATCTTGAGGTACGCGTAGTGGCGCGGGGTCAGCCTGACCGCGGCTTGTGGCAGCAGCGAGGTGAAGGGGGTGTCGGGCAGCGGCACGGCGCGCCTGACCGCGCTCATGACGCCCTCGACGTCGGCCTGACCTGTGACGGCCAGCACCTCGGGGTGGCGCGCGATGATCGTCTCGGGGCGCTCACCCAGGCAGCCGGTCACCACGACCTTGCCGTTGCCCGCCAGCGCCTCGCCGATGGCGTCGAGCGACTCCTCGACCGCCGGGGTGATGAAGCCGCAGGTGTTGACGACGACCAGGTCGGCGTCCTCGTAACCGGGGGAGAGCTGGTAGCCCTCAGCTCTCAGGCGGCTGAGGATCTGCTCGCTGTCGACGAGCGCCTTGGGGCAGCCGAGGCTGACGAAGCCTATGCGACGCGTATGGCTCTCGAGGCCGGCTGCGCGGGTCTGGTCAATGGGGGAGGCGCTCTTCATGCCGCTCACGAGTGTAGCAGGGGACGCTACATCTCAGGCTGCGCTACCCTGGTGCCGTTGGCAGCCAGCCAGCCCCTGAGGCGTCCGGCGAGGTAGAGCGAGCCGGCGATCAGCAGCGTTCCGCCCTCCTTCGTTAGCTCAAGCGCTGTCTCGAGCGCGGCCAGCGGGTCGGGGATCGTCCGAGTCGCCAGCCCTGGCGGCGCTGACGGTGGGATGTCGCCTTCGGCGGCAGCCGTGAGCACGACCGCGTCGGCTCGACCGGCGAGCTGAGCGAGGGTGGCGGTGGCCTGCTTGCGGGCCAACGCGCCGAACAGCAGCGTGTAGGCCTCCGTGTGCTCCGCTGCCAACCTGGACGCCGCGGCGGGGTCGTGCGCCCCATCGAGGACGACCAGGCGGTCTCCGACCAGGAAGCGCTCGCCGCGTCCCGGGAGCGGCGCCAGGGCGCGGGCGGCGCTGAGCGCGGCGCTGGAACGGCCGAGCAGTGTCAGCGCCGCGCTGGCGAGCGCCTCGTTGGCGCCGCGCGTCGATGAGCCGGGAGGCGGGTCGACGACGTGGAGCTCAGCGCCGCGGGCGTAGGCCACTTCCTCCACGACCTTGAGCGCCGCGCCCTGCGCTGCGGTCAGCAGCGGCACTCCGGTCGCCGCCGCGCCCGCCTTGTCGCGCGCCACGTCCTTCAGCGTCGGCCCGAGCGTGTCGAGATGATCTTCCGTGACGTTGGTCAGGACCACCAGTCTCAGTGCGGGACCGTTGAGCACCTGGGTGGCGTCGCTGGCGCCGCCGACCCCAGCCTCGAACACCCCCCACGCGACCTCGCACAGCTCGAACCGCTCGAGCGCCAGAGCCAGGGTCCACTCGAAGAACGCCGGGCTCAGCTCGGGGTCGTCCGGTGGGGTCTCGCGATGCTTGGCGACGAACTCGGCGACGTCGAACGAGTCGATGAGCTTGCCGCCTAAGGCGATGCGCTCCCTGAAGTCCTCGACATGCGGCGAGAGGAAGCGTCCGACTCGTTCGCCGTCTGCCTGGAGACCGGCGGCGATCATCGCGGTCACGGTGCCTTTGCCGTTGGTTCCGACGACGCGCACCACGTTAGGCGGCGGGGTCAGTCCGAGCCGCGTCAGCAGGTGCTCGGCTCTGCCCGGATGGCGGCGCCCGCCGGCTCGCGTCTGCGCGTAGAGCCAGTCCAGCGCAGCAGAGTAGTCGCGCTCAGCCGCGGCGTCCGCCTCTGCGGGGCCGACGCCGGCGCGCGCGGCGCTTCTGTTGCCCCTGGCCCTCACCCTGGGCGGCCTTGGCTTCGACACCGAACTGCGCCAGTGCCTGCTCGGAGCCGAGCTTCATCATCACGACATCGAGCAGCCCCTCCGGCAGGCGTTGGCTCATCTTGACGATGTAGTGCGGCGCCTCGACCGCGACGTAGACGACGCTCATGCCGGGATGCAGCAGGTAGGCGCGGGCGCGCTTGATGCCTAGGCCTGTCTCGACGTCGACCTCGCCGGCGAGCTGAGCATGCACGTCCTTGCCGAGCATCGGGAACGTCGCGCTGTCAGTAGGCGCATCGGTCGCGAGGTCGTCGGCGGAGGCGCTGGCCGCCATGCCGCGAAGCTCGTGCAGCAGCGACAGCGGGTCGCGGTAGTCGCGCAGGTACGGCATCGAGCTCGCGTCGCGGGGGCCTTTGCTGGCGGTGACGAGACCGCTGCGCGCGTCGAAGGTGACGTCGAGGAAGCGCTGCTCGTTGCGTTCGACGACCTCCTCGCGGAACCTGAGGCTGTGGCGGTTCTGGGTGTGACTGCGACTGCGCTGCGTGATCGTGGCGTTCAGCGTCGAGCTCTGGAACTGCGACTTGGCCTCGAGCTGAACCTCGCGCCCGAGCACCGACGTCTTCATGACGTGAGTGCCGACGTTCTTGCCGCGCATTGCCAGGCGGTAGCTGACGACTTCGACTGCCACGCCGGAGTATACCCGCGGCTCAGAAGGGCAGGTCGCTCTCCTGCAGGCGGCCGAGCTCTTGGGTCGAGCGTCCCTGGCGCAGCACGTTGTTCACGAACAGCGACACCAGCTCCGGATCGAGCTCCCTGCCGCTGCGCGCTTCCAGCGCCTTCTCCACCTCGCGTAGTGGCAGAGCCTGGCCGCGCTCTGAGCTGAGGACGTCGAAGGTGTCCGCGACGGCGATGACCCGAGCGATCTTGGGGATCGTCTCCTTGCGCATCCCGCTGGGGAAGCCGCTGCCGTCCCAGTTCTCGTGGTGGTGACGGATGCCTTCGGCCGCCGACTCGAGGAGCACGGCCGACGCGACGAGGTTGGCGCCGCGCTGCGGGTGCTCGAGGTCCTCGATGCCGAGGTCGAGCCCGCTGCCGAGCTTGCCGATGTCGTGGAGCATGGCGGCGAAGTAGAGGTCGACGAGCTCCTGTGCGCTGAGGTCGGACGCGCGGCCGACGGCCAAAGCGTAGGCGGTGACGCGCTCGGCGTGGCCGAGTTGGGCGAAGTCTTGAGCCTCGAACGCCTGCACGAACGCCTTGGTGAACTCGACGAGGCTGAGCTTGGCGCGGCGCAGCTCGGCGAGCTGACTCAGCAGCTCACCGAGGACACCGGCCCACTTGCCGGCGAGCTTCAGCTCCTCCTCGTTGAAGGCGGGGCCGCCGTGGCGGTGAAGCACCAGCGAGCCGTGAGACGAGAAGCGGCCTTCGACGGGGACGACGAGAGCGGTGGTCGCCTCGCGCAGGCCGAGCTCGGTGAACTGGGCCCGCAGGGTGGCATCGTTGGGGGTGAACAGCTCTGCTATCAGGTTGGCGACGACCCTCGGTCCGGCGCTGCGCCACGGACCGTGCAGCGGCTTGAGATCGAGGAGCGCCGGGCCGTAGCCGAACTCGGCCTCGAAGCGGTAGTCGCCGAGCGCGTTGCCGGTCACTACGTAGCCGCGCACGTCGCCCGTGATGGTGTGCGCCAGCGACTCGAGGACCTCTTCTGTGCGCTCGTACGGAAGCTGTAGCCGCAGCACGTTCGCGACCGCCCCGAGGGGGTCTGGGACTGTGGCTACGTCAGATGCGTTGAACAGGCGTCTGAACACGGTTCACTTCCTCTTCGCTGGCCGCAAGGCCGCGCGCGGCCCGCGAGACCGCGCCACTGAGCATAGTGCCTAGCGGGGCTAGCACGCTGAGAGTCTGCGTACACTGCGAGTGCACGTGGCTGGCGGGCGGGTAGACTGCTCGCCATGCTCGACCTGCGCTTCATCAGAGAGAACCCCGAAACCGTTAGACGCGCCATGAAAGCGAAGCAGCTCAGCGCCTCGCTGCCGTCGCTCGATCAACTGCTGCTGGTCGACGAGGAGCTGCGGCTGCTGCGGCGCGACCTCGAGGAGAAGCAGGCGCGCCGCAACGCCTCCAGCAGGTTGGTGGGAGAGATGAAGCGCCGTGGTGAGGACGATCCGGAGCTGATGAGTGAGCTCGCCGGTCTCGCTGCCGACGTCAAGCGCCTCGAGGAGCGCGAGCGGGCCCTGGAAGCGCGGCTGGCCGACCTCGAGCTCGAGATCCCCAACCTGCCGCACGAGAGCGTTCCTTACGGCGAGAGCGAGCACGACAACGTGGTCGTCTCGGAGTGGGGTACGCGGCGCGAGTTCGACTTCGAGCCGAAGCCGCACTGGGAGCTGATCAGCGCGCGCGGCTGGGTCGATCTCGAGGCGGGCGTCAAGCTGACCGGCGCCGGTTTCCCGGTGTTCCTAGGTGTCGGGGCGAAGCTGGTGCGCGGCTTGCAGCGCTACTTCCTCGACAGGCTAGACAAGTCTGGCTACCTGGAGGTCATGCCGCCGCTGATGGTCAACGCCGCCTCGGCCACCGGCACCGGTCAGCTCCCCGACAAAGAGGGTCAGATGTACGAGGTGACGGACGGCTTCTACCTGATCCCGACCTCCGAGGTGTCGGTGACGAACCTGCACCGCGACGAGATCCTCGACACGACCGCGCTCCCGATCAAGTACTGCGCTTTCACGCCCTGCTTCCGGCGCGAGGCCGGAAGCCACGGCTCCGACGTCCGCGGCCTCAACCGGGTCCACCAGTTCGACAAGGTCGAGATGGTGCAGTTCACCAGGCCGGAGGAGAGCTACGCGGCGCTCGAGGCGATGACCCGCGTGTCGGAGAGCCTGCTCGAGGAGCTCGGCCTCCCGTACCGCAGGCTGCTGATGTGCACCGGCGACATGGGCTTCACCCAGGCGAAGAAGTACGACCTCGAGGTGTGGAGCCCCGGTCAGCAGCGCTGGCTGGAGGTGTCGAGCATCAGCAACCTCGAGGCGTTCCAAGCCAATCGGCTCAAGGCCCGCGCCCGGCCCGGTGGGACAGCTGGCAAGGGCAAGCCGGAAAGCGTGCACACTCTCAACGGCAGCGCGCTGGCGTTCCCGCGCACCATCGCGGCGCTGCTCGAGACCTACCAGCAGGCTGACGGCACCGTGAAGCTGCCGGCGGTACTGGCCGAGTTCGTCGGTTTCGATGTCTTGTCGTGAACGCGGCCGAGGCGGCGGACTGGCGTCAGCTCTCCTCGACCGTGCGGGGGACCTTGAAGTAGCCACCCTGAGCTGACGGAGCGTTCACGAGCGCTAGATCGCGCGGCAGCGAGGCCGTCACGACGTCGGCGCGGCCGCGCGCGGCGTCTTCAGCGGCGTCACCGGCGTCTTCTGGCTCGGCGAGCGGCGCGCTGAACAGCTGCTCGACGAAGCCGAGCAGCTCCTGGAAGTCGCCCGCCAGCTCGGCGCGCTGCTCGTCGTCGACCTCGAGGCGCGCGAGAGTGAGCAGTTGGTCGAACTCCTTGGGACTCAGCGCCTTGAGCACCTGCGAGTCATCGCTTGGCACGGGGGTCAGCCTAGCATCAGTCTGTGAGCAGGCGGGCGAGCTGGTAGAGAAGCGGCGCCAGCGCCAGCGCCGGCAGCAGCGACGCGACCCTCAGCCGCTTGATGTCGAGGAGCCCAAGGCCGACGGCTACGATCATCAGCCCGCCGACGCCGTTGACCAGCAGCACGTGCGGATCGCCGGCGGGGTCGGGTATCAGGTTCGCGAACAGGCCGGCGCCGAGCGAGATGGCGAGCTGGTAGACCAGGACGATCAGAACGGAAGCCAGCACGCCGAAACCGAAGCTCGTGGCCAGCGCCAACGACGAGAACAGGTCGAGCGTCGACTTGAGGACCAGGTAGGGCGCGTCTCCGGTCAGCCCGTTCTGGATCCCGCCCAGCAGCGTCAGCGGCCCGACGCAGAACAGCAGCGAGGCGGTGACGAACCCCTCGGTGAAGCGCCCCTTGCCCTTGAAGCGCCTTCTGAGGCGGTCGCCGAGGCGCTCGAGCGCCTCCTCGATTCCGAGCCACTCGCCCAGGGCTCCGCCGAGCGCGAGCGCGAGCAGGCCGATCAGCACACCAGGGGGCGAGGCGACGCGCCCCATATCGAAAGCGTTGCTGAGCCCGATGTAGATGGTGACGAGACCGATGGCCTGCATCACGACGACGGTGATCCGCGGCGGCAGGCGCCCCCTCAGCGCCAACCCCACGCTGCTGCCGACGACCACCGTCAGGACGTTGAGCCAGGTGCCCCACGTCTGATCGAAGAAGCTCACGCTCTAACCATTAGCTGTTCCCGTCCGGCCTCGCCGTGGTCGCTGCGGCGCTCGCCTTCGAGCCCGAGCGCAACACCAGCACCGTCACGACGACGCCCGCCAGGAGCGGTAGACCGATGACCCAAACCAACCACGACAGCAGGTCGCGCTGAGACGTCTCCGTTGGCGGCAGCACGAACGCGACGCTGCCTGTGCCGGCGGCGTCGAGCGTCAGGTCGACCTCCGCGATGGCCTCCTCCTGCCTGAAGGTGCGGTCGACTACGCGCATCCGGTACTCGCCCGCCACCAGGCGCGGGAGCGTCGCGGCGTAGACGCCGGGTTCGACCTCGTCGAGGCGATCCGTCGTCAGGGGCTGCTGAGCCGAGCCGACTGGGGTCAGCTCGATGAACACGATCGCGTCCTCGACCTCCACCAGCGAGGGATCGTGCAGGCGCACGATCAGCGCAGAGCCGCCACCCGCGTCAGGCGCGGCGGCTTCGAACGACGCCGTGCCGAGAACCAGCGTCGCGTGGGCAAGTGCGACGCTCGCGGCGCACATGACGAGCAGCGCGCCGAGGCGCCTGAGACTACTCATCTGCGACCGACTGAGCGATCAGCTGCCATAGCGCGACCCGTGGCACCAGCCCGGAGTCGTGGATGTGAGCGGCGAGCGCACGCCCTACGTAGCGGTAGTGCCACGGCTCGTACGAGTAGCAGCTCAGGTGCAGGGAGTCGCGCGGGAAGCTCATCACGAAACCGTACTCGTGGGCGTTCGCCGCGAGCCAAGCGCCGGCCGGCTCCTGAGCCCAGTCGGGGAGGTCCCACGCCGCCGGGCCGCCCTCGGAGCGGAAGTCGAGCGCGGTCCCGAGCTGGTGCTCGGAGTGCCCAGGCCGCGCGCTGGTCAGCAGCGCCCGCTCCTCGCCGTCTTGCGCGACCCAGTAAGCGAAAGTGCTCTCCTGGTAGGCGTAGCTGCGGTAGGCGGACTGGACGGCCAGCGCGCTCCCAGCGGCGCGCGCCGCGGTCATGAGGAGCAGCAGGTCTTCGACGACGACGGCTCTGACCCTGAAGGCCGGATCCGAGCTCGAACCGCCAGTGCGGGTTGGCTCCACCGACACGAGATCCGGTGGAACGTAGTCGGCGGGCAGTCTGAAGCGGGTGTCGAGCAGCGTGTAGGGCCACTGGTCGTAGGCGCTGAACGGCGCGGCCTCGTCGGCGTACTCACAGGCAGGCGGTGCGGCTGGAGAAGCTGTCAAGGTTGCGTCAGAACCACCCTCCGCCTGCGCCAGAGCGGCGGCGCCGACCAGGATCAGCATCGTCACCACGGCGAGCGCTCTCGACCGAAAAGCTACCACTGAGGCGCCAGTCGCGCTGCCGACTTGCCAACCCTCGTCAACACTGCCTCCACCACTACCTGGCTTCACATCGGTCCCATCAGCGTTCCACGCATCTCCATCGGCTGCGCCCACAGAGCGACCTGCAAGCCGGCGATGACGATAACCAGCAGCAGCACAGGCCACAACGCCAAGACGCCACGCCTGCCGAAGTCGCGCAGCGCGATCCTCGCTGCGTAGACGGTGGCGAGCAGCGCGCTCGCCCCCGACCAGACGGCCTGCAGCGGGAACAGCCACGCGCTGGGCACCACCTGCGCCAGACGCCAGTCAGGATCGATGCCGAAGCCGCGGAACTCGAAGAAGTGCTGCATGACAGGGACTATCGACAGGGCGCCCGTCAGCGCGTGGAACAGGTAGTGCGCGCCCCAGAAGCCGAAGCCGCTGGCTACGAACACGTAGCCCCAACGTCCTACGGCGGTGCGAACGCTCGGTCTCGCATCGCCGAGTCGATCGGCGAACATGGAGGCGCCGAGGATCGCGCCCAGACCGACGATGCTGACCCCGAGGAAGACGCTGGCGAGGATCAGCGTCTCGCTGCGAGTACCGAGCGCGAGCGACAGCCATGAGGCCAGGTCGTAGTAGGCACCGACCATCGCGAAGGCGTTGAACGCGCCCCACACGCTCAGCGCGACCGCGAGCGCCATCACGGCCAGACGCCCGCGCCGCGCCCACGGCGACGCCCCCAACTCCACCCCCGGCGGCCTGACCACCAGCGCGACGTTGTCGTAAGGGCAGGCCCTCACGCAGTTGAAGCAGTAGGTGCAGTCCATGTTCGACACGATGGTGGGGACGAACAGGTCTGTCTCGCAGCCGGGGAAACGGCCCGTGCCGTTGGGTGCGACTACCTCGGCCAACGGGACGAACGCGAGCTCGCTGTCACCCTCAGGGGCCGCCGCTGCCGTGTAGCGGCCGTGCAGGCACGGCTTGTGCTCGCAGCTCCTGCACACGTCGGGATCCGCCGCGGCGATCTGCGTCGGGGCGAGCGAGGAGTAGACGAAGTTGAAGTTGCCGAGCGGACAGACGTACTTGCAGAACGTGCCCGGTCTGAACAGCGCATCGACGCAGAGCGCCGCGCCGAAGTAGCCGATGGCCAGCCAGGCGGTGAGCCACGGGCTCGCCCACAGGTCGAAGCGCTCGTAGGCGAAGAAGTAGACGAACATCAACCCTAGGACCAGCCACTTGTTCTTGAGCCGGGCCGGCCACTCGAACGTGCGCGGTAGCAGGCGCCCCAAGCGCCTGGTGGCGCCGCGTGTGAGCATCAGCGGGCAGGCGGCGCAGAAGGCGTTGCCGAACAGCGCCAGCGCGATGACCACGAGCCCCCGGTAGTGGAGCCACACAGCCGTCGTCGCTACGTTCCTGGGCGCGATCTGCCGGCCCGTCAAACCGTCGACGATCACCATGACGGCGAGCAGCAGCAGCGGCAACTGGAACAGCAGCCGCGCGTACTTGAAGCGCGCCAGGCGCCGGAGGCCGGGGAGGCGCAGCAGGTCGAAACCGCCCGGCTGCTGAACGATCGGCCCGCTCACGACCTTCAGCTCATGCCGCTCCGCCGGTCTCGACGTGCTAGGCAGCATCAGCGGGGCACGGACAAGAACAGCTCGGCCGTGAGCTTGCCGCCCGCGGGCGGAACCAGCTCGGCCGTGAGGATCCAGTCGCCCACCATGTCTGGCTTCAGGTCGTCGACCCGGTAGAGACCCGGTTCGGCCTCGGGAGCCGGCCACGTCAGGCGCGGCATCCCGGGATGGCTCATCTCGGCGGCCACCGTCGCCTCCGCTCCCTGGAGCGGACTGCCGTCTTGCGTCGCGACGACCTCGAGCGCGAAACCGGTCGTGCTGACCGCGCCGACGACCCGCATCTCGAGGCGCGCTCCTCCCGAGGTGCTGGCGCCGGTGGCGGCGCCGCGCTGCTCGGGCGGCTTGCAAGCCACCACGGTCATGAGAAGCAGCGTGGCGGCGAGCGCTGCCGCGACGCCGCGCCCGACCGCCCTGCGCGACCCGCTGACCGTCACTTGGGTCGTCTCGCTCACCACCAGCCGATGCTAACAGGCCCGCGCCGGTGCTTCACGGCTCCAGGCGTCTGATCTCGGTCAGGTACGCCACTACCCCGCGCTCGAGCACCGCCGCCAGGGTGTCGGGCCGCTGCAGCCACTCACGGTCGGCGGCGTTGCTCAGGTAGCCGAGCTCGACCAGCAGCGCGGGGGTCGACGCGTGAACGCTGTGTTGGAACCGCCTGTCGTTGAACGCGTAGTAGAAGAGCATGTTGCCTGACACGTTCCTGTCGTCGTCGGGCAAGCTGGTGGCTCTGAAGAACGCCCTGTCGACAGCCACCTTGAGCAGCGCCTCGTGACGATTGCGCGCCGGCCTGAAGTGGGCGCTCTTGTAGCCGCGTCGCTGCTCGTCGGCGCTCGCGTCGGCGTGTATCGAGAGCATCAGGTCCGCGCGATAACCGGGCGGCACCGTGGTGCTGAGCAGGTCGACCAGGAAGCCGCGCTGCTCGAGACGCGCCGCCAAGGCCGTGGCGACGGCCATGTTGACGTCGACCTCGTTGAGGCCGGCGGCGTAACCGCCTGTCGACTGCCTCAGCGCGATCAACTCGTCCGGCGCCGAGACCGCATCCAGGTGCCCAACCTGCAGACCGATCCGCACCGGCCCCTTGCGGCGGTTCGCGAGCTCTCTAAGCCACTCGAACCGGTAGTAGGAGACCTCGCCCAAGTCGGAGACCCAGCGGCTCAACGACCAACCGGCTGCGCTCGGTGTCGGTTCCGCCGCTCGCTCGATGGGCGAAGCCGCGCTCAGCAGCTCGGAAGCGGCCGTGTTGCGCGCTCCGCGACTCTCGATCGCCGCCAGCGCCGCCGAGCAGAGCACGAGCGCGGCCAGCAGTACCAGGCGCCTGCGCCTGCGCTTGCGAGCCAGCGCCTCTCTAGCCGCGGCATGTTCCAGCTGTGAGGCGGTCGGCACGCCGCGATGCTACCCGATGCCGGGGTCGCCGCCGGTTGAGGAGCGCCGTCACCGGCGCCTAACCCAGAGCGTGCCTGTCGCCGGTAAGCCAGTAGGCGATGTGCTCGTTGACGTTCTCGAGGTGGTCGCCGAGCCGTTCCAGGTAGCGGCCGACCTCGATGAGAAGCGACGCGCGCGCGACGTTGGCGGGCTCCTCGATCATGTAGCTGAGCAGCTCGCGCTGGATCTGCACGTACAGGTCGTCGATCTCCTGGTCCATCTCGTGGGCGGACCTGGCTTTCTGGAGGTCCTCCTCGACGAGCGCCGCCGTCGTGGCGTCGAGCATCCGGGCCAGCACCTGGAAGATGCGCTCGATGTCGAGGTAGCGCTTCAGGGGCGGCTGCATGGCCAGCGTGGCGCCGGCCCTCGCGACGTGCTCGGCGTAATCGCCGGCGCGCTCGAGGTCGGTCACCGTCTGGTAGGCGGCGCCGAGGAAGCGCAGGTCGCGAGCGGCGGGCTGGCGCCGCGCGATGACGGTCAGGATGCGGGTCTCGAGGTCCTCGCGCAACGAGTCGATAGCCTCGTCGCCCGCCACGGCCCGCTCGGCTGCGCCCGGGTCCTGCGCGAGTAAAGCCGCGGCCGCGTGCTCGCACGCCTCCCTCACCAGGCTCAGCATGCGTACCACGTCGCCCGTGACGCTCTGGAGGTCATCCGTGAGGGGGTTGTGCATGTCGTTGCTCATGTTACGCGAGGTTATCGCGACTAGGTCATGTCTCGGTCAGGTCGGAGGCGTAGGGTCAGGGACCTAGGGTTCGAGAGCGTATCATCGTGATGTTCCGCCGTATTGCTTAGCAGCGGTGAGTCCGGAGGCACGCCGAGTTCATGTCCGAGGTGCTTGCGCGTGAGGTCGAGTTAGAGCGGCTCGACGGCTATCTACAGAAGGCGTTGGCGGGACACGGTCAGGTGTGCTTCGTCAGCGGCGAGGCCGGTTCGGGTAAGACGACGCTGCTGGAGGAGTTCACGGCCAGAGCGCTCGCCGGTCACGAGTCGCTGGTCGCGGTCATGGGCAGGTGCGACGCCCACACCGGCAGCGGCGACGCCTTCCTGCCGTTCCGCGAGATCATGGACCAGCTCACCGGCGATCTCGAGGAGCGTGCCGAGCAGGCGCCGGTCAAGAGACAGAACGCCAAGCGCCTGCAGCACGTGTTCCTGGTGGCTGGCGAGACGCTGGTGGAGATGGCGCCCGACCTGATCGGGATCGTCGTGCCGGGAGCGACGCTGCTCGCCAAGGCCGGCAGGTACGTGTCCGGCAAGACGAAGTGGGCAGACAGGCTGCGCAAGCAGGTGGATGAGGAGAAACCACACGGCGCCGCGGCTTCGACCTTGGACAAGGCGCAGGTCTACGAGCAGTACGTCAACGTGCTGCAGAGGCTGAGCGAGGTCGCGCCTCTGCTGCTCCTCGTCGACGACCTGCAGTGGGCCGACACAGCTTCCTTGGGCCTGATGTTCCGCCTGGCGCGCCGGCTCGAGAAGTCGGCGATCATGCTGGTCGGCTGCTACCGCCCGAACGACCTCGCGCTCGGGCGCGACGGGCAGAGGCACCCTCTCGAGGCCATGCTCAGCGAGCTGAAGCGTTACCAGGGCGATGTCATCATCGACCTGGACGATGCCAGGAGGACCAACGGTCGCGAGTTCGTCGACGCGCTGCTCGACCGCGAACCCAACGGCCTCGACGCGGCCTTCCGCGAATCGCTGGCCGCTCACACTAGCGGTCACCCGCTGTTCACCATCGAGCTGCTCCGCGACCTGCAGGAGCGCGGCGACCTCGTCAAGGATCGCGGCGGTGCCTGGGTGGTCGGGGGCCACGTCGAGTGGGGCGAGCTCCCATCGCGCGTCGAAGGTGTGATCGAAGAGCGGATCGCGCGCCTCGACGAGTCCTCCGTGCGCAGCCTGCGGGTCGCCAGCGTCGAAGGCCCTCAGTTCACCGCCGAGATCGTAGCCAAGGTGCAACCGACCGACGTGCGCGAGCTCATACGGCAGCTGAGCGAGTCGCTGCAGCGTCAGCACCGGATCGTGGTGGCCGATGGACTGAAGCGCTTGGGCAGTGAGCGCGTCTCGAACTACCGGTTCGCCCACCACCTCATGCAGAGCTACCTCTACCACCAACTCGACGAGGCCGAGGCTTCGTACCTGCACGAGGACGTCGGCTTGGCGCTCGAGGCGCTGTACGGCGATGACCCCGACCAGATCGCGGTGCAGCTGGCGCGCCATTTCGACCTGGCCGGGCTGAGCGACAAGGCCGTGCCGTACCTGCGGAAGGCCGCTCAGCAGTCCGCGGCGCGCTACGCCACCGATCAGGCCTTCGAGCATTACCGCAGGGCCTTTGAGTTGATGCGCTCAGACGACATCGACTGGCGCTTCGAGGTGATGCTCGCGATCGTCGGACTGCACGACCAGCTGGGCGGCGCGAGCCAGCAGCGTCGGAGCGACGTGCTGGCGCTCGCCGAGCTGGCCGAGCTGACGGGCGACGCGCTGCGGTTGGCCAGGGCGCATTATCAGCGCGCGTACTACGAGCTGACCGTTTCCAGCTACGACGCCGCCACCGAGTACGCCAAGTTGGCTGCCGAGACGGCAGCGCCGCTCGACGACGAAGGCCTCGAGGGCAGAGCCAGGACGGTTCTCGGCCGCGCGCTGATGAACAGAGCGGACTTCGGAGCGGCGTCGGATGAGTTGCAGAAGGGCCTGGTCCTGACGCGCTTGGCGGGTAGCACTCATGGCGAGGGTCTGGCCCTGACCTACCTCGGCATCATGCACGACATCACCGGCGATCCGGTGGTGGCGCGCGACTACTTCCAGCAGGCCCTCGACGTCCACACCAGGGCGGGCAACCGCAACCAGGTGCCGTCCGCGCAGCTGAACCTGGCCGTGGGCCTGTGGCGCAGCGGCGATCTGGCCGAGGCCAGGGACCTGTTGGAGCAGGCGCTTCGCTCCTCGCGCGAGCAGGGCGACCTGGGCACGCAGGGCATGGCGCTGGGCAACCTAGCGATGGTTCTAGATGCCATGGGCGAGCTGGCGCTCGGTCGGCGCACCGCCGAGGAGGCCCTGGCTCTGAACCGCGAGCACAACGGGCCCTACTCCGTGGCCCGCACGCTAGGGATCCTGGCCGGGATGCTGGACAAGCAGCATGAGTACACGGCGTCTCGCGCCGCGACTCAGGAGGCGCTGGCGCTGGACATCGCGGTGGGTGACAGGCAGGACCAGGTGTTCCAGCTGACCGCGTTGGGGCGAGTGGCCACGATCTTCGGGCAGCACGCCGAGGCCGAGCGACTGCTGACAGAGGCGCTCGACCTGAGCAGAGCGATCGCGGAGAGGAACGCCGAGTGCTTCGCGCTGGCGGCCCTCGCCAGGCTACGTCTGAGCATGGACGACCCGACGGGCGCCGTCGACCTCGGCGAGGCTGCGATAGCTCTGGCCAAGGAGATGGGTTACGCAGGCGACCACAACGCCTTTCGACTGACCGTGGCGAACGCTCGCCTGGCCATGGGGCAGTTGGACGCGGCTCAGGGGCTCTACGACGGCGTGCGTCAGGACGGCGAGGGCGAGCTCGAGCTGGACGCCGTCGCCGGCCTCGCCGACGTGGCGCTGGCGCGTGGTGACACTGGAGCGGCGCTCGAGCTAGTCGCGCCGTGGCTGGACCTGGCGAGCGCGGGAGAGCTGGGCTCCAAGGCCGACCCGCTGCGGATCTACGCCACGCTCCATGCGTGTCTGCGAGCGGTGCATGATGCCAGAGCGCACTCACTGCTTCAAGCCGCGCGCAGGTTCCTGACCGAGGTGGTCGCCAAGATCGACGATCCCGCGGCTCGCGAGTCTTTCGAGGCCAGACGGGACGTCAAGAGGCTGACGGGGAGCTGATCGAGCGGCGGACCAGCCTCCGTGACGCTCGTGCGTCCATGCGGTCCCCTACGCCATGCCGCGGTCGGCTCATGGGTATCTTTAGCTCGTGGCCGCCAGAGTCCAGACCCAGGCTCGAGCCAGGCTCCTGCTGGTCGAGGACGATGCCCTGCTGCGAGAGCTCGTGGCACACCACCTGCGCGCCGCCGGGTTCGAGGTGATCGGCGCCGAGCGCGCTTCGGAGGCCTGGGAGAGGCTGCCCGAAGCCGACGCCGTGGTCCTGGACTGGATGCTGCCGGACGAGTCGGGCATAGCGTTCCTGCGGCGCCTGCGCTCGCGTTACGGGCACTCGCTGCCGGTGTTGATGCTCACCGCCAGGGCGCGCGAGGCCGAGAGGGTCGAAGGCCTCGAGTCGGGCGCCGACGACTACCTGGTGAAGCCTTTCGGCACCGCCGAGCTGGTCGCGCGCGTGCGCTCGCTGCTGCGCCGCGTGGCGCGCGCCCGGCGCGTCTCGGACGGCGATCTCACGCTCGACCTCGACGGCGGCACGGCCACGCTCGCGGGTGCGGAGCTCGCCCTGACGCGACGCGAGTTCGACCTGCTCGTCTACCTCATGTCGCATCCCGGCAAGACGTTCAGCCGACTCGAGCTGCTCGACGCCGTCTGGGGCGCCGAGTTCCTCGGAGGCGAGCGCACCGTCGATCAGCACGTCTTGCAGCTGCGTTCCGCGCTGGGTCAGCAGGTGGTGCTGACAGTCAGAGGCAGAGGCTACCGCTTCGGCTCGCCGCCGCCCGGTTCGGCGCCGACCGGGGAGCGCGCGTGAGCCTGGCTACCGACATCGACTGGCTCGACCAGCTTCGCGACGGCGTCGTCACGATCGAAGAGGGGGTCGTGTCGGCGGTGAACCGGGCCGCTGCTCAGATGCTCGGCGTCGGGCAGACCGAGGCGATCGGCCGCAGTGCCATCAGCATCCTGCGCGATCATCGCCTCGAGGAGTTGGCGCTCAGCGCCGAGGTCGGGCGGGGCTTGGAGCTGGACGTCAGGGGACGCCGGCTGCTCGTATCGCGGACGGCCAGAGGCCTGCTGCTGGCAGACTTGAGCGAGCTCAGACGTGTCCAACTCGAAGCCAGAGAGCTGCTGGCCGTGTTGTCTCATGAGCTCAGGACACCGGTCACCGCCGTGCGCTCGACGCTCGAGGCGCTGCGCGCCGGCGACGTGCCGGAAGACCTGAGCCGACGCTTCCTCGACGGCGCGTTGGCCGAGGCCGAGCGGCTCTCGCGGCTGCTCAGCGACCTGACCATGGACGTGAAGCCGCCCCGCGCGCGAAGCGTCGAGCTCGCGCGCGCGCTCAGGAGGGCTGTGACGCTCACTGCGCCCGTCGCACGTCGTCGCGACGTGAGCGTGGTCGTCGAAGCGGAGCCGGCCGAGGTCTGGGTCGACGAGGACAAGCTGGTGCAGGCGGCTGTCAACCTCATCGAGAACGCCGCCGTGCATGGGCCGCCTGGCGATGTTGTCAGGGTCGTCGCGCTCTTGGGCGAGAAGACGGCTCGCTTCGAGGTGAGAGACAGCGGTGTGCCGCTCAGCCCGGAGATCATCGAGAGCCTCTTCGAGGTGCGCTCCCAGCCTAGCGCCAAGGCCAAGGGCACCGGCCTGGGCCTCTACATAGTCAGATCTTTGGCACGTGACTGGGGCGGTTCTGCGTGGGGTCGGCCGCTCGAAGGTGGCGGGAACGCCTTCGGGGTCGAGATCCCGCTGGCCGGCCAGGCGCAGCGAATCAGCGTATGAACTCGTCCTCCGGCAGCACCTCGGGCGAGAGCCCTCTGTCGCGCTCGTGCCTGGCGCGCATGGCGACCGGCTCCGGTAGGCTCAGCGCCCGCGCACCGCGCTCCTCGCGCTCGAGCACGCCGCGGTGCGTCACGAAGGCGGGGAGCTCGCGTCCACTGCTCAGCTGAGCGCCGTGCAGTGTGCGGCTGCGCGCTAGTGCTGGATCGATGCGCGAACCGGGGAAAGCCCGACGGTACACACCCGGCCCGATCGAGGCGAGGAGGGCGGCTGTTAGGGCGATGCCGGCGAGCTTCGCCCAGTGCTGAGCCAGTACGGTGGTCACTTCGATGGTCGTGCCGCTAGCAGCCGCCAACGCGATGCCGCCGGTGCCCCACGCCAGGGCGTAAGCGAGCAGCGCGTCGAGGGGTCCTGCCAGCCGCGCGGTGCGAGGAGAGGGGAAGATCGCGAGCCAGCCGAGCACCGTCAGCTCGAGCATGAGCACCAGCTCGCTCAGACCAGGCAGCGGAGTGGTGCTGGCGAAGGCCGCGTGCAGCAAGCCGGCTAGCAGCCCGACGGTAGGACCGTAAGCGAGGGCGGCGAGGTAGATCGGGAAGCGGCTGAGGCCCAAGATGGTGCCTTGGGCCGCCGTGCCGCTCGCGGCGAACACCTCGGCGGCGGCGGCGATGACGAACGAGAGCGCGACGAGTCCGAGCACCCGCAACGAGGCGCGCGGGTTCGTCAGCGCCAGCCAATCCAAGCGGCTGAGGCCGCCGAACAGCGACACAGCTGCGAGAAGCAGGGCGGCGGCCAAGGAGTAGGCGAGGACGGGGTCCCGCGCTGCCGAGGCCAGCAGCGGTTCCAGCTGCGAGGGCATGGCGGCCAATCTAGCACGGGCTCAAGCGCGCGTGATCTGGTGAAGGCGCGCTCCGTGGACGCGTGTCAGGGAGCGCGCAAGGCGCGCGAACCGGTTCGGTCAACGGTCGTCGAGTGTCGCGCCGAACGGGCTCTTGTCCCAGGAGTCATCGCGGAGCATCGCGGCGACCATCGCGCTGGCGCGGCGCGCCTCCTCGGTGCCGGCGAAGCGCTGCCCGAGACCCGACTCGAGCCACAAGTAGGCGCGGTGCACGACCTGGACCAGCTTCGACTGATAGCGTCGACTTATCAGGTAGCCGCCGCGCCGACCTTCGGCCATGAACGCGGCGTGCTGGGGCGTAGCGCTGCCGCCGACGTGAGTGACGCGGCTGTCGACGAGCCGCAGGAAGTGCCCACGTCGCCTCAGCTTGAGGCAGAAGTCGAGGTCCTCGTTCGTGAACCTGAGCGAGCGGTCGTAGCCGCCGACCTCCTCGAACGCGGCGCGCCGCACCAGCTGCATGCAGCCCGACAGCCACGGCACGACCACGCCCGCCCGGTCGCCGCCGCGCCAGGAACGCGCGGCGCGCGCGTAGTGCAGCAGGTACGCGGGTCCTAAGTCCTGGCGCCGACCCTGCCTGGTGAGGGCCACCGGACCGACCGCCGCCGTCGTCGGGTCGCGGCCTAGCGCGGCGAGCAGGTCTGCGACGCTGCCCTGTTCGACCAGGACGTCGGCGTTCATGACAGCGAGGTAGCGCCCGCTCGTCGCCGCCGCGCCGACGTTGACCGCGTGCGAGTAGCTGTGGTTCTCGGTGGCCAGCCACTCAACGCCTTCGAACTCGGCGCTGAGCGCCGCCGTGACGCCCGAGTCGGGCGCTGTGTCGACGACGACCACGCTCGCCGTCGGCGCGGCGCGGCGCAGCCTGAGCAGGCACTCGCGCAGCAGCTCCGGTGTGCGGTAGTGGACGACCACGACATCGAGGTCGCTGGCCGTCACAAGATCCTGCGGCCGAGCAGGCTGGCCACCATCTCGACGAGCACGCCCGCGGTGCGGTTGCCGCTGTCGAGTATCGGGTTGACCTCGACCAGATCGACGCTGGTGACCAGGCCGGAGTCGGCGAGCAGCTCCATCAGGAAGTGCGCCTCGCGGTAGGTGAGACCGCCGCGCACCGGCGTTCCGACGCCGGGCGCGACCGACGGGTCGATCGCGTCGGCATCGAACGACACGTGCAGGCGCGAAGCACCGGTGAGCCGTTCGAGCGCGGCGGCGCAGACCCAGGCGACGCCACGGCCGTCTATCTCCTTCATCGAGAAGGCGGTGATCCCCAGCTCGCCGAGCTGGTGGCGCTCGGGCGCGTCGACGCTGCGCAGGCCGATGTAGACGATGTCCTCAGGTGCGATGACGCCGCCGCCGCCCCAGGTCGCCGCGAACCTGGGGTCGCCGAGGCCGAGCAGGTGAGCCACCGGCATGCCGTGGATGTTGCCTGAGGCCGAGGTGTCCGGCGTGTTCAGGTCTGAATGCGCGTCGATCCACAGCACCCCGACGCGGCCTGTCGGTCCCGCGGTGAGCCGCGCCGCTGCGACCGTCCCCATCGAGAGCGAGTGATCGCCACCCAGAACGATCGGCAGCTCGTGCGGCTCGACGGTGGCGAGGGTCTGGATCGTCGCGGCGGTGGTGGTGGCGATCGCATCGGCGACGCGCTCCCAGCGAGAGCGGCTGGGGTCGTCGACGAACGACTCGGGTAGGGGAACAGCGACGTTGCCGAGATCGATGACCTCATGGCCGATCTCCCGGAGCACCGGAGCCAGTCGCGCCAGCCGCAGCGCGCTCGGCCCCATGTCGACGCCACGGCGACCGGCGCCGAGGTCCATCGGCACGCCTAGCAGGCGGACGTCAGCCATCAGGGGGACGCTATCACGACGCGCCCGCCTCCACGAGGGCGCGTCGCTGCTAGATCAGGTCACCGAGGGCTTGAACCAGCGCCGCCCGCTGCGCTCCAGTAGCTCGAACGCCTCCCGCGGGCCCGCGCTGCCGGCGGTGTAGGGGAGCGGCTCGGGGTTCTCGCGCTCGATCCACTCGAGGACCGGTTGCATGATCGCCCACTGAGCCTCGACCTCGTCGGCGCGCATGAAGAGCGTCGCGTCGCCGTTGGCGACGTCCAGCAGCAAGGTCTCGTATGCATCGGGGTTGGGCGCCGCGAAGCTGTCCTGGTAGGAGAAGCCGAGGTCGATGCGCTCGAGCTCGACACCGGAACCGGGGCGCTTGCCGTTGAACCTGACGGTTATGCCCTCGTCCGGCACCAGCCTGAGGATCAGCCGGTCGGGCGCCAGGGGAGAAGCTAGGTCGAACGGTACGTGGGGAGGGGTGCGGAACTGGAGGACGATCTCACTGGCCTTGCCCTCGAGCCGCTTGCCCGCGCGCAGGTAGAACGGCACGCCGGCGAGGCGCCAGTTGCGTACCTCGAGCATCATCGCGGCGTAGGTCGCCTGCCGCGACCCCGGATCGACACCGTCCTCCTCGCGGTAGCCGCGCATGCCGTCAGCCGCTACGTACTGACCGAGCACCACGTCGCTCGGCGCTGGGCACCGCACCGAGCGCAGCAGCTTGACCTTCTCGTCGCGGACGTCGTTCTGATCGAACTTCGCCGGCGGCTCCATCGCGACCAGCGCCAGCAACTGCAGCAGGTGGTTCTGGAACACGTCACGCAGGACGCCGGCCGACTCGTAGAACGAACCGCGCCCCTCGATCCCGATAGGTTCGGCCATCGTTATCTGCACGTGGTCGAGGTACCGGTTGCTCCACAACGGCTCGAACAGGGTGTTGGCGAAGCGCAAGACGGCGAGGTTCTGAGCCGTCTCCTTGGCGAGGTAGTGGTCGATCCTGAAGATCTGGCTCTCCCTGAACGACTCGAGCAGCTCGGCGTTGAGCCGCTTGGCGGACTCGAGGTCGTGGCCGAACGGCTTCTCGATGACGAGGCGCGCGAAGCCGCCTTCTGCCTCGCGGGCCAGCCCCGCGGACGCCAGGCCACCTGCGATGTCGGCGTAGGTTCCTGGGGGCGTCGCGGTGTAGAAGACGCGCGCCGGCAGCCCGAGACGATCCAGGTGCTCGGCGAGCATGGTGTAGGCGGAATCGTCGTCGTAGGCTCCGCTGAGGTAGCTGACCCGTTCGGCGAGCTCGTTCCACGCCGCCGCATCGAAGCCGTTCACCTCAGTCGAGACGCCTTCGCGCAGCCTCTCGAGCAGTTCGGCTCGTGGAACCGGAGAGCGCCCGAAGCCGACGACGCGGGTACCTGGGTGCAGGTCGCCCTTGACGTGGAGGTGGTAGAGGGCGGGCAGCAGCTTGCGGGCACTGAGGTCGCCGGTGATGCCGAAGATCACGAAAGCGAACGCGCCTGGCTTACCGTTCATCCTGATGTCTCCTCGCTTGAGGCGCGGCGCCATCGGCCGCGACTAGGGAAGGATGCTATCAGGACGCGTGATAAACTCTGCGCCGCCAAGAACTGGGCGTCGCACGACCGCCCGCGCAGTGGCTGCGAGAGCAGCGGTAGGGGAAGAAAGAGGTCGCGAGTGGAGATCGAACAGAGCGTCGACGCGTTGCGTCGCGGTGTCGACCAGTTGGTGCCAGACGAGGCGTTGGCAGAGAAGCTCAGGGCGGCGGCAGCCGAAGGGCGGCAGCTCAGGGTGAAGTTGGGTGCCGACCCTTCGACCTCGGACCTTCACATCGGCCACGCGGTCGTCTTGCGCAAGATGCGCCAGTTCCAAGACCTCGGGCACAAGGTCGTGTTGATCATCGGCGACTTCACCGCCATGATCGGAGACCCGAGCGGCCGCAGCAAGACGCGGCCGGTGCTGACGCTGGAGCAGACGCGCGCCAACGGCCAGACCTACCTCGAGCAGGCGACCCTGGTGCTCGACCCGGACCCTGAGAAGCTGGAGCTGCGCTACAACTCCGAGTGGCTCGAGCCGCTCGGTTTCGCCGATATCATCCGACTGGCCTCGCACTACACGGTGGCGAGGATGCTCGAGCGCGACGACTTCACCAAGCGGCTCGGCAGCGGCGTCCCGATCCAGATGCACGAGCTGCTCTACCCGCTCGCCCAGGCGTACGACTCCGTGGCGATCCGCGCCGACGTCGAGCTGGGCGGCACCGACCAGCTCTTCAACCTGCTAGTCGGGCGCGACATCCAGCGCGCTTTCGGTCAGGAGCCGCAGCTCGCGCTCACGATGCCGCTGTTGGTGGGGCTCGACGGCGTCGACAAGATGTCCAAGTCGTTGGGCAACTACATCGGTATCAGCGAAGCGCCGGAGTCGATGTTCAAGAAGGCGATGCAGGTCCCTGACGCCGCGCTGCCCAGGTTCGTCGAGCTCGCCAGCGACTTGGACATCGCGCAGATGGCGGCGCTGCTGGCCGAGGATCCGGTCGGAGCGCACCGTGTCTTCGCGCGCGAGCTGGTGACCATCTACCACGGCGCCGACAAGGTCGCCGCTGCCGAGACGCGTTACGACGAGGTCGCCAGGGGCGGGGTGCCGGACGACGTCAGGGAGTTCGCGGTGCCCAGCTCCGAGTTCGAGGGCGGTACCGTCGGCCTGCTGCGGGCAGCCACGCTCGCTGGCCTCAGCGCCTCCAACGGCGAGGCGCGGCGTTTGGTCACGAACCGGGGCCTGAAGATCGACGGCGTCGTCGTCGAGGACCCGCTGATGCGCCTCTCGCTGGAGAGCGGCGTCGTTCTCCAACGCGGCAAGGACACCTTCGTCAGGCTGGTCCGCGCTAGGTAGACCCGCTGTGTCAGATCGGCAGCGTCAGATCAGCAGCGTCAGATCGCCAGGACGTGAGCCAGCTCGAGCAGCTCGCGGTCGATGTCTTTCTTGTTGACCTCGAGCTCCTCCAACGGCACGAAGACGGTCGTGCGCCTGTCGGTGCCCACCATGCAGTTGGACATGCCGTCCATCAACGCCCTGACGGCGTGATAGCCCAGCCGGGACGCCAGCACCCTGTCGCGGGTGCTCGGCGCGCCGCCGCGCTGCGTGTGCCCGAGGATCACCGTGCGGATCTCGAAGCCGGTGCGGGCCTCGATCTCGCGTTGCAGAGCCGACGCACCGCCTTCGAACGCGCCTTCCGCCACGACGATGATGCTCGAGCTCTTGCCTCGCGCCTCGGCCGCCCTGATCATCGCGGCCAGCTCGTCGATGGCCATCGGCTCTTCCGGTAGGAGGATCGCCTCGGCGCCACCCGCGACGCCGACGTGCAGCGCGATGTGCCCCGAGCGCCTGCCCATCACCTCGACGAGGAACAGCCTGTCGTGGCTGGCGGCGGTGTCGCGCAGCCTGTCGACCGCTTCTAGACCGACGTTGAGCGCCGTGCTGTAGCCGATCGAGACGTCAGTGCCGTAGATGTCGTTGTCGATGGTGCCGGGCACACCGATGACGGCCGTGCCCTGCTCGCGGTTGAGCTTGAGCGCGCCGCGGAAGCTACCGTCGCCGCCGATGACTACGAGCCCCTCGATGCCGCGCGCCTGCAAGTTGGCGGCCGCCTTGGCGCGGCCCTCGGGGTGATAGAACTCCTCGCAGCGCGCAGTCCTCAGGATCGTGCCGCCGCGCTGGATGATGTTGGCCACGCTGCGCGGCCCCATCGGTTCGATGTCGTCGTCGAGCAGCCCCTGATAACCCCGGTAGATCCCGAACACCTCTAGCTCGTAGTGGATGGCTGTCCGCACGACCGCACGGATGGCCGCGTTCATGCCGGGAGCATCGCCACCGCTGGTCAGCACGCCGATTCGCCTCATGAGCAGCCAGTATATGCCGCTCCCGGCAGGGCGTTTGGCCCCGGACGAGATGAGGCCCGTGTGCAATCATGCCTTTCGTGAGAGTCGTAGCCTTGCAGGAATCAGTCGACGGCGAGATGCGCGCCGCCCTCACGCCCGAGGGCGTGGGCAAGCTCATCTCATTGGGCGCTCAGGTGGCGGTGGAGGCGGGGATCGGTGCGGGTATCCGCATACCGGACGAGGACTACGCTGCCGCCGGGGCAACCGTCTCCATCGACCGTGCGTCGCTGTTGGCCGAGGCCGATACGCTGCTCGGCGTCGCGCCCCCGGCAGCCGAGGTCGTGGCGCAGTTGCGGCCGGGCGCCGTCACCATCGGTTTCCTCGATCCCTTCTTCAGGCCCGCCGTGATCGAGAAGCTCAGAGACGGCTCGATAAGCGCGCTGTGCATGGAGCTGATCCCACGCACCACCTATGCGCAGAAGATGGACGCTCTGTCGTCGCAGGCGAGCCTGGCCGGCTACGCCGCCGTGATCATCGCCGCCGAGCGCTCCGTGCGGGCCTTTCCGATGATGAGCACGCCTGCCGGCACCATCCAGCCGGTGAAGGTCTTCGTGCTCGGTGCCGGAGTTGCCGGCCTCCAGGCGATCGCGACCGCCAGGCGTCTCGGCGCGCGGGTCGAGGCCTACGACACGCGGCCGGTGGTCAAGGAGCAGGTGCAGTCCTTGGGCGCGCGCTTCGTGGAGTTCGACATCGGCGAGACCTCGCAGACCGAGCAGGGTTACGCCCAGGCCCTGACGGAGGAGCAGCTCGAGCGCCAGCGTCAGCAGATGGCGAAGGTTTGCGCCGCTGCGGACGTCGTCATCACCACCGCTCAGGTGTTCGGTCGCGAGGCGCCCAAGCTCCTGACGGCCGAGATGGTGGCGGGCATGAAGTCGGGCAGCGTGATCGTCGACCTCGCGGCCTCGACCGGCGGGAACGTCGTCGGCACCCGTCCTGGCAGCGAGACGCTCACCGACAACGGCGTGCTGATCGTCGGCCTCGTCAACTATCCGGCAGAGGTTGCTCGTGACGCCAGCCGGATGTACTCGAACAACCTGACCTTCCTTATCGATCACATGTGGGACAAGGAGTCGGGCGGTCTGCGCTTCGACCTGGAAGACGAGACGGTAGCTGCCTGCCTGCTCACGCACGATGGCGAAGTGCGTGACGAGCGGGTGAGGACGCGTCTGGAGGGTGCGGCATGACCATCGTGATGATGACCTTCGTCTTCGTGCTGGCGGGCCTGCTCGGCCGCGAGCTCATCGGCCGTGTGCCGTCGCAGCTACACACGCCGCTGATGTCGGGCACGAACGCGATCGCCGGCGTGATCATCGTGGGCGCGCTGCTCATAAGCCGCGGCGAGGGTACGGCGAACACGATCCTCACGATCGCGGCCATCGCGTTCGCGATGATCAACGTCGTCGGCGGCTACCTGGTCACCGATCGGATGCTGGCGATGTTCAAGGCCAGTAAGCGGGAGGGCGAGCGGTGACTGACGCCACCGGCCTCGCTTACGTCGTTGCGGCGATCGCGTTCGTGATGGGCGTCAGGATGCTCGGCCGGCAGGAGACGGCACGTCGAGGCAACCAGCTCTCGGCTGCCGGCATGCTGATCGCCATCGTCGCGACACTGCTGTCAGCCGGTCTCAACTTGACCTGGATCGCCGTCGGAGCGCTGATCGGCAGCGCCGTGGGCGTCGTCTTGGCGCGCCGTGTGCAGATGACCCAGATGCCGGAGACCGTGGCTCTGCTCAACGGCACGGGCGGCGCGGCGTCGTTGCTCGTAGCTTGGAGCGAGTACCTGACGTCCCCAGCGTCCGGCGGGATGGCGGCGGTGGCGACGGTGCTGGCGGGGATCATCGGCGCCGTTACCCTGTCCGGTTCGGTCGTGGCTTGGGGTAAGCTCTCGGAGCGCCTCAGCGGCAAACCGTTCCTGTTCAAAGGCCAGCAGTGGGTCAGCGGCGCGATAGTCGCCGCCCTGGTACTGCTCGGCGTCTTGTTCGTGCTGGCTCCGGCCGGCTCGTATCCGCACCTGCTGGCGATCTTCGTCCTGGCCCTGGGTTTGGGCGTGCTGGCTGTCGTACCTATCGGCGGGGCGGACATGCCCATCGTCATCGCACTGCTCAACAGCTACAGCGGCCTTGCCGTGGTGGCGGCGGGCTTCCTCATCACCAACACGGTGCTGATCGTCGCCGGCGCGCTCGTCGGGGCCTCTGGCGTCATCCTGACCGTGATCATGTGCAAGGCGATGAACCGCTCGCTCGGCAACGTGCTGTTCGGCGGGTTCGGCTCGGTCGTGACAGCGTCGGGACAGCGGGCCGAGGGAGAGATCAAGCCCATCTCGCCCGAGGACGCCTACTACCTGTTGGAGGCCGCGAACTCGGTCGTCTTCGTTCCGGGTTACGGCATGGCCGTGGCCCAGGCGCAGCACGTGGTGCGCGAGCTCGCCGACATGCTCGTCAACAACGGTGCCGAGGTGAGGCACGCCATCCATCCTGTCGCGGGCCGCATGCCGGGTCACATGAACGTGCTGCTGGCCGAGGCGAACGTGCCTTACGAGCAGCTCGTCGAGCCTGGCGACGTCAACCCGCTCATGGAGACTGTCGACGTCGCGGTTGTCATCGGAGCCAACGACGTGGTCAATCCCGCTGCGCGCGAGGACGAGGCGAGTCCGCTCTACGGCATGCCGATCATCGACGTCGACAGGGCGAGGGTGTGCTTCGTGCTCAAGCGCGGCATGAACCCCGGCTTCTCCGGGGTCGAGAACCCGCTCTTCTACAAGCCCAACACGCGCATGCTGTTCGGGGATGCCAAGTCTTCGATCGCGGGTCTGGTGTCCGAGTTCAAGTCGGCGGCCGAATGAGATAGTCGAGCGTAGTACAGCCTCATAAAACTTGACATGGGGACGCTCACATTCATATGCTGGCGCCATGAATGCTGAGAGGTTCACCGAGGCCGCCCTGACGCTGGTGAGCAGCGCCCAGCAGATAGCTCAGACGCGCAACAACCAGCAGGTAGGCCCGCTGCACTTGGCGGCGTCGCTGCTGGCGGACGTGGAGGGGCATGCGTCCCGCGTCGTCGAGCGAGCGGGCGGGAACGCCGCCGTGGCCCGCCAAGCGCTGGACGCCGCGCTCAACGCTCTTCCCAAGGTCACCGGGGGCGGCGGCCAGTACATGAGCGACGAGCTCGGTCGCGTGTTCGCGGAGGCTGAGCGCCTCGCCAGCGCCCAAGGTGACGGCTTCGTGGCCGTCGACACGCTGCTGGTCGCGCTCCGCAAGGTCGCCGGCGCGAGCTTGGACATGCTTCCTGACGCCTCGGCCCTCGAGAAGGCCGCTTTGGAGATCCGCGGAGGTCGCAAAGTGGACAGCCGCGCCGCCGAATCCACTTTCGAGGCGCTCGAGCGCTACGGCATCGACCTGACCGAGCGCGCCCGCTCCGGCAAGCTCGACCCCGTGATCGGGCGCGACGAGGAGATCCGTCGCGTCATCCAGATCTTGCTGCGTCGCAGCAAGAACAACCCGGTGCTGATCGGCGAACCTGGCGTGGGCAAGACCGCCATCGCAGAGGGCGTCGCGCAACGCATCGTCATGCAAGACGTACCGGAAGGGCTCAAGGACAAGCGCGTCGTGCAGCTCGACATGGGTAGCCTGCTCGCCGGCGCCAAGTACCGCGGCGAGTTCGAGGAGCGTCTCAAGGCGGTCATCGAGGAGACCACCAAGTCTGATGGACAGATCGTTCTGTTCATCGACGAACTGCACACGATCGTGGGCGCCGGCAAGGCCGAGGGCGCCGTCGACGCCGGCAACATGCTCAAGCCGCCGCTCGCCAGGGGCGAGTTGCGCATGATCGGCGCCACGACCCTCAACGAGTACCGCCAGATCGAGAAGGACGCCGCGCTCGAGCGGCGCTTCCAACCGGTGGTCGTCGACGAGCCCAGCGTCGAGGAGACGATCTCCATCCTGCGCGGCATCAAGGAGAAGTACGAGCTGCATCACGGCGTCACGATCACCGACCCGGCGATCATCGCCGCCGCCACCATGGCCAACCGCTACGTCTCCGACCGGCGCCTGCCCGACTCCGCCATCGACCTCATCGACGAGGCTGCCAGCCGCATCCGCGTCCAGCTCGAGAGCATGCCGGAGGAGATCGACTCCTTGAGACGGCGCAAGCTCCAGCTCGAGATCGAACGCGAGGCGCTCAAGCGCGAGACCGATGTCGAGTCAGCGACCCGCCTGCTCAGGCTCGAGGAGGAGCTCAAGGCGGTTCTCGATCAGATGGGTGCAGCCCAGGCGGAGTGGGAGAGCGAGCGCGCCATCTTCGACGAGCTCAAGGCGTCCAAGGCCGAGTTGGACGAGGCCAAGACCAAGCTCGAGTCGGCCGAGCGAGACGCGGAGCTGGCCGAGGCCGGCCGCCTGCGCTACGGCGAGATACCCAGGCTCGAGGCCGAGGTACGCGACCTGACCGGTAGGCTCGAGGGTGCGCGCTACGTCAGCCTCGACGTCGGCGAGGACGAGGTGGCGGCGGTGGTAGCTCGCGCCACGCGTATCCCCGTCACCCGGCTCCTGGAGGGCGAGCGCGAGAAGCTCCTCGAGCTCGAGGGGGCGCTGCACCAGCGCGTCATCGGCCAGGACGAGGCGATCACGGCGGTCTCCGACGCGATACGGCGCTCGCGCGCCGGGCTGGCCGACAGCAACCGACCCATCGGCTCGTTCCTGTTCCTCGGGCCGACCGGCGTCGGCAAGACCGAGACGGCCAAGGCCCTTGCCGTGCAGCTCTTCGACTCAGAGGACCAGATGATCCGCCTCGACATGTCCGAGTACATGGAGAAGCACACTGTCTCGAAGCTGATAGGCGCCCCTCCCGGCTACGTCGGCTACGAGGAGGGCGGCCAACTCACCGAGGCCGTCAGGCGTAAGCCGTACTCGGTGGTGCTGTTCGATGAGATCGAGAAGGCCCACCCCGACGTCTTCAACGCGCTGCTCCAGGTGCTCGACGACGGGCGGCTGACCGACGCTCAGGGACGCACCGTCGACTTCCGCAACACCGTCGTGATCATGACCAGCAACGTCGGCAGCCCGCAGATCCTCGAGGCGGCGCGCACCGGGGCGGACTACGAGGAGCTCAAGCGCACCGTCTTCGCGCAGCTGCAGCAGCACTTCAGGCCCGAGTTCCTAAACCGCGTCGACGACATCATCGTCTTCCACCCGCTGCGCGCCGATCAGGTCGGGGACATCGCGCTCATCCAGCTCGGCGGGCTGCAGCGCCGCCTCGACGATCGGCGCATCCACCTCGACCTCACCGATGCCGCGCTCGAGCAGTTGGCGCGCCAGGGTTACGACCCCGTGTTCGGCGCCAGGCCGCTGAAGAGGCTGATCCGCGAGCGCATCGAGACCCCACTGGCGCGCAAGATCATCGCGGGCGAAGTAGAGGACGGCCAGACCGTCAGGGTCGACGCTGGTGCGGATGGCGACTTCCAAGTGCTGCCAGTAGCCGGCCAGGTCACGGCCAACTGAGACCTGAGGCGATCGACCGGTCGCTAGCGTCTCACTGTGTCGTGAAGTCTCTGTTGATGGTGACCAGGATCCCGCCCGCGGAGTCGATAGGCTCGCCGCCGGAGCTGGAGCGGTAGATCTTCAGGTACGGCCCGAGATGGCCCTCGCCGGTGACCATGTCGTTGGCGCTGGTGGTCTGGGGCGTCGCCACAGCCGACCAGCTGTAGTCGGTGGCAGCCAGTAGGCTGATCCCGATCGCGGTCAGGTCAGGTAGCTGGACGGCGTTCGACGCGGTGCTGACCATCAGGGCCGTTCCCACCGCCGGGAACGTGGGCGAGAACAGGTAGTGGAGGCTGCCGCCGATCGGGTTGCTTATGGTGAACTGCGTGGAGTGGGTGACACCGGTAGCGCCGTCGGCCGGAGAGACGAGCGAGGGCGGCGACGGCAGGGTGATCTGGGCGTTGGCGCCGTTGGACAGACCGGTTCGCCACTGTAGTGACTGGCCCGCGCCGTAACCCGCGGCGTAGACGGTGTAGTCGGCGCCGGCTATGAACGGAGCCATCAACGTTCCCGGCGAGGCGATGATCGCTGAACCGTTGTTGGAGAACGAAGCGTGGTCGTTGAGGTTCGTGAGGGCGTAACCGTCGATGTCCATGCCGGCCGGCGCGCTGACGTCGAGGCTGAACTGCGCCTTGGCGGGGGCCGCGCCGATGGTGATATCGCCGATCAACGACGAAGCCTCGACTAAGTTCACCAGCACCGAACCGGCGCCGACGATGTCAATCACCTCGCCGGAGCCGTTCATCTGGTAGACGTAGGCGCGCAGCCTGGCCTGCGGGCTGCCGCCCGTGGTCCAAGCGGCCGTGAACGAGAAAGTGGATTGGCCCGCGCTGGCGGAGCCGCAACCGTTGAGGGTGTACACCGGGGTAGCGATGCCTTCAGGGCACACCAGGATCCGATGGTTCGCCGGTACCGGCACTAAGCTGCCGCTCAGCGTGCCCTGAACCGTCGACGTCGGCACCTGTGGCGGGTCGAAGGAGGCGAGCAGCGACTGCACCGTCGGCGTGGGGGTGCTGAGCCCGAGGATCGTGTGGGCCCAGTCGGCGCCGTTGGCAACGGTCAAGTCGTAAGGCAGGACCACGCCGTCGATGGTGAAGATGCCGTCCGCTCCTGTGACTGTCGGTGGCCGCCCGGCGATGTACACGGTCAGACCGGAGAGGGGTTCGTCGAAGATCCCCAGCGCGCTGCCTGTCACCGTCATGCTCGCGATGGTGACGTCGAGTTGCTGTGAGTGCTCGAGTCCTGCGCCGTTGGCGAGCACTATGATCGTGGCCTGCCCCTCGGCCGCGGCGGCGCTGGACGACAGCGTCATGACGCTGGTGAGCGTATCGCCGCTGAGCGTCGCGGGAGCGAAGCTGGCGCTGACTCCCGAGGGAAGCGCGCCGGTGGTCAAGCCGACGGCGGCGTCCGCGCCGCCCGAGCGTGTGAGCGTCACTGTCACCTCGACGCTTCCACCGCGGAATAGATCGACCGAGTCGGGCGAGAGCGCGATGGTGATGGCGCGCGGCTGCGAGCAGGCCGCTAGGCCGAGCGCGAGCACGACCAGCGCGACTAGAGCCGCGAGCCGTCCGTTAGTAGCGATCCTGAAAGCTGACATACGAGCCTCCGTGAGCTGATGCAGAACGAAACCTGGCAGCTGTGTTGGGCAGCAGGTTAGCTCCTGGATGGCTCTTAACGTTGAGAACGGGCGCACATCGCCTCAGCTATCGCCGGTGACCAACCTGCCCGCCGCTGCGATGGCCTCCTCCGTCGTCTCGAACACGTTGCGCCCTTCGGCTGTCAGTGCCGGGTAGACGCCGGTGCGCCTCAGCAGTGCCGACGGTTGCGGCTGCAGACCTGAGATCAACAGCACGACGCCTTGGCGCGCCAGACGCTCCTTGAGCGCCTGTAGCGCCGTCACACCGGTGGCGTCGAGCACCGGCACGCGGCGCAGCCTCAGGATCAGCACCTGAATGCCGGGGTCGACCTTCAGCAGCATGTCGATGAACCTGTCGGCGGCGCCGAAGAAGATCGGCCCCTCGACCCTGAACGCGACGACCTTGTCCTTGAGCGGCTTGAGCTTATCGACGTCGCGATCTGTCATCAGCGGCTCGATGGTGGTGCCCTCGAGGCTGATCGGGTCGACCTTGAACGTGGCGCTCATGCGCACGATGAACAAGATGGCGGCGGCGACGAGGCCGACCTCGATGGCCAGGATCAGGTCGAAGAGCACGGTGACGACGAAGGTGAGCACCAGCACGAAAGCGTCCGACTTGGTGCTGCGGATCGTCAGCACGGTGGCGTGGCGTTCGATCATCCTCACCGCGACCACCATCAGGATGCCGCCGAGGACCGCCAACGGGATCCGCGAGGCGAGCGGTGCCAAGAACAGGACCACCGCCAGCAGCACCACCGCATGCGACATCGACGCCAGGCGCGTGCGTGCCCCGGAGCGGACGTTGACCGCCGTCCTGGCGAGAGCCGCCGTCGACGGCAACCCGCCGAAGAGGGAAGACGCGATGTTGCCGAGACCCTGTCCGAGCAGCTCACGATCCGGGTCGTGCTTGTCGCCGACGGTCATGCCGTCGGCGACGACCGCGCACAGCAGGCTCTCGAGCGCTGCCAGAACCGCGACCGCGATGGCGGCGCGCGCTAAGTCGACGAAGGCGTCGGTGAACGCGATCATCGGGAACTGCGGCATGGGAAGCGTGCGAGGGATCGTGCCTATGCGCGCGACGTTCTCGAACTGCGGCAGCAGCGAGACGAAGCTGACGACCAGCAGCGCGGCCATGCTGGCTGGCAGGACGGCCAAGGCCTTGACGCGGCTCCAACCGACCATCACGGCCACGGTCAGGAGTGCCAACACGATGGTCAGGGCGCTAGGCGCCAGCAGCCACTGCTGGACGGTGCGGTAGGAGATGAGCACGATGCTCTCGCCATGAGGCGCGCTGACCCCCAGCACGTTCGGCAGCTGCTGCAAGAAGATGATGACGGCGATGCCGTTGGTGAACCCGGTGACGACCGGCCAAGGGATGAAGCGCACGTAGCGGCCGATGCCGGCGAGACTCATCGCGATGAGGATGATGCCCGCGAGCAGCGCCAGCAGCGGCAATACTCCTGCGCCGTAGACCGCGACCATCGGCAGCAGCACCGCCGTCATGGCACCGGTCGGACCCGTCACCTGATAGTTGGACCCGCCCAGGAACGCGGCGACGAAGCCGGCGACGACGGCCGTGACGATCCCGGCGGTGGCTCCGCCCCCCGAGGTGACACCGAACCCGAGAGCGAGTGGCAGTGCCACCACCGCCACGGTGACCCCTGCCAGTAGGTCTACCCGGGCGTACTTGAGCCTGTAGTCAGCTGTGCTGGGGAGGAAGCGCGCCACGCGGCGAAGCATCACGGCGCAAACAATACTCGACCCAGACCGGGGCGTGGTCGGAAACGACCGGCAAGCGTGGCATCCCGAACGCGGTGGCCCGCTCGGCGAGCCGTGGCGACGCCAACTGATAATCGATCCGCCAGCCCACATCCCTCTCGCGGGCGCCCGCCCGCTGCGACCACCAGCTGTAGATGGCCAGGTCGGGCCCCGCCAGCTGCCTGACGACATCGACGAGCCCGAGACCCAAGAAGTCGCTCAACCAGGCGCGCTCCTCGGGCAGGAAGCCGGACGACTTCTGGTTGCTGCTCCAGTTCTTGATGTCGAGCTTGGTGTGCGCGATGTTGAAGTCCCCGCACAGCAGCACCTCGAACCCTTGCGCCTCGGCCACGCGCAGACGTTCGGTCACGAAGTCGCCCAGGTGAGCGAGGAAGCGCATCTTCACGGCCTGACGCTCGTCGCCGGTCGTGCCGGACGGCACGTAGACGTTGATCAGCTCGATGCGTCCGAGGTCGCCCGCGTAGCTGTCATCGAGCTCGGTCACCAGCACCCGCCCCTCGACGTCGAACTCGCTCAGGCCGATGCCGACCCTGCACGAAGCCGCCGCTCGCGGCAGCATGGTCGCGACGCCGCTGTAGCCCTTGCGCTCGGCGGCGTGCCAGTAGCACGCCGACAGCCCCTCGGGGACCGGTACGGCGCCCTCGAGCGCGCGCACCTCCTGAAGGCATACGGCGTCGGGCGCCAGCGAAGCGAGCAGCGGGCCCAAGCCCTTGGTGGTGGCCGACCTGATCCCATTGGCGTTGAGCGACAGTACGCGCATCTCCCTATGTTCGCACACTCTTGGCGGTCGCTCGAATGTGGGACTTGTCTCGTCTAGGACGCGCGCACATGGTAGCGTGCGCCATGTTGTTCCGGCGTCAGCGTGGCTCTGAGCTCGAGTCGGCGCATCGCGCGCTGGCCGAAGGCCGCTACGAGGCCGCCCTCACGGTCCTGCACAACGCGCTGCAGAGCGCGGCGCGGAGGCCGGCGGGCAGGTCGTCGCAGGGACAGTACTGGTTGCAGTTAGCCGCTCTCTACGCGCTCTACGGCGAGGACGGACTCGAGAACGGGCAGCCGGCGCTGCGCTCCGCGATCGCCGCCGAGCCGACGCTCGCCTCCAGCCAGCTCTACCGCGCCCTCTTCTGGGAGTTCGCCGCGTACCGCGGAGGGTCTGTCGGCGACGTCAAGCGCGGCCTCAAGGACCTGCCTGACGACGCCGAACCCATCGCCGCCTACCATGCCGCCTCCGCGCTCTTCGTCGTCGACGCGCCCAAGAGCTCGGCCAGACGCCTCGCAGCCATCCCCGAGGGCGGTCTGCCCGCCTATCTCGACTGGCGCCGCTGGTCGCTGCTGGGGCAGTGCCGCGAGTCGATGTCTGAGTGGGAGGAAGCCGCCGAGGCCTTCGCGCGCGCCGTCGACCTGGCACCGGAGAGCGAGCGCGGCCCCGAGCGGCTCAGCCACGCCGGCGCGCTCATCGAGCTGGCGGACACCGAAGGCGCTCTCGAGGTGCTGGCGGCCGTCGACGAGCGACTGCTGCATCGCGACGAGCTCGCCGTGCACCGCTACCTGTTGGGACGCGCTCATCTCGAGCTCGGCAACCCCAACCAGGCGCTGACACTGCTGACGGAGGCCTCGGCCGTTACCGATGACGGCGGCTCTTCCGACGCCGCTTACAGCGTGGTGTTCGCCACCGCGCAGGCGCTAGCGGCACTGGGCCGTCACCAGGAGGCGCTCCTAGCGTTCGAGACGGCCTTGGCCGCCTCGCCGGTCGAGCACCGCGCTTACACACAGCACGAGGCGGCGTACGCGCTGATCGAGTGCGACCGCCTGCCGCAGGCCGAAGAGCTCCTGAGCGACGTCGTCTCGGACCCGAGCTACCCCCATCGTGCCGACGCGCTCGCCGACCTCGCCGACGTCAAGCTCCGCGGCGGCGAATACGAAGCGGCGCGGACGGTCGCCGAGCAGGCCCTCGAGCTCGGAGCGACCGCGCCCGCCTGCCTCACGCTGGGCAGCGTCGCGTTCGAGTACTACCTGCTCGACGAGGCGGCGGGCTGGTTCGAGCAGGCCGTCAGCGCCAGCCAACCCGGCGATCCGCTGTGGACCAGCGCCCATCAGATGCTGGCCGACGTCTACGCCCAGAAGGGCGACGAGCACGCTGCGCGCGTGCTTATGCACGCCAAGGCAGCCCTCGAGCACACGGCGCCGGGCAGCGAGTGGTACCTGCCGCTGGCTCGCCACGTCGAGAGCGCCAAGGCCAGGCTCGGCGGCTTCGACCGCCCCCTCAACTGATAGCTACTCTCTGAGCATGGACGGTCTGCTTCTCGCGGAGGTGTTGAGCGGCGTCGCGGCGCAGTTGCCGAGCGCTAGGTCGACCTGGCGCTTCACCGACGAGCGCACCTGTGAGCTGAGCCTGGCCGGTGGCGTGCTGCGCATCGAGAGCCGGCCCGGACGGGCGCGGGTCGTGTACGCGCCTGAGGGTAGTGGCGGCGCCGCAATCGCCGCCGCTGGTGACCAGCGCCCGTCCAAGCGGCCGCTCACGCGCTTCCAGACGCAGTTGAGCGCGCGAGCCGGTGGCGACCTCTTGGCGGTCTCTCAGCAGGGTCTCGACAGGATCGCGTACTTCGAGTTCGCCGGCTCTACCGGTTTCGTGCCTTCTCCACCGGTCACGCTGGTGTTGGAGGCGACCGGTCCACACGCGAACCTCGTCCTGCTCGATGCCGGCGGCACCATCCTCGCGGTGGAGCGCGAGGCGCGCTCCGAGCAGCCGGGGCGGGGCGGCGGGCGCCGGCTCACGACCGGCGCGAGGTACCGACCCCCGCCCGCGCAGCCCAAGCTCGACCCGCGGAAGGCGAGCGTCGCCGAGCTCGGATCACGGCTGATAGGGAGCGATCTCGCGGCGGTCAGGCGCCTGATCGACGGCATCGGTGCCGACCTCTTCGCTGCGCTGTCCAACGCCACCGGCTTGCCTGCCGATGGTGCGCTCGCTGCCGGGCAGGTGCGCCGCGTCGTCGCGGAGCTGGGTCGCCTGCTGGCAAGCCCGGCCGCCTACCTGGCCGAGCACGCTCCGCAGCGCACGGGTTCGACCGGTTCGACCGGCGCGGCCGACAGGAACGCAGTTCGCGAGCGTCTCTACCAAGAGGTAAGCAGGCGGCTCGCGCGCGAGCTGAAGACGCTGAGGGCGCGCCTGTCGGACTCCGAGGCCGCGCTGGCCGCCGAGCGAACCGCCGCGCCGCTGCGCGCCGAGGGCGACCTGCTGCTGGCGCGCGCAGCTGACGTGCCGGCCGGCGCATCCAGGGTCGAGCTGACGGGTTTCGAGGGCGAGGTCGTCGCGCTGGCGATCGACCCGAGGCTGTCGGCTGCCGACAACGCGCAGGAGCGCTACCGACGTGCGCGCAGGGTGGAGGCGCGGGCGCGGGCCGCCGCCGCTGCGCGCGACGAGCTGCTCGAGTCGGAGCGCGCGCTCCGTACCGAGATCGCCTCACTCGCAGCCGCCGACATCGGCAAGCTGACGAGCCTCAGGCACGCGGCGGGCTCGGCTAACGCGCCCACCGAGCGCGGCCGCCCAGCTCGACGCGGCCGTCAGGCGGCCAGGGCCGGTATCGAGATCACCGACCCGCGCGGTTACCTGGTGATCGTGGGCCGAGGCGCCAAGGAGAACGACGAGATCACCTTCAAACGTGCCCGCTCCCGCGACCTCTGGCTTCACGCTCAGGGCTACCGCGGCGCCCACGTGGTGGTCGTGGCCGGTGGCGGCAAGGGCGAGCAGGTGCCCTTCGAGACGATCCTGTTCGCCGCCCGCCTAGCGGCCGGCAACTCGGAGGCGCGTCAGTCGGACAACGTTCCCGTCGACTACACCGAGCGCAAGAACGTGTGGCGCAAGCCGGGCGGCGCGCCGGGCGCGGTCAACTACGCCCACCACAAGACCGTCTACGTCACGCCGGCGCGCGACGCAGCCGGCGCGGCGCTCTGAGCGTCCGCGCCGCCGGCTGCCGTCAGGCCCGGCCGGCCGAGCCGAAGACCTGCATCCGCTCGGCGACGATGCGCTTCATCTCGTCGCGCGCCGGCCCCAAGATCTTGCGCGGGTCGAACTCGCGCGGGTCCTTGCCGAGGATCTCGCGCAGCCGCGTCGTGAACGCCAGCCGTAGGTCGGTGTCGGTGTTGATCTTCGCGATGCCTGCCCTCACGGCGAGGCGGACGTCGTCCTCGTGGATGCCGCTGGCGCCTTGGATCTCTCCGCCCGCGGCGTTGTAGCGCGCGATGAGGTCGGCAGGGACGCCCGAGGCGCCGTGCAAGACCAGAGGGTGGGGCACGCGGCTCGCTATGTCCGCCAAGCGGGCATGGTCGATGAACGGCCTACCCTTGCCCTTGTAGGCGCCGTGCGAGGTGCCGATGGCGACCGCCAGGTAGTCGGCGCCGCTACCAGCCATGAAGCGCTCAGCGTCGTCGGCCTTGGTGAGCGTGGCGTCCTCTGCGCTGACGGAGACGTGCTCCTCGATGCCGCCGAGGCGGCCGATCTCGGCTTCGACGCCGATCCCCATCGCGTGGGCCGCCGCCACGACCCTGGCGGTCTCGCGCACGTTCGTAGCCTCGTCCTCGTGCGACATGTCGATCATCACCGAGGTGAACCCGAGCCTGAGGGCGCGCATGCACGACTCGAAGCTCGAGCCGTGGTCCAAGTGCAGCGCGACCGGCACGCTGGCGCGCTGCGCGACGTCCTTGACGATGTTCACGAGCGTCTCGCCACCGAACTTGAGGCCGCCCTCCGAGATCGCCACGATCACCGGGCTGCGCGTGTCCTCGGCCGCGCCGACTATCGCCTGGGTGATCTCCATGTCGTTGGTGTTGAAGGCTCCGACGCCGTAACCGCCGGCGCGGGCCGCTGTGAGGATCTCGAGACCTGTGACGAGTGCCATGCGGGCGAGTATACCGGCGGTAGCGGCGTCCTGAACGGGTCTCGCGTCCTGCTGATGCCAGCGCTAGGAGACGTCGCGGTCGCTGCCCTCCGACTCGCGCCCGCGAGTGTCGACAGGCGTCCGCGGCTTGATCGCCGGAGCGGAGCGGCCGCTGACGAAGCCGGCGGCAGCCGCTATCGGCAGCGCCGCCAGCAGCGCCGTCGGGTTGGCCGGGTTGACGAGCAGCAGCGCGACCAGCAGCATCACGGACGACGCGATCCGCAACAGCAGGTTGCCGCGGGGGTTGGCGCCGGGCCGGTAGCCGATCACGTGCGTGACCATGAAGGTGATGCCGAGCACGACGAAGTAGACCCAGAGCGGGATCGAGCCGAGGAAGTCCACGTTGCCTCCTAGCTAAGCACCCTACAGCACCGCGAGGGCCCGATGCGCGGCCGCGGCCGCGGCCTGCACCGCCTCGGCGAGGCGCCAGTTCGCCTTGTCGCGGTCGCCGACGCGGTTGGAGACGGCTCGTACCTCCACGAACGCGGCGCCGAGCGCGAGCGCGACCTGGGCAGCCGCGAAACCCTCCATCGACTCGAGCGCGACGCCGTACCGGGCCGCTGTCGCCAGCGCGGCGGCGTGGCTAGCGGTGACGCCGTCGGAGGTGGCGAAGTCGACGAGCGGCGCGCCGAGGTGTGAGGCGACGGACTCGGCGGCGCCGGTGCGTAGCGCGATGAGGTTGTGAACGCCTGTGCCGGGCACGAGCTCGAAACCGATCGCCTCGAGCCCGAGCCTCCCGCGGTCCTCGCCGACGCCGAGATCGAGGTCGCGCTCCGACGCCGCCACCGCCACCGAGCCCAGCGGCAGCTCGCAACCGGGGTAGGCGCCGGCTATGCCGAGCTGCAAGACGGTGAGCGCGGTGTCGCCTCCTCGGACGGCGACGGCCGCCAGGGCCGCCGCGGTGTTCGCCTTGCCGATACCCGTGACTACGAAGGTCACTGACTTGCCGCTCAACTCGGCTTGGACTCTAGGTGGCCACTGTGTGGCAAGTTCTGGTGCCTGCACCTCGAGCGCGGTGAGCAGCGGTGCGAACTCCATCCGCGTCGCTGCCAGCACGACGACGGCGCGCGCGACGCCTGCTCCATCGGCTCCCTCGTTGAGACTGCTGGTGAGACGCTCCTGCTCGCTCACGATGACGGTGCTAGGCCGGGGCGGCAGGCAGGTCGAGCAGCGCCTTGACGTAGGCGGCGGCGTCGTAGGGCTGCAGGTCGTCTTGCGCCTCTCCGACGCCGATGAACTTGATCGGCGTCCCGAGCTGCCTCACGATCGGCAGCAGGATGCCGCCCTTGGCGGTGCCGTCCAGCTTGGTGACGACGACCCCGGTGAGGTTGACCGCCTCGTGGAACTTCAGCGCCTGCTCGAGCCCGTTCTGGCCGGTCACGGCGTCCAGCACCAACCAGACGTCGCGCGGCTCCTGAGGATCGGCCTTGGTGATGACGCGCTTCACCTTCTTGAGCTCTTCCATCAGGTTGTGCTTGGTGTGAAGCCTGCCTGCGGTGTCGACGAACAGCAGGTCGTAGCCGCGCGCCAGCCGCTGCGTGGCGCCGTCGAACGCCACTGCGCCTGGGTCCGAGCCGTCAGGGCCGGTCACCGTGGGGATGCCGAGCCTCTCGCCCCAGACCGCGAGCTGCGAGCTGCCCGCAGCCCTGAAGGTGTCGCCGGCAGCGAACATCACGCGCCGGCCATGGCCCTGGTAGTAAGCGCCGAGCTTGGCGATCGTCGTCGTCTTGCCGACGCCGTTTACGCCGACGACCATCACGACCTTGCCGGCGGGCTCGACGATGCTGCGCCCAACGTCGAGGTTGAACCCGACGCGCCTGAGCTTCTGCCTGAGCTGATCCGGCTCGAGCTGGTCGAGCAGCGCCTTCTCGAGCGACGCCGCGAAGCTGGTGCCGCGTTGCCTTTCGCGCTTGGCGGCCGCGACGACCTCGGCGGCGAGCTTGGCGCCGACGTCGGCGGAGACGAGCGAGAACTCGAGCTCCTCCCAATCGGGCTCGGCCGCGGGCTTGGCGCTGGGCGCTCTGCCCGGCTGGCTCAAGGCCGGCTGACTCGCGCCTGGGGCTTCAGCGGCCGGCGCCGCGTCGTTGAGGATCTGCCCGCGGGTCTTCGAGAGCCCCTGCCGCAGCCTGTCGAACCAACTCACCGGTTGGTTCCTTCACCCTCGGCGGCGGCTCGCGCAGCGCGGATCGCTTCCAGGCCGACGCTCTTGACTATCGGGCCACCGGCGCGCGCCTTGGCGGCGGCGACGCGCGCCTTCTCCTCCTCGAGAGCCTTCTGCGGGTCGTCGTCGGGTAGGCCGGCGTCGATGAAGGTGAGCGCCTGCGCGATCCGCTTGAGCGCCACCGACTTGCCGAGCACGACGATCAGGTCGACCACGCCAGGGGCGTTCGTCGTTCCCGTCAGGGCGGCGCGCAGCGGCATCATCACCTTGCCCATCGGTACGCCTTCGTCTTGCACGTAGTCGCGCAGCATGTCGTCGACGCCGTCGAAGTCGAAGAACTCGAGCATCGACAGCTCGCGCTCCAAGTCCTGCAGGAAGCCCTGCCCGGCCGCGAGCTGTTTGCGCGCGTTCTCGTCGTAACGCACCGTCTCGGTGAAGAAGTAGCCCGCCTGCTCGGCGATCTCGATGAGAGTCTCAGCCCTGGGCCTGAGGAGGTCTACGACGTCGAGCAGGTAGTCGTCATCGTCCCAGTCGTAGCCGGCGGCGTGCAGCAGCGGAGCGACCCTCCCGGCGACGTCGTCGAGCGGCAGCACCTCGCGCAGGTACTTGGCGTTGTAGTGCTTGAGACGCTTCAGGTCGAAGATCGGTCCGCCCAGCGAGACCCTGTCCAAGTCGAAGGCGGCGACCATGTCGGTCACGCTGAAGACCTCGCGGCCATCGGGCATGCTCCAGCCCATGGTGGCGAGGAAGTTGAGCAGCGCCTCCGGCAGGATGCCCTGCTGACGGTAGGAGTCGACCGAGGTGTCGAGCTTGCGCTTGCTGACCTTGCTGCGGTCGGTGTTGCGCAGCAGCGGCAGGTGCACGAACTCCGGCTCCTGCCAGCCGAAGGCGCGGTAGAGGAGGGCGTGGATCGGAGTGCTGGTGATCCACTCCTCGGCGCGCATGACGTGCGTGACGCCCATCAGGTGGTCGTCGACCACGACCGCCAGGTGATAGGTGGGGAAGCCGTCGCTCTTGAGCAGCACGGGGTCGCGGATCTCTGTGTTCGGGATGCTGATGGGGCCGCGCAGCCTATCGCTGAAGGTGGTCGATCCTTCGTCGGGGGTGATGAGCCGCACCACGTGAGGCTCGCCCGCGGCGGCGCGGCGCTCCTGCTCCGCGCGCGGCATGCCGCGTCCGCGGCCGTCGTAGCCGAGCGGCCGGTTGAGGCGCTTCTGCTCGGCGCGCATCGCGTCGAGCTCCTCGGCGGTCTCGAAGGCGCGGTAGGCGAGACCGGCCGCCAGGAGCTCGTCGGTGTGACGGCGGTAGTGCTCGAGCCGCTCGCTCTGGCGGTACGGTCCGTTGGCTCCGCCGATCTCGGGCCCCTCATCGGGAGTGATGCCGAGCCACTCGAACATCTCTAGGATGCGCCTCTCGGAGCCTTCCAGGTAGCGTTGCCTGTCGGTGTCCTCGAGGCGGAAGACGAACTTGCCGCCCGAGCGTTTGGCTAGAACGTAGTTGAACAGGCCGACGTAAGCCGTGCCGACGTGTGGGTCACCGGTCGGCGACGGTGCGATGCGCGTGACTACCGGCGTCACTTGGCGCGGTCCTGCTGTCATGTCGTCGCCTCCAAACCAAGCGTGCGCATCATACCGCCGAGCCCGCGTTTCTCACGTCAGCACTTACGTCAGGGCTTAGGTCAGAGCCAGGCGCAGCAGGGTGAAGGCCGAGAGCGCCCACAGGTAGGGCGAGAAGAGGCGGAACTTGCCTCTGCGCAGCAGGCCGAAGACCAGCCGCAACGCGACGTAGCCGACCACGAACGAGCTGGCCGTCATCGCGATGAGCGGTCCCGTGCCGATGTCGGCGTCGAGAACGTCGCGAGCTCCGAACACGGCGACTCCGAAGGAGACCACGAGGTAGAGCAGGAAGGAGAGGCGTGGCGCGAGAGCCGCGTCGACGCCGCGAGCGAGCAGAGCTGAGATGGTCGAGCCGCTGCGCGAGATGCCGGGGAAGACGGCGATGCCCTGTACGAGACCGCCGATGAAGGCGTCGAGGAAGGTGACCTGCTTGACCTCGCTCTTGGGTCCTGAGCGCGGCGCGAACCAGAGGATGAACCCTGTGACGGCCAGCGCGATGGCGACGGGCAGCGGTGAGTTGAGGTGCTCGAACACGCCCTTGACGCTCAACGCGATCACCGCGGTCGGAACCGAGCCTGCCAGCACGAGCAGCGCCAGCCGCCAGCCGGGCCCGCGGCGCGCCTCGGCCGAGCCGAGCCCTCTGATGAAGCCGCCGACCGCCGTGAACACGTCTTGCCGCAGGTAGACCAATACAGCCAGCAACGTGCCGGTGTTGGTAGCGATGTCGACGGCCAACGGAAAGGACTCGCCCCACCCGAGGAAGTAGTTGGCGAGGACCAGGTGCCCGGAGCTGGAGACCGGCAGAAACTCAGTCAGGCCCTGGACCAAACCTAGGACCAGGGCCTGAAGGACGCTCATGAGAGTACGCGCTCTCGAAGGGTCAGCGCTTGCTGTACTGCGGGGCGCGACGGGCCTTCTTGAGGCCGTACTTCTTGCGCTCGACGATGCGCGCGTCGCGAGTCAGGTGGCCGCTCTGCTTGAGGGAGGGCCGGTAGCTCGGGTCGACCTTGAGCAGCGCGCGGGCGACGCCGAGCTTGATGGCGTCGGCCTGGCCGCTGGGGCCGCCGCCGCGCACGGTGATCAGCGCGTCGTAACGGCCGGCCGTGTTGGTGGCCTTGAGCGGCTCGAGGGCTTCGACGCCGACGAGGATGCCGCGGAAGTACTCCTGGAAGTCGCGGCCGTTGACCGTGATGCGGCCGTTGCCGGGGCGGAGGAACACGCGCGCGACCGCTTCCTTGCGGCGACCGGTGCCGTAGTACTGATCCATCAGGTCAACTCAACTCTCTTTGGTTGCTGGGCGTCGTGCGGGTGCGCGTCGCCGGTGTAGACCTTCAGGCGCCGGATCAGACGGCGGCCCATGCGGGTCTTGGGGAGCATGCCCCAGACGGCGTGCTCGAGCATGCGCTCGGGGTTCTTGGCGAGCATCTCGCGCGCCGTGGTGGTCTTGAGGCCGCCCTGGTAGCCAGTGTAGCGGGTGTACACCTTCTGGTCGAGCTTGCGGCCCGTGAACTCGAGCTTCTCGGCGTTGATGACGACGACGAAGTCGCCGCCGGCCTGGTTCGGCGTGTAGCTGGGCTTGTGCTTGCCCTTGAGGAGGCCGGCGATCTGGGTGGCGAGCCTGCCGACGCGTTGTCCGGCGGCATCGACGAGCACCCAGTCGTTCTCGGTCTCGCTCGGGAAGTATGTCTTCATCACGTTCACGTCCTCGGTTGACTTTGAAGCTGCCTAGAGTCAGAAGCGCCGGCCCGTTCGGTGGCGGCCGGCGTTCGACAAGCCAAACAAGACTCTATCACGAAGCTTCGGCGTTTGTACACGAGGGCGGCGTTTGCCGATCTTCAACTCGCTCCGCGCCGCAGTCCGGTCGGCAGCATGCTCCTCACCGAGCCTCCGCGCCTGCGACCCCAGCCGAGCGGGAAGCCGCCTGCGCGCACGACGACCCAGCCGTCCTCGCCGCCGGTATCGAACTCCTCGCCGGCGAGGTAGCGCTCGACGCGCGGGTCGCCGAGCCCTAAGTCTTCGCCGGGCCAAGCGGCGCGCGCGGCCATGGCGGCCGCATGGGCCGGCACGAACCTGGCCGTGCGCCCGTCGCGTCGCAACTCGCCTAGCGCCAGCCCGAGACGCAGCACATGCACGCCCGGTAACTGAGGCGCGCCCGCGGGCGCGAGCATCAGCCTGTCGCCGTGAGCGATCAGGTCGTCCTCGTCCAGGGCAGCGGCGCCTGACGCCGAAGCCGTCAGGTGCTCGCGCCACGCCCTGAGCAACTCTGGGCTCGGCCGCGCCAGCGGTGCGCGTACCTTGCCGTGCGGCGCCGAGCGGGCTGTGTGACGGCCTCGTTCGCGCTCAGAACGCCTCGAGCCCGGACCGGGTCGCCCGGTGCTCATGGCCGCTGACGGCGCGCGCTCGTCGCTCTCGTTGCGCCTGAGCACCGCGACGAAGTGACCCTCTCCGGGCGCGAGGTGGGGCCAGATGCGAGCGGCGCCGCTCGCGCCGGCGAGACCCGGGCTAACGCCCGGCAGCCGCACCTCCTGCAGCGAGAAGCTCGGATGACGCTCCAGGAAAGACCCGATCACGTCTTCGTTCTCCTCGCGCGAGAAGGTGCAGGTCGAGTAGGCGAGCGTCCCGCCGGGCCTGACGCAGGCTGCTGCCACGGCGATCAGCGAGGTCTGACGCGTGGCGCATGCGGCCACGGTCCGCGGGCTCCACGCCGCGCGCGCCGCTTCCGACTTGCGGAACATGCCTTCGCCGGAGCAGGGAGCGTCGAGCAGCACCCTGTCGAACCAGGCCGGCAAAGCACGCGCCAGGCGCTCGATCTCCCCGTGGCACACGACGGCGTTCTCGATGCCGCACCGCTCGACGTTGCCGAGCAGCGTCCTGGCGCGCGCGGGGTGGGTGTCGTTGCAGACGACGACCCCTGCGCCGGCGAGCAACGCGGCCAGCTGCGTCGTCTTGCCTCCCGGCGCGGCGGCGAGGTCGAGCACGCGCTCGCCGGGCCGGGGCGCGAGCGCCTCCGCCACCGCCATGGCGGCGGGATCCTGGAGGTAGTAGACGCCGGCGTGGTGCCACGGGTGAGTCCCCGGCCGCTGGGCACCCTCGCCCGCTGAGACGACGAACCCGGTTGGGCACCACGGCACGCTCTCCAAGCGCCAAGGGAGCGCTGTCACGGCGTCGCTTTGCGCCTCCTGGCTGGGCAACCGCAGCCCGTTCAACCTGAGGCCGACGCTCGGCTCCAGCGCCAGAGCCTCCATCAGTCGCGACGACTCGCTGCCGAGCAGGTCGCTCATGGCCCGCTCGAACTCCTCGGTACGCCACGGCGCGCGAGGCTCAGTCCGTCTTGAGCTCACCTGCTCCGGTCCCGAGGTGCTGTATCTCCTCGATGAAGCGGTCGACCGAGTCGAAGTCGCGATAGACGCTGAGGAACCTTATGTACGCGACGTCGTCGCGATCGCGCAGGAACTTCAGCACCCGCGTGCCGATCTCCTGCGAGGCGATCTCGGGCGTCTGCACCTCGTCCTCGAACCCGTAGACGAAGTCGCGGAGCTGCTTCTCGCTGACCGGTCGCTTGTTGCAGGCGATGCGCAGCTTCTCGAGCAGCTTGTCGGGGTCGAACACCTCGCGTCTTCCGGACCGCTTGCGGACTATCAACGCCTCGAACTGCGCGCGCTCATAGGTGGTGAAGCGCCTCGAGCACATGACGCACTCGCGCCTGCGCCTGATGGCGGCGCCTTCATCGGAGGGGCGTGAGTTGACGACTCGCGTCTCCTCGGAGGAGCAGTAAGGGCACTTCATGTTCGGCGGCGGCTCTTGTCGTCACCACGACCCGGCGTCGCGTCGGCGGCACTATCGGAGCGGAGGTCGAAGTACTCGTCGGCGTCGGCGCCCTCCAGGCGACTCAGATCGCCGTAGAGGTCGCGCGCCGACTCCACACCCGCGAAGTAGTTGTCGGCCGAGGAGTAGTGCAACGGGTCTGCGCCGATGAGATGGCGCAAGGCGGGTGAGCCGGGAGGCAGACCGAGCTCCTCGCCCCAGGTCGCATAGACATCGTCCTCTGGGTCGTCACCGTAAGCGCCGGGGGCGCCCGATGCCGCCGCGGCTGGGTCGTCCTCGAACTCCTCGAACTCGTCGAGGTCGGCAGCGTCGTCTTCAGTGTCGTCGTCAGACTCGTCGTCGGCGTCGACATCGAACGCGTAGCTACCTGACACCGAGCTGGAGAAGACCTCTTCCGGCAGCCAGCGCCGTTCGCCTGCGCGGTCGTCCAGGCCCGGCTCGCCCGGCTGTTTGTCGGAACGCGGCGTTCCCCCACCGCTGCTTACGAAGGCGGCTTCGGCGCGTGCGCGGGCAGCGGCCGAGGACAACGCCGCGGAACCGGCAGCCGGTAGCCCGTCGGGGGCCAAGGGCTCGAGCGCCCACATGTCGTAGCTGTTGTCTTCCTGGACGCTCGTCAGGTCGAGCGCCGCCCTCACCTCGGGGAGGAGGTTGTCGGTGGCGCTAGGCGGTGCGGGCAGCTCGACTCGCATCACCTGCCCACCGACGCCGGCGGATTCGGGCGAGCCGAAGTACCTGACCAGACGCACCAACGCCTGATCGTGGCGAGGGTCGGAGGCCTGCCGAGACGGTAGTACGAGGTTGGCCCGCGGGAAGGCGTAACGCTGAGTGAAGCCCTCGACCATCCTCTCGAGGGCGCCCTGGACGCTGAGCATCTGCACGCTGCCGAGCGAAGGCGGGGCCACGACCGCCACCCAACCAACGCTTCTGAGCCTGGCGGCGGCCTTCAGCACCAGGTAGGTGCTGCGCACGTCCTCTGACATCAGCTCGAAGAACTCGCCCTCGCCCAAGTTCTCGAACGCGGTGCTGCTCACGTGGGTGGCCAGGTGGACGACGCCGCCGAGCTCGCCGAAGATCTCCATGACCTTCTCGTATGCTGCGAGCACGTCCATCTGCGTCGTCATGTCCGCCTGGATGGGGATCGCCTGACCGCCGAGCTCCTCGAGCTCGGCCGCCGTCTTGCTGGCTAGGTCGACGTCACGGTCGGCGCAGACGACGTCGTAGCCGGCGCGTCCGTACGCCAACGCGATGGCGCGGCCGTAACCCTGCCCCACGTTGGTAACCAGCACGACCCTCGCTCTGTCCACAGCTAAGAGGATACGTCCTCAGGCATACCCCCTCAAGGCGGTGGCGAACGTGTGGAGCTTCTCGCGCAACTTGCGCGTTGTCGGGTAGAACGTAGGCGAGGCCGCGTCACACCGGCTAGCCTGGAGGTCCCGATGCTTAGACGCCCGGCCAAAACCGAGACCGAGCCGCCGAAACGCGAGCCGTTCACCTATGTGCACCGCGGCACCGTGATCGTCGGAGAGCTGCGCGCCGAGGGCAGGGTGCGGGTGCACGGGACCGTGCGCGGCGTGGTCAACGTGCGCGGCGTGCTCGAGGTCGCCGAGTCGGGCCTGGTAGAAGGCTCGCTCGTCGAGGCCGAAGAGGTGAAGGTGCTCGGCCGCGTCGTCGCCGACGTGCGGGCTGCCGGCAAGGTGGAGATCTGGAAGGGCGGGCACTTAGTCGGCGACGTCAGGGCTCGCGCCCTCGACATCGAGGAGGGCGCGTACTTCACCGGTCGCAGCGAGATGGTAGGTGAGGATGGCAAGGCGATAGCGCTGCCGGGAGCTGCGAGCAAGTCGGGAGCACCCGAGATGACCGCGCTCCCGTCCGAGAAGCTCGGCTTCGACCCCTCGCGCTTCAACGACGACCATGCCGAGACTGACGCTCTCGACTCATTCGAGCACCGCATGGAGAGCGGATCCGGCGCCACGCGCGACGCGGAGTGACGCTACTGCTAGAATGTGGCGTGCACCAGAGCACACGGTCTCGCAGAAGCTGCCGGCGCGAGTCGTCGCGACTTAGGAGCGCAGCATGGCGTTAGAGCGGCTGTTCAGGCGCAACCGACCCACCCGCAAGGAGGACGACAACAGTCCGGCCGGGTTGTGGTTGAAGTGCGATGCCTGCACGGCCCAGATCTACCGTAAGGATCTCGTCGCCAACCTGTACGTGTGTCCGGAGTGCGGTCACCACTACCGGATGCCTGTCGACGCGCGCATCGACATGCTCGCCGACGAGGCATCGTTCGAGCGCTGGTCCGGCGCTATCGCGGCTCAGGACCCCTTGGAGTTCGTCGATACCCAGCCTTACGTCGAACGCCTCGAGAAGAACAGGCAGAAGCACGGCCGTCCCGACGCGATCGTCACAGGCGCCGCCGACCTGGCCGGCGAGCGCGTCGCTCTTGTGGTCATGGACTTCTTCTTCCTCGGCGGGTCGATGGGCTCGGTCGTCGGCGAGGAGATCGCCAGGGCGGCCGAACGAGCGGCGCTCGAGGACAGGAGCCTGGTCGTCGTCACGGCATCGGGTGGGGCGCGCATGCAAGAGGGGGCGCTGTCGCTGATGCAGATGGCCAAGACGACGGTGGCCATCGACCAGTTGGCGCGCCGCCGGCTTCCGTACCTAACGGTGCTCACCGATCCGACGACGGGCGGGGTCACCGCCAGCTTCGCGACGCTCGGTGACGTGATCTTCGCCGAGCCTGGAGCCTTCGTGTCGTTCGCCGGTCCGCGCGTGATCCAGCAGACGATAAGGCAAGACCTTCCCGAGGGGTTCCAGCGTTCTGAGTTCTTGCTGCAGAAGGGCATGGTCGACGACGTCGTGCCGCGCACCGAGCTCAAGCATCGTCTCGCGGCCGTGCTCGCTTCGCTCAGGAGCGGCATCAAGAGCGAGGTAAAGGAGCCGCTGCGTGCCGCTGCCGTTTGAGAAGCCGATAGAGGAGCTGCAGGCTCAGATCCGCAACATGGAGACCCTGTCGACCGAGCAGGGTATCGACATGACAGCCGAGATCCGCACACTGCAGGCTCGCCTCGATCGGCTCAAGCAGGAGACCTTCGCCGATTTGACGCGCTGGCAGCGCGTGCAGGTCGCGCGCGCGCCCGGCCGCCCGACCGGCCTCGACTACCTGCAGCACGCCTTCTCCGAGTTCCAGGAGCTGCATGGCGATAGAGCGCTCGGCGACGACCCCGCCATGGTCACCGGCCTGGCGAAGCTGGGCGAGACCTCGGTCGTCGTCATCGCGCAGCAGAAGGGCCGCGACACCAAGGAGAACATCACCCGCAACTTCGGGATGAGCCACCCCAGCGGCTACCGCAAGGCGATGCGCATGTTCGACCTGGCCGACAAGTTCAGGCTGCCGGTCATCTGCCTGATAGACACTCCTGGCGCCTACCCCGGGCTGGCGGCGGAGGAGCAGGGGCAGGCCTGGGTGATCGCCGCCAGCATCCAGCGCATGAGCCGCCTGCGCGTGCCGGCCATCAGCGTCGTCATAGGCGAGGGCGGATCGGGTGGCGCGCTGGCCATCGGCGTCGCCAACCGCGTGTTGATACTCGAGAACGCCATCTACTCCGTGATAAGCCCCGAGTCGTGCGCCGCGATCCTGTGGCGCGACGCCGGCGAGGCCGAGCGCGCGGCCGAAGCCCTGAGGCTGACCGCGCAAGACCTGATTCGCGTCGGGGTCGTGGATAGGGTCGTCACCGAGCCTCTCGGTGGCGCTCACAACGCCCGCGCCGAGGCGATGGCCGCGGTGCGCGAGGTGCTGATCGAGGAGTTGGCCTCGCTGTTGCATCTCACGGAAGACGAACTGCTCGAGCAGCGCTACAGGCGCTTCAGGGTGCTCGGTTCCTTCGTCGACGCCGCCTGAGCCGCTCCGCTCAAACGGTCAAGTAGTCGCCGCGCCGACGGCGTCTCGCAACGCCGCGACGTTGGCCGCGATCGTTCCCATGCTCCCGAACACGGCGCTGCCTGCGACGAGCACGTCGGCTCCGGCGGTGACGACGGCCGGCGCGGTGCGCGCGTTGATACCGCCATCCACCTCGATGAGACAGTTGGGGTTGGTCCTGTCACGCATGCGTCTCAGCGCCTCGATGCGCGCTGTGCTGGCAGGTATGAAGTCCTGGTTGCCGAAGCCGGGGTTGACCGACATGACGAGCGCGAGGTCGAGGTAGGGGAGAGCGCCCTCGAGCACGCTCACCGGCGTGAGCGGGTTGAGCGCCAGCCCTACCTTGGCGCCGCTCTCGCGCACCGAGCCGAGCAGGCGATGCAGGTGCACGGCGACCTCGTAGTGAACCGTCAAGATGTCGGCGCCGGCGGCTGCGAAAGCCTCGATGTGCCGCTCCGGCTCCTCGATCATCAGGTGCACGTCGAGCGGGAGTGCGGTCACGCGTCTCACCGCGGCCACCAACGAAGGGCCGAAGGTGATGTTGGGGACGAAGTGCCCGTCCATCACGTCGAGGTGGATGTAGTCGGCTCCGGCGGCGGCGGCCTCTTCCACGGCCGCGCCTAGCCTGGCGAAGTCGGCGGAGAGGAGTGAGGGAGCCAGCCGGAACGCGCTCATCGACGCGCGGAGTATACCAACGCTCACGGCGCCGCCCGGTCACCGAGAGTACTCCTCGGAATAGTTCCGACTTGAGGCGACATGGCCGGCACCGCGCAGGAGCTAGCATCTTCCTTGAGACCGTAGATCGGCGCGGTCGTTGGAGGAGACATGAACACGGATCTGACCGACCCGGCTGCGGGCCACGCCGGCAGCGAAGTCCTCGTCACGACGCAGTGGCTGGCGTCGAACTTAGGTCGCCCCGGGCTGCGAGTCGTCGAGGTCGACGAGGACGTGCTCCTGTACGAGACCGGACACGTGCCGGGGGCGCTGAAGCTCGACTGGCTGACCGAGCTGCAGCGTCCCGACGTTCGTGACTTCATCGATGCCGAGGCGTTCGGCGCGCTCATGGAGTCGAAGGGCGTCAGCAACGACACGACGGTCGTCCTGTATGGCGACAAGTCGAACTGGTGGGCGGCCTACGCCTTCTGGTTCTTCAAATACAACGGCCACGCCGACGTCAGGCTCATGGACGGCGGTCGCCAGAAGTGGGTCGCGGAGGGCAGGGAGCTCGACACCGAGGTGCCGGAGGTGGTGAGGGGCACCTACACCGTCCGCTACCGCGACGCCGGGATCAGGGCCTTCCTGCACGACGTCGTGCCTCACCTGCTGAAGGTGAACGCGGGGACCGGCGCGCTCGTCGACGTGCGCAGTCCACAGGAGTACAGCGGCGAGAAGCTGCACATGCCCGAGTACCCGCAAGAGGGCGCGCTCCGCGGCGGGCACATCCCTGGCGCGGCGAACATCCCGTGGGCGCGGGCCGTCAGGGAGGACGGAACGTTCAGGCCCACCGAGGAGCTGCGCAGGCTGTACGGCGAGCTAGGCGTGACGCCTGACAAGGACGTCATCGCGTACTGCCGGATAGCCGAGCGCTCGAGCCATAGCTGGTTCGTGCTCAAGTACCTGCTCGGCTATCCGAAGGTCCGCAACTACGACGGTTCTTGGACCGAATGGGGCAACGCCGTCGGCGTCCCGATCAGGCAGGGCCCGGAGGCTTAGGCAAGCGCTCAGGCGTTTACAAGCGTCCGCTCCTCGGCGGCCTTGCCGAGGACCGCGGTGATGGCCTCTTCGAGGATGCTGAGGCCCTCGTCGAGCTCGGCGTCGCTCAGGTTGATCGGCGGCAGCAGGCGGATGACGTTGCCGTAGGTCCCCGTCGAGAGGAGGGCGAGGCCGGCGTCGCGGGCGGAGGCGACGATCTTCTCCACGCTGGCGGCGTAGGGCTTCTTGTCTGCGCCGGTGACGAACTCGAGGGCGACCATGGCTCCGGGTCCACGCACGTCGCCGATGCCGGGCAGACGCTGCTGCAGAGCGCGCAGACGCTTCGTCGCCTGAGAGCCGATCTCCGCGGCGCGCGCCGTCAGGTTCTCATCGTCGATCACGTCGAGCGTGGCGAGCGCTGCGGCGCACGAGACCGGGTTGCCGCCGAAGGTGGTCCCGAGCGAGCCCGGCTTCATGGCGTCCATGATGTGCGCTTTGCCGATGACGGCGGAGAGCGGGAAGCCGGACGAGAGCGCCTTGGCGCTGGTGATCAGGTCGGGCTCGAGCCCGAAGTGGTCGACCGCCCACAGCTTGCCGGTGCGGCCGATGCCGGCCTGCACCTCGTCGTCGATCCACAGCGCGCCGATGCTGGCCGCGTACTCTTGCAGGCCCTTGAGGAAGTTGCCGGGCGCGGCGATGAACCCGCCCTCGCCGGCGACGGGCTCGATCAGGAAGGCAGCGACCTCTTCCTCGCCGATCGAGTACTTGACCTGATCCTTGAGCGCGGCCAGCGCCATGGCGCCGGTCTCTTCCTCGGTCTGCGCGCCCCAGGGGTTGCGGTAGTGGTACGGGTACTGAGCGCGGTAGATGTCGGCGGCGCGGGTGACGAAGCCCGCCTTGTACGGGTGCGGCTTGTTCGTCAGCGACATCGCCATGAAGGTGCGGCCGTGGAAGGCGTGCGTGAACGAGACGATGGCGGCGCGCTTGGTGTAGGCGCGGGCGATCTTGACGGCGTTCTCGACGGCTTCGGCGCCCGAGTTGGCCAAGAACGTCTTCTTCGGGGTCGAGCCGGGCGCGAGCTTGTTGAGCCGCTCGGCCAGCTCGACGTAGGAGCTGTGCATGCCAACGGCGAAGCAGAGGTGCTGGAACTCGTCGACCTGACGCTTGACTGCCTCGACGACGCGGGGATGCGAATGGCCGATGTTCATCACCGCGATGCCGGTGCTGAAGTCGAGGTAGCGCTTGCCGTCGACGTCCCAGACGTACGAGCCGCGACCCTTGACAGGGCTGAACGGGTGCACGCTGACGGCTGCTGGCGTCACGGCCGCGGCCCTGCGAGAAGCAAGTTCGACGTTCGACATCTCCGACCTCCAGGTGGGCGCCTTAGACTCGTAGGCGAAAGATACGCTTCGCGTTCGTATCGAAAGCGAAACAGCCGAGCAGCCAACGAAACCAAGGCAGCCGGCTGGCGTGAGCGCAATGCTAGCACGCTGTGACGCGCGGCATAACATCGTCGCATGGATGATCTTCCTGCGCCCGTCTTCCTGAGGACCGAGCGCGGCGCCTTGGTTTGGCGCGCTCCGGGAGGGCACGACGTCAGCGCCACCGAGGAGGCGCTGATGCGGCCGCGGCCCGGTCGCGATCTGCTGTGGCGCGCCGTGCTGGCCGGCAGCGCGCGGATCGTCGATGCGACGGCCGGTCTGGGAGCCGACGCGTTTCACCTGGCCGCCAAGGGCGCCGAGGTAGCCATGATCGAACGCTCGCCGATACTCGTCGACCTGCTGGCCGACGCACTCAACCGCGCCACTGCCGGAGAGTTGGGGGAGCGCGCGCAGCTTGCGGCGCAGAGGCTGAAGCTCGTGTCTGGTGACGCTCGCGAGGTTCTCGCCGACCACGAGCGCCTCGGCGAGGTCGAGGTCGTGTACCTAGACCCGATGTTCCCGCGCCACGACAGACGCGAGCGCTCCCTGCCTGGGAAAGGGATGGCCGTGCTGCGCGACGCGCTCGGTGTCGTGCCAAAAGAGGACGAGTCCGCACTGCTAACCGCTGCCCGCGCTGCCGCCAGGCGCCGCGTCGTGGTGAAGCGGCCGCTGGGGGCGGAGCCGCTCGCCGGTGTGCGGCCGAGCGGTGCTCTCAGCGGCTCGACCACGCGCTACGACATCTACGCCCCAATGCGCGGGACCCCCACGCCGAGCGAGTAGGCTGGCGGTCGTGGACACTGACAAGAGGCTAGGCGACGTCGCAGCAGCTGGAACCGCGACCATCGCGGTCATCGGTGCCGGGATCATGGGTGGCGGGATCGCTGCTCTGCTGGCGACCAACGGCTACGAGACGCGGCTCTACGACCCGCAGCCGGCGGCGCTTGAGCACGCGCACGCCAGGGCGCGCAAGCTCGCCGCGCGCAGCACAGTGGGGGGCGCCGAACCCGTGGTGAGGCTGAGCTTGCACTCCGAGCTCGCCGCCGCGGCGGTCGGAGCAGACCTGGTGATCGAGGCCGTCCCGGAGAAGCTGGAGCTCAAGCGCGCCATCTTCGCTGAGCTGGACGCGGTGTGCCGCCCCGGCTGCGTGCTGGCGACCAACACCAGCGAGCTCTCCGTCACCGCGATAGGCGCAGCCACCTCGCGGCCTCGCGACGTTGTCGGCATGCACTGGTTCAACCCACCCGAACGCATGCAACTGGTCGAGCTGGTGCGCGGGGCCGTCACGGGCGACGAGGCGCTGGCTGTCGCCAGAGCCGTGGCGGAGGCGTGCGGCAAGACGTGCGTGACCGTCGCCGACAGGCAGGGCTTCGTGACCACGAGGGCGGTGGCGGTGCTGATGCTGGAGGGCATCAGGATGCTCGAGGAGGGGGTGGCGGGACGCGAGGACATCGATACGGCGATCCGGCTTGGGCTCAACCACCCGATGGGACCGTTGGAGCTCGCGGACTACATCGGTCTCGACACCGTGCTGCTGATCGCGGAGTCGCTGCGCGAGGCGCTCGGCGACTCGTTCCGCCCGCCTCAGACGCTGCGCAAGCTGGTCGAGTCGGGGCGCTTGGGCCGCAAGAGCGGCGCAGGCTTCTACGACTACTGAGCGACTACTGAGAGTCAGTCGGCATAGGGCTAGCAGCTAGCAAGCGAGCGCGCCACCCCAGGAGGTGGCGCGCACCTGCAACAGTGGCTGGCCCACAGGGACTCGAACCCCAACCGACCGGACCAAAACCGGGTGTCCTGCCATTAGACGATGGGCCAATGCCGGTCCAAAGGTCATTCTAACTGAAGGCGAAAGTTTGGCTGGCCCACTAGGATTCGAACCTAGACCGACGGAACCAGAATCCGTTGTCCTGCCATTAGACGATGGGCCAAAACGACGCAGCCAGCGTCCGAAAGTGTACGCAGCAGCCTGCCATGCGTCAAGGACGGCGGCGGGCACCCTTGTATCCCGACCATCGCACCAGGTATTGACCCTCGCCGCGCGCGACCGTTATGGTGCGGAAGTCAATCCATAGTCATGTACTTAGGATTGAACTCCATTTCCACAAGTGGCGCCGAGGCGCCGAACGGAGAACATCGCCATGCGCACTCTACGCGTGCTTGCACTATCGCTGATGGTGGGACTCGCCACCGTCGCCGCCGCTCAGTCCCTGACCCTCTACGTTGGGCGCGGTGAGGCGTTCGCCGGCCCGATCTTGGAGCGCTTCACCCAAGACACCGGCATCCAGGTCGAGATCCGCTACGGCAGCACCGCCGAGCTGGCCGTTCTCCTCACCGAAGAGGGTGCCGCCTCGCCGGCCGACGGCTTCTGGGCGCAGGACGCTGGCGCTCTCGGCGCTCTGGAGAAGGCCGGCCTGCTCGCCGCCGTCCCCGGCAGCCTGGTAGGCAACGTCGCGTACAAGAACGTCCACCCCAGCCTGGAGTGGGTCGCTATCACGGCCCGTAACCGCGTCCTGGTGTACTCGACCGAGCGTGTCACGGTCGACGAGTTGCCGGCCAGCATCCTCGACCTCGTGAACCCCATCTACAAGGACCGCGTCGCCTGGGCGCCAGGCAACGCCTCCTTCCAGTCGTTCGTCACCGCTCTGCGCGTATCGTATGGCGAGGACGCCGCCAGGAGCTGGCTCGAGGGCATGATCGCCAACGGCGCCCGCACCTACAGCAACAACGGCGGCCAGCTCACCGGCGTCGCCTCTGCCGAGGTCGACTTCGCGCTCGTCAACAACTACTACCTGATGCGCAGCCTCGCCTCCGACCCGGCCTTCCCGGTCGCGCAGACCTTCTTCGCCGACGGCGACATCGGCAACCTCGCCAACGTCACCGGCGTCGGTGTCCTCGCCTCCTCCGACGCGCAGGACCTCATGCACCAGCTGATCGCCTACCTGCTGTCCGACGAGGCTCAGGCGTACTTCACCAACGATCAGTACGAATACCCGATCACGATGACGGCAACCCCGTACGCCGGTCTCGAGAGCACGAGCGTCGTGACCGCGGCCAGCCCGCTCGTCGACCTGACCTCGATCGACGACCTCGAAGGTACACTCGAGCTGCTGCGCGAGGTCGGCCTGCTCTGAGTCTCGGCGAAACGACGCCTCTGGCTCCCAGTCAAGCGCTGGGGAGGGTCAGGGTTCTAGCTAGAAGGTTGATCGGCAGGCTCTCACGGCTGCCCTGGTACGTCGTCGCTCCGGCCCTACTGGCCGGGGCGGCGACGTTGCTGCCGTTGGCCTACCTGGTGATGAGGGCGCTCGAGGTCGACCTCGCCTCACTGGGACCGCTGATCTTGCGCCAGCGCACCTGGGACCTGTGGCGCAACACGCTGCTGCTAACCGGTCTGGTGCTGGTCTTCGCGACGCTGGTGTCGGTGCCGCTCGCATGGCTCGTGGTGCGCACCGACCTGCGCTGGCGCAAGGCGATCACCTGGCTGGCGGTCACGCCGCTGGCAGTGCCGGGCTACGTGATGGCCTACGCCCTACTCGGGATCGGTGGCTACCAGGGGCTGGCTGCGAGGCTCTTCGACGTGATGATCGCCCGCCCTAGCGGGCTTGGTGGAGCCGTCGCCGCCCTCACTCTCTATACGTTCCCCTACCTGTTCTTGAACCTGCGCTCCGGGCTTTTGGGACTCGACGCCAGCCTCGAGGAGAGCGCCAAGAGCCTGGGCATCAGACCGTTCGCGATCTTCAGGCGCGTCGTCTTGCCACAGCTGCTACCCGCCTTCCTGGCGGGCTGGCTGGTCATCGCGCTCTACGTGCTCGGCGACTTCGGCGCCGTGGCGCTGATGCGCTTCGAGACCTTCAGCTTCGCCATCTACACCCAGTACGCCTCCGCTTTCAACCGTGGTTACGCGGCCTGGCTGGCCCTGATGCTGGTCGCGCTCACGCTGGTGCTGGTAGTTCTCGAGCTGCGCCTTCTGGGAAGCCGCCGTTACGCGCGCGTCGGCAGCGGTTCTGCCAGACAGGTGCCGCGCGAGCGGCTGGGTGCCTACGCGCCTCTGGCCTACGCGTTCGTCGCCGCGCTGCTACTGGCCGCGATCGGCCTGCCGGTCACGACGCTGGTGCTGTGGATGGTGCTCGTGCCACCCGAGCTCTCACAGCTTCGGTCGGTGCTCGAGACCTTCGTGGCGACGGCCCGCCTGGCGGTGCCGACGGCGCTGGTCGCCACCCTGTTCGCGTTGCCGGTGGCGATAGCGAGCACGCGCACCAAGTGGTTCGGAGGGCGGCTGGTGGAGAGGCTCGTCTACCTCGGATACGCGATACCGCCGATGGCGTTGGCGTTGGCGTTCGTCATGTTCGCCCTCAAGGCCGCCCCGGGTCTCTACCAGACGTACGCGTTGCTGATGAGCGCTTTCGTGGTCTCGTTCATGGCGTTGGCGATAGGCCCGATCCGCAGCGGGCTGCTGCAGATAAGCCCGCGGCTGGAGGAGAGCGCCCGCGCACTGGGACGTGGACGTTTCGTCTCGTTCGTGTCCGTGACCCTGCCGGTCATCGCCCGCAACATGCTGGCAGCGGCCGCGCTGGTGCTGATGGTCGTCATGAAGGAGCTGCCGATGACGTACCTGCTGGGACCCACCGGGTTCCGCAGCCTCTCGGTCAGGACCTTCGGCTACACCAACGAGGCGATGCTGCCTGAGGCGGCGCCGTTCGCCGCGGCCATCGTGCTGTTCTCCTCACTGTTCGTCGGGCTGCTCCTGGCCTACGAGGGGCGCCGCCGCACGCGCGCACCTGTCTGAACCCACGACCGCCTCCAGGGTGAGAGCTACCTCGCCCCGACACCGGGCTTCGCCGCACGGGGTATGCTACGGAACGCGCGACGCGCGCCCGGGTCGCCGGGCACGAGGGCGCCCCAACTTGGAGAGGTGCCGGAGTGGTTGAACGGGACGGTCTCGAAAACCGTTGTGTGGCTACGCTGCACCGTGGGTTCGAATCCCACCCTCTCCGCCAAGCGAAAGGGCCGCCCCGTTGAGGCGGCCTTTTCACGAACCGCGACCGGCCGGTGGCGGACCGAGCAGAGGAGCCTGACGTGGCAGTCTCAGTCGTAGAGCACCCCCTGGTACAGCACAAGCTGGCGGTACTGCGCGACGAGAGCACGAACGTGCGCGACTTCCGCTCCCTCTGCGCCGAGATCAGCATGCTGATGGCGTTCGACGCCATGCGCGACCTCGAACTCGAGGACGACGAGGTGATGACCCCGGTCGCACGCGCCAAGGTCAAGCGGCTTGCCGGCAAGAAGCTGGCGCTCGTCGCGATCCTGAGGGCGGGCTTGGTGATGGTCGACGGCATCCTCGGTCTGGTCCCCACCGCGCGGGTAGGGCACGTCGGGCTCTACCGCGACCCCGAGACCCTCAAGCCGGTGCGGTACTACGTGAAGCTCCCCAACGACATCGCCGAGCGCGACGCGTTCCTGCTCGACCCGATGCTGGCGACCGGCGGCAGCGCGGTCGCAGCCATCGACCTGCTCAAGGAGAAGGGCGCTCACCACATCAGGTTGCTGTGCATCATCGGCGCACCGGAGGGCATCGCCACGGTCGAGGCCGCGCACCCTGACGTCGACATCATCCTGGCCGCGAAGGACGATTTCCTTAACGACCACGGCTACATCGTCCCCGGCCTCGGCGACGCGGGCGACAGGATCTACGGGACGCGCTAGCCGGGCAGCGGGTCGACTCGTCGAGGGCAGCAGGAAGCCCCCGCGTTAAGACGCCTTTCACCTGGCGGGCCTACAATGGGGTACGTGCGTTCCGGCCTCGTCGCTTACCTGCCGCTTGTGATCGTCACGTTCTCGGCCGCTCTCCTGGCCGTCGCCCTGCTGGTGCCGAAGGTCCGCACCTTCGCGTTGCGCATTCAAGCCGTGCAGCACGGCGGGGGCGCCCACGGCGAAGGCGTGAGGCGTCACGTCGGCGCTCTTCCGAACATCGGCGGGATCGCGATCCTCGGGGGCTTCCTATTGTCGGTGCTCATCGGCAGCATCGTCGCGCCAGGTCTGCTGGGCGAGTACAGGGTGGAGCTCCTCGCCATCGCGCTCGGCGGCGCCATCATGACGCTCGTCGGCTTCCTCGACGACATGTGGGAGGTCCATCCGGCGCTGCGCCTCGCCACCCAGGCGGTCGCGGCCGGGATCCTCGTCGTCAACGGCGTCAGGATCGACTTCTTCACCGATTACTTCGGTCCTGGCACGTTCGTGTTCATCCCGGAGACGCTCTCGGTGATCGTCACGGTCCTGTGGGTGATCGGGTTCACCAACGCGTTCAACTTCATCGATGGGCTCGATGGGCTGTCTTCCGGCATCGCGGCCATCGCCAGCATGAGCCTGTTGGCCGTGGCGCTGCAGTTCGACGGGCGCGGCGCCGCAGTGCTGCTGTTGGCGGCGCTGGCCGGCTCGTCGCTCGGCTTCCTGCGCCACAACTTCGGACCGGCGACGATCATCATGGGCGACTCGGGCGCCTACCTGCTCGGGTACGTCCTGGCGGCCGCCAGCGTGCTCGGCGCCCTGAAGGTCACGGCGGCCGTCTCGGTGGTGGCGCCCATCCTGGTGCTGGCGCTGCCGGTGCTCAACATCACGCAGGTGACCCTCAGACGGCTGCGGCGCGGCCGCAGCCCGGCGCTCGCTTCCAACGACCACATCCACGACCTGCTGCGGGAGCGCTACGGCTCCAAGCGCCTCACCGTGCTGCTGCTCTGGTTCGCCACGCTGGTGCTGGGCGTGGTGGGGATGCTGCTCTCGTCGACCCCGCCGGCCCTCACGCTGGCGACGCTGATCGTCACCGTAGTGATGATCGCAGCGGTCTCGCTCGCCCGGCTCGCCGAGGTCCGCCGCTCCGGCGGGGCGACAACGTGAGCCACGGGAGCCGCCGCGGCTCCCAGCCGACAGTCTGTATCGCGTTCGGCACCCGTCCCGAAGCCAACAAGATGGCTCCGGTCGTCACCGCCCTCAGGCGCCGCGACGACCTGCGCACCCTGACGTTGGTCACCGGCCAGCATCGCGAGCAGCTCGACGACTCGCTGACCACGTTCGGGATCGTGCCGGACGCCGACCTGGCCGTCATGGAGCCACGGCAGGGCCTGCCCGACCTGATCGCCCGCATCGTCCCGGCCGCGGCGCGCTCCCTACGCGACCTTGGCGCCGACTACGTGCTGGTCCACGGCGACACCACCACCACCTTCGCGGTCGCGCTGGCGGCGTTCTTGGAGGGCGTGCCGGTCGCGCACGTGGAGGCCGGGCTGCGCAGCTTCGATCTGGCGCAACCGTTCCCGGAGGAGGCGAACCGGCGGCTCACCGACGTGCTCACCGACCTCGACCTGCCACCTACGCCGCTCGCCAAGCGCAACCTGCTGGCCGAAGGCAAGAGCGTTGATCGCATGGTCGTCACGGGCAACACCGCCGTCGACGCCGCCAGACAGGCGTTGGCCAAGGCGCGGCTGCCTGCCGACCTGACCGGGCGGAGGCTCGTGGCGGTGACGATGCACAGGCGCGAGAACCTGGGCGTCATGGCCGAGTTGGCCGGCGCCATAGCCGCCGCCGCCACGGCGAACCCGCAGCTCGTGTTCGTCTATCCCGTGCATCTCAACCCCGCGGTCCGCGAAGCCGTGTGGCCGCGCCTCGAACCGCTACCGAACGTGCGCCTCAGCGAGCCGGTCGACTTCCTGACGATGCTGGCGCTGCTCGCCAACAGCGAGTTGGTCGTCACCGATTCGGGCGGCATACAGGAGGAGGGGGCGGCGCTGGGAGTACCCGTCGCGGTCCTACGCAACGTCACTGAGCGGCCGGAAGGCGTCGCGAGCGGCAGCCTCACCCTGCTCGGCACCGACCCAGCGACGGTCGAGGGCGGGCTCATCGCCCTGCTTGCCGACGGCGACCGACTCGCCAAGATGCGCGCCGCGCCGAACCCTTACGGCGACGGGCGCGCCGGTGAGCGCGTTGCGCAGGCAGTGGCGTGGCGTCTCGGGCTGGGCGAGCGGCCGGAGGACTGGGACCCGCGATAGAGTGTTGGGCTGATGCGCCTGTTCGCGATCGCCGACCCTCACCTCTCGGGAGCCTCGCCCAAGCCGATGACCATCTTCGGCCCCGGCTGGAGCGGTCATCCGGAGGCGTTCTTCGCGGGCTGGCGCGGCGTAGTGAGAGACGAAGATCTGGTGCTCGTGCCCGGCGACATCTCGTGGGCGATGAAGCTCGAAGACGCCGTCGTCGACCTGGCTGCCATCGGCGAGCTGCCCGGGCGCAAAGTGCTGCTCAGAGGCAATCACGACTACTGGTGGCCGTCCATCTCCAAGCTCCGCCGCGCGCTGCCAGAGGGTATGCATGCGGTGCAGAACGACGCTCTCGAATTGGACGGCGTGGTGGTATCAGGCACACGCGGCTGGATCTGTCCCGGGAGTAGGTCGTTCACCGACAGCGACCAGCGCATCTACGAGCGCGAAGGGGAGCGGCTCGCGATCTCCTTGACCGCAGCCAAGAGGCTGAAGGGGCGCTACCACGTCGTGATGCTGCACTTCCCGCCCACCAACCAGCGTCTGGAGCCGAGCTTGTTCACCGAGCTGATCGAGCAGGCGAACCCGGATGCGCTCGTGTTCGGGCACGTTCACGGCTATGGCCCCGGTCAGGGCGCCAGCCAGGTGGGCGTGACCACCGAAGCGAGACCGAGCGAGCAGGAGAGCACTCCCGAGCCCGTCCTGCGCAGGCTCGGCGACATCGACGTGCACTTCGTCGCGGCCGACGCCCTGCGCTTCGTGCCGAAGCTCATCGCCGATTTCTCGGATCTCGCGTCTGACGCGTTTGGGGCTGCGCGCCATGGCTGAGGACGTGCTGGTCGTCAACGCCGGGTCGTCCAGCCTCAAGGTCAAGCTCCTGCCGCAGGGCAGTTGGCTGCGCGTCGAGCGCGTCGGCGGTGCGTCGACGGCCGTCAGCGACAGCGGTGAGCTGACGCCCGGCCCGCTGGCGGATCAGTCGCAAGCCTTCGCCTTCGCGCTCCAGGAGCTGGCGCGGGAGCCCGGCGCAGGCTCTCCGGCGGTTGTCGGCCACAGGATCGTTCACGGCGGGACGCTCTTCACGCAGCCGACGCTCATCGACGACGAGGTCGAACGCGAGTTGCGCGAGCTCTCGCCACTGGCGCCGTTGCACAACCCCGCCAACCTGGCCGCTCTCGGGGCGGCACGCAAGCAGCTCCCGGACGCCGTGCACGTGGCGGTGTTCGACACCGCCTTCCACGCGACCTTGCCGCGGCGCGCGTACCTGTACGGCTTGCCGCTCGACTACGCCGACGCACGCGGGCTCCGGCGCTACGGCTTCCACGGCACCAGTCACGACTACGTCACCAGACGGGCCGCCGCGGCGCTCGGTACCGAGCGCTCCGAGCTGCGGATCGTGTCGCTGCACCTCGGCAACGGTGCCAGCGCCGCGGCCGTCGCCTTCGGCGTCTCCGTCGACACCAGCATGGGCTTCACGCCGCTCGAGGGGCTGTTGATGGGCTCGCGTTCGGGCGACATCGACGCCGGCCTCGTACTGCACCTGCTGCGCGAGGGAATGGGCGTCGCCGAGGTCGACGACCTCCTCAATCGCCGCTCCGGCCTGCTGGGCATGTCGGGAGTCTCGAACGACATGCGCGATGTGCGCGCCGCCGCGCGTGCCGGCGACCCGGGAGCCGAGGCGGCCTTGGAGGTCTTCGCGTACCGCCTCAGGAAGACGATCGGCGCTTATGCCGCCGCGATGGGAGGCATCGACGCAGTGGTCTTCACCGGAGGCATCGGCGAGAACGACCCGCAGACGCGCAGCGCGGCCGCGCATGGGCTAGGCTTCTTGGGGATAGAGCTCGATGAGACGGCGAACGTGGCAGGGCGCACGCTGATAAGCAGGGCGCACAGCCGCGTCAGCGTGCTGGTCATCCGCACCGACGAGGAGGCGCTGATCGCCGAGCAGGCGTCGGCGGTCGCGGCAGCCTTACGCGGCTTCAGCGCGGGCGCCGAGGCGCCAGGAGGGAAGTAGATGCTCGCACTAGGTATCGACCTGGGAGGCACGAAGGTTCTGGCGGCGCTGGTCAGGGGCGGCGAGGTGCTCGACAGGCGCCTGGTAGATACGCCTCAGACCGGTTTCTCCGATGTGGTCGACGCCATCCACTCGGCGTGCGCGCCGCTGCTCGACGCCGCCAGGCGCAGCGGCGAGAGTGTCGTCAGCGCCGGCATCGGCTCTCCCGGACCGCTCGACTACAAGCGCGGCGTGGTCGTCTTCGCGCCCAACATCGCCGGCATGGTCGATGCCCCGCTCGTATCGGCGGTCGAGGCGAAGCTTGGCCTCGCCGTCGAGCTCGAGAACGACGCCAACGCCGCCGGCTACGGCGAGCACCTCTACGGAGCGGCTCACGGCTACGACTCGAGCTTCTACCTCACGCTGTCGACCGGCATCGGCGGCGGCGTGTTCATCGGAGACAGGCTCATCCGCGGCGCCAACGGCCTAGCGGGGGAGATCGGCCATATGACGCTGCTGCCGGGAGGTCCCCTCGGCGGCGACGGCATCGGCGGCAGCCTCGAGGCCATCGCAGCGGGTAGATCCATCGCGCGCGACGCCAGCTACGCCTACGGCCAGCCGCTGCGCACGCCCGAGGTGTTCGACAGGGCGCGGGCGGGCGAGCGGATGGCGCTGGCGATCATCGACAACTCCGCGCGTTTCGCCGGCATCGGGATCGCCAACGTCGTGAAGACCATCGACCCGGCGGTGATAGTCATCGGTGGCGGCTTGACGCGCGCCGGTCCGTTCTACCTGGACAGGGTCCTGGCCTGCGCCGAGAGCTACCTCGAGGGCTATCCCAAGCCGGAGTTCAAGCTCGCCGAGCTCGGTGACGACGCCGGCGTCATCGGTGCGGCCGCGGCCGGGTTGAAGGCGGCCAAGGAGCAGGGCCGCATCGTTGGGAGGAGAGCATGACCTTCGGTTCCGATGAGCTGCTCGCCGGTCTGCTGATCTTCGGACTCAGGATCGTCGACGTGTCGCTGGGGACGCTGAGGATCGGCTTCCTGGTGCGCGGCCAGCGCCGCCTGGCCGGGGCTTTCGGCTTCTTCGAGTCGCTGACCTGGCTGATCGCTGCCGCGCAGGTGCTAGGCAACCTCGACTCGCCGGTCAAGTTCGTCGCCTACGCGGCCGGCTACGCCGCGGGCACGATGATGGGCGTGAGCATCGAGCGCTGGCTCGCTGTCGGCGAGACCCTGATGCGCGTCGTCTCACCTCACGGCACTCCGCCCTTCACCGACAAGCTGCGCGATGCCGGTTTCTACGTCACCGAGCTCAAGGCCCAGGGTCGCGACGGCGACGTCAACGTCTCCTTCACCGTGCTGCCACGCAGACGCGCACCCGAGGCGATCAAGTTGGTCCACAACGCCAACCCCAGCGCCTTCGTGACGTTCGAGGCCACCCAGGGAGCCAGGGCGCACCCCGCGGCCAGGGTCAGGAAGTAGCTCGAGTCACGGCGTGAAGGGTGGCGCCAGTCGCACGACCCCGCCGATCACGTCGGTCAGCGCGTCGAGCGGCTGGCCGCCGAGGCGCGTCGCCGCCTCCGAGGCGAGATCCGAGCGTCCCAGCGGCGCCAGATGAACGAGCACGGGTGCGCTCTCCGGCGCGAGACCGCCAGTCCGCCGTAACCGCAGCGTCACCCGCTCCGGCGTCCACTCCTCGCGGTACGCCCTTTTCAGGGCCAGCAGCAGGCTGCGTCGTGAAGGCTCATCCACCTCCGAGCCCGCCTCGCCCTGCCGCCTGACCAGCGCTCTGCCAGGCCCGCGCGCCAGGAGCGCACCGAACGCGTCGAAAAGCGCGTCGACGACCTCGTCGAGCAGGTACGACTCGGCCAGCTGGCGTTCCAGGGCTTCCCACGCCTCCTCCAGGATGTCCTCGTCCGGATCGGCAGGGTCCAGCCCCCTATAGTGGGCTGCGATGCGCGCAGGTAGACCTCCCAGCCGGTAGTACGTCTCCTCGATCGCCGCCGGCAGGGCCAGGAGACCGAGCTCGAAGCCCTGCGACTCGAGCTGCGTCAGGTTCCACAGCTCGGAGCCGACCGGGGCCTCGGAGGCGGATAGGTGCGCGAGGCTGAAGGCGGGGAAGCGCAGGGCGCGAGAGGTCACCTGCTCAGGGTACCTGCGCGAGCGAGATGGGGCAGCGGGGAGACGGCTAAGCGCGCCTTCGGCTGGTAAAGTACCGCCGTGAACGACGCACCCGACACGCGACAAGGCTCTTCGCTGCGCGGCCGCGCTGTGTGGCTGGCCGCTGCGTTGATCTTGCTCGTCGGTGTCGCCGCCGCCACGGCCATGAACCTGCGGGACTACTTCACCGTCGCCGAGGTAGGGATGCCCGACCTGGTCGGCATGTCGCAGGACCAGGCTGCTCTGGTGCTGCGGCGCGAAGGGCTCGAGCCGGTGTCGTTCGTTCAGCACGTTGCGGGCGCCGCGCCCGCAACCGTCGTATCGCAGACCCCACTACCGGGCTCTGTTGTCAAACGCGGCCGCACAGTGCACCTCGGCGTCAACACTCCGCCGGCGGACGCGCGTCTGCCCGACCTGGTAGGGATGCGCGAGAGCGACGCCCTCCAACGCCTCTCAGAGCTCGGTGTCGTCGTCGGCTCGGTCGACTACCAGGCCAGCGAACGCCCGGCGGGCACCGTCATCGCGCAGCAGCCGGTCGGGGGAGAGCGCCTCGCCGCGGGCGACAGCTTCCAGCTGGTCGTAAGTCGTGGTCGCGACCTGCCGCTGCTGACCGTGCCGGACCTGCAAGGTCAGAACCTCGAGAGCGCCGTCGCCGAGCTCAGGCGCATCGGCTTCACCCGAGTAGAGACGCTGCCGTCGACGGTCAGCTTCACGGCTCCTGACTCGGTCGTCGGGATCCAGCCGAGCCCCGGCAGCCAGGTCAGAGCCTCGACGCCGGTCGCGCTGCACTACTCGCTCTCGAGCACCAACGTCGTCAGCGTGCCCGACCTGATCGGCTACCCGCAGTGGCGCGCGCAGCTGGCGCTGCAGGCCGCGCAGCTGCGCGTCGGCCCCATCACCTACGTCGAGGACCCTGAGCAACCTCAGGGCGTCCTGGCGGTCAGCCCGACCGGCTACACGCTGCCCGGCACCCCGATCCTGTTGACGATCAACGGCTCCGAACCGGCGCCGTTGCCGGGCTTCGACCTCCCCCTCAGCGGCAACGAAGGCGGCGGCGACTCAGGGATCGGGCTCGATACCGGCGTTGACACGACGGACGGGAACCAGACGGGTTCGGAGACGATCCCAGGCACCAACGCTCAGCTACAGGCTGACGGCAGCAGAGTGGTGCCGTTCAACTTCGATCCGACGTTCATGGGCGTCAGGCGCCTGCTGGAGCAGCCTTACAGCCTGCGCCTCGTGATAAGCGACGACAGGGGCGAGCGCACGGTCGTGGACACGGTCGCGCAGCCGGGAGAGGTCGTATCGGCGACGGTCACCGTCTACGGCGACGAGGCGCTCCTTCAGACCTACATCGACGGCGTCTTCTTCCAGGCCTGGCGGCCCTAAGGCGGCGGGCGGATGCGCCGTGCCGGCCGCCTCAGCCGTGATCTCGTGAAGCTGCAGCCAACGCCGCTACCAGCGCCCCCGCGCCACCTCTGACGCTGTACGCTTCGACGCCGGCCTCCCTCAGGTAGAGGCTGCCCAACTCGCTGATCGAGCCGACGGCGCAGACCAGGTAGGTAGGACCGTCGACCAGGTGAGCAGGCAAGGGCTTGCCGGAGATGACGTCCACGCTCGCTACCGGTACGGCGCGTTCCAGCGGCACACGAGCACGCTGCGCCTCGGACCGCAGGTCCAGGAAGACCTCACCAGCCGCGTAGGCGCGCGCGGCTTCGTCGGGGCTCACCGTCGCCATGCTGGTCGGATGCTAACCGCAAACGGCGCTGGCGAGTGGGATATGTCGCGGCCCGAGGCGCGCCGGGGACGGAACAATCGGTCTTGATATACTCGCGCGTGACGAACAGCCGAGGAGGAACGGCGTGAGCGAACCGGACATCTCCACCCTAGCCCGGCGCCTGGCCGAGCAGAACAACGTCGACTGGCGCGCCCTGCACGGCAGCGGGCCGGAGGGCAAGGTCGTCGAACGCGACGTCCTCGACTACCTCTCTCGCGTCATGGCGGGCTCGGAGGCGCTCGATCCCACCCCCGAGCCACTGCCTGAGGGCATGGAAGCTTGGCCCGACCAAGACCTGGCCGCGTTCCGGCAAGGAGTCGGCGAGGGCGCTACGAGCCTCGACTCTCTGCGAGACGAGATCGCATCTTCAGCGACCTCGACCTCCGATGAAGCCGTGACCGATGCCGGTGGCGTCGAGACGGTGGCGTTCGGACGCCGCGACACCGATCACGGTGTCGAGGCGTCTCGGGCCGGCGATCCGGCGTCGACCTCCGAAGAGCTGTTGGGCGAGGACATCTTCCTCTTCGACGACGAGGCTGCCCCAGCGGTGGCCGTACCCGAGGTAAACGAGGCGATCGACCCGGTCGACGAGCTCGACGACCTGCTCGTCGCCGGCGACGACGATAGCGACCTCGCGGCCGCCGGCTTCCCCGAGGCCGACGACCTGGCGGTATCGACCTTCACGACCGGCAGTAACGCCTTCGGTGACGGCGACGACCTGGTCGAGGACGTAGTCGGTGACGCACGAGTCCAGGCTCAGGACGAGTTCGGAGACTTCAGCGTGCCTGGCTTTGCCGGCGCTGCTTACGACGCTTCAGAGGAGGACCTGCCAGACCTCTTCGCTGAAGCCGAGAGCGTGGACGAGGGTTCGGCGGACGAGGCCGGCGAGGACGCGCTGTTCGCCGCTGCTGACGACGAGCTCGACCTAAGCGCCGACGACTCCAGCGAGCCGGCTGGCTTCACCACCGCTGCTTACGCTGCTGCCGACCAGGAGCCTGAGGCTGTCGAAGAGTTCGAGTTCGACGCGGCTTGGGGCGCTGACCCGGCCGAAGGTGTCGCGGAGGCCGAGCCGTCCGGTCCCGAAGAGCTGCCTTCGTCAGTGAGCTTCGGCGCAGACAACGTCGAGGACGATGCGGTGGTCGCGACCGCCCTCGGCGAGGAAGACACGGTCATTGAAGCCGATGTCGCGGAAGACGCCGCCTTCGCCGGCGATGCGAGCGAGCTCGGTGCCGTCGAGACGCGCGATCTCGCGGCTCCAGCCGTTTTCGCGGCCGGCGCTCTGCCGCTGGCGCGGCCGGCCAACCTGCTGAGGCGCAACGTCGACCTGACAAGCCTGGCCAGTGCCCAGCTCGCCGTCAGCTTGGAGCTCGGCAACGCCGAGCCGCTGAGCGTCGCGCCGTTCCTGCTGCGCGCCGTGGCCAAGGCCGCTGTCGAGACCGGGCTCCCCGATGGGGCGATCTCCTTGGTCGAGCTCAACGGCGGGGTGCGGTTGCGCCGCGTCGACGACGCTGCCTCGCGCTCTTTCGCCTCGCTGGTGTCGCTGCTCGAGCAGCCGTTCAACGAGGAGGACGAGTCGACGTTGGCGGTCGCAGACCTAGGGCCGCTCGACCTCGACGAGGTGATCCTCGATCTCGACGTGCCGGTGGTGAGCTTGGGCCGCGTGCTCTACGACACCCAACGCGGCGGCTACAGGAGCACGCTGGCGTTGTCAGGGTCGCTCGCTCCTGACAGCGGCGCGCGCCTGCTCGCCCGCGTCGCGGAGCTGCTCGACGCGCCAGTCAGGCTCGTGCTGTAGCGCTCGTCGTCGCGCCGATCATCAGCGAGAGCAGCAGGTAGGCGACGGCCAAGGTGCCGAGCGTGAGCGCGCCCGTGATCGCGAACAGCCACCTGACCTTCGTCACCTCGACGCCCACGTAGGCCGCGATCCCTGCGCACAGACCGAGGAGGATGCGCCCTTCGCGGCTTCGCCTGAGCCGCAGCTCGGTTCCTGTGGGATGGCGGGCGCGGCGCTCCGCGCTTCTCGCTTCCATGGCGTCTGCGCCGTTGCGGTGCTCGCCGCCGGGCTCGGATGCTCTCACGGCGCGAGTATATCCCCGGCCGCGCGCGCGACGTCCAGGGCGCGCGCAGGCGCGTCTGCTGAGGTACGCTCGCGTGCGTGAACGGTCATCACGACGTTGCGGCACGCCCTCAGCACCCGCTCCCTTCCGTCGTCGTGGCTGTGAGCGGAGCCAGCGGCATGGTGTACGCGCTCGACCTGCTCACCGCCTTGCGGGGGGCCGCGGTGCGCGTCGACCTGGTGGTGACCGCCGGAGCCAAGCAGGTGCTGGCCAGCGAGGACGGCGTCGACCTCGAAGCCTTGACCGCCCTGGCGGACGAGGTTCACAAGGACACTGACCTCGGCGCCGCCTTCGCGTCGGGCAGTCGCAGGCCGCTGGGGATGGTAGTCGTCCCCTGCAGCGCGGGCACGCTCTCCCAGGTCGCCCAGGGCATGACGGGTTCGCTGGTGACGCGCGCTGCACACGTCTGCCTTAAGGAGCGCGCACCGCTGGTGCTCGTCGTCAGGGAGGCCCCCTACTCGAGGCCCATGCTGGTCAACATGCTCGCCGCCAACGATGCGGGTGCCGTGATCCTGCCTGCCTCGCCGGGCTTCTACCACCGACCGACCAGCATCGCCGACCTCATAGGCTCGGTCACCGCCAGGGCGCTCGACCACCTCGGGATCTCCAACGAGCGCGTGCCGCGCTGGCGTCAGGGACCTGTTTGAGGCACGCACACCAAGGCGTCGGCGCGCTGATCGCCGCCGCGGGCAGCGGCGAGCGGCTGGGACTCGGTCCTAAAGCCCTGGTCGAGGTGAGGGGCGAGGCCCTGCTCGACCTGTGCCTGGCTGGTCTCGCCGGAGCCGTCGACGAGGTCGTGGTCGCGCTCCCGGCGGGGCTCGGTCACCTCATGCCCGAGGCGGCGAAGCTGTTCGAACGGTTCGTGGTCGTGACCGGTGGGAGCGACAGGCAGTCGTCGGTGCGCGCGATGCTCGAGGCGAGCCGCAGCGACATCGTGCTGGTGCACGACGTGGCGCGGCCGTTCATCACGCCTGACGACGCGCTGAGGGTGGCCGAGAGCGCCGAGGCCACCGGAGCCGCCACGGCGGCCCTGGCCGTCACCGACTCGCTGGTCGAGGCCGCTACCGGCGATACGGTCGACAGGTCGAGGCTCCGCGCCGTGCAGACGCCCCAGGGCTTCAGGCGCGGGCTGCTGCTGGCTGCGCACGCCGCCGCCGCTCGCGACGGCTTCAGCGCCACCGATGACGCCGCGCTGGTGAGGCGCTTGGGCGCGGCGGTCGCGCTCGTGCCGGGGAGTCGACTGCTGAGCAAGCTGACGGAGCCGGGCGACCTGGTCTGGGCCGAAGCGCTTCACGACGTCTGGCGCCGCGCCCTGGCAGAGCAGCGGGGCTCAGCATGACGGCCGGCGCCCGCCTGGAGCTGGCAGCGCGCGCCAAGGTCAACCTCGGTTTGGCGGTCATAGCGCGTCGTGGCGATGGTTTCCACGAGGTAGAGACCTGGCTCGCCCGCATCAGCCTCGCCGACACCGTCGTCATGGGCCTGGTCGACGAGCCGGGCGTGGCGCTGGCGCTCGTCGGAACCGTCGACCTGCCTGTGGGCAGCGACAACCTGGCGGTCCGCGCCGCCACCGCCTACCTCGGCCTGTGGACGGAGCTGAGCGGCCACCCGGCACCCGGGGTCAGGATCGAGTTGACCAAGCGGATCCCGATCGCAGCCGGCCTGGGCGGCGGCTCGAGCGATGCCGGTGCGGTGCTGCGCGGTCTGACCCGACTGCTACCGCTGCCCGCGCCGAGCGAAGGCGCGCTGCAGCGCCTGGCGGCGGGGCTCGGGTCCGACGTCCCGTTCTTCGCTGCTGACATGGCGTTCGCTTTGGCGAAGGGGCGCGGCGAGCGGCTCGGACCCGCGCCGGAGCTCAGGGGGCACCTGGTGCTGGTCAACCCCGGTCTGGCGGTGTCGGCGGCCGAAGCGTACCGCGCCCTGGTCGGGTTCAGCTCGCGGCTGCGGGTAGCGACGTTGGCCGAGAGGCTGGCCCAGGGCGAGGAGCCGCGCTGGCACAACGCGCTGCAGGCCGGAGTGCAGCGCGCGTACCCGGTGATCAGGGAGGTGATCGCGGTCCTGAAAGAGGCTGGGGCGAAGGGAGCGATCATGTCAGGCAGCGGCTCGACCTGCTTCGGGCTCGCCATCGACGACGAGCAGGCGCGCAAGGTCGCAGACGAGGTAGCGGCGCGACGACCCGACTGGTGGGTGCGGCACGTCGTGTGCGGTTAGCGATTCGAGCCGCTGCTTACGCGAGCGACTGCGACGTGGTCGCCGGCGCGCTGTGCACGCTGGCCTCGAGCGTCACTGCCTCGCCCTCGACGCTGACGGCCACCCACTCGCCGTCACCGAAGCGGAGGCCAGGCGGCGTCGTCACCAGGATGCGCTCGTCGCTCCACGGGGTCTTCGAGTGGTTCCTGGCGCCGCTGAGGTGCAGCTCGAAGGTCGTGTCGTGGCCCTTGAACTCGCGTCTGACCACCCGGGCCTTGGCGCGTCCCGCGGTGTCGGTGCCGGCCGTGTCGAGCGGAGCGATGCTCAGGTGCTCAGGCCGCAACGAGACGACCACCGGGCCTTCGGCCGGACGGCTCAGCCGCACCTGTCCCAGAGCCGTCTCCACGACGGCTCCGCGCGCGACCCCGCGCAGCAGGTTGGTGCGCCCCAGGAAGTTTGCGACGAACGCAGTGCGCGGGGTGTAGTAGACCCGCTCAGGGTCGCCCACCTGTTCGAGCTGGCCGTCGCGCATCACGGCGAGCCGATCGGCGAAGGAGAGCGCCTCCTCCTGGTCGTGGGTGACCATCACCGCCGTCGTGCCGGTGCGCTTGAGGATCGACCTCACCTCGTGACGGGTCGCTCCGCGCAGCGAGGCGTCGAGGTTGCTGAAGGGCTCGTCGAGCAGGAGGATGTGTGGCTCGGTCGCGAGCGCGCGCGCGAGGGCGACGCGTTGCTGCTGACCGCCGGAGAGCTGGTGCGGGTAGCGCGACTGGAACACCGTGAGTCCAACCAGCGCCAAGACCTCGGCCGCGTGCGAGCGCCTCGAGCCTCTGTCGCCCTTGAGACCGAAGGCGACGTTGTCGAGCACGTTGAGGTGGGGGAACAGCGCGAAGTCTTGGAACACGAAGCCGATGCGGCGGCGCTCGGGCCGTACCCAGGCGTCGGGGCCGGCGACGACCTTGCCCGCCACCGTGACGCTGCCGGCGTCGGGTCGCTCGAAGCCGGAGATCAGCCGCAGCAGCGTGGTCTTGCCGCAGCCCGAGGGGCCGAGGAGGCATAGGATCTCGCCAGGCACTATGTCGAGGTCGAGCGAATCGACGGCCAGGGGACCGTTGGCGTTGTAGCGCTTGGTCACACCTCTGAGCGCGACCACGGGGCGAGACATCTCTGGGTCTTCGGGAAGGGGGCCGTCTGCCTTCACTGTCACCAGAGCCTAACGCGCACCGCCGCCTCGCGGTGTCCTGGGGATGTCCAAGAGGAACTCCTCGTCGTCCTGAACCAGGAAGTCCTCGCCCGCCAACGACTCGACGTGGTGCCTGAGCTCGTGCGTGAGCGTCTCCCACGCCTCGTCCTCCCAATCGAAGTCAGGGTCGGAAGCGGCTATGGCGGCGAACGAGCCGTGATAGATGGCGATGTGACGCCCGAGGCCCTCTCCGGCGCCGAGGAAGCTCTCAGGCCCCGGATCGAGGTACTCGCCCATCCTGAACAGCTCCTCGTCGTAACCCTCTTCGAGGTAGGTGTCTGGCAGCACGTGCACGCCCTGGAGCCCTTCCATGAACTGGTCGGGGATCTCCGCGACCAGCTCCTCGATGAGCTCTCTGAACGCCTCGAACGTCATGCAGCGATGCCGCCGGTTCAGCTACCGAGCTTCACGGGCGCGCCGCGCTCGGCGCTCTCGTAGGCGGTGAGGATCAACCTGACGGCCTCGCGACCATCGGTGCCGGTGCAGGGGACCGGACCCTCGCCGCGGACCGCCGCCACGAACGCCGCGATGTGCCTGACGTGGTTGATGTCGCCCCGGAACAGCGTCTCGGTGACGTCGGTCTCGTCCCAGCCGAGACCCGGCGACTGACGGAACGCGTGGCGGAGCTTGGGCGGCCCGTACCTGTTGGTGTACTCGAGCGCACCCTCGGTGCCGTAGAGCCAGAACCCCTCCTCCCAGCCGGTGGCGCTCCACGACGTCTCGATGACGCCGATGGCACCCGTCTGGTAGCGCAAGCTGAGGTGGGCGGTGTCCTCGACCTCGATGTCGTAACGCAGGGTGGCGATGCGCCCGAAAGCCTCCTCGACGTCGCCGCCGAAGAAGCGAGCGAGGTCGGCGAGGTGACAGCCGTTGTCGAGCAGGGTACCGCCGCCGGCCGACGCCTTCGTGCGGAACGAGGGTGTGACGCCCTTGCCGCCCCAGTCGTGGCCCTGACGCATTCTCACGTGGGTCAGGCGGCCGATCACGCCGTCTTGCAGCATCTGCCTGGCCAGGCGCGCGCCGCCGTTGGAGCGCAGCTGGTGGTTGACGCACAGCAGGACACCGGCGGCGTCGCAGGCCGCGATCATCTCGTCGGCGAGCGCGAGGTCGAGGGCTATCGGCTTCTCCACCAGCACGTGCTTGCCGGCGGCCGCGGCGGCGACGGTGGCGGGATGGTGCACGACGGTCGGTGCCGCGATGCTGACCATGTCGAAACCGTCGTCGGCGAGCATCTGGTGGTAATCGGTGTAGCTGCGCTCCACGCCCCACTTGAGGGCTTTGGCGGCTACCAGGCTGGGAGCGACGTCGCAGACCGCGGCGATCTCTATCCCGGCGGCCCGGTAGCCCGACACGTGAGCCTCGGAGATGCCTCCGGTGCCGATGATCGCGACCTTCAGAGCGCGTGCGCTCATAGGAGTGAGCGCGCTCATGACGTGCGCTCGATGATCGGGACCTTGTCTGCGTGCGGCACCGTCTCGAGAGCGTCGGGGACGTTGGGGCTGGCCGAGTCGTCGCGGCGCATGCGCGCCTTGGCGTAGCGGGCCGCGTTGCCGACGACGCGTTGGATCTGCGCGTTGTGGTAGGTCGGGTACGTCTCGTGGCCGGGCCGGAAGTAGACGACGCGGCCGAGACCGCGCCGCCAGGTCATCAAGCTGCGGAAGACCTCGCCACCCTGGAACCAGGAGATCATCACGAGCTCGTCAGGATCGGGCACGTCGAAGCGCTCGCCGTACATCTCCTCCTGCTCGAGCTCGATGTAGTCGCCGATGCCGTCCATGATCGGATGGGCAGGGGCGACGTTCCAGAGCCGCTCCTTCTCGTCGGCCTCGCGCCATTTGAGCGAGCCGTAGGTGCCGATGAGCTTGACGAACGGCTTCGACAGGTGACCGGAGTGGAGCACGACAAGACCCATGCCGTTCAGCACGGCTCGCTTGACCCTCTCGGCCACCTCCTCGCTCACCTGGTCGTGCGCTTTGTGACCCCACCAGATTAGGACGTCGGTGTCGTCGAGCACGGCCTGGGGCAGGCCGTGCTCGCTCTCGCGCAGCGTCGCCGTTCGGACCGTCGCTCCCAACTGCTGCCTCAGCGCCGCCGCCAAGGTCGCGTGGATGCCGTCCGGGTAGATGCTGCGCACGAGGTCGCTCTCGACCTCGTGCAAGAACTCGTTGAAGACAGTGATCTTTAGTGCGACCTGTGGGTCCGCCACGTTTCCCTCCGCGCTTCGGGGTTGCAGCTCCGCATACCGCTCCGTTCACGGCTCGGGCGTGCGTCAGTCGGTGACGGCACCGAGCGGCGCTCGGGCTAGTCCGTCACCGCTCCGAGCGACGCGCTCGAGACCTGGGCCGCGTACTTCGCCAGGACACCCCGGCGGTAGCGTACAGCCGGCGGCGACCAGCGCTCAAGGCGAGCGCTGATCTCGGACTCGGGCAGCTCGAGCTGCAGCAGGTTGTGCTCGGCGTCGATGGTGATCGTGTCGCCCTCCTCGACGATCGCCAGCGGACCTCCGACGTACGCCTCGGGAGCCACGTGACCCACCACCAGACCGTAGGTGCCGCCGGAGAAGCGACCGTCGGTGATGAGACCGACCGAGTCGCCCAGGCCCTTGCCGATGATCGCGCTGGTGGGCGAGAGCATCTCGCGCATGCCAGGCCCACCCTTGGGGCCCTCGTAGCGGATGACGACGACGTCGCCGGGGTTGATCGCGTCGGACAGGATGGCTTCCAGGCAACCGTCCTCGCTGTCGAACACGCGCGCAGGCCCGGAGATGCGGGTGCTCTTGAGACCCGTCGTCTTGGCGACCGAGCCCTCCGGCGCGAGGTTGCCGCGCAGGATGTTGAGGTGGCCGTAGGGGTAGATCGGCCGGCCGTACTCGTGGACGACATCCTGGCCCGCGGGCGGCCTCGCCGGCACGTCGGCGAGGTTCTCGGCCACGGTCTTGCCGGTGACGGTGAGGCAGTCGCCGTGGAGCAGGCCGGCGTCGAGCAGCATGCGCATGACGAGCGGGATGCCGCCGACGCGGTGCAGGTCGGTGGCGACGTACTTGCCCGACGGCTTGAGGTCGCAGAGCACCGGCGTGGTGTGACGCAGGTTCTCGAAGTCTTCGAGCGAGAGGGGCACGTTGGCCGAGTGGGCCATGGCGAGCAGGTGGAGGACGGCGTTGGTGCTGCCGCCGACCGCGAACACCACGCGGATGGCGTTCTCGAACGCGCGCTTGGTCATGATCTGGCGCGCGGTGATGTTCTTCTCGATCAACTGGTAGAGCGCCTTGGCGCTCTCCTCGGTGCTGAGGAGCTTCTCGTGATCCTCAGCCGACATGGTGCTCGAGTACGGCAGGCTCATGCCCATCGCCTCGATGGCCGAGGACATGGTGTTGGCGGTGTACATGCCGCCGCACGAGCCGGGGCCGGGGCAGGCGGCGTTCTCGATCGCGTTGAAGGTCTCGAGCGAGATGCGGCCACCCGCATGAGCGCCGACAGCCTCGAACACGCTGACGATGGTGAGGTCCTGCCCATCGTGATGGCCGGGCTTGATGGTGCCACCGTAGACGAACAGCGAAGGAAGGTCGAGGCGGGCTAGCGAGATCATCGCGCCCGGCATGTTCTTGTCGCAGCCGCCGATGGCGAGCATGCCGTCCAAGCTCTGGCCGCGGCCGACGGTCTCGATCGAGTCGGCGATCACCTCGCGCGACACCAGGCTGCACTTCATGCCCTCTGTTCCCATCGAGATGCCGTCGGAGATCGTGATCGTCCCGAACAGCTGCGGCATGGCGCCTATCGACTTCAGCTTCGCTTCGGCGGCGGCTGCCAGCGCTCCGATGCCCGAGTTGCAGGGGGTGATGGTGGAGTGGCCGTTGGCCACCCCGACGATCGGCTTGTCGAAGTCGTCGTCGGAGAAGCCGACGGCGCGTAGCATCGCGCGGTTCGGCGCCCTGTGGTCGCCTTGCGTGGTGACGCGGCTGTTGCGGTTTAGGGCTGATGTCTTGCCGTTGGGCACGTGAAGCTCCTTCGCTACGGCATCTTACGTTCGTATCTCGAGCTGGGTGGAGACCGCGTGCTCAGTCCTGCAGCCGCTCGACGACAGCGGCCGTGAACGTCTCGGTGTTGCGCGTCCCGCCGAGGTCGACCGTCGGATCGTCGGCGAGCGCGGCACGCACCGCGACCTCGATCGCGTCGGCCGCGTCAGCCTCGCCGAGGCTGTGCCTGAGCATCATCGCGGCCGACAGCATCGTGCCGACCGGGTTGGCGATGCCCTTGCCCGCGATGTCGGGCGCACTGCCGTGGATCGGCTCGAACAGGCCGACGCTGCCACCGAGGCTGGCGGACGGCAGGAGACCGAGGGAACCGGGGATGACCGCCGCGAGGTCGGACAGGATGTCGCCGAAGAGGTTGCCGGTGACGATGACGTCGAACGCGCGCGGGTCGCGGACGATCTGCATGGCGGCGTTGTCGACGTACAGGTGGTCGAGCTCGACATCGGCGAACTCGCTGGCGTGGATGCCGACCACGACGTCGCGCCAGAACTGCGAGACGTCGAGGACGTTGGCCTTGTCGACGTTCGTCACCTTGCCGCGACGGCCGCGCGCCGTCTCGAAAGCCAGGCGCGTGATGCGCTCGACCTCGTGCCGTTCGTAGACCATCGTCGAGAGACCGCGGTTCTCCTCTACGAACGAGGGCTTGCCGAAGTAGATGCCGCCGGTCAGCTCGCGGAAGATGAGCATGTCGGTGCCGGCGGCGCGTTCGGCCCTGAGGGGGGAGAGGTGCTCCAGGCCAGGGAAGACGGTCACGGGCCTGAGGTTGGCCCACACGCCGAGCAGCTTGCGCAGCCCGAGGATGCCGGACTCGACTCGCTTCTCACGCGGCAGGCGGTTCCAAGGGTGGTCACCGACCGGCCCGCCGGCCGAGCCCATCAGCACGGCGTCGGCTCTGAGCGCGGCCTCGCGCGTGACCTGCGGGAGCGGCTCGCCGTGGCTATCGACTGCGTTGCCGCCGAAGGGCAGGCGCTCGAACTCGAACTCGAGGCCGCGCCCGGCGGAGAGCGCTTCCAGGACGACGAGCGTGGCATCGATGACCTCGGGACCGATGAAGTCGCCGGGCAAGACCGCGATCTTGTGCGTCATGCGCCGCCCGTCTGAGTGCTGGTAGCGCTACGCGTCGGGTGCCCCAGGCGGTTTGAGAGCTCCACCGTGCGGTCGTTGGCCTCGAGCAGCTCGCCGATGGGGTCCCAGTAACCGGTGAGCAGCGCCTCGCGCGTCGAGGCGGTGAAGCTGGCGGGGAAGGTCTTGTCGCCCGCCTCCACCACCTCGCGCTCGACGTCGATGCTGACGACGAGGGCGGGGTCGGCGTCTACCAGCGCGCTCAGCTCAACCAGGTCGGCTTCCGACAGGCGCGCGCACACGAGGCTCAGCGCGGTCGAGTTGCCGTAGAAGATCTCCGCGAAGCTGCCGGCCACGACCCCGACGAAGCCCGCGCGCTGGATCGACTGCGGCGCGTGCTCACGGCTGGAGCCGCAGCCGAAGTTGTTGCCGCTGATCATGATGCTGGCACCGGCCCGCGCCGGGTCGTCGAGCACGTGGCCTTTGGGGGCGCCGTCGGGCGTGTAGCGCTCGTCTTGGAACAGGGCGGCGCCGAGCCCGTCGAAGGTGACGCAGCGCAGGAAGCGTGCGGGGATGATGCGGTCGGTGTCGATGTCCTCGCCGGACACCACGACGGCGCGCCCGGAGACTCTGCGGATCTCTGCGAGAGGCATCAGGCCACCGCTCCCTGCGAGAAGACCTCGCGCGCGTCGCTGATCACGCCGGTGACGGCCGCGGCCGCGACCATCACTGGGCTCATGAGCACCGTGCGGCCTGTCGCGGAACCTTGACGACCCTTGAAGTTGCGGTTGGATGAGGACGCGCACAGCTCGTCACCCACGAGCTTGTCGGGGTTCATCGCGAGGCACATGCTGCAGCCGGCGTCACGCCACTCGAAGCCTGCCGCCTTGAACACCCTGTCGATACCGAGCCGCTCGCACTCCTGCTTGACGAGCTGCGAGCCGGGCACCGCGATCGCTTTGACGCCCGGGTGGACACGGCGGCCTGACAAGAACTTGGCGACCTCCTTGAAGTCGGAGACGCGGCCGTTGGTGCACGAGCCGAAGAAGGCGACGTCGATGGGCGTGCCCTTGATCGGCGCGCCGCCCGTCAGCTTCATGTGGGCGAGGGCCTCGCCGATGGAGGCGCGGTCGCGCTCGGACGCCCCCTCGACCGAGGGAACCAGCTCGTCGATGGCGATGGCCTGGCCGGGATTGATGCCCCAGGTGACCGTCGGCGGGATGTCCTCGGCGCGGATCCTCACCACGTCGTCGTAGTGGCAGCCGGGGTCGGAGGCGACGGCTCTCCAGCGCGCCACCGCGGCGGCCCAGTCCGCGCCCTTGGGCGAGTAGGGCCGACCCTCGAGGTAGTCGAAGGTCGTCTGGTCGGGATTGACGTAGCCGCAGCGCGCGCCGCCCTCTATCGACATGTTGCAGACGGTCATGCGCTCTTCCATGCTCATGCGGTCGAAGACGTCGCCGGCGTACTCGTACGCGTAGCCGATGCCGCCGTTGACGCCGAGCGTCTTGATGATGTGCAGGATCACGTCCTTGGCGTAGACGCCGGGCGCCAGCTCGCCGCTGACCTCGATGCGCCGCACCTTCGGCTTGCCCATCGCCATCGTCTGGGTGGCGAGGACGTCGCGCACCTGGCTGGTGCCGATGCCGAACGCGACAGCACCGAAGGCTCCGTGCGTGCTGGTGTGGCTGTCGCCGCAGGCGATGGTGCTGCCCGGCTGGGTGATCCCCTGCTCGGGACCGACCATGTGCACGATGCCCTGCAGGCCGCTCGACAGGTCGAAGAAGGTGATGCCCGTCTCGGCGGTGTTGCGCCTCAGCTCCCTGATCATCTCGTCGGCGAGGTCGTCCTCGAACGGCTCGACGCGCGTGTGAGTAGGGACGATGTGGTCGACCGTCGCGAACGTGCGCTCTGGCATCAGCACCTTGAGCCCGAGGTCGCGCAGCATGCCGAACGCTTGCGGGCTCGTCACCTCGTGGATCAGGTGGGTGTCGATGAAGAGCTGCGTCTGGCCGCTCCTCAGCGTTCCAACGGTGTGAGACTCCCACACCTTGTCGAGCAGGTTCCTAGGCACCGTCATCTCTACGCCCTTCCTTGCACCGCTGGCTCATGTGAAAACCCCCGGGGGGTCGCGGTCGTCCCCGGGGGTCGAGCTGGCTCGTGGTGGTTCCGCCGTAGCGGCCTGAGTCAGGCTAGCGCCCCCGCCCTATTAGTAGTAGGTACACTCCAACCGCCTTCGAAACGGCTTCGGGCCTGTCGTGGCGGGCGCTACCTTGCACGCCGCTGAGTATATGTAGGGGCTCGCGAGGCGTCAACTGAAAGGTGGCAGCTAGACGAGGCGTCCGTCGCGCCCGATCGGCGGCGACGACACCCGGCCACCGGTAGGCTCGCCGGGACGTTGACGCGCCGCTGTCGTCGTGACCATCTGGCTGCCTTCGGCTCCGTCCGGCCCACCTGATTCGACCAACCGCACGTACTCCTTGGCGTCGACCGACCTAGCGAGGCCCATCTCGAACGAGATGAGCTTCTTGAGGTGCATGCGCGCGAGGCAGGCGTCCATGGTGATCATGCCGATCTGACCGCCCATCTGGATGGAGGCGGGGATCTGGTGGGTCTTGCCCTCGCGGATCAGGTTCCTGACCGCCGGGGTGGCCAACAGGAACTCGTAGGCGAGGACGCGGCCGTCGCCTGAAGCGCGCGGGATGAGCTGCTGGGTGAGGATCGCCTGCAGGTTGCTGGCGAGCTGCACGCGCACCTGCTCCTGCTGCGCTTCGGGGAAGACGTCGATGATGCGGTCGATCGCTTCAGACGCCGAGTTGGTGTGCAGGGTGGCGAGGACCAGGTGGCCGGTCTCGGCGGCGGTTACAGCCGCGCCGATGGTCTCGTGGTCTCGCATCTCACCGACCAGGATCACGTCGGGCGCCTGGCGCAGCACGCTCCTGAGGGCGGCGTGGAAGTTCATCGTGTCCTCGCCGATCTCGCGCTGGTTGATGATCGAGGTCTTGTGCCTATGGAAGAACTCGATGGGGTCCTCGACGGTCACTATGTGCTTCGGGTACTCCTCGTTGATCAGGTCGATCATGGTGGCGAGCGTCGTGGACTTGCCGGAGCCGGTCGGGCCGGTAACCAGGACGAGACCGCGGGGAAGACGGGCGACGTCTGCCACCTCGGTCGGGAGGCCGAGGTCAGAGAAGCTCAGCACCTCTTCTGCGATGGTACGCATGACGCCGCTGACCGAGCCACGCTGCACGAAGCAGTTGACGCGGAAGCGCCCGTGGCCGGAGAGGCTGAAGGAGAAGTCCAGGTCCTTGCGCTCTTCGAAGTTGCGCTGCTTCTTCTCGTCCATCAGCGCGTACATCAGACGGCGCGTCATGGTGGGGGCGAGGACCTCGTGCTCGGTGGGGCGCCACTCGCCGTCGATGCGGAGCATCGGAGGAAGGCCCACGGTTATCAACAAGTCTGATGCGCGGCGCTCGAGAGCGAGCTTCAGCAGGTCGACGATATCCGCCTGTATCTGGGTCTGCCTGATCTGGTCAGCCATGCTCTTACGTCTTCCTCTCGCCGCCCGGCGGGTGCCTGGAGCGGTGGTGGAGAGCGGGCCCGAACGGACCTACCTCGTTACCTCAACTACTCAAGCATTGCGCACAAGGGCCTAATCCGCTGTGCGAGCCAACACTTCTTCGAGGGTCGTGATGCCCTGCAAGGCCTTGAAGATGCCGTCCTGCCTGAGCGAGATCATGCCGCGCTCGAGGGCCAACTCGCGCAGCTCGAAGGCCGAGGCCTCCTTGACGATGGCCTTCTCGAGCTCGTCGTCGACGATCAGCAGCTCGTGGATGGCGAAGCGCCCGTTGTAGCCGCTGCCTCCGCACTTCTCGCATCCGACCCCGCGGTACAGGGTCTTGCCCTTTATCTCCTCGTCCTTGAGGCCGAGGCGCCTGAGAACGTCCGGCTCCGGCGTGGAGGCGACGCGGCAGTCCTTGCACACCTTGCGTACCAGCCGCTGGGCCAGCACGCCGATGAGGGAGGCCGAGACGTTGAACGGCTCGATGCCCATCTCGGTGAGGCGGGTGACGGCGCCGGCGGAGTCGTTGGTGTGGAGGGTGGCGATCAGCAAGTGACCGGTTAGGGCCGCTTCCATCGAGATCTTGGCGGTCTCCTGGTCTCGGATCTCACCGACCATGATGATGTCGGGGTCCTGACGCAGGAAGGAGCGCAGCGCGCGCGCGAAGTCGAGGCCGGCCTTGACGTTCACCTGTGTCTGGTTGATGCCGGGGATCTCGTACTCGACCGGGTCCTCGACGGTCGTCACGTTGACGTCGGGCGTGGCGAGGCGCTTGAGGATCGAGAAGGTCGTGTACGACTTACCTGAACCGGTGGGGCCGGTGATCAGGAACATCCCGTACGGCTTCTGGATGACGTCGGTGAAGCGCTGGTAGTTGTAGTCGGCGAAGCCGAGGTCCTCGATCTCAGGGATGTCGGCCGACTTCTTGAGGATGCGCATGACGGCCTTCTCGCCGTAGACCGTCGGCAACGTCGAGAGTCGCAGATCGACCTCGGTGTTGCGGTCCCTGAAACGCACGCGGCCGTCTTGCGGCAGGCGCCGCTCGGCGATGTTGAGGCCGCCCATGATCTTGATGCGCGACGAGAGCGCGGGCGCAGCCTGCTTGGGCATCGTCATGTACTCGCGCAGGTTGCCGTCCTTGCGGACGCGCACGACCACGCGCTCGGGACGCGGCTCGACGTGGATGTCGGAGATGTCGTTGAGGATCGCCTCGCGGATGATGTTGTTGACGACCTTGACGAGCGCGTTGTCGTCGATGGCGCTGGTGTCCTCGACCTCGGACGACGCGGCTCCGCCACCGACCTCTTCGACGACCGCCTTGGCGAGCTCGTCCATGTCGGTGCCCTCGCGGTAGAACCGGTTGAGCAGGCGCGCCAGCGTCTCTTCCGTGGCGACGGCCGGCTGGATCTCGCGGCCGGTGATGAGCTGGATGTCGTCGAGAGCGAAGACGTGGCGCGGGTCCTTCATCGCCACCACCAGCGTGTTGTTCTCGAGCCGGACGGGCATGGCGGAGTAGCGCCGCGCGGTGGCCTCTGGCACGAGGCTGACCGCGTAGGGGTCGACCTTGACGCCCTCTTCGACGAAGTCGAAACCGAGCTGCATCGCCAGGCTGCGCGCGAGCATGTCGGGGCTGATCTTGCCCGATTGCACCAACGTGTCCTCGAGGCGTCCGCCGCCGGCGCGCTGCTTGTTCAGCGCCTCGTCGACGTCGACCTGAGTCACATAACCGAGGTCGACGAGTATCTCGCCCAGCGGCTTGACGCTGCCGAGCTTGGCTTGCTCCTCGAGCGCGCGCCGCAGCTGCTCGAGCTTGAGGCGGCGGCTCTGCAACAGGGTCTCGCCGAGGCGGCCCTGATCGTTGGCGTACATGAGGTCGATGCGTTTGAGCACGACGCTCTCCGGCGCTGCCACGAAGCTGACCTCGCGCTGGATGATCGCCTCGAGGTCGGGGATGCGGCGGGGGTCGGAGATCGCGACGATCAGCACGTCCTCCTCCATGCGGTAGGGCACGGCGGAGAACTGCACTGCGTCGAGGCGCAGTAGGTGAGCGGCGAGCCGGTCGGTGACCTTCTCGTCGTCGAGGCTGGTCACGAACGGGATGCGCATCTGCTCGGCGAGGAGACGCGCGAGGCTCTCGTCGTCGAGGGCGCCCTGCTGTACCAGTATGCGGCCGAGCAGTCCGCCTGTGCGTTGCTGCTCCTCGATCGCGGCGTCGAGCTGTGCCTCGGTGATGAGGCTGTTGCTGAGTGCCAGGTTGCCAAGGCGCTGGCTGATGTCGACCTCTAGGTCGGGCGGCGGCTCGAGGTTCAGCTCGGGGTAGTAGGTGGCGAGAGCCCACAGCAGCTCCTTGCGGAGCGCCTGATACGGCTCGACGAGGCAGCCGGAGGCGTCCTCGATCTCCTCGATCGCGAGCGCGTCGAGCGGGTCGGCGAGTGCGACCCTGAGCCTGTCGCCGTCGATGGCGAACGGCATCGCGCGGGCGTCGAGCGCCAGGTCGGCTCTCACCTTGGCGAGAGCATCGGCCATGACGTCCACACGGGGAAGGTTGACGAGCGGGATCCCCAGCGACTCCTCGACAGCGCGCGCGATACGTTGCTCCGAGATGAAGCCCATGTCGACGAGGATGTCCCCGAGCCTGCCGCCGACCTCGGTGTGCCGAGCTATCGACTGCTGCAGAGCTTCGTCGGTGACGTAACCGCGTTCTAGCAATACGGCGCCGAGCCGCTTGTCGCCGATGGAAAGTACCGCCACGCTTAGTACTCCTTCAGGACCATTCTCTCAACATGGCGTACCAGGCGCGTATGAGGAAGCTTACCCTTCGTGAGTGGACGCACCAGGACCGTCTTGAGGCCGGCGCGTTTAGCGCCGAGGACGTCGGTGAAAAGCTGATCGCCTACCATCGCCACACGGCCGGGCCGCACCCCACCCAGAGCTCGCAGGCCGCGCCTGAAGCTCCAGGGGAACGGTTTTCCGGCCAGGGGCAGGCCCAGGACGCCGGTCAGCTCGGCGAGCCGCGCCACCCTGTCGCGGGTGCCGTTAGAGAGCACGACTACGCGCTTGCCGGCCTCGGCGATGCCCGCCAGCCACTCCGGTCCCGGTCCGCGACTAACCTCGGAGGTGGAGGCGATCAGGGTGTCGTCCATGTCGACGAGCAGAGCGTCTACCCCTAGAGCGTCGAGAACCTCGGGAGTCAGCTCGGTGACGCTGGTCACGCGCAGGTCCGGCTTCAGCACGCCGGGAGTGTAGCACGGGTCGCTGAGACGCCCCGATGCGCTCTAGGCAGGAGCCGCGAGACGGTAGAGCGCTCGCGCGTTGGCGTCCAGCTCGACCTCCAGCGTTGCGAGCGGGACGCCGAGAACATCCGCCAACCGCATGGCGGTGAAGCGGACGTTGGCAGGCACGTTGGGCTTGCCGCGGTGCGGTTCCGGCGCCAGGTAGGGGCTGTCAGTCTCCACCACGATTCGATCGCGCGGGAGGAGCGGGGCCGCTTCGCGGAGCGCGCCCGCGCTCTTGTAGGTGAGGTTGCCGGCGAACGAGAACCACCAGCCGGCTTCGAGGCCGGCGCGCATGAGATCGGGGTGGGCGTTGAAGCAGTGCAGGACGCCGCGCTGCACGCCGAGCGCTGCGGCGCGCTTGACCCCGTCGGCGGCCGCGAGGCTGGCGGCTTGCGACCCCTGAGCGTCCCTAACGTGCAGGATCAGCGCCTTGTCGCGCTCGGCGGCTAGCTGGGCGTGCCAGTCGAAGGCCGCGCGCTGCGCCGCGAGGGTCTCGTCCTGCCAGTAGTCGTCGAAACCCGTCTCGCCGAGCGCGACCACACGCTCTTCAGAGAGCAGGGCTTCGATGCCCTCACTGACACCGGCGCTGAAGAGCTGCGACGCCTCGTTGGGGTGGACGCCAACCGCCGCGTAGACGTTGGCGTAGTTGGACGCAAGCTCGACGGCTGCAAGGCTGCGCTCCAACGAGGTCCCGATGGTGATCAGCGCTGCGAGCGTCGGATCGGCGGCCGCGTGCGGGTCGGCGCAGCGGTCCAGGTGGCAGTGGGCATCGATCATCGCGCCCAACGATAGCCCCCTAAGGCTCGCGGCACCGCAGCGGGAGCGCGATTGTGTGAGTTCTGTAAGAAGGCCGCTGATAGCCTCCGTCCTAAGAAGCTGAACGCCATGGGCCAAGGCCCGGGACAGAGGGAAAGAGAATGGTTCAAGAACGCGCGATGGCCGAAACCATCAGGTACTACTCGAACGAAGAGCTCTCCGAGATCATCGCCAAGTGCGAGAACGCCATCTCAGACGGCACCGCCGAGATCGAAGACTACGAAGCTTTCGTGCTGTGCCAGAAGGAACTCGCCCGCCGCACCTGGGCATGACCCGCCTCTAGCCTGACCGGCGTTCAGCCGAGCTTCTCACATCAAAGCTTGAAGCAGCGCGCGTAGCATGCACCGTGCACGCGCGCTGTTCTCATGTGATCAGACCGTTCGGACTGTTGGTCGGACTGTTGGCGCTGCTCGTCGGCGCGCTGTTCACGGCCTGCGCGCCGGCCGCCGTGGCCGACACGGTCGCCAGGACCGCCCCTACCACGGGCAATACTGCCGTCAGCCGGCCCGGCGACGAGCAACTCGTCGCCCTTCACGCCGGCCAGCAGGGTATGGCGTCGTGGTACGGACCCGGCTTCGCGGGGCGCCGCACCGCTAACGGCGAGGTGTTCGACCCCAGTCAGCTGACGGCCGCTCATAAGGAGCTGCCGTTCAACACCATGGTCAGGGTGCATAACCTCGACAACGGCCGCTCAGTCGTGGTGCGCATCAACGACCGCGGGCCGTTCGTGCACGGACGGATCATCGACCTATCGCGCGCCGGCGCGGAGCAGATCGGGATGATCGGCTCCGGCACCGCCCGCGTGCGGCTCGAACCGCTGACCCTGCCGGTCGGTTTCGTAAGGGTAGGCGCGCTGCGCGAGCTGCGCGGCTTCGAGGTCCTCTCCAGGGCGCACGCCATCGGCACACTGCTGGTCCTCGAACCCACCGATGGCAGCGAGAGCATCGTCGTGAGGGTGGTCGGCCAGGACGTTCCCAGCGAGACCGGCGCCCACCTGTTGGTAGGGCTCGAGCTCTACGCGCTGATCGGCGCCGAGGTGAGAGTGCTCGGCGGCTAGCCGCGCCTCAGCTCCGCCTGCACCCCTCCGCCAACTCGCGCGCGAACTCCTTGAGGCCGGCGCCGCGCTCTTGCGCCGACAGCAGAGCCGAACCGACCACGACCCCGTCCGCGTAGGCGCCGATCGCCGCCGCCGTCTGACGTGACGACACCCCGAAGCCGACAGCCACGGGCAGGTCCGTGACAGCCTTGGCGCGAGCCACCATGCCCTCGACATCGGCGCCCACGGAGCTGCGAGCACCCGTTACCCCCGTGACGCTGACCGCGTAGACGAACCCACGACAGGCCGCGGTGACGAGCTTCAAGCGCTCGTCGGTCGAGGTCGGCGCTATCAGGAACACGGTGTCGAGACCGACGTCCCTGGCGGCGGCTATGAACTCCTCGCCCTCGTCCGGCGGCAGGTCGGGAAGTATCACGCCGTCGCCGCCAGCGGCCTTCAGCTCCTTGGCGAAGCCTGCCGGGCCGCCCCGGTAGCAGAAGATCGGGTTGTAGTAGGCCATCGCCACCAGCGGCTTGTCCGTCATGCTGCGCAGCCGGCGCAGCAGCTCGAAGGCGCGCTCGGTCGTCATGCCGTCCGACAGGACCTTCTCGCCTGCGCGTTGCACGGTTGGCCCGTCGCCCAACGGGTCGGAGAAAGGGATGCCGACCTCGAGCAGGTCGCAGACCTCCAAGAGGTCGAGCGCGTCTGCGAGGTAGCGCTCAGGCGTCGGGAAGCCCGTCATCAGGTAGCAGACGAGCGCGGCGCGACCCTCGGCTGCTGCCGCGGCGAAGGCGGTGTCGATACGGCTCAAGAGCGCAGCTCCTGGCCGCCGGTCAGCCTCACGACCTCCGCGACGTCCTTGTCGCCGCGGCCGGAGAGGTTGACGACGATCACCTGGTCTCGGGCCATGGAGGGTGCGAGCTTGGCGACGTGAGCGAGGGCGTGCGCGCTCTCGAGGGCAGGCACGATCCCCTCGGTCTCGGCCAGCAGCGCGAAGGCGGTCAGCGCCTCGTCGTCGGTGACGGCCGCGTACTCGGCGACGCCGCGTGATGCGAAGAAGCTGTGCTCGGGACCGACGCCCGGGTAGTCGAGCCCGGCCGAGATCGAGTGTGGCGGCGAGATCTGGCCGTCGGAATCCGACAGGAGGTACATCAGCGAGCCGTGCAACACCCCGACTTTACCGTTGGTGATCGACGCGGCGTGCTCCCCGCTCGTCACACCTCTGCCACCAGCTTCGACGCCTATCAGCCGCGGACGAGAGCCGGCAGGTAAGTAGGCGTAGGGAGCGAAGATGCCGATCGCGTTGCTGCCGCCACCGACACAGGCGACGACGGCGTCCGGCACCTCTCGGCCCTCTGCTTCCTGAAGCTGTTGCATCGTCTCGAGACCGATGACGCTCTGGAAGTCCCTGACCATCATCGGATACGGATGTGGACCGACCACCGAGCCGATGATGTAGAACGTGTCGCGCACGTTGGTCACCCAGTCCCTTATCGCCTCGTTGGTGGCGTCCTTCAACGTGCGCGTTCCGCTGGTCACCGGCACGACCGATGCTCCGAGCAGCCGCATCCTGTGAACGTTGAGCGCCTGGCGCCTAACGTCCTCCTCGCCCATGTAGACGACGCACTCGAGGCCGAACAGCGCTGCCGCGGTGGCGGTGGCGACGCCGTGCTGGCCCGCGCCCGTCTCCGCTATGACGCGCTTGACGCCCATGCGCTTGGCGAGAAGCGCCTGACCGATCGTGTTGTTGATCTTATGGGCGCCCGTGTGGTTGAGGTCCTCGCGCTTCAGGTAGATGCGGGCGCCACCTAGGCGGCGGCTCAAGTTCTCTGCGCGGTAGAGGAGGCTGGGCCGCCCGACGTAGTCGCGCAGGTAGCGCCGCAGGTCCGCTTGGAACTCGGCGTCGGCACTGGCCTCGGCGTAGGCGCTGGTGAGTGCGTCGAGCGCAGGGATGAGCGTCTCTGGGACGTACCGGCCGCCGAAGCGACCGAAACGCCCGCGAGCGTCCGGTTGCGGATAGTGAGGAGCCTGGTTGACTGTCGTCACGGGGGTGTCTCCAACGCTCGGCCGCCGCTGCGGCGGCCGCGAATCAGTGTCGAGTGTGAGTATGGGTCGAAGGTGCCGCCGTCGACCGACAGCGGACCTAAAGAATAGAGCGGTTCAGCGCCAGCGCTGATGGCGCCTCTTGAAGGCGCGCGGCGTGCGAACGCGGGGCCGTACTCGCATGCGTGAGTCTACGCTCGTCACCGCGACTCGGCAAGCAGCCAGTCGAGGGCGGCAGTGTCCAGGCGCGGCGGTGCCGCCGGCAACGGCGGCGCGGGCAGAGACAGCAACTCGGAGGCGCGCAGCTCGCACAGCTCCGGGACGAATCCCAGGCCGTGAGCCAATAGGCCGACGACGCGCTCGCTCCTCACGCCCGTCGACTCCAGCTCGCGCAGCGTCAGCGAGCCGCGGCGCTTGGCCAGCCGCGTACCGTCCGCCTCGAGCAGCAGCGGTAGGTGCGCGAAGGTCGGCGGCTCGAGCCTCAGAGCGCGATAGAGCAGCAGCTGCGCGGCTGTCGCGCGCAGCAGGTCGGCGCCGCGCACGACCTCGGTGATGCCCATGGCGGCGTCGTCGACGACGACCGCCAGCTGGTAGGCCCACTGCCCGTCAGCGCGGCGCACGACGAAGTCGCCGACATCGCTCGCGGCGAATCTTTGGGGCCCCGCAAGGAGGTCGCTGAACGGGATCTCGGCCTCCGGCACGGCGAACCGCAGGCTCGGGGACTTTCCCGCGGCGCGCTTCTGTGCGGCCGTCGCCGCGTTGATAGCTCGTTCCGCGGATCCGTATGGCCGCTCTGCTGCCTGGTCTGCTGCCGGGTCGGCGAACTCGTGCGGCGCGCTGGCAGCCTCGGCGAGGTCCTTGCGCGAGAGGTAGCACTCGAAGAGGTAGCCGCCGGCGGCCAGGCTCTCGAGCGCGGCGCGGTACTGCTCGCCTCGTTGGCTTTGCAGGTAGGGCGCATGGGTTCCGCCGACGTCAGGACCCTCGTCCCAGTCGAGCCCCAGCCAGCGCAGCTCGGCTAAGTTGCCGTACACCGCCTCCGGCCTGGTGCGTGGACCGTCGAGGTCCTCGACGCGCAGCACGAACTCGCCTCCTGCCGTCCTTGCGCGCAGCCAGGCGTAGAGAGCGGTGCGAGCGTTGCCGAGGTGCAGGAAGCCGCTCGGAGAGGGAGCGAAGCGGCCGCGGTACCGACGGGCTTCTTTAGTCGAACCCGTGGTACCGCGGCCGTGTGTCACGTCGCTCAGTCTTCGCGGATCAGGCCATGCCGGCCCGGCGCAACGCCTCGGTCATCGCCTCGCCCATGTCGGTCGGCGTCAGCGCCACGACGGCCCCTGCGCTCTCGAGTGCCCTGATCTTCTCCTCGGCGGTGCCGAGACCGCCGGAGATGATCGCTCCCGCGTGCCCCATGCGCTTGCCGGGAGGAGCGGTGGTGCCGGCGATGAAAGAGGCGACCGGCTTGCGCATGTTCGCCCTGATCCACGCCGCCGCTTCCTCCTCGGCCGTGCCGCCGATCTCGCCGATCATGATCACGCCTTCGGTCTCTGGATCGGCGTTGAACAGCTTCAGCACGTCGACGAAGTTGGTGCCGTTGACGGGGTCGCCGCCGATGCCGACAGCGGTCGTCTGGCCAAGGCCGTTGTCGCTCAGTTGCTTGACGGCCTCGTAGGTGAGCGTGCCGGAGCGGCTGACGACGCCGATGCGGCCCTGCTTGTGGATGTAGCCGGGCATGATGCCGATCTTGCACTCGCCGGGCGTGGTGAGGCCAGGACAGTTCGGTCCGATCAGCCGCGAGCCCTTGCCACGGAGGTAGCGCTTGACCTTGACCATGTCGACGATCGGGATGCCCTCGGTGATCGCCACGATCAACTCTAGGCCGGCCTCGGCCGCCTCCATGATCGCGTCGGCGGCGAAGGGCGGCGGCACGAACACGACCGACACGTTGGCGCCGGTGGCCGCGACCGCCTGGCTGAGCGTGTCGAAGCTCGGAACGTCGACCTGGTAGCGCCCGACCCGGCCCGGCACCCCCGAGTGATCGGTCTCGCCTTCGAACCGCACGCTGTCGCCGCCCTTGCCGGGCCTGACGGCACCGACGACGTTGGTGCCGTAGGCGATCGCCTTGTCGGTGTGGAACGCTCCGGCCTCGCCGAGGCCCTGGACTATGAGGCGGGTTTCGGTGTTGACGAGGATGCTCACTGCGCGCCTCCGGCCAGCTCGACGACCTTGCGGGCGCCGTCCTTCATGTCGGTGGCGCTGACGACGTTGAGGCCGGACTCGTCGATGATCTTGCGGCCGAGAGCCACGTTGGTACCCTCGAGCCTCACCACCAGCGGGACCTCGAGCCCGACCTGCTTGACCGCTTCGACGACGCCGTTGGCGATCGTGTCGCACTTCATGATGCCGCCGAAGATGTTGATGAAGATGCCTTTGACGTTGGGGTCGCGCGTGATGATCTTGAACGCCGCTGTCACGTTCTCGGTCGTGGCACCGCCGCCGACGTCGAGGAAGTTGGCCGGCTCGCCACCGACCTGTTTGATCGTGTCCATCGTCGCCATTGCCAGACCGGCGCCGTTCACCAGGCAGCCGATGGTGCCGTCGAGCTTGATGAACGAGAGGCCGAACTTGCTCGCCTCGACCTCGGCGGCGTCCTCTTCGCTGAGGTCGCGCATCTCGATCACGTCCTTGTGACGGAACAGGGCGTTGTTGTCGAAGCTCATCTTGCCGTCGAGCGCCATCACCTGGCCGCCCTTGGTGACGACCAGGGGGTTGATCTCGACCATGTCGGTGTCGAGCTCGGTCGCCAGCTCAGACAGCGCCTTGATGAAGCGCGCGCCGTTGCGGTGCGCGTCGCCGCTCAGGCCGAGTCCGAACGCCAGGCGCCGCGCCTGGAAGTCGGCCAGGCCGACCGAAGGGTCGACGCTCTCGCGCAAGATCTTCTCGGGCGAGTGCGCCGCGACCTCCTCGATGTCCATGCCGCCCTCGGTCGAGGCCATCACGACGTTCTGGCCGGTTGCGCGGTCCAAGACCACGGAGAGGTAGAGCTCCTTGTCGATGTCGATGCCCTGCTCGAGGTAGAGCCGGTTGACCTGCTTGCCGGCGGATCCGGTCTGGATGGTGACCAGCGTCGAGCCGAGCATGCGCTTGGCGAGCTCGCGCACGCGCTCCTCGGCGGCCTTGACGCCGCCCTGGATGCCGGCCGTGACCACGTTGACCCCAGCCACGTCTGGATGCTCGACGAAGCGACCCTTGCCGCGACCGCCTGCGTGGATCTGCGCCTTGAGCACGACGACGGGGTTGCCACTGGCTTCCACCAGAGGTCGAACCGCTTCGACGGCCTCCTCGACCGTGTGAGCTACGCGGCCGCGTGGCACGGCGATGCCACGCTGCTTCATGAGCTCCTTGGCTTGGTACTCGTGAACCTTCAACTCGCGACCTCCTGGGGTGCCGGGTGCATGCTGCTGCACAACTGCTATAGCGCCCGGCTCGACCTGCCGCCGGGCGGATATCGGCGCCAAGGTTACCGCGCTTAGGTCCCCGAAGTGGCCGAAGCCGCGCCGCCAAGGCTACAGGGGCGCTAGATTCGCAGGATGGTACGCACCGCGCTACTGACAGTCAGCGACAAGGGCGCCGCTCTGATGCGAGAGGATGCAACCGCGCAGGCGATAAGGCAGGTGCTCAGCTCCGGCCCGTTCGTAGAGGTCGACTACCAGCTCGTGCCGGACGAGCAGGCCATGATCCGCGCCAAGCTGCGCCTCTGGTCAGACTCGCCCAACGTCGACCTGGTGCTGACCTCGGGCGGCACTGGCCTGGGCATCCGCGACCGCACGCCGGAGGCTACCGCCGAGGTCATCGAGAGGCACGTGCCCGGGATCGCGGAGGCGATCCGCGCGCATGGCGCTGTCGGCAACCCGCACGCCTACCTGTCGCGCGCCATGGCCGGCGTCAGGCGCACCACGCTGATAGTCAACCTCCCTGGCAGCCCGGCGGGAGCCGCCGATGCGCTCAGGGCGGTCGTGGGGATCTTGCCGCACGCCGTCGATGTGATCAGGGGCGAGGGTCGCGACGCTCCCGCCGCCTGGCACGAATAGCAGCGGGCGAACGCTAGTAGGTAGTAGCTGCACCGCGGCAGTGCCCTGACCACGCTGTAACCTATGCCGGTGGCACCGGCACTTGCCAGCACCCTCGCGCTGATACTGTTCATCCTCACTTCGGTCGTCGCCGCTGTCGGCGTCATCGTTCCCGTGGTGCCGGGGGTGCTGCTGGCGGCCGTCGGGGCGGTCTTGGCGGCTCTGATCGTCGGCTTCGAACGCTTCGGGACCGACGGCCTCATCTACGTCGGCGTGCTAGCCGTGGCCTCGCAGCTCGTGGACGTGGCGGGGACCTGGCTCGGCAGCAAGCATTACGGCGCCGGCAAGGCCGGCTTGTGGGGAGGCATCATCGGCTCCTTCGTCGGTGTGTTCGTGATCCCTCCGTTCGGCTTCCTCATCGGGGCGCTGGCGGGCGCGACGGTCGCCGAGCTTCTGGTTGGTCGCAGGGTAGATGAGGCGTTCCGCTCAGGCGTCGGCGCGTTCGTGGGTACGCTGGGAGGAACGGTGGCGAAGCTCGTCATCGTGGTAGTCATGGGTATCGTCGTCGTCCCGCGGTTGTTCGGCGCATGAGCCGCCCGCGCGCATAAGGAGTTCTAGATGGACCCGATCATGGTGCAGGTCGGACCGCTGGCGATTCGCTGGTACGGCTTCCTAATCGCACTGTCAGTACTGGTGGGAGCTTTCTGGGCTCTGCGCCTCGCCGGTAGACGCGGACTCGATCCCGAGAAGCTGCTCGACATGGCCCTGTGGTTGGTGTTGGCGGGCGTCATCGGCGCCCGCGCCGCGTACGTGCTCACGAGCCCCAGCGCCTACTTCGGCCCGGGCGGCAACTGGGTTAACGCCTTCAAGGTCTGGGAAGGCGGGGTCAGCATCCACGGCGCCGTCATCGGGGTGCTGCTCGCGCTGTGGCTGTACGCTCGCAAGCACAAGCTCAACATGTGGTCGTATCTCGACGTGTTGGTACCGATCGGAGCACTGGGGATCATGGGCGGCCGCATCGGCAACCTGATGAACGGGACCGACACGGGCGGCCGCCTGACCAACTGGTCGATCGGCGTCACTTGGCCGGAGCCGGGCACGCCGTTCCTTGGTGCGTTCGGACGCATCGTCTTCGGAAACGACCTGTGGCAGTTCAGCCCACCGGCCTGCTTCTCGGTGCCAGCCGGACAACCTTGCGTCGTTCACCTGACACAGATGTACGGTTTCGCCGTCGGTTTCATCCTGCTGTTCATCGCCATATGGGCTCTCTCTAGCAAGCGCGCGCCCGGCTTCGTGTTCTGGACGTTCGTGCTCTGGTACTCGGTGCTGCGCAGCGTCATCGAGGAGCCGTTCCGAGACAACCCGCTCGGCTGGCGGGTCTACCTCGACAACGTCGGCGGCGTTGGGCTGTTCACCATCACCCAGCTTGCGAGCCTCGTGATCGTCCTCGTCGCCGTCTTCATGCTCCTGACGCTCAGCGACGAGACGACGCGCAAGGCGCGCAACTCTCCGTCGGCTTCAGGTGGCAAGTCGACCCAGGGTGGCGGATCGGCCGCGCCGCGTAAGTAAGCAGTGGGCGAGAGCGGCGAGGTCATGGACGCATCCGTTCCCAGGTTCAACGCCATCGTGCTCGCCGCCGGCCAGGGCACCAGGATGAGGTCGGCGCTCCCGAAGGTCCTGCATCAGGCGGCGGGGAAGACCCTCGTCGAGCACGTCTTGGCGGCTCTTGAGCCGCTGGCGCCCGCTCGCACGGTCGTGGTCGTAGGTCATGGAGCGGCGGCGGTGCGCGAGTCGCTCGCAGAGCGAGCGATCGAGTTCGTGCTGCAAGAGCAACAGCTCGGCACCGGACATGCGCTGATGACCACGGCCGAGCTGCTCGGGCCCCTCACCGCGCCCCTCCTGGTGCTGGCGGCCGACGGGCCGCTCATCACCTCTGCCACGCTGGCTTCGCTGCTCGCGAGCCGCGCCGCCGGGCGGCCAGGCATGAGCGTGCTGACCGCCGAGGTCGAGGACCCCACGGGCCTCGGGCGCATCATCAGACGCGATGGCGGCAAGATAGCGGCGATAGTCGAGCACAAGGACGCCGACGCGGCGCAGCGGGAGATACGCGAGATCAACACGGGCATCCTCGCCTTCGACACGCAGGCGTTCGACTTCGGTAGGCGGCTGAGGTCCGACAACGCGGCGGGCGAGTACTACATCACCGACCTCGTCGAGTCGTACCTGGCTGCCGGGTTTGAGGTCGACGCCGTCCTCGCACACGATCCGCAGGAGGCGTTGGCGGTCAACGACCGCGCGCAGCTCGCCGCCGTGTCGAGAGTGCTGCTCGACCGTAAGCGCCGGGCGTTGATGCTCTCGGGCGTGACGATGCAGGCTCCCGAGACGACGTTCGTCGCCGACACGGTCGAGCTTGGCCGCGACGTAGTGCTTGAGCCCGGCGTGATCTTGCGCGGCGCTACCGCCGTCGGCGACGGCTGCCGCGTCGGCGCCTACAGCGTCCTCGACGACTGCAGGGTCGCCACCGGCTCGTGCGTGGCGCCCCATACGGTGGCCAGCGGCAAAGACCTGTGACCGCCGACGATTAACGCGACCAGCTGGCTTGGCGCCGCGTGATAAAGTTCTGCCCGCGATGGCCCTCCTAGACAAACCTCCCGCCGTGCTCGCGCTCGAAGACGGCACCGTTTACTACGGGTACGCCTTCGGCGCTCCCGGCAAGTCCGTCGGCGAGATCGTCTTCAACACGTCGATGACCGGCTACCAGGAGATCCTCACCGATCCGAGCTACCACGGCCAGATCGTGACGATGACCTACCCTCACATCGGCAACTACGGCGTGAGCGTCTACGACATGGAGTCGAACCGCCCGTACGCGCGCGGCTTCATCGTCAGGGAGTTCAGTCGCGTCGCCTCGAACCACCGCGCCAACCAGGACCTGCAGTCGTTCATGGAGCAGCACGGCATCGTCGGCATCGAGGGCATCGACACCCGCGCGCTTACCCGGCGCCTGCGCACGGGCGGCGTCGTCAAGGGCGTGATCTTCCACGGCGAGACCGACGACGAGCTCGAAGACGGCCTTGTCAGGGAGGCGAGCCTGCACGAGGACATCGACGGTCGCGACATGACGCCGGAGGTGACCACGCCGCTGCCCTACGCGCGGCCGACGTTCAGGGGCGACCCGCGCGTCGTCGTCATCGACTTCGGGATCAAGCACTCGATCGTCTACAAGCTCGAGCAGGCCGGCGCCGAGGTCATCGTCGTGCCGGCCCAGACGACACCGGCGCAGATAATGGCGCTCGACCCGTACGGCCTGGTGATCTCGAACGGTCCCGGCGACCCCGGCGGCCCCAAGTACGCGCACGACACGGTCTGGCAGCTGCTGGGACTGCTGCCCACCTACGGCATCTGCCTCGGCCATCAGCTCCTGGGGCTGGCGGTGGGAGGCAAGACCTACAAGCTCAAGCACGGGCACCACGGCGCCAACACACCGGTCAAGAACCTCGTGACGGGCGAGGTGGAGATCACCAGCCAGAACCACAACTACGCCGTCGACGTCGCATCGATCCCCGGCGGCCAGTTCGTCGCCACCCACATCAACCTCAACGACGGCACGCTCGAGGGCATGGCTCACGCGCGCTACCCGGTGTTCAGCGTGCAGTACCACCCTGAGGCGAGCCCAGGGCCGCACGACGCGAGCTACCTCTTCAAGCGCTTCATCGACGAGGTCAACGCGTTCGAGGGTACTGCGTCGCTGCCTGCGGCGGCCTCGGTGGCTGGCGGCTGAGCCTCAACCGAGCAGCTCGGCACTGTCGAGCCAGAGCGTGACGGGGCCGTCGTTCACTAGTTCGACCTCCATCTCGTTCCCGAACCGGCCGGTCTGCACTTCCAGATCGGCCGATCTCAGGTGGTCCACGAACCAACGGTAGAGCGCGTCGGCCTTTTCCGGTGCGGCAGCTCCGCTGAAGCCTGGCCTGTTGCCGCCTCGCGTATCGCCGTAGAGGGTGAACTGGCTGACGACCAGGCACGCGCCGCCTGCTTGCTCGACATTCAGGTTCATCTTGCCGGCTGCATCCCTGAAGATGCGAAGCTTGCGCACCTTGTCGGCGAGGCGCATCGCGATCTGTTCGTCGTCTTGCGGGCCGACACCAAGCAGAACCAGCATGCCGAGACCGATCGCGGCGACTCGCTCGGAATCGACGCGGACCTGCGCCCTCGTCACGCGTTGGATGAGCGCTCTCATCTGGGTACCGTCAAAACAGGGCTTCTTGGCGCACGGTGCCGAGCTGCTGCCCAGCCTGCTTGGGCGGCAGACCGGCGAGCAGGGTCCTGAGCGCCTGCATGTCCTCCCAGGTCTGCCACTTGGGGGCGCCCTTCTCACGACTGGCGTTCCTGAGGAGGTAAGCGGGGTGGTAGAGAGGGAAGACGATGATGCCGTTCCAGTCGAAGCGCTTGCCGTGAGTCTTGGTGATGCCGTCTGTCGTCTGGAGGAAGTACTGAGTCGGCACGTTGCCGAGCGTGGCGATGACTTGAGGTGCGATGGCCGCGATCTGCGCCATCAGCAACTCCTCGCTGGCAGCGACCTCCTCCGGCTTAGGGTTGCGGTTGCCAGGCGGCCGGTACTTGACCATGTTCGTGATGTACACGGCCTCGCGTTCGATGCCAACGGAGGCGAGGATCTTGTCGAGCAGCTGCCCGGCGCGACCGACGAACGGACGGCCCAGTACGTCCTCGTCCTCGCCCGGCGCCTCGCCTACGATCATCAGACGGGCATCGGGGTCGCCCTCGCCGAACACCAGGTTGTCGGCCAGGTCGCTGAGCGCGGGAGGTTTGACGGCGGCGAGCTGCCGCAGTTCAGCCAGCGTCACGCAACGTTTCTACCACGGCGGGCGGCGCCATCGAGGCTTCAGCCCGGAACCATGGGTCAGCTGACCGAGCCGACGTTGGTGCTGCCCTGCGCGTCTATGCCGGTGCGCAGGCTGCGCACCTCGCGGCGCACCTTCGGTTCGAGACCGATCATCAGGAAGAAGTTCTCGAGCGCGTTCTCGCGGCCCTTGATCTCGGTGTGCGCGTCGTCCTCCGACCCGGAGACGAACGGCAGCTCCTGGTAGGCCTTGAGGGCTTCTTGCACTACTTCGTTGGGGCTCTTGGTCTCGGCGAGATCGGAAAGGAAGGAGTAGACACCGCGGCGCGCCTCGGCGTGACGCCTGAAGGCGTCGGGGTTGTCGGTCTCGTTCGCCAGCAGGAGGTCCTGCTTGGCGATACGCCTGTAGTGCTTGAGTCCCCGCTGGATCTCCTCGCTGCTCAGAACCACCTTGACGTCCATCGCAACTCCTTCCGGGCTTCGCGCTTAACGCACGCGATGAGCCCTATCGCCCCACTGCTAGTAGCCAGCCGCCCAACTGGAACCGCGACCGGCTTCGACCGGTCGCGGCAGCGCGCATCCTCGATGATCGACAGCCCTGCCGCGCTCATGCCTCGATCCGCCCCATCGGCACCACGACCTCGACATGAGCTCGCTCGAGTAATTCACCGGAGGCGCGTTGCAGGTCGGAGACGCTCTGCGTGTCGGACCTGTACCCGCACTGCGAGCACTCGAGCTCTTCGAAACCCTCGTTGTAGTAGTAGGTGACAGTCTCGGGGCTGCCGCACTCCGGACAGGGCGTCTGCTCGTGAAACCCTTCAGCGTCCACTGCCGCAACCTCCCGATTCATCATAGATTCTAACGCCGACTCGACCTCAGTTGATGTGCTCTGCCGCCGACATCAGCTCTTCCGCGTGCCGCAGTGACGCCTCGGTGACGCTGCCAGACAGCATCCGCGCGAGCTCGCGGGGTCGCTCCTCAGCGGTCAGGCGCGCGACCTCCGCTACGGTCCGCGGCCCGTCGTCGCGCTTGCCGACGACGTAGTGAACGTCTGCGAAGGCAGCGACCTGCGCTAAGTGCGTGACGACCACCACCTGCCGGCCGCGGCTCAGGCGCTTCAGAAGCCTCCCGACGGCCTGAGCCGTGGCGCCGCCGATGCCGGCATCGATCTCGTCGAAGACCAGCGTCGGGTGCTCGGAGCCGGTCAGCAGGTGCACAGCGAGCATCAGCCGTGACATCTCGCCCCCGGAGGCGACCTCAGTCAGCGGAGCGAGCGGCTCGCCGCGGTTGGCGCTGAACTCGAACCTCACGCTGTCGCGCCCGTGTGCGGCCGGTCGGCGCGCCGGGCTCAGCGTGACGGCGAACCTCCCATGCGGCAGGCCCAGCTCCGCCAACAACGGCGGCATGGCTTGCGAGAGCCGCTCGGCTGCGCCCAGCCGCGCCGCCGTCAGCTCGCCGGCGAGCTCGTCGGCCCGGCTGCTCAAGGCTGCTTCGTCAGCCTCCAACCTAGCGATGACGTCGCTGATGTCGGCCAGACCTGCGAGTTCCGCAGCGGTGGCGGCGCGGTACTCGAGCACATCTGCGAGACCGGGTCCGTACTTGCGTTTCAGGGCCTCGATCCGAGCGAGCCGCGCCTGGACCGCGTCCAGTCGCGACGGGTCGGTCTCGAAGCCCGCCAGGAACGCCTCTAGCTCGGTCGCCGTCGCACCGAGGCCTTTAAGCGACTCCGCCAGCTCCTCTGCCAAGGGCTGCAGGACCGTCGCATGACGCGCGGCGCCGCTGAGCTCCTTGACCGCCGCCGCCACCAGCGCGAGGGCGCTCGGCTCGGCTTCGCTCAGCGCACCGAGCGCGGCGCCGACGCCGAGAGTTATGCGCTCGGCGTGTTGGAGCTGATCGAGCTCCGCGGACAGCTCACGGTCCTCGTCAGGTGCCGGTTTGGCGGCATCGATCTCTGAGAGCTCGCGCTCCAGCGTCTCCTGGCGGCGGGTCGCCTCGCGCTCGCGTTGGCGCGCCGCCTCCAACTCGGCCGAGACCTGAGCCAGGCGTGCGAAGACGTCGGCGTGCTCGGCGAGCGCCGCGCGCGCTTCCGGCGGCAACAGGCTGTCGAGCCTGACTCGCTGGGTGGCGGGGCTCTGCAGCTCCTGTGCGGAGCCTTGAGCGTAGACGGCGATCACGGCCCCGGCGCGCTCGGCGAGCTCCGCGACCGTGACGAGCTCGCCATCGAGTCGCGCCGTGTGCCTCCCGGACTCGACCAGGCGCCGCGAGGCAGACATGAGACCTAAGCCCTCGAACTCGCCCTGCACGACCGCCGACTCTGAGCCGGAGCGGATCTGACCCGCGTCAGGCCTGCCTCCCGCCAAGAGCGAGAGAGCGTCTACCACCAACGACTTGCCGGCGCCGGTCTCGCCGCTCAACACATTGAGCCCAGTCTCCAACTCCAAGGTGACGGAGGCGGCGATGGCGAAGTCGCGCAGCTCCAGAACCCTCAGCACCAGGTCAGTATAGGTGGCTTGCCTGGACCGCCGCCTGCCGCCCTCGGCTAAACTCGGTACGTGCTAGGCAACAGCCGCGTCAGCTTCGTCGAGTGCCCACGCGACGCGTGGCAGGGCCTCGAGCACAAAGTGCCCACGCAGGAGAAGATCGACTACCTCAGGTCGTTGTTGGCCGCCGGGTTCGGCCGTCTCGATGCCGGCTCGTTCGTTTCGAAACGCGCCGTGCCGCAGATGGCGGACACCGAGGAGGTCCTCGCCGGGCTGCTCGTGCCCGATGGCGTCGACCTCCTGTGCATCGTAGCCAACGAGCTCGGAGTCGAGAGAGCCGTCGCTACTGGGGCCGTCACCAGCGTCGGCTACCCGCTGTCCGTCAACGACACGTTCCAGCGCCGCAACGTCGGGCGCACCGTCGAGCAGTCGTGGCCGCTGGTCTCCCAACTCCAGTCGCTGTGCGAGCGCTCGGGGCTGGGCTTCGTCGTCTACCTGTCGATGGCGTTCGGTAACCCGTACCGCGAACCGTGGGTGCCGCGCATGACCGTCGAAGCCGTCCAGCGCCTGCGCGACATGGGTGTGACGCGCATCTCGCTCGCGGACACCACCGGCAGCGGCAATGCCGACAGGGTGGCGCGCGTGCTAGGCGCGCTCACCGACAACAGTAGCCTCGGCCTGCACCTGCACGCGCGGCCTGATAGCTGGCAGGCGCCGCTCGAGGTCGCCGTCGCGCATGGGGTTCGCTGGTTCGAGGGCGCGCTGGCCGGCGTGGGCGGCTGCCCGTTCGCTGACGACAGCCTGGTCGGTAACTTGCCGACCGAAGCGGTACTGCCCTGGTTGGCTCAGCGCGGGCTCGAGTCGGAGGTCGATCAGGCTGCGCTGGCGGGGCTCGCCGAACGCGCGCGCGCCACCTCCTTGCGCTACGCCGGCGACGTGCTGCGCTCCCAGTGAGCCGCTTGGTTCCCGTGCTCAGCGACGGTCCTAGGCGAGCAGACCCCTGCGCCTGAGCTCGTTGCTGGTTGCCTCCAACAGCTTGCGCTGGGCGTTGTCCATGTCGCCGACGACGGTGGCGCCTGCCGCGGCGACGTGCCCACCGCCACCCAACTCGACGCAGATGGCCTGCGCCGACACGCCGGCGCGGGCCCTCACGCTGACCTTTACCTCGCTGCCGCGCTCCTTGAGGATCGCGGCCACCACGACGCCCTCGGCGTAGCGGATGATGCCGACGAAGTCGTCGGAGTCGTCGTTGTCTGCGCCTTCGGGTCCGCGCATCGCGTTCGAGAACCTCGCAGACACCAGGAGGCCACCGAAGTGGAACTCGACGGTCTCCATCACCCTGCCGAGCGTCTTGAAGTACGCGGGGTGACGCCACTGCAGCCTGTCGGTGAGGTCGACGTAGTCGACGCCCATGTCGATGAGCTCTCCGGCCGTCTGCAACGCGTCGCGGTTGGTGTTCGAGTAACGGAAGTTGCCGGTGTCGGTGAGGATACCGGTCAGGCACGGTGTGGCGATGCCCTGTGTCCACTGCACACCGAGCTCGTCGATGAGCTCCTTGATCAGGAGCGCCGTCGCCGCCTTGTCGGGCTGGACGACGTAGGCGTCGCCGAAGCGGTCGTTGGTGCCGTGGTGGTCGATGTTGACGACGTAGTCGGCGCCGCTGACCGGAGCGCCGACGACCCGTGGGCGATCGGCGACGTCGAGCACGAACAGCAGGCAGCCGCTTGGAAGCGCCGCGAGCGGTTGCGACAGCTCGCCCGGCACCGCCAGGAACTCCAGGTACCGGGGAGGAGTGAGGGGTAGCGTCACGCGCTTGCCGAGTGCCTCGAGCGCGCGCTTGAGCGCCAGGCAGCTTCCGAGGGCGTCGCCGTCGGGATCCACGTGGCTGACTATCACTATCTGGCCATCCCAGGCACGCGCCGTGGCTGCGATCTGAACGAGCTTGGAGTGGTACTCGGGGTCACCGCTGTTATCGACCGCCTTGGTTGGCATGCGCGCAATGATACTAGGCGTTCACCAACTGGCTGCATAATGACAGGCGATGCAACAGACCCGTTCGCTGACCTGGCTGCTACTGGCGTTCTTGGCGGTCGTTGCCACCGCGACCGCGCTGTTGAGGCATCCAGACGCGTCTCTGGCTCAGGACCGCGGTCCGTTGCTGGAGCACGTCCAAGCCGGACCGCCGCCCATCGTGGCGCCGACTGGGCGCCTGGAAGAGGCGTTCGAACTCGCTCGCACCGCGACCGTCAAGATCGAGGCGCGCTGCGCCGGCCGCGAGTGGGGCCCGCCGCTAGGCATCGGGACCGGCTTCTTCGTCTCAGCCGATGGCATGCTGCTCACGGCCTATCACGTCGTGGACCCGACCAGCACGAGCGTGGAGTGTCAGATCGCCTATGTTGCTGTGGCTCACGACGAGTCTCGCTACGCGCTCGAGCTCGTCGGTTTCGACGCCTACATGGACATCGCCGCGCTCAAGGCCGCTGTCGATCGCAGCGTCGACTTCCTGCCTCTGGGCCAGACCGCGCCCGGCGTCGGGGACGAGATCGTCGCGGTCGGCAACAGCCGCAACGAGTTCCTGGCGGCCCGCGCCGGCCGTGTGACGCGGCTCGGCGTCAGGCCAGGTCGTAGCGACTTCGCTGATGAGACCATCGAGCTAACCGCCTCACTTGCTCCCGGTGACTCGGGCGGCCCCGTCGTCAACGCGCGCGCCGAGGTGATCGGCGTCGTCAGCTACATCAGCTTCAACCCGGGAGCCATGTCCTCCGACACCTACGTCCCGCCGTACTTGAGGGGTGTCGCGTTACCGAGGAGCTACGCGAGCTACGCGGTACCCGTCACGTTCGACGGCGCGCTCGCGGCAGCGGTCCTCGGCGGGTCGCAGCGCGACGTGCCGGTGCTCGGATTCACCTGGGCGGTCGACTACGACCCGAAGTCCTCGGACTTCTATCTCGGCAGCCGGCCCGGACCGGTGGTCAACTCCGTGGCCTCCGGCGGTCCAGCCGACCTGGCTGGGATCCTGCCGTTCAGGCAGGTCCAGGAGGTCGCGCCGAATGGAACCCCGCGCCTCGTGCCGTTGGCCGACGTGATCACCTCCGTGGACGGCGTGGCGACGCCGACGTTCTACGATCTCCTCGCAGAGATACGCAGCAAGGAGATAGGGCAGAGCGTCGAGCTGACCGTGCAGCGCGGCAACGCTAGCATCAGGTTGGAGATCGTGCTCGGCGCCAAGCGCGCGGTGTTCAGAAGCTGAGTCGCGCGTTGGATGGAAACCGAAAGAGGCGCCGTCACTGGCGCCTCTTTCGGTCTTGGGTTGGTGGGCGATAGTGGACTCGAACCACTGACCTCGTCGTTATCAGCGACGCGCTCTAACCAGCTGAGCTAATCGCCCGTGCAGCTTCTCGGCGAGGCTTCTCGAGATCGAGAGCCCGCCCGCCTGCGCGAGGCGGACGCGAGTCTATCACGCGTTCCCTGGCCGTACAACTAGCCTTAGCTACCTGGCCTGGCAGAGGCGGCGACTACTGTGGTCGTGCGAGCGCGCCGGTACAATCGTATGCCGTGGTCGAGACCGTCTACTTAGCCAAGCCGCGCGGGTTCTGCGCCGGCGTCGTGATGGCTATCGATGCCGTGAAGGAGCAGGCGGAGCTGGAACGCGCCTCCGGTTCCGGCGACCTCGTCGTCTACCACGACATCGTCCACAACCGCACGGTCGTGGACAGGTTGGCGTCGGAGTACGGCGTGACCTTCGTCGAGCAGCTCGACGAGCTCCCGGTGCTGCGCGGTGAGGCCGTGACGGTGGGGCGCCGGATCGGCGACACCGTCGTGTTCAGCGCGCACGGGGTCAGCCCACTGGTGCGCGAGCAGGCGCGCAAGCAGGGTCTGACGACGGTCGACGCGACCTGCCCGCTCGTGACGAAGGTTCACAACGAGGCCAAGCGTTACGCCGCCGACGGTTACCACATCCTGCTGGTCGGCGACTCGACGGCCCATCAAGAGGTGATAGGCACCCGTGGTGAGGCTCCGGAGCAGACCACGGTCGTCTCGGTCGTCGGCAACCGCAAGCACGATCCTCTGCTCGCCGACCCGCGCACCGTCACCGTGCCGGACCCCGACAGGGTGGTGGTGCTCACCCAGACCACCCTGTCCGTCGACGACACGATGAAGACCGTCGAGCTGCTCGAGCAGCGCTTTCCCAACCTGGTCGTGCCGCCTTCTGACGATCTCTGCTTCGCGACCAAGAACCGCCAGGACGCGGTGAGGGCGATAGCGCCGCACGTCGAGCTCTTCCTGGTCGTGACGAGCGCCGCCAGCTCGAACGGGATGCGTCTCGTCGAGTTGGCTGGCGACCTCACGGCCCGCGCCGAGCGCATCGAGTCGGAGGCCGACGTGCGAGACGCGTGGCTCGAAGGCGTCACCAGCGTCGGCATCACCTCTGCCGCCAGCACGCCTGACGACCTCGTGCAGGCCGTCGTCGAGCGCTTCAGGTCGGCTAATCCCGCCCTCGCCGTCGTCGAGGAGGGCGAGTGGGAGAACATCACCTTCCGCAAGCCGAAACGCGTTCCCGCGGCCCGATGAGCGCATCGGCACCGCAAGCTCCGGCCGGTACTGCGCTCTCCACGCCGCTGTCGGTCGCGCCGATGATGGACGTGACCGACAGGCACTTCCGTTTCGTGCTGCGGGGGCTGACAGCCGAGACGCTGCTGTACACCGAGATGATCACGGCCCAAGCGGCGGTCAGGGGAGACACCGATAAGCTTCTCGCCCGCAGCCCTGACGAGGGAGCGGTCGTGCTGCAGCTGGGTGGCGACTCTCCGGGGCTGCTCGCCGCCGCCGCGGAGCTCGGCGCCGCGTTCGGCTACTCGGAGCTGAACCTGAACGTCGGCTGCCCCTCACCGCGGGTCAAGAGCGGCAACTTCGGCGCCTGCCTGATGGCCGACCCCGACCTGGTCGGGCGTTGCGTGCGCGCCATGGCGGAAGCCTCCGGCCTGCCGGTCGGGGTCAAGCATCGGATCGGCATCGACGACAGGGACTCCTACGCGGACATGCTCGCGTTCGTCGACGGCGTGCAGGACGCCAGCGGTGGCGCCGTCTCGCGCTTCGTGGTTCATGCTCGCAAGGCGTGGCTGTCGGGGCTCAGTCCCAAGGAGAACAGGACGATCCCGCCGCTGAACCACCAGCTCGTGCACAGGCTCAAGGCCGAGATGCAGTGGCTGCGTGTCGAGACCAACGGCGGCGTCCGCGACCTTGCCGCGGCCGCATCGCACTTGAGGCACGTCGACGGCGTGATGCTAGGTCGCGCCGTCTGGGACGATCCGCTGGTGCTGGTGGCTGCCGACGCGCTGGTGGCCGAACCTGCGGGCGAGATCAGAGAGCCGGGTCGAGCCGAGCGGCTGGCAGCCGGCGTGGCAGCGGTGCGGCGAGTGTTGCCTTATGCAGCCGAGGAGGTCGCCAAGGGAACGCCTCTGCCGGCTATCACTCGCCACCTGCTGCCGCTTTTCGCCGGTCTCCCCGGGGCGAAGGCGTGGCGGCGCCGGCTGACGGAAGGCGCGCGTGGGGTAGACGCTTCGCCTGGAGCGGCACTCCGGCTGCTGACCGACGCGCTCGACAGCGTGATGGACGCCGCCGAACGTTCAGTTCCAGAGCCCAGCGCCGGCTTCGAGCCTACCCAGCAGGCTCCTGGCGATGATCAGATGCTGGATCTCGTCGGTGCCCTCGCCAATCCGGGTTAGGCGAGCGTCGCGCCACAGCCTCTCGACCTCGTAGTCGTGCATGTAGCCGTAGCCGCCGAGGATCTGGATGGCGTCGTCGCACGCCCTGACCCCGGCGACGCTGCCTTTGAGCTTGGCCATGGCCGCCGCAGTCGTGTACTCCCTGCCTGCGTCGCGCAGCGCGGCCGCTTTCAGGGTCAGCAAGCGAGCGGCCTCGAGCTCGGTGGCGGCCTCGGCGAGCTTGAACGAGACCGCTTGCTGCCTGGCTATGGGCGTGCCGAACTGGCGCCGCTCCAGCGCGTAGCGGCCGGCTATCTCGACCGCGGCGCGACCCAACCCGATGCCCATCGCGGCGATGCCGATGCGTCCTCCGTCCAGCACTCGCATCACGTCGGTGAACGCCTGACCGCGCGCTCCTAAGAGCTGATCGTGGCCGACCCGGACTGCTTCGAAGGTCAGCGGCGTCGTGTCGGAGCTCTTCAGGCCGAGCTTGTGCTCGGGTCGGCCGCGAACCAACCCCTCGGCAGCGCCGTCTACCACGAAGGCCGAGATACCTGCCGCGCGTGCCGCCCCTGGCTCCGCCTCGTCGGTGCGGGCCATGACGACGTAGGTGGAGGCGACGCTGCCTTGAGTGATGAACATCTTGCTGCCGTCGATGCTGTAACCGTCGTCAGTGGCGCGGGCGCTGGTTGCCAGGCCGGCTGCGTCGGAACCGGAAGACGGCTCAGTCAAGCACCACGCTCCGAGCTTCTGACCGGCGGCGAGGGCGGGCAGCCACTCAGACCTCTGCTCTTCGCTGCCGGCGGTGAGGATGTGCCCGACGCACAGCGAGTTGTGGGAGGCTACGGTGAGACAGAGCGACCCGTCCGCCGCCGCCAACTCCTCGATGATCAGCGCCGTGGTGATGCTGTCCAACGCCGAGCCGCCGTAACGCTCCGGTACCTGAAGCCCGAACAGGCCCAACTGTGCGAGCTCGCCGACGAGCGCCAGCGGGAACTCGCCGGCGGAGTCGCGCGCCCCGGCGTCGGGCGCGACCTCTGACTTTAGGAACGCACGCAGGTTACCGAGCAGTCCGCGCTGGTCCTCGGTTAGATCGAACCATAGTCGGTCCTGCGTGCCGCGGTTGACCGTGTTGCTCATGAGTCACGCTAGCCGAAGTCGGGGGCTTGCGCCAAGCGGGTGCGTCACGCGTGGTGGCCGGTCGGGCGCCGAGCGTTACTGGTAGACTTCACTCCGTGCAGGAGGGCTACTGGTTGCGAGGTATCCGGGGAGCGACGAGCGTCGGTGAGGACACCCCTCCCGCCATCATCGCCGCTACCAAGGAGCTCCTGGAAGCGATGCTCGCAGCCAACGAGATCACCGACCACGAGGTCATCGCCTCGATCTTCTTCACCACCACGCCAGATCTCTTCTCGACGTTTCCCGCCGAGGCGGCCAGGGAGTTGGGCATGAACCTGGTACCGCTGATCTGCAACCAGGAGATCCCAGTGCCGAACCGCGTGCCGCGTTGCGTGCGGATCATGATGCAGGTGAACACGACGAAGTCCCAGAAGGACATGAAGCACATCTACCTGGGCGAGGCGCGCAGCCTCAGGCCCGATCTGGTCAGCGCTCAGTAGCGCCCGACAGGTCCATGCTCGGGCCGTCGCTCAGGCGCTCAACGGGCGATGGCGGGGTAATGGAACCGCTTCGGGCAGTCTGCTTGTGCTAGGGCTCGCTTGGCGAGGTGCGCTCGCGTGGCGTTACGAAGGCGATGCAGACGTTCTAGACGTTCCGCTCTGACCTCTCTCAGCATGTACTCGGCCTGATACATAGGCGTCCTCCTATGAAGCAGGATAGGTGAACATGCCAATTATGTCAATAGGTGTATGCCGATATGCTGTCATCCGGCAGGGGCACCGACCGCTTTCGTCTCGCAGCTACGGACTCAAGGCCTGCCGCAGCTCCTCGAGCGTGGCGCCGATCGCGGCTTCGTTCAGTCTGTAGAAGGACCGGTTGCCCTCCTTGACGACGTCGACGAGACCCATCTCGCGCAAGAGCTTCAGATGCCCGCTGGCCGTAGGTTGGCTGACGCCGACCTGTTTGGCGAGGTCGCCGACGGTCAGCGGGAACTTGCGCAGCCTCGCGATCAGCACCAGCAGCATCAGGCGCGTCGGGTCGCTGAACGACTTGAGGCGCAGAGCGAGGTCGGTCACGTCGCGCTGCTGCTGCTCGAACACGCTCTCGCCGTGGACGCCGAATCCGATGTAGATCGTGTCGCCGATGTCGAGGTTGAAGCCGCCGTTGGCAGCGAAGTAGAGCGGCACGACGAAGACCTTCCCGCTGCTCAGGTGCTCGCGGATCTCGGCCGCCGACTCCTCGAACTGCACGAAGTGGTGAGCCGGCAACGCGGCCAGCAGGTCGCCGGCGGAGTCGGCGTCGGCCGACAGCCGCAACGCGGCCTGCTCGCTGGTCGCGCGCCCTTCGCGGTCCCAAGCCGGCTCGAGATGCTTCCAGAGCGCTGTCAGAGACGCCTGCATCCGGCTGCGCCAGCGCGCATCGCTCATCGCCTCGTAAACGACCCTGAGCTTGTCGTCGTGCTTATCGTCCGCCTGCTCCTCCTTGGCCGCGTCGAGCGTCGCGAGCATCCTTTGCGGGATGCCCTCGATGTCGGCGAGGAAACGTCCGGTCGTCGGATCGGCCGCATAGCCGAGAGCGCAGGCCGCCAGGAACAGCTCGTAGCCCGCCCGCTCGAGCTTCTGCTCGGCCCACAGGCCGCGCAGGTCGACGAGCCACTGCGGGGTCTTGTCGCGCAGCTCCTTGAGCCACGGAAGGTGACTGTCCCTCCCGGCATCGAACCGCTTCATCACGCAGTAGTACGCGTAGGCCAACTCGAGGACGGGCGAAGGGCGTACCTCGAGAGGAGGCCTACCGGCCAACGGCGAGGAGATGCGAAGGATCGAGCTATCAACCATAGGTGTATACCGATGTTAGCAGGTCAGCGCACTTCAGTCCCACTCCTTGACGGGGAGCAGGTCGCCGCCGTCGACGGTGGCGTTGAGCACCTTGTGGGCGCGGTCGGTGGTCACCTCGAGCGTCGCGTGATCGAGGGTCGAGGGTCCGACGAGGCTCTTGCGCACGAAGTAGCCGTTGCCTTGTGCGCTCATCTCGCTCGTCTTGGAGAGGCGCACGACGATGACCTCGCCCTTGCGGTCGGTGCGGACGCGGCACATGAGGAAGTTGACGTCGTCCTTGAAGCGCGGGTCCTGACGGCGGAACAGGCCGAACATGCGCCAGTGTACTGCCTGCTACCTGACTCCGGTGGAGTAGCGTCTCAGTGGTGAGACATCTAGCGCCGGAAGCGAAGGCTCTGTTGAGGCGCGCCTTTGATGCCGCGGTGGCAGCCTGCCACCCGCGCGCGGCTCTGAGCGGCCGCTTGCCGCCGCCTTCGAGCGGACGCGTGCTCGTCCTCGGAGCGGGTAAGCCGGCGGCCGCGATGGCGGTTGTCGTCGAGGATCACTACTTGGCCACCGGCGTGCACGTCAGCGGCGCCGTCGTCGCCCCCTACGGTCACGGAGCGCGAACCGAGCGCATCGAGGTGCTGGAGTCGTCGCATCCCGTGCCTGACGGAGCGAGCGTTGCCGCCGCCAGCAGGCTCCTCGCCCTGGCAGACGCCGCAGGCGCAGGAGACCTCGTCGTCAGTCTCATCGGCGGCGGCGGCTCGGCGCTGCTGTGTGCCCCGCAAGGCGTGAGCCTCGAGGAGAAGGTCGACCTGACGAGACGGCTCCTGGCGTCGGGCGCGGCTATCGACGAGATCAACACCGTCCGCAAGCACCTCTCGGCGATAAAGGGTGGTCGCCTTGCCGCAAGGATCCAGCCGGCGACCGTGTTCACCCTCGCGATCTCGGACGTCGTCGGTGACGATCCGGCGACCATCGCCGCCGGCCCGACCGTCGCGGACCCTACGACGTTCCAAGACGCGCTCGGTGTGTTGTCGCGCTACCGACTCGACGCACCTGCGGCCAGGGCGGCTCTCGAAGCCGGCGCGAGGGGAAAAGCGCCGGAGACGCTCAAACCCGGAGACCCGTTACTCGCCGGAGCGTCGTTCCAGATCGTCGCTTCGAACGCGACAGCTCTCGCGGCAGCCGCCCGCGTGCTCGAGGCGGCCGGTTGCGCGGTCGAAGTCCTTGGTGCTCCCGAGGTCGGTGAGGCGCGCCTGGCGGCTCAGTCGCGGGCACGCGATGTGGCGAGGCGGTTGGTCGCCGGCGGCCCGCCTGAACCGACAGCGCTCCTGTCCGGCGGCGAGGTCACCGTGACACTGGACGGTGGCTCGCAAGGCGGCCGCGTTCCTGGTGGTCGGGGTGGCCCCAACGGCGAGTACGCGCTCGCCTTCGCGGCATCCCTGCGCGAGGAACTCGCCCGCTCGCTGCGCCCTGACGCTGTCGGGCCCGCGCTGGCGCGCGTGTGCGTGCTGTCGGCCGACAGCGACGGCATCGACGGCGCCAGCGGCTTCGCCGGAGCCCTTTTCGGCCCCGGCGAGCTCGCGAGCCTGGACATCGGCGAGCTCCGAGGCGCGGTCGCCAGACACGACAGTAGCAGCCTCCTGCAGCGTCACAGGGCTGCGCTGGCGACGGGACCGACGCTGACCAACGTCAACGACCTGCGCTTCATCCTCCTTCTGCCAGAGACCCGCTGAGAACTCGGTTTTGCGGACTCGGTTATGCTCGCGCCTGACGTGGCGAGGGTTCTTCCAGCCGACGAGTACGGCATCGCCGAGGCGCTGACAGAGCTCAGAGCCGAGCGGCCGGTGGCTTTCCCCACCGAGACCGTCTACGGCCTCGGCGCTGACGCCGCCTCTGAGCGCGCCGTGGCGCGCGTGTTCGAGCTGAAGGGCCGCCCGCGCGACCACCCGCTGATCGTTCACCTTGGATTGTCAGCGTGGCTGTCGACCTACGCTGACCTCGCCGATGAGCGCCTGAAGGCGCGAGCCGAGGCGTTGGCGGCTGCGTTCTGGCCAGGCCCTCTGACGCTCGTCCTGCCGGCCTCTTCGGTGGTACCCCGTGCCGTGACCGGAGGTCAGTCGACGGTGGCTGTAAGGGTGCCGGCTCATCCCGTCGCTCTGCGCCTCCTGACAGAGTTCGGTCGGGCACTGGTCGCGCCTTCCGCCAACCGCTTCGGCCGGATCAGCCCGACCGAGGCGTCACACGTGGCAGGGGAGTTCGCTGGGCCGCTGGTCGTCCTCGATGGCGGCGACTGTCGTGTCGGGATCGAATCGACGATCGTAGACCTGACCGCCGAGGTCCCGCAGGTGCTCAGGCCTGGCGCCGTATCCGTCGACGAGCTAGCCGAGGTCCTCGCTGAGAGCGTCGCGACCACGGCAGGGTCACGAGGCGCCTCCTCGGCAAGGCGGCGGGACGGCTCGACGGTGCGAGTTCCTGGCACTCTCGCGCGTCACTACGCGCCCGCGACACGCACCTTGCTGGTTCCTGCGGCTCGTCTCGCAGAGACGTCACGTGAGACGTCGAGGAAGGCGCCGGGGGTGGCGGTGCTGGCCGTCGGTGTGGAAGCGCCCTCAGGTTTCCTCGGGCGCTGGATCTCACTGCCTGAGGATTCCGCAGCTTACGCGCACGGCCTGTACGCGGCGCTGAGGGAGCTCGATGAAGCCGGGGCAACGGAGATACTGGTCTCCGAGGTCCCCGATGAGCCTGCCTGGGAAGCGATAAGAGACCGTCTGACGCGCGCGACGAGCGCTACTGCCGAGCGCGAGATGATAGAGACGGCCGAAGATGAGAGGTGAGCACGGTGAGTGAGGGAGAGAGGCCGCTGGTAGCCGTCGTGATGGGCAGCGACAGCGACTGGGAGACGATGAGCCACGCCGACGCGGTCCTGACCTCCTTCGGCGTCCCCCACTCCTGCCACGTGATCTCGGCTCATAGGACGCCGGCGAAGCTGAGCGAGTTCGCCGCCGCGGCGGCGGGCGAGGGCTACGAGGTGATCATCGCCGGCGCGGGCGGAGCTGCCCACCTGCCGGGGATGTTGGCTGCCGGCACCCATCTCCCGGTGCTAGGCGTTCCAGTGCGCAGCGCGGCCTTGAGCGGCCTCGACTCGCTGCTTTCGATAGTCCAGATGCCGGGAGGCGTACCGGTGGCAACCTTGGCGATCGGCGCTCCGGGTGCCAAGAACGCTGGGCTACTCGCGGTCGCCATCCTCACGCTGAGCCGACCTGATCTCGAGCAGGCTCTCGTCCGGTTCCGGCAGGGACAGACCGAGGCGTCGTTGGCCAAGAGCCTGCCCACCGACAACTTCGTGCCTTGACGCGAGCCGGTTCCGTGAGGCGAGCGATCCTGCCCGGCTCCCGCATCGGGATCGTCGGTGGCGGACAGCTCGGGCGGATGCTTGCGGCCGCGGCCTCGCGCATGGGCTACGAGCCTCACGTCTTGGACCCCAGCGCCGACCCTCCTGCTGCACGCTTCGCTGCCAGGCACGTCAGAGCCGACTTAGGCGACGTCGACGCCATGACCGAGCTCGCGACAGGGGTGGACGTCGTCACCTTCGAGTTCGAGAACGTCGGCAGCGCCGCTCTGCAGGCCGCTGCCGCCGTGCGGCCGGTGAGGCCCTCACCGGAAGTGCTGTACCTGACCCAGGACAGGGCGCGTGAGAAGGCGTTCCTGCGCCGTGCCGCGCTGCCGCTGGCTGCGTCAGAAGTGGTGACCGACGTATCTGGGTTGGACGGCGCATTGCGGCGCATCGCCGGCCCATGCGTCGTCAAGACGGCCGGCTTCGGCTACGACGGCAAGGGGCAGGTGAAGGTAGGAAGCGGCCGCGCTGAATCCGAGATCGCGACGGCAAGCGGGTTAGCGCGCCAAGGCCCTGTAGTCGTCGAGAGGTTGGTGGACCTGGCCGCCGAGCTGTCGGTGATCGTGGCTCGTGATGACACAGGGTCGTGCGCCGCCTACCGACCTTTCATCAACCGACACGTCGACCACATCCTCGACGTGACGCTGGCGCCCTTCACACCGTCCTCCCGTGAAGCCTCGCTGCTAGGTGTTGATGCCGTGACTGCCGATCACGCGGTCGAGCTCGCATGCGAGGTGGCGCGAGAGCTTGACGCCGTAGGGCTCATCACCGTCGAGTTCTTCCTCGCGACGAACGGAGAGCTGCTGGTCAACGAGATAGCTCCCAGGCCGCACAACTCCGGTCACCTGACCATGGAGGCGGCCGAGACGAGCCAGTTCGAGCAGCAGCTGAGGGCCGTCTGCGGTCTGCCGCTCGGCTCGACGGCCTTGACGACACCTGCGGCCATGGCGAACCTACTTGGCGACATCTGGGCCGGGGGAGATGTCGACCACGGCGTCGATTACGCGGCCGCTCTGCGCGTCCCCGGCGTGAGCCTGCATCTCTACGGCAAACGCGAGGCGCGGCCGGGGCGCAAGATGGGGCATCTGACGGCGACCGCCGAGGCTGTCGAAGAGGCTGAACGGAGAGTGTCGGTCGCACGGTCGGCGCTATCGAGACTAGACACTTAGCATCTCAACTCCTCTTGCCATGACCCAGCCCAGGACGGTATAGTAGCTAGGTTTTCGTGCCCCTGGCCCACAACGCTGGGTCCGGGGCGAGCTTGTCGTGTGCTGCCGTAAGGCCGTCCAAGACACGTTTTCGCGAAGTTCGGCCGCATGGCCGCGGGTACTCGAAGCCCGGCGTCAAGACTGCCGCCTGGCAACTGAAAAGGGAGTGATCGTTCTGCCGACCGTGAATCAGCTCCTCCGCAAGGGGCGAAGGAAGATAGAGAAGAAGAGCAAGACCCCCGCGCTCAAGGGGTCGCCCCAGCGTCGTGGTGTCTGCACGGCGGTGAAGACTCAGACCCCGAAGAAGCCGAACTCCGCGCTGCGTAAGATCGCCCGCGTGCGGCTGGCAGGCGGCCAGGAAGTCACCGCCTACATCCCTGGGGAGAAGCACAACCTGCAGGAGCACTCCGTCGTGCTGATCCGTGGCGGTCGCGTCAAGGACCTCCCAGGGGTCCGCTACCACATCGTGCGTGGCACGCTCGATGCCCAGGGCGTCGGCGTCGGCCGCTACGTCCAGCGCAACAAGGGCCGCAGCAAGTACGGCACCAAGAAGCCGAAAGTGAAGGCGAGCTAACCATGGGTCGCAGACGTCGCGCCGAAGTCCGTCGCCTACAGCCGGACCTCGTCTACACCGACACCACCGTCACCGCTCTGGTCAACAAGCTGATGCGCGACGGCAAGAAGAACCTCGCCAGCCGCATCTTCTACGGCGCCTGCCGCCTGATCCAGGAGCGCAGCGGCCAGGAGCCCCTCAAGGTGTTCCGTCAGGCCCTCGACAACATCCGCCCGCGCATCGAGGTGCGCAGCCGACGCGTCGGTGGCTCCACCTACCAGGTGCCTGTCGAAGTGAACGCGCGCCGCGCCCAATCCCTGGGCCTGCGCTGGCTCGTCGCGGCCTGTGACTCTCGCCCGGAGCGCACGGCCGTTGAACGCGTCGCCGGAGAGCTACTCGATGCCGCGGCCGGACGTGGTGGCGCCGTCAAGAAGAAGGAGGACGTCGAGCGCATGGCGGAAGCCAACCGCGCCTACGCCCACTACCGCTGGTAGTAGAGCTGCCTAGCGGCTACGACGAGAACGACTGATGACTATGACGACGACTAAGACAGATATCGGCAAGACGCGCAACATCGGCATCGCTGCCCACATCGACGCGGGCAAGACGACGCTGACCGAGCGCATCTTGTTCTTCACCGGCCGCATCCACAAGGTCGGCGAGACCCACGAGGGCGCCTCGCAGATGGACTGGATGGAGCAGGAGCGCGAGCGCGGGATCACCATCACCTCCGCCGTGACCCAGTGCTTCTGGCACGACACCCGCATCAACATCATCGACACCCCTGGACACGTCGACTTCACGATGGAAGTCGAGCGCAGCATGCGCGTGCTCGACGGTGCCGTCGCCGTCTTCGACTCGAGCCAGGGCGTCGAGCCGCAGTCCGAGACCGTGTGGCGCCAGGCCGACAAGTACCGCGTGCCGCGCATCGCGTTCTCGAACAAGATGGACAAGACCGGCGCCAGCTTCAACCTGGTGCTCGACTCGATGCGCGAGCGCCTCGGCGCCATCGCCGTGCCCGTCCAGTGGCCGATCGGGGAAGAGGACCAGTTCAAGGGCATCCTCGACCTCATCGAGCAGAAGGCCGTCTACTACAACGACGACCTCGGCCAGGACGTCGCTGTCGTCGACATCCCCGCTGAGCTCGCCGACCTCGCCGCTGAGAAGCGCCAACTGATGATCGAGCGCCTCGCCGACGTCGACGACGACATCGCCATGCAGTTCCTCGAAGGCGAAGAGATCTCGATCGACGATCTCCGCGCCGGCCTGCGCCGCGCCACCATCGCCCTCAAGGTGTTCCCGGTGATGTGCGGCTCCGCGCTCAAGAACAAGGGCGTCCAGCGGCTGCTCGACGGGGTCGGTTACTACCTGCCGAGCCCGCTCGACATCCCACCCGTCGCCGGCGTTAACCCCGACACCGGCGAGGCCGACAGCCGCCCCGCTGACGTCTCCGCTCCGACCTCGGCTCTCGCCTTCAAGGTCGCCACCGACCCGTACGTCGGCCGTCTGGTGTTCGTGCGCGTCTACTCCGGTGCGCTCGTCGCCGGCACCTACGTCAACAACGTGTCGAAGGGCAAGCGCGAGCGCATCGGCCGCCTGCTGAAGATGCACGCGAACTCCCGCGAGGAGATCGAGCGCATCGAAGCCGGCGAGCTCGGCGCCGTCATCGGCCTCAAGGACACCACCACCGGCGACACCCTCGCCGCGCCCGACCACGACATCATCCTCGAGTCGATCGAGGTGCCAGAGCCCGTCATCACGGTCGCGATCGAGCCGGCCTCGAAGGCCGACCAGGACAAGCTCTCCAACGGCCTCATCAAGCTCTCGGAGGAGGACCCGACCTTCCGCGTCGAGACCGACCCCGAGACCGGCCAGACCAAGATCTCGGGCATGGGTGAGCTTCACCTCGAGATCATCGTCGACCGCCTCAAGCGCGAGTTCGGCGTCAACGCCAACGTCGGCGCCCCGCAGGTCGCGTACCGCGAGACGATCACCAAGGCTGTCGACGTCGAAGGCAAGTTCGTCCGCCAGACCGGTGGTCGTGGTCAGTACGGTCACGTCAAGGTTCGCGCCGAGCCGAAGGCTCGCGGCGAAGGCACCGAGTTCGAGAACGGTGTCGTCGGCGGTACCGTACCGAAGGACTTCATCCCGGCCGTTCAGAAGGGTGTCGAGGAGGCGCTGCAGTCCGGCCCGCTCCTCGGCTTCCCGATCGTCGACATGAAGGTCACGCTCTACGACGGCTCCTACCACGAGGTCGACTCGTCCGAGATGGCGTTCAAGATCGCAGCCTCGATGGCCGTGCGCGAGGTCATGGCCAAGGGCGCCCCCGCCATCCTCGAGCCGATCATGCGTGTCGAGGTCGTCAGCCCCGATCAGTACATGGGCGACGTCATCGGCAGCCTGAACTCGCGCCGTGGTCAGATCCAAGGCATGGAGCCGCGCGGCAACGCGCAGGTAGTCTCGGCCAACGTGCCGCTCGCCGAGATGTTCGGTTACGCGACCGACCTCCGCAGCGCCACCCAGGGCCGCGCCACCTTCACGATGATGCTGAACCACTACGAACCCGTACCCCGCTCGATCCAGGACGAGCTCATCAAGCGTTAGGCGTTAGTGCCTAGCTTTCGCACTTTCACGGTTAAGGAGACCGATCAGATATGGCTAAGGCAGTTTTCGAGCGTAACAAGCCTCATGTGAATGTTGGGACGATTGGCCACGTGGATCACGGTAAGACGACTCTTACTGCGGCGATCACGTTCACGGCTGCGACGGCTGATCCGACGGCTGTGACGCAGTCGTACGATCAGATCGATAAGGCGCCTGAGGAGAAGGCGCGTGGTATCACCATCAACACCTCGCATGTCGAGTACCAGACTCCGGCGAGGCACTACTCGCACGTCGACTGCCCCGGTCACGCTGACTACGTGAAGAACATGATTACCGGCGCTGCTCAGATGGACGGCGCCATTCTTGTCGTTTCCGCGGCTGATGGTCCGATGCCGCAGACGCGTGAGCACATTCTTCTGGCTCGTCAGGTTGGTGTTCCTTACATCGTTGTCTTCCTGAACAAGGTGGACATGGTCGATGACGAGGAGTTGCTGGAGCTGGTCGAGATGGAAGTGCGTGAGCTGCTTTCCTCGTATGAGTTCCCTGGTGACGACATCCCGGTGGTGAAGGGCTCGGCGTTGCGCGCTTTGGAGGCTTTGCAGGCCGATCCGAAGACGCAGCGTGGTGGTAACGACTGGGTGGACAACATCTGGGGCTTGTTGGATGCGGTTGACTCGTACATCCCCACCCCGGTGCGTGATATCGATAAGGCGTTTTTGATGCCGGTTGAGGATGTGTTTACGATTACTGGTCGTGGGACGGTTGCGACTGGTCGGGTTGAGCGTGGTGTGGTTAAGACTGGTGATGAGGTTGAGATTGTTGGTTTGACTGATACTGCTAAGTCGGTTGTGACTGGTGTGGAGATGCATCGGAAGACGTTGGATAGTGGTATGGCTGGGGATAATGTTGGTGTTCTCCTGCGTGGTGTTGGTCGTGATGATATTGAGCGTGGTCAGGTTCTTGCGAAGCCTGGTTCGATCAAGCCGCATACTGGGTTTAATGGCAGTGTGTATGTGTTGAGGAAGGAGGAGGGTGGTCGTCACTCTGCTTTCTTCTCGGGGTATCGTCCGCAGTTTTATTTTCGGACGACTGATGTGACTGGTGTGTGTACGTTGCCGTCTGGGGTGGAGATGGTGATGCCTGGGGATAATGTTGAGTTGGCGGTTGAGTTGATTAAGCCGATTGCGATGGAGGAGGGTTTGCGGTTTGCGATTCGGGAGGGTGGTCGTACTGTTGGTGCTGGTGTTGTGACATCGGTGACCAAGTAACGCCATGGCAGCCCCTCGTATCCGCATCAAACTCAAGGCTTTCGACCACCGCAGCCTTGACAGCTCGGCGACCAAGATCGTCGAGACCGTCCGCAGGACCGGCGCCAAGGTAAACGGCCCGGTTCCGCTCCCCACGCGCATCCGGCGCTTCTGCGTGCTCCGCAGCCCGTTCACTGACAAGGACAGCCGCGAGCACTTCGAGATCCGGACGCACAACCGCCTCATCGACATCAAGTCGCCTACCAAGAGCACGATCGACTCGCTGATGCACCTCGATCTGCCGACGGGCGTCGATATCGAGATCAAGACCGTCGGAGGACGCTAGACGTGAAAGGAATCCTCGGCACCAAGGTCGGCATGACCCAGGTGTGGCAAGGCGACCGGCTGGTGCCGGTCACCGTGCTGCTCGCTGGACCGTGCCCCGTGGTGCAGCGCAAGACCCCGGTCACTGACGGCTACGCTGCCGTACAGCTCGGCTGGGGTGAGTTGGCCGAGAAGAAGGTCAACAAGCCTGCTCTCGGGCACTTCAAGGCGAACGGCGTCAAGCCGCAGCGCCACCTTGTCGAGTTCCGCGACTACGCGCCCGAATCCGACGAGGTCAAGGTCGACGTGTTCGCTCCCGGCGAGAAGGTCGACGTCACCGGCACCAGCAAGGGCCGCGGCACCGCCGGCGTCATGAAGCGCTGGAACTTCGCCGGCATGCCCGCCACCCACGGCACCAAGAAGAAGCACCGCCACCCCGGCTCGATCGGCCAGCGCAAGTTCCCCGGCCGCGTCTACAAGGGCAAGCGGATGGCAGGTCACTACGGCGCCGAGCCCGTCACGACTCTCGCTCTCGAGGTCGTCGAGGTTCGCCCGGAAGACAACCTGCTGCTGATCAAGGGCGCCATCCCCGGCCCCAACGGCGGTCTCGTCGTCGTGCGCCAGTCCAACAGGAGGGCCGCCTGATGCCGGTCACCATCGACGTGCTCGGCACCGGTCGCAAGGTCACCTTGGACCTGCCCGAGCCCAAGGAGTCGGTGCTCCACGAGGTCGTCGCCTGGCAGCTCGCCAAGCGCCGCCGCGGCACCGCTGCGACCAAGACCCGCGGCATGGTCACCGGTTCCACCGCCAAGATCTACCCGCAGAAGGGTACCGGCCGCGCCCGCCACGGTAGCCGTAAGGCGCCGATCTTCGTCGGCGGCGGTATCAGCTTCGGTCCGCAGCCGCGCAACTACGAGTACACCCTGCCCAAGCGCGTTCGTCGCCTCGGCCTTCAGATGGCCATCGCCGCTCGCGCCAACGACGGCAGGTTCACCCTCGTCGACTCGTTCAGCATCAACGGCAAGACCCGCGAGTTCATCGCCTGGGCGAAGTCGAACGGCTTCGACGGCGCCGAGCGCGTGCTGCTGGTGACCGACGACGAGATGGTGAGGCGCGCCGCTCGCAACGTGCCTTGGGTCGATGTGCTCGCCACCAAGGGGCTCAACGTCTACGACATCCTGAGGGCCGACCGCGTCATCGCCGACGCCACGCTCTTCGAGGGCAGTGCGACTGAGGTGGCGGGATGAACGACCACGACGTCATCCTCAAGCCCGTCCTGAGCGAGAAGGCTGTCACCGCCATCGGCGACGGCAAGTACTCGTTCTTCGTCCACCCGAAGGCCAACCGCGTCCAGATCAAGGAAGCGATCGAGACGGTCTTCGAGGTCGACGTGACCAAGATCAACCTCGTCACCGTCAACGGCAAGCTCAAGCGCCTCGGCCGCTTCGCGGGTCACTCCGCCAAGCGCAAGAAGGCGATCGTCACGCTCAAGGCCGGGCAGCGCATCGAGCAGCTCGACGGCCTGTCTTAAGGGAGGAGAGCATGCCTACCAAGAAGTACCGTCCATACACTCCCTCCCGACGCTTCATGACCACGTCGGACTTCGCCGAGGTGACGCACACCGAGCCGGAGAAGTCGCTGCTCAAGCCGATGAAGAAGTCGGGCGGGCGCAACAACCGCGGGCGCATCACCTCGCGCTTCCGTGGAGGTGGCCACAAGCGCCGCTACCGCGTCATCGACTTCCGTCGTCGCGACAAGGAGGGCGTGCCCGCCAAGGTCGCCACCGTCGAGTACGACCCGAACCGCAGCGCCAACATCGCCCTGCTGCACTACGTCGACGGCGAGAAGCGCTACATCCTCGCCCCTGAGAAGCTCAAGGTCGGCAGCCAGGTCGTCAGCGGCCCCGAGGCCGAGCCGGATCCCGGCAACGCCATGCCGCTGCGCTTCATCCCGGTCGGTGCCGTCGTGCACGCGGTCGAGATGATCCCGGGCAAGGGCGCTCAGCTCGCACGCTCGGCCGGCACCAGCCTGCAGATCCAGGGCCGCGACGGCACCTACGTGACCGTCCGCATGCCCTCGGGCGAGCTGCGCAAGCTGCACGGCGAGTGCTACGCCACCGTCGGCGGCGTCGGCAACTCCGAGCACAAGAACATCGTCATCGGCAAGGCCGGCCGCAAGCGCTGGATGGGTCGCAAGCCGCACCAGCGCGGTCGCGCCATGAACCCCGTCGATCACCCGCACGGTGGTGGCGAGGGTCGCAGCACCGGTGGCCGCCCGCCCGTCAGCCCGTGGGGCCAGCAGGCCAAGGGCTACAAGACGCGCAACAAGCGCAAGGGGTCGAGCACCTTCATCGTGCGACGCCGGAAGGGGAGCTGAGTCATGGGACGCAGCCTGAAGAAGGGCCCGTTCGTAGACGAGCACCTGCTGAAGAAGATCGACGCAGCCAACGCCTCCGGCGACCGCCGCGTCATCAAGACCTGGAGCCGTCGTTCGACGGTCGTGCCAGAGATGGTCGGTCACACGATCGGCGTCTACAACGGTCGTCAGCACGTGCCAGTCTTCGTGCAGGAGACGATGGTCGGCCACAAGCTCGGCGAGTTCTCGCCGACTCGCACCTTCCGCGGTCACAGCGGCAGCCGTAAGGAGTAGTAGGCATGCCCCAAGCAAGCGCCTCACTACGCATGCTGCGCGTCACCCCGCGCAAGACGCGCCTGGTCGCCAACCTGATCCGCGGCAAGAAGGTCGACGAGGCCGAGGCCATCTTGAAGTTCACCGACAAGCGCTCCGCCGCTCCGATGCTCAAGCTGCTCAAAAGCGCGCGCGCCAACGCCGTGAACAACCACGACATGTTCGACGACAGCCTCTTCGTCAAAGAAGTGCAGGTGTCAGACGGCCCGCAGCTCAAGCGGACGATGCCGCGTGCCCGTGGCCGCGCCGACATGATGCGCAAGCGCACCTGCCACATCTCGATAGTCCTGGAGGAACGCAGTGGGAAATAAGATCAACCCCGTCGGCTTCCGGCTGGGTGTGAACAAGGTTCCTTCGGCGCACTGGTACGCGTCCTCCAAGGATTACCCACGCCTGCTGGCCGAAGACGAGCTGATACGCGAGATCGTCACGAAAGACGTCGGTCACTCCGGCATCTCTCGCATCGACATCGAGCGGGCCGCTCACAACATCAACGTCACGATCCACACCGCCAAGCCCGGCGTCGTCATCGGCCGCGGCGGCGAGGCGATCAAGCTGCTGCGTGGCAAGCTCGGCGCGCGGATCCCCGGCACCATCGCCGTCAACGTGCAAGAGGTCGCCAACCCGAACACCAACGGCGCCCTCATCGCCCAGCGCATCGCCGAGCAGCTCGAGCGCCGCTTCGCCTTCCGCCGTGCCATGAAGCAGGCGGTTCAGCGCACGATGGAGTCCGGTGCCCGCGGCGTCAAGGTCCGCTGCTCTGGTCGCCTCGGTGGCGCCGAGCAGGCCCGTCCCGAGTGGTACGCCGATGGCCGTGTGCCGCTGCAGACCCTCAGGGCCGATATCGACTACGGCACCGCCCGCGCCAGCACCACCTACGGCGTGATCGGCGTCAAGGTGTGGGTGTTCCACGGTGAGATCGTCGGCGACCGCCAGCGGCGCGCCGCCGTCCTGCCGCGCCCGCGTCAGGAAGACGACAAGAAGAAGCGCCGCCGGCCGCAGGCCAGGCGCCGCGACGGACCGGGCGGCGGCAAGCCTGCCGGCCGCGACACCAAGCCTCGCGCGCGTAAGGACCGCTGAGCATGCTGCTACCCAAACGCGTCAAGTACCGCAAGCAGATGCGCGGCCGCATGTCCGGCGCCGCCAAGGGCGGCGACTACGTCGCCTTCGGCGACTACGGCCTCATCGCTCTCGAGCCCGCCTGGATCAAGTCCAACCAGATCGAGGCGTGCCGCGTCACCATGAGCCGCTACTTCAAGCGCGGGGGCAAGATCTACATCCGGATCTTCCCCGACAAGCCCGTCACCAAGAAGCCCCAAGAGGTGCGAATGGGTAAGGGCAAGGGCGCTGTCGAGTACTGGGTGTCCGTCGTCAAGCCGGGCCGCGTGCTCTTCGAAGTGGCGAACGTGACCGAGGAGCAGGCCAAGGAAGCGTTCCGCCTCGCCTCGCACAAGCTGCCGATCAAGACCAAGATGGTCAAGCGGGAGATCTACGATGAAGTCCAGTGAGATCCGCAACCTGACCGAGGCCGAGATCGACGCCGAGGTCGCCAAGCGCCGCGAGGAGCTCCTCGACCTGCGCATCCAGTCTGCTGTCGGGCAGACGTCCAACCCGCGCCGCATCAGGGTCGCCAAGCGCGAGATCGCCAGGTTGCTGACCGTGGCCCGTCAGAAGGCCGAGGAGAGAGCGTGAAGAAGACAATGCAGGGCCTGGTCGTCAGCGACAAGGCCGACAAGACCGTGACCGTCAACGTCGAGCGGCGCTTCAAGCACCCGCTCTACGGCAAGGTCATCGCGGTATCCAAGAAGTATCTCGCCCACGACGAAGAGAACGCCTACGGCGTCGGCGACGTCGTCGAGATCAGCTCCGCCCGCCCGATCAGCAAGCGCAAGCGCTTCGTCGTCACGCGCCTGATCGAGAAAGCCCGCGCGTAGGTTTCAGGAGAAGCCATGATCCAGCAGGAGACCTACCTCGATGTGGCCGACAACTCCGGCGCGCGGCAGATCCAGTGCATCCGCGTGCTCGGCACCGGCCAGCAGTTCGTCGGTTCGGTGGGTGATGTCATCGTCGCGGCCGTGAAGGACGCGATCCCCCACTCGCAGATCAAGAAGGGCGACGTGGTCAAGGCCGTGATCGTGCGGACCAAGAAGGAAGTCAACCGCAAGGACGGCTCCTCGATCCGCTTCGACAGCAACGCGGCCGTGATCCTCAACGCCCAGAACGAGCCCCGCGGCACGCGCGTCTTCGGACCCGTCGCGCGCGAGCTGCGCGAGAAGCGCTTCATGCGCATCGTGTCGTTGGCGCCGGAGGTTCTGTGATGCCTAGGGTCAAGACCCATATCCGTAAAGGCGATAACGTCAGGGTCATCGCCGGCAAGTACAAGGGCGCGGAGGGCGAGGTCATCTCGGTCAACCGCGAGAAGAGCCAAGTGCTCGTCAAGAACGTCAAGATCATCAAGAAGGCTCGCAAGCCCACGCAGGAGAACCCTCGCGGCGGCTTCGTCGAGCAGGAAGCGCCGCTGCACCTCAGCAACGTGCAGCTCATCGACCCTCAGGCCGGCACTCCGACGCGCATAGGCGTCAAGGTCCTCGCCGACGGACGGAAGGTACGAGTGGCCCGCAAGAGCGGCGCGCAACTCGACGAGTGATGACGATGCAGAAGGTAGAACTACCGATCAAGAAGCGCTACGCCGCCATCCAGCCGCAGCTGGTGGAGCGCCACGGCTACACGAACCCCATGGCTGTGCCCAAGGTCGTCAAGGTCGTCGTCAACATGGGCCTCGGCGAAGCCAGGGAAGACTCCAAGGTGCTCGACAAGGCCTCGCGCGAGATCGCTCAGATCACGCTCCAGCGCCCCTCGGTCACCCGCGCCAAGAAGTCTGTCTCGAACTTCAAGGTCCGCGCCGGCATGCCGGTCGGCCTGCGCGTCACGCTGCGCGGCGAGCGCATGTGGTCGTTCCTCGACCGCCTGATCAACATCGCGCTGCCCCGCGTCCGCGACTTCCGCGGCGTCCCGACGAACAGCTTCGACGGGCGCGGTAACTACAGCATGGGTGTCAAGGAGCAGATGGTTTTCCCCGAGATCAGCTACGACCAGGTCGACGCTACTCGCGGGATGGACATCGCCATAGTCACTACGGCACAGACGGACGAGGAAGCTCGCAGCTTGCTCGAGCTGCTCGGCATGCCGTTCAGGAAGTAGGAGGAGTTAGTGGCCACGAAGGCTCACATCGCCAAGTCCGCCAGGAAGCCGAAGTTCGCCGCCAGGCAAACCAACCGCTGCAGCCGCTGCGGCCGCTCGCGCGCCTACCTGCGCGACTTCGGTCTCTGCCGCATCTGCATGCGCGAGATGGCTCACAAGGGCTACCTGCCGGGAGTCGTCAAGTCCAGCTGGTGAACTTCGGCGAGGCCGAAGTTCATGGCAGTTACCTGCGGTAACTGCAGTGACCAGTGGGGCTGACGGTTCACAAGGCGCAAACACAGAAGCCGTAATCGCGGGGAGAAGGTCCGCGCACAAGCGCGGATACCGACCCCAACCATAAGGAAGGTCAAATGCAGACGGATCCAATCGCAGACATGCTCACGCGCATACGCAACGCGTCGGCTATCGCCGAAGCCAGCGTCGATGTGCCGGCGAGCAAGTTCAAGCGCTCCCTCGCCGACATCCTCGTGCGCGAGGGGTACTTGGGCGGCGTCGAAGCTGTCGACGTCGAAGGCAAGTCCTATCTCCGCATCGCCCTGAAGTACGGGCCGCGGCGCAAGAGCATCATCAACTCGCTCCAGCGCGTCTCCACCCCCGGTCGTCGTGCCTACGCCAAGGCGCAGCACGTGCCGATCGTCAGGGGCGGTCTCGGCATGGCGGTCATCTCCACCTCCAAGGGCCTCATGGCCGACCGCGAGGCTCGTCGCCACAACCTCGGTGGCGAGGTCATCTGCGAGGTGTGGTGATGTCTCGCGTAGGTAGAGCACCCATCTCCCTACCGAAGGCCGTCGAAGCCAAGGTCGCAGGCGGTCGCGTCGAGGTCAAAGGCCCCAAGGGCACCCTCAGCGTCGACATCGACCCCGTGCTGGAAGTCGAAGTCGAGAGCGGCGTCCTCACCGTCAAGCGCGGCAACGACAACCGCTTCGAGCGCTCGCAGCACGGTCTGGCGCGCGCCCTGCTCGCCAACGCCATCACCGGCGTCTCCGAGGGCTTCACCAAGAACCTCGAGATCCAGGGCGTCGGCTTCCGCTGCCAGATGAAGGGCTCGAACCTCGAGCTCAGCCTCGGGTTCTCGCACCCGGTCGTGATCGAACCCCCGGCCGGCATCACCATCCAGTCCTCTGAACCGACGAAGATCTCGGTCAGCGGCATCGACAAGCAGCTGGTCGGCCAGGTGGCCGCCAACATCCGCGCCGTCAGGCCGCCAGACTCGTACCACGGCAAAGGCGTCAGGTACGCCGGCGAAGTCGTGAAGCTCAAGCCCGGCAAGGCCGCGGCGCGTTGAGGCAGGAGCGCTAACAGATGAGCAGCAGCAGCATCCTCATACGCAAGGAGCGGCGTCAGAACCGCACCCGCAGCCGCCTGCGCCGCCCCGTCGCGACCGACCGCCTGCGCCTCAGCGTGTTCCGCAGCGCCAGGCACATCTACGCCCAGGTCATCGACGACACCACCGGCAAGACCGTCGCCGAAGCCAACAGCAAGACGCTGGGCCTCAGCGGCAACAAGTCCGAGCAGGCGACGGCGGTGGGCAAGGCCCTCGCCGAGCGCGCCCTCGCAGCCGGCGTCAAGCGCGTCGTTTTCGACCGTGGCTCTTTCAAGTTCCACGGCCGCGTCAAGGCCCTCGCCGAAGGGGCCCGTGAAGGAGGCCTCGAGTTCTGATGGCTGACACCGACTTCGAAGACAAGGTCATCTTCATCCGCCGCACCGCCAAGACCTACAAGGGCGGTCGCCGCTTCCGTTTCGGCGCCATGGTCGTCATCGGCGACCGTCAGGGCCGCGTCGGCGTCGGGCTCGGCAAGGCGCGTGAAGTGCCTGTCGCCGTCCAGAAGGGTCAGTACGTCGCGAGGCGCAACCTGATCCGCGTGCCGATCGCCGAGCCGGGCACCGTTCCTCACGAGGTCCTCGGCGAGCACGGCACCAGCCGCGTCATGCTCAAGCCCGCCGGCGCCGGCACCGGCGTCATCGCCGGCAGCGTGCCGCGCGCCATCGTCGAGCTGGCCGGCTACCGCAACCTGCTCACCAAGGAGCTCGGCTCCCGCAACCAGACCAACGTCGCTTACGCGGTCATCGAAGGCCTCAAGCAGCTCAAGACCTTCGAGGACTCCAAGCGCGAACGGGACGCCGCGCGATGAAGCTCACCCTGACGCGCAGCCTCATCGGCGTTTCCAAGGACCAGCGCGCGACAGTCAACGCGCTCGGACTGCGCAAGCAGGGCGACACGCGCGAGATCATCGACAACCCGAGCACGCGCGGGATGGTGACCAAGGTCGCCTACCTGCTCAAGATCGAAGGGCTGGACCAGAAGTGAAGCTCAACGAACTGAAGCCGGCTCCCGGCTCCAAGAAGGACCGCAAGCGCGTCGGTCGCGGCCTCGGCAGCGGCCGCGGCAAGACCGCCGGCCGCGGTGAGAAGGGCCAGAAGAGCCGCAGCGGCTACAGCGGCGGCGCCGGCTGGGAAGGCGGCCGCTCGCGGCTGATCATGCGCCTGCCCAAGCGCGGCTTCACGCGGCCGAAGGACCCGCTGCAGATCGTCAACCTCAGAGGACTCAACCTCTTCGCCGAGGGTGACGTCGTCGACGCGATGGCTCTGGTCGAACACGGCCTCATCCGCCGCGCCGACCACCCCGTCAAGCTCCTAGCCGCCGGCGCGCTCGACGTGCGCGGCCTCAAGGTCAACGTCCACTACGCCTCACGCGGCGCCGCCAAGGCTCTAGCCGACGCCGGCGGAACCCTCAACCTACTGGTAGCGCCGTCCGACGAGGACGAAGCGGCGCCAGCCGAGGAGAACTAAGCATGCTGCAAGCTTTTCGCAACGCCCTGGTCATCCCAGACTTGCGGAACAAGCTGCTCATCACCATCGGCCTGCTAGGTGTCTACCGCCTGATGGTCCACATCCCCACGCCGGGTGTGGACATCGACGCGCTCTCCAGCGGAGTGCTCGGCGGTGACATCTTCTCGCTGCTCAACTTCATCTCGGGCGGCAACTTCGAGGTGTTCTCGATCGCCGCGCTCGGGGTCATCCCGTACATCACGGCGAGCATCATCATCCAGCTCCTGACCTCGACCTACCCGCCCCTCGAGAAGCTCTCCAAGGAGGGCGAGGAGGGCCGCAAGAAGATCACCCAGTACACGCGCCTCGGAGCCACCGCTCTCGGCGCCGTGCAGGCCGTGTTCCTCGCCGTGGCTCTGATCGGACCCAGCGGTGCGCTCAAGGTCGGCTGGAGCAACGGGCCGTTCTTCTGGTTCGTCGTGCTCGTGACCCAGGTCGCGGGCATCACCGTGGTCATGTGGCTCGGCGAGAAGATCACCGAGTACGGCATCGGCAACGGGATATCGCTGATCATCTACGCCGGCATCGTCGCGGCGTTCCCCGGAGCGCTCGGTCAGCAGTTCGCGCTGATCGGCACCGGCGAAGCGAACGTCTTCAGCCTGATCATCTACTTCCTGCTGCTGATCGTCGCCATCGCAGGGATGGTGACCGTCCAGCAGGCGGAGCGACGAATACCCGTGCAGTACGCGCGCAAGGTGGTCGGTCGCAAGGTCATGGGTGGTCAGACGACCTACATCCCCCTGCGCCTCAACGCGGCCGGGGTCATCCCGATCATCTTCGCCGTCGCGATCCTGATCCTGCCGCAGACGCTCATCGGCTCTTTCCCGCAGATCCTGTGGCTGCAAAGCATCGGCGCCTGGTTCGACCCGTCGCGCTGGCAGGGCCTGCTCGTCAGCACGCTGCTCATCGTCGCGTTCACGTACTTCTACACGCAGATCTCGTTCGATCCCAGGCGGATCAGCGAGAACCTGCGCGAGTACGGCGGCTTCGTGCCCGGCGTCAGACCCGGCCAGCCGACGACCGAGCACCTGACCAAGATCACGACGCGCATCACCCTGTGGGGCGCCCTGTTCCTCGGCGCCGTCAACGCGTTGCCGCAGGCTCTGGCCTGGCTTACAGGCACCTCGCAGCTCGCGTTCGTGTTCTCCGGTACCGGCCTGCTGATCATGGTCGGCGTCGCGCTCGACACCCTCAGGCAGCTCGAGTCGCAGTTGATGATGCGTCACTACGAGGGCTTCGTTAACAAGGGCCGCATCCGCGGCCGCGGTAGGCGCTTCTAGGTGGCCGACGTGACACCAGGTACCGTTCTCGGCAACGAGGTCCTGCTGTTCATGGGCCCTCCCGGAGCCGGCAAGGGTACTCAGGCGTCGATGGTCGCCGAGGCCAGGTCGCTCAAGAAGCTCTCGACGGGGGAGATGCTGCGCGAGCACGTCAAGCGCGGCACCGAGCTCGGCGTCAAGGCCAAGGCCCTGATGGACGAGGGCGTGCTGGTCCCTGACGACCTGATCATCGCGATGGTCAGAGCCGAGCTCGAAGGCATGCAGCCGGTGAGGGTCCTGCTCGACGGCTTCCCGCGCACCACCGCTCAGGCTGAGGCTCTCGACGCTCTGTTAGCCGAGCTCGGCGCGCCGATCACCGCGGCCGTGGAGCTGAAGGTCGATGCCGACGAGCTCGTCGCCAGGCTGCTGAAGCGCGCCGAGCAAGAGGGCCGCAGCGACGACAACGAGGACACGATCCGCACACGGATGCGCGTTTACACGCAGCAGACGGCCCCGCTGCTCGACTACTACGGCGATAAGGGCAAGCTCGAGCAGGTCGACGGTGTCGGCTCGTTGGGCGACGTGGCGGCCAGGATCAACGGCGCCATAGAGGCAGCCGCACTGTGAGGGTGACCCTGTGATCCTCAAGCGTCGCGGCGAGCTCGAGGTGATGGCGCAGTCAGCGGCCATCAACCGCGAGGCGCTGCGCGCTGTCGAGGCTGCGATCCGCGTCGGTGTGACAACCAACGAGTTGAACGCAGTAGCCGAAGATGCTATCCTCTCACGCGGCGGAAAGCCCGCTTTCAAGGGCTACAACGGCTTTCCCGCCACGCTTTGCACCTCCATCAACGAGGTCGTGGTCCACGGGTTCCCGTCGGACCGACCGCTGGTTGATGGAGACGTGATCTCGATCGATATCGGGACCTTCTACCGGGGCTACGCCTCGGACATGGCGCGAACCTACGCCATAGGGAAGGTCTCGGTCGATGCTGCGCGTTTGCTGGAGGTGACCGAGCGGTCTCTGACCGCCGGCATCGCCGCTGCGCAGCCAGGTAAGCGGCTTGGCGACGTTTCCGCGGCCATACAGGGCGTCGTCGAGTCGGCAGGCATGTGGGTCGTCAGGGAGTTCGTGGGTCACGGCATCGGCCGGGAGTTCCACGAAGGACCTGAGGTGCCCAACTACGGTCGTGCCGGCACGGGGCCCGTTCTCCGTCCTGGACTCGTCCTGGCGATCGAGCCGATGGTGGCTCAGACGCGCACGCGCGTCCTCGTCGCCGACGATGACTGGACGGCTTTCACCGAGAACGGAAGCCTGGCGGCGCACTTCGAGCACACGGTGGCCATCACCGAAGACGGTCCCTGGGTGCTGACGGCAGAACCTGCGGCGGACGGCAGAAAGCCTGTTCCGACCGCGCACGGAGGTGTACATGGCGCGTAATCGTTCGGGTCCGCCCAGGAAACCACGCGAACAACGCCAAGAGGAAACGACGCAAGACACGATTCGTACCGAAGGCGTGGTCCTGGAAGCTCGCCCCAACACGACCTTTCTGGTCCAGTTGGACGCGGGACCCGAGATACTTGCCCACGTTGGGGGCAAGATGCGCCGTTACTACATCCGCATCCTTCCCGGCGACCGCGTGGTCGTCGAGATCAGCACTTACGACCCTGAGAAGGGTCGGATCGTCTACCGGAAGTAGGGAGAGGGTCGATGAAGGTTAGAGCATCCGTTAAACCGATGTGTGACAAGTGCAAGGTGATTCGCCGGCACGGCCGCGTGTACGTCATCTGCAGCGCGAGTCCCACGCACAAGCAGAGGCAGGGGTGAGGCATGGCTAGGATCGCCGGAGTAGACCTTCCGCGCGACAAGCGCATCGAGGCTGCGCTGCCGTACATCTACGGCATCGGCCTGACGCGTTCCAAGGAGATCCTCGGCAAGGCGTCCGTGGATCCGGATACCCGCGTCAAGGACCTGACCGAGACCGAGGTCGGCAAGCTGCGCGAGATCGTCGACCGCGAGTACAAGGTCGAGGGCGACCTCAGGCGCGAGGTCCAGCTCAACATCAAGCGCCTCATGGACATCGGCTGCTACCGCGGCCTGCGGCACCGCCGCGGCCTGCCGGTCAGGGGCCAGTCGACGAAGACCAACGCGCGCACCCGCAAGGGCCCGCGCCGCACCGTCGCCGGCAAGAAGAAGGCGCCGAAGAAGTGAGGAACTGAGTTATGGCCAAGCCAGCCGCCAAGACCACCAAGCGGCGCGTCAAGCGCAACATCGCCGAAGGGAAGGCGTTCATCCACGCCTCCTACAACAACACCATCGTCACGATCACCGACGTCGACGGCAACACCGTCGCCTGGTCGTCGGCGGGCTCGATCGGCTACAAGGGCTCCAAGAAGGGCACCCCGTACGCCGCGCAGCTCGCTGCCGCCGACGCCACCCGCAAGGCTCAGAACATGGGCATCTCGCAGGTGGACATCGTGATCCGCGGCACCGGCTCCGGTCGCGAGCAGGCGATCCGTTCCATCCAGGCCACCGGCGTCAACGTCCGCACGATCATCGACGACACCCCAACGCCGCACAACGGCTGCCGCCCCAAGAAGCGCAAGCGCCCCTGAGTCAGGGTCTCGTCTGTTTAGTGGGCAAGCCCACTAAACAGAGCTAGAAGGAGAAACATGGGTCGATACAGAGGACCGATAGTCAAGATCTGCAGACGCGAGGGCGCGAATCTGGTGGAGACGCCGAAGGTGCAGCGCCTCATGGAGAACCACCCGTACCCGCCGGGCCAGCACGGCCAGCGTCGCCGCCGCAAGCCCAGCGACTACGGGGTGCGTCTGCGCGAGAAGCAGAAGCTCCGCTTCTACTACAACATGAGCGAGAAGCAGTTCAGCAACCTCTTCGCCGAGGCTGCCAAGGCGGAAGGCTCGACCGGCTCGGTCTTCCTCCAACTGCTCGAGTCCAGGCTCGACAACGTCGTCTACCGCCTCGGCATCGCCTACACGCGGCGCCAGGCGCGACAGTTCGTCGCCCACGGCCACATCCTCGTCAACGGCAAGCGCGTGGACATCCCGTCCTACCGCCTCAAGCCCGGCGACACGATCGAGGTCGCGGCCAAGGCCAAGAAGAACCCGTTCATCCACGCCAACGTCGAAGACCGTAGGCGCGGCAAGCTCAGCCCGTGGCTCGAGTTCGATTCCGAGACCCTCAAGGGCAGGTTCTTGCACCGCCCCTCGCGCGAGGACATCGTCGTCCCCGTCAACGAGCTGCAGGTCATCGAGTACTACTCGCGCTGAGCGGCGTAACGCTCGAATGTCGCTACCGAGGAGGTACCGGTGCAAGTGATCCCAGATTTCAAGTCCACCGTCTCCGGTGACTACGGCGAGTTCGTCGTCGAGCCGCTGCCGCGCGGCTACGGTGTCACCCTAGGCAACCCGCTCAGGCGCATCCTGCTGTCGTCCATCCCCGGCACGGCGGTCACCAGCGTCTACATCGAAGACGTTCTGCACGAGTTCTCGACCATCGAAGGGGTCAAAGAGGACGTCATGCAGATCATCCTCAACCTCAAGGATCTCGTCGTGAAGCTCCACGAGGACGACTCTGCCACGCTGACGCTGCGCGCCGAGACGCCCGGCAACGTCACCGCTGCCAGCTTCGAGGTGCCCTCGCACGCCGAAGTCGTGAACCCCGACCTTCACGTCGCCACGCTCGCCAAGGGCGGCAAGCTCGTTATGGAAGTACGGGTCGAGCGCGGCATGGGCTACGTGCCCGCCGAGGTGCACGGCACCAAGGACAGGATCAACTCGATCCCGGTCGATGCCGTCTACACCCCGATCCGGCGCGTCGCCTACCGCGTCGAGGACACCCGCGTCGGTCAGCGCACCGACTGGGACCGCCTGCACCTGCGCGTGTGGACCGACGGCAGCATCGACCCTCGCGACGCCCTCGACCAGGCCGTCACGACCCTGCGCGAGCAGCTCAACGTCTTCAACGGCGAAGGCGGCAGCGCTGCCGAGGAGCAGATGCCCGTCTACGTCGCGCCCTCGAAGCCGGTGGAGGAGACCGTTGCCCCGGCCGGCCAGGAAGTGCTCAGCCTCGAGAGCCTCAACCTCTCGAGCCGCGTGCTTCACTCGCTGCAAGAGGACAACATCGACTCGGTCAACGCCCTGCTGGCCCTCTCGGAGCGCGAGCTCAAGAAGGTCGGTGGCGTCGGCGAGAAGTCGTTCGAAGAGATCAAGGAACGGCTCGCCGAGCGCGGGCTGAAGCTAAGGGAGTAGGACAGACATGCGTCACCTGTCATCCGGCCGCAAGCTCAGCCGCTCGAGCAGCCACCGCAGCGCGTTGGCTCGCAACCAGGCGACCGCGCTCCTCAAGCACGGCCGCATCAAGACGACGTTGAGCAAGGCCAAGAACCTGCAACCGTTCGTCGAGAAGCTGATCACCACCGCGCGCGGTGGCGACCTGCACGCCAGGCGCCTCATCGCCCGCGACATCTACGACCAGGACGTCCAGCGCAAGCTGATGAACGAGATCGCGCCCGCGTACGCCAACCGCCCTGGCGGCTACACCCGCATACTCAAGCTGGTGTCGCGCCGTGGCGACGGTGTGCAAGAGGCGCTCATCGAACTGGTCGACCAGTGAGCGCGCGGGCTCTGCCCGCCGACCCCATGCAAGAGACGCGCCGCCGACGACGAGTCAGCGGCGCGCTCTGCTAGCGCATGGGCCTCGAGCTCTTCGTGATCGGTGACAGCATCTCGCTGCACTACGGCCCGTACCTGGAGCGCTTCGTGGCTGGGAGCCTCGCCTATCGGCGCAAGGAGACTGAGCAGGTCATGTTGGCTGACCTCGCGGAAGGCCTGCCGACCTCGCTCGACTACCCTCACGGCCCGTTCGGTGAGAACGCGGGCGATTCCGGCATGGTTCTCGAGTACCTCTCGTCTAAGCCCACCGCGATCGGTGCTGCTGTAGTGCTGCTCAACTGCGGACTGCACGACCTCAAGGCCGACCGGTCGAGTGGCAAGCATCAGGTCCCGTTGGAGACGTACCGCGAGAACCTAGCTGGGATCGTCGATCTTCTGAGCACGGCGCCGGGACGCATGGTGTGGTGTACCACCACGCCGGTCGACGATGCCACTCACGCCGAGATGGGAGCGGGCTTCTCGTTCAGTCGGACCCAGCCGGATGTCGAGCGTTACAACGCCACTGCGAGCGAGCTGATGAAGGCGGCGGGTGTACCGATCGTCGACCTGCATGGCCTCACGCGGGCTCTTGGGGCCGATGGGCGTCTGGCTGACCTCTACGTGGACCATGCACATTTCAAGCCGTGGGTGCGTGCTGCGCAAGGGGCCTATCTCGCCGGCTGGCTAAGGGCCATGTTCGCACCAGACGCCTTCCGGCCAGGTCGCTGAGATATCGCCAGCCGAGTCGAGTGCCATGAGGAATCGCATCCGCGGCCGCTGGACTCGGATGCTAGTTTCGGGGAGATCGGAGCGCATCTCATGACCAAGCGAGCTTCCCAAAAACTGCGGCTGCCCCTTAGCGCCAACAGGCTGCTGATCGGAGCCTTCGTCGCGATGGCCACACTGCTCGGCGCCTGCGGCTTCACCGACGATTCCGGCACCAAGTATGCCTTGGTTCTGGCGAGCGACGACTTCGCTGAGGACGAGACTCTGGCCCCCATCGGCGCGCTGATGGTCGGGGAGGTCGCTCGAGTCACGTTCGAGGTGACGCGACTGGACATGCCGGCCGTCGACAGAACCGACCTCGCGACTATCACCCTTCAGAACAGGCAGTCGGATGATGATGTCGCCGACTTCGTGCTCGAGCTGTCGTCAGACCTCAACTCCCAGCCCTACCACACGCTCTACAGCGACGTGGCAGAGGCCAAGGCGACCCTGTGCGCCGCTTACGACGGCCCCGAGGTGCTGACCGACGAGCCGGTCGAGACGTGCATGAGGGTGACGACGTTCGAGCCGGCCGGCGAGTAAGGAGGCTCCTTTCGGCTCGGTAGAGCCGTGCATCCTGCTAGAGCTCACCCGCGAAGCTCTCACCTACACCCGCCCAGGCGACCCCGAGGAGCTCGGCCACGGTCGCGCCCACGTCCGCGAAGCTGGCTCGCGTGCCAAGGTCTACTCCTGGCCGGTTGGGCGTGTAAGCCAGCAGCAGACCGTACTCACGCGTGTGATCGGTTCCTGTCCAGGTAGGGTCGTTGCCGTGGTCGCTGACGAACATCAGAACGTCGTCCTCGGTACAAGCCGCCAGGAGAGCGGGCAGGCGTTGGTCTAGGTACGCGAGTGCTTGAGCGTAGCCGTCGACGTCGCGACGGTGCCCGTAGAGCGAGTCGAACTCCACCAGGTTGGTCATGACCAGCCCGGCTGGGCGCTCTAGCATCAGTTCGACGGTGCGGTCGATGCCCACCGCGTTGGTACCGGCAGCCACCTCGCGCGTGAAGCCGCGATGCGCGTAGATATCGGGGATCTTGCCGACGCCGATCACCTCGCGACCGGCTGCGTGGAGCGCGTCGAGGACGTTGTATGGCGGCGCTACCGAGTAGTCGTGGCGCTTGTCGCCAAGTCTCTCGTAGCTGCCCGGTCCGCCGCGGAACGGCCGCGCGATGACCCTGGCGACCGCGTGCTCACCGACGAGGATCTCACGCGCCGCCTGACACCAGGCGTAGAGCGTAGCGAGTGGCACCACATCGACGTTCGCCGCCACCTGGAAGACGCTGTCCGCGCTGGTGTAGACGATCGGGTAGCCGGTGCGCGCATGCTCCTCGCCCAACTCGTCGAGGATGACCGTGCCCGACGCCGGGTAGTTGCCGAGGTGGCCACGGCCAGTGGCGGCGTCGAACGCTGTCATCACAGCGTCGGGGAAGCGTTCGAAGGTGCGGAACGGCTGCTTAAGCACCACGCCCATGAACTCCCAGTGCCCCGTCGTGGTGTCCTTGCCGGGCGAGAGCTCTGCCAGGCGGCCGTAGCTGGCCAGCGGCGGCTGCGCCGGCGGCAACGAGGTCACACCCTCGATGTTGCCGAGGCCCATGGTCCTCAGGTTGGGAAGGTCGACGCCGGTGGCCCTGACGATGTGATCAAAGGTGTGGGCCCCCGCGTCCCCGAAGCTCTCGGCGTCCGGCAGCGCGCCGACGCCGACGGAGTCGAGCACGATGAGGGTGACGGTCACGGTCCGAGTATACGCACGCCCGTTGCCGCGTCCCTCGAGGCGGCTGCGATAATGCACGCGTGAAGCTCGCCCACGCGATGAGACGGTCACTGACAGCGCTGGCGCCGGGCACGAGGCGGTGGCTGGTCGCCGTCTCGGGGGGCGCCGACTCGGTGGCGGCGTTGCGGCTGCTGGTCGAGGCCGCGGCCGAACGCAGCGATGGCGAGGAGGCGTGGACGATCGGCGCGGCTCATCTCGACCACTCGCTGCGGCCGGACTCGGCCGACGACGCGGTCTTCGTCGCGGAGCTGTGCGAGAGGCTCGGAGTGCCGCTGAGGACCGCGGTCGTAGACGTCAGGCAGGTCGCGTTCGACCGGCGTTGGAACCTCGAGGAGGCGGCGCGCAGGGTGCGGTATCGGTTCCTGCACGACGCGGCGCGGGCTCTCGACGCCGAGGCGATCGTCGTGGCGCACACCCGTGACGACCAGGCCGAGACGTTCCTGCGCCAGGCACTGCGCGGAAGCGCGTTCCCGGCTGGTATGCCCGCGCGGCGTGGCAAGGTCGTCCGGCCCCTGCTCACCGTGGGCCGTGAGGCGCTCAGACAGTATCTGGCTGAGGTGGGTCAGACGTGGCGTGAGGACCCTAGCAACGCCGAGGTGGCTAGCCAGGAGCGCGCCTGGCTGCGCCACGAGGTGACGCCGCTGCTCGAGACCCGCTACCCGCATGCTTCGGCCCAGCTCGCGCGCACCGCCAGCGGTCTGGGCGAGGCTCGCGACGCAGTCGACCAGATGGCCGCCCGCCTGTACGGCACGTCTAGCCTGAGCGCAGCCGCTGTCGCCACCGCTCCAGCTGCCCTGCAGCGCGCGGCGCTGGCCGGCCTGCTCAAGGCGTCAGGTGTCGAGCCTCGTTTCGAGCTGTTGGAGGAGGCTCGCGCGGCGCTTCGGAGCTTGGCGAGTCTCGAGGACCCTGCAGCCGCGCCGCCGTGGCGGCAGAGCGTCGGCAGGGCGAAGGTCTTGCGGATCGCCTACGGCCGCGTCGAGGTCGTGAGCGCGGCCGAACGCAGTCCCCGGCTGCCCTTGACCGTGGCCAGCCACACCGCGCTGCTGCGCGCCTTGAACCTGTCTGGCGGTGTTCCGCGCGATGTGCTGGCCGAGAGCGCTCTCACGCCGCTTCTGCTCGCGCTCGGAGAGCTCTCGCTCCGGCATCGCGAAGACGGCGACCGCATCCGCCTGCCCGGCGGCAGCAAGCTCGTCTCCGATCTGCTCATCGACCTCAAGGTCCCGCGTGAGGAGCGCGACGCGCTCAGGCTGCTGGCCGCCGGGAGCGACGTGCTGTGGATCGAAGGTGTGGCTGTGGCGCATGACGTCGCGGTAGCCGAACATGCCGCCGAAGCTTACGCGCCCTCTGGCGACCGGCACTGGATGCGCCTAGCTCTCGAGCAGGCGAAGCTCGCTGCGGCTGCCGGCGAGTTACCCGTCGGAGCGGTCGTCGTGCGCCAGGGTCAGGTGCTCGCCTCGGCCCACAACACGTCGCATGCAGACCGCGACGCCACCGCCCATGCTGAGCTGATCGCCCTGCGCGAGGCGGGCGCTGCCGGAGGCGACAGGCGGCTCTCCGGCGCGACGCTCTACGTGACCTTGGAGCCCTGCCCGATGTGCTTCGGCGCCGTGCTCCAGACGCAGCTCGAGCGGGTCGTGTATGGCGCGGCCAACGTCCGTGAGGGCGCGCTCGGCAGCGTCGTCGACCTGCGCATCGGGCAGTGGAAGCGCGTTCCCGAGGTCGAGGGCGGCCTGATGGCCAAGGAGAGCGCCAGGATCCTGCGGCAGTTCTTCGCCAAGAGGAGACCGGCTTGAAGCCGCTACTGCGAGCCGCCGCACGTGGGCTAGACTGACTGATTAGGTGTGACTGCCTTATGGTTCTGACAGCCGAGATCCGCAACTTCTCGATAATCGCCCACGTCGACCACGGCAAGTCGACGTTGGCCGACCGCATCCTGGAGCTGACCCAGAGCGTCTCCGAGCGCGACAGGCGCGACCAGATGCTCGACTCGCTCGAGCTCGAGCGCGAGCGCGGCATCACCATCAAAGCGACTCCGACCCGCCTCTACTACCCGGCCAAGGATGGTCGCACCTACATGTTCAACCTGATCGACACGCCGGGGCACGTCGACTTCAACTACGAGGTCTCGCGCTCGCTGAGGGCGTGCGAGGGTGTGCTCCTGGTGATCGACGCCGCCCAGGGCGTCGAGGCGCAGACGATCCAGAACGCCTATCTAGCGGTGGACAACGGCCTCGACGTCCTGCCGGTCATCAACAAGATCGACCTGCCCGCTGCCGACGTGCCCGCTGCCGTCACGGAGCTCGAGGAGGTCATCGGTATCCCCGGCGACCACGCGGTGCCGGTCTCGGCCAAGACGGGGGAGAACGTCGCGGCGATCCTCGAGGCGATAGTCGAGCACCTGCCCGCCCCGCGCGGAGACCCCAGCGCGCCCCTCAGTGCCCTGATCTTCGACGCCGTCTACGATGCGTACCAGGGCGTCATAGCCTTCGTGCGCGTGTTCGATGGCTCCATCAAGAGCAAGGACATCGTCAAGGTGTTCTCGACGGGCAAGGAGTTCGAGGTCGACAAGGTCGGCTTCTTCCGGCCTCAACCGACGGTCGCGGACAGCCTCGGCGCCGGCGAGGTCGGCTGGTTCACCGCCGGGATCAAGGAGATCGCCGACACGCAGATCGGCGACACCGTCACCGGCGCAGCCGACCCGGTCAACACGCCGATCCCGGGCTTCAAGCCGGCCATGCCCGTCGTGTTCAGCGGCCTGTACCCGACCGACGGCGAGGACTACCCGAAGCTGCGCGAAGCGCTCGAGAAGCTCAGGCTCAACGACGCCGCCTTCAGCTTCGAGCCCGAGACCTCCGAGGCGCTCGGCTTCGGCTTCCGCTGCGGCTTCCTCGGGCTGCTCCACGCCGACATCGTGCAGGCGCGCCTCGAGCGCGAGTTCGACCTGACCCTCATCGCCACGGCTCCCGCCGTCGTCTACCAGGTCGTCACCACCGACGGGGCGGCGTTCGACGTTCAGAACCCCAGCGAGCTGCCCACGCCCGACAGGCTCGAGTCGATAAGCGAGCCGTGGGTGGCGCTGTCGGTGTTCCTGCCCGAGGAGTACGTCGGCGCGGCCATGGGCCTGCTTCAGGACCGCCGCGGCGTGATGAAGGACATGCTCTATCACGGGCGGCGCGTCGAGCTGCGCTACGAGGTGCCGTTCGGCGAGATCCTCTACGACTTCCACGACCGGCTCAAGTCCCTCTCGCGCGGCTACGCCTCGATGGACTACCGCTTCATCGACTACCGCCCGGGCGACCTGGTCAAGGTCGACGTTCTGGTCAACGAGGAGAAGGTCGACGCGCTCTCGATCATCGCCCACCGCGACAAGGCGTACGAGATGGGCAGGCGCATCGTCGACAAGATGGCGGAGGTCATCCCGCGCCAGATGTTCGTCATCCCCGTGCAGGCCGCCATCGGCGGCAAGATCTTGGCGCGAGCGACAGTGAAAGCCTTCCGCAAGGACGTCCTGGCCAAGTGCTACGGTGGCGACATCACGCGCAAGAAGAAGCTGTTGGAGAAGCAGAAGAAGGGCAAGGCTCGCATGAAGCAGCTCGGAACCGTGGAGGTACCGCAGGAAGCGTTCCTCGCCGTCCTGAGCTCGGAGGAGTGAGTTGGCGGCGGACGGAGTCGGGTGACCGGGCCGGCCCAGAGGGGTCGCGGACTGCGGGCGCTGAGCCTCAGGGCGCAGCTAGCCTTCGTGATCGGGCTGTTGTCGCTGGTACCGAACCTGGTGATGGTGCTGGCGGGTGTGCTCCCTGCCTACCGTCGCGCCGGCGTCATGGACGGCGAGTTCTGGATGATCGGCCTGTGGGTGCTCGGGCTGATCGTCGTATCCATCGCCATGGGTTACGTTCTGTCGGGCCTGCTGCTGGCGCCGCTGTTGCGCCTCACCAAGGAGCTCGGGGCGCTGCGCGCACCTCCGGTAGGCGCCTTTCGCGCGTCGCACCTCGCTTCGACGCGACTGGAGCCCGACGCCGACCAAGCTGCAGAGGTGGTCGCGCTCACCGATGCTTTCAACGGACTCCTCACCGAGGTTGAGCGCGAGCAGTCGCGGCGCAGGGCGTTCCTCGCCGCGCTGATGCACGACCTGAAGACGCCGCTGGTGGCGGCCACCAACCTGCTGGGCGTCGTGAGGGACGACAGCAACCTGACGCGTGAGCAGCGGATCGACGTCGTGGCCAGGATCAGCGGCGAGCTGACGGCGCTCATCGACCTCGTTCAGAAGCTCGTCGACGCGCATCGCCTCGAGGGCATGGAGCCGCAGCTGCACCGCGAACGAGTCGACCTGCGCGAGCTCATGGCAGGGATCGTCACTCGCCTGCAGACGATGGTGCAGGAGCGCGACCTGTCGGTCACGATCGAGGGCGAGGCGTTCGCCGTCGTCGATCGGCGCGAGCTGGAGCGCGCGCTCTACAACCTGGTCAGCAACGCCGTCAGGTACGCGCGCAGCCGCATCCACGTCGACCTGTTCGAGGGCCTGGTGCGCCTGAGTGACGACGGTCCGGGCTTGGGCGCGCCTCTCGACGCGCTGGCGCAACCGTTCAACGACCAGGGTGCCGCCATCGCGGGGCGCCGTTACGCAGCCGGCAGCGGCGGCCTCGGCCTCTACATCGCTCGGCGCATCCTGGAGGCGCACGGCGGGAGGCTCGTCGCCGAGGGTTCGACCGTGGAGGGTACCAGCCTGCTCGCCTACCTGGGGCCGCCGCCATGAGCGAGGCTCGCAAGGTGCTGGTGGTAGACGACCACCCCCTGTTCCGGCTCGGGCTGACGATGGCGCTCGCCGCCGAAGGCTACGTGGTCGTCGGGGAGGCGGAGGACGGCGAGGCTGCTCTGGCTCACCCGGCCCTGCGCGAGGTCGAAGCGGTTCTCCTTGACGTGAGGATGCCCGGCATCGACGGTATCGAGGTGTGCCGCCGCCTGCGCCAGCGCGCCGCCGCGCCCGTCGTCGTCATGTTGACGACGCACGAGGAGCCAGGCGTGATCGAGGCTGCGCGCAAGGCGGGCGCCACGGCGTTCTTATCGAAGGAGACGGCGCCGAAGGAGCTCGCGCGGCTGCTCGACGCCATCCTGCGCGACCCAGGGCGCGACTGGATGCCGCGCACCTCGCTGCCGGAGCTCACGCGGCGCGAGGAGGAGGTCCTCGCGCTCCTGAGTCGCGGCATGAGCAACAAGGCGATAGCCAAGGCGCTGAGCATCAGCCCCGACACCGTCAAGGACTACCTCGAGCGCGTGTTCCAGAAGCTCGAGGTCGGGGACAGGCTCAGCGCTGTCAGACGCGCCACCGAGCTCGGGCTGGTAGGACGCTGAGCCACGGCCTAGAGTAGCTAGGCAACTGATCAACCGGTCGAGCCCCGCCTGTCTCGGCGCGTCTAGTCTGGGGCCATGCGACTACACACCCTGCCAACAGTAGGGCGCCGCAGCGCCGGGTTCACGCTCCTCGAGCTGATCCTGGTGCTCGGCATCGTGGCCGTCGGTGCCGGCAGCGTCGCCGGCGCCCTGCGGCCGTCTTCGGAGATGCGCGCCGCGCAAGCCCTCAGGGCGCTGCTGGTCGCGGCCCGGCACGAGGCGCTGCTGCGCGGACATGGCGTCGCGGTCGTACGAGCCGGCGAGGGCTTCGTCAGCCGCGTGCAGACGGGCTCGGAGTCGCCCTGCGCCGTGGGGTTGGAGCTCGCGCGTCTGGACGTCGCAGCAGACCACGGTGTGCGGGTCGCGCAGACGTGGCCGTCTGGCGGCCTGGTCTGGCTGCCGACGGGCAGCGGCCGCACCTGCGCCGGTGGCGGGGTGATCAGCTCCACCGTCGTGCTCGAAGGTCGGCGCGGACGCGCTGCCGTCGTCGTCTCCAGCCTCGGCCGCGTGCGCGTGGAGCGGCGCTGATGTTCCCGTCTCATGCACGCACAACCGGCCGTGATCAACATCGGCGAGCTCTTCCGCCGCACCTCTCGTCACACGCGCGCACAACCGGCATCACCCTTGTCGAGGTGGTCATCGCCCTAGCGATCCTGGCGCTCGTCACGGCTGCCTTCGCGGCCCTGCAGGCTACCAACCTCCAGAGCACTAGGGCTGCGCTCGAGTCCCGAACCGCGACGGGCATCCTCGCCTTCGAGGCGAGCATGAGGAGCCTGCTCTCCCATGGCGACACGGAGTGCGCCGCAGCGAGCTGGCTGCCGCCGGGGTGGGTGTGCAGAGCCTCGGTGCGCTGCGAGCCGTCCGTCGCCTGCCAGGCTCGCGCCTTCCAGCTCGAGCTGACCTCGGCCAGTGGCCGCGTGTTAGCAGCCGAGGTGGTCTCCAACCCGGGGCTCGAGAACGCTCCGTTCCGCCCTGAGGATGCCTACGGCCCGCCCGCGGAAGCAGTTGCGCCATGACCGCGATGAGCCTACGCGCTCGCGGCTTCACTCTCGTCGAAGCGCTCGTAGCGCTGTTCATCGCCGCGGTCGTCGGTGCCGCCGCCGCCGGCAGCCTGCGCAGCGAGAGGGGGCAGGCAGCGGCTCTCGCCGACACGCTCGCCAGGCGAGCCGCTGTCGATCTGGCGGGGGAGCTGCTCTCGGAGGAGTTGGCACTGGCCGGTGCGAGGCCGCTGTCGGATCTCGATTGGACAGCTGAAGGGCACCAGCCATCTGCCTGGGAGGCCGGCACCCACCTGGTGGTTTCGCTCGCGAGCTCGCCGGCTCTCGGCGAGGACGCCATCGCGGCGAGCTTCCACGACGAGCGGCTCACCGGAGCTCCGCTCCTCAGGTCGCTCACGTTCGAGGCGGCAGCAGATGCGTCGGGCGCCCCACAGCTCTACCGCCGACCCGATGGCGCCAGCCGCCAGCCGCTCGTCGAAGGCGTGACCGGGTTGGGCGTGGTCGGCGTCGTGGTAGTCGGTCATCCCCCTGAGCTCATGCCGACCGCGGCGCTCATCGACGCAGGTCCGTTCGTCGTCAGCGGCGTCACGGTCGTCGTTCACGCTGGCGATGTCGCACTGCCGCTGCTCGTCGAGCTGCCGAATCGACCCACCGCAGTGGTGGTACGGAGGTGAGGGCATGATGTCAGATCGGAACGCAGGGTCGGCCGTGGTGCTGGTACTGGTCGTGATACTGCTCGTCAGCGGCTCACTGTTCGCTTCGACCTTCCTGGTAGGTCTGGAGTCGCGCGCGGCGGGCGCTGCCGGCTCCGCGCTCAGAGCCCGTCACCTATCCCAGAGTGCGATCGGGCTGGCCGTCGCCGAGATCGCCGCTCGCACCATGGCCGGCGCGCCGGTGGGGGAGGGCCCGCTCGGCCCGTGGCCCGGCGACGTCCCGCGAGTCGACGTCTCGCGGTACACCGCCGGCCACCTGGCCGCCGAGTGCGGCTGCCTCTACACGCTCAGCACCATCGGCACGGCCGGTGTGGCTGACAGCGCGCGCGAGGTGGTGATCGCTGTGACGGCGGCGGGCGTGTCCGTGTGGTCGAGACGTTGAGGGCTCGACCTGGAGGTGGTCCTTGGCGCCAAGGCTCGCGCGGTACGATGGCAGACCGTGAGCGAAGGAGACAGGTCGACCGACGAAGTCGTTGCCGCTGCCGATAGGACGCAGAGCCTGCTGTGCGCGGCGCTGTTGGCTGCCGGCAAGCCTCTCAGCGAGCGTGAGCTGGCGCCACTGCTCGGCGCTGAGCTCGGTGACTTGCCTGGGCTGGTCGCGGCGCTCGACTCTGCGCTCAGGAGCGGGGGGTTCGGGATCGAAGTCGAGCACGTGGCTGGCGGGTACAGGCTCGTCGTCGCGCCCAAGCTCGTCGGTGAGCTCGCGACGCTGCTCGCGCCCACGCCGCTGCCAGCACTGAGCAACGCTGCCATCGAGACTCTGGCTCTCGTCGCGTACCACCAGCCGATCACGCGCGGTGAGCTCGAGGTCGCCCGCGGGGCCTCATGCGTGTCCACCTTGGAGACGCTACAGGAGCGCGAGCTGATCAGGGCCGTCGGGCACAAGGAAGTGGTCGGCAGGCCACTCATGTACGCCACGACCGAGCGTTTCCTGCTCGAGTTCGGCCTGGCGTCGCTCGCGGACCTACCGCCGATGTCCGAGCCGGCAAGCGGCTTCTTGCGCGGTTGAAACCTAGCCGGGCGACCGACCGCGTCCGTGAGTCGATCGAACCAGGCTAGCGTCTCGCCACGAGGTAGCGCAAAGCCAGGCCGTAGCCCGCCACGCCCAAGCCCGTTATCGCACCGACGCACGCGCCCGCCGTCAGGCAGACGTGCCTGAAGCTCTCGCGCGCGTGGACGTTCGAGATGTGTACCTCGACGACAGGGATCTCGATGCCGGCTATGGCGTCTCTGAGCGCGACGCTGGTGTGGCTGAGGCCGCCAGGGTTGATGATCACACCCTTGAACCCGGCCGCCGGGGCGGCGTGGAGCCAGTCGAGCAGCTCGCCTTCGTGGTTAGACTGCCTGCACTCGACCGCGGTGCCCAGCTCGCCTGCCAACACGGCCAGGGAGGCCTCGACGTCGGCGAGCGTGGTGGCACCGTAGACCGCCGGCTCCCTGCGACCTAGCAGGTTGAGGTTGGGACCGTTCAGTACCAGGTACTCGCTTAACATGCTCGCTGATCCTCCATCTCGCTCAGAGCGCGCCACGCCGCCAACAGCTCTTCAGGCTTAACGTCATCGACCACTACCGCTCGTCCGACCGCCTCCGGCAGGACCAGACGCAGGCGGCCGGCGACCACCTTCTTGTCGCGCTGCATGTACTGCTCGAGCGCGCTCCAGTCGCAGCTGGGAAGAGGGGCGGGCCGGACCCATGCGCGCAGGTCCTTCATGGCCTCGACAAGGTCGCTGACGCCTCGCGCCCGCGCGAGCAACGCTGCGTAGACGAGGCCGTGCGCGACGGCCTCGCCGTGCGGCATCCGATGCTCCGTCACCGCCTCCAAGGCGTGGGCGAGCGTATGGCCGAGGTTGAGGGTCGCGCGGACGCCCGACTCGCGCTCGTCCGCGGCCACGACGTCGGCCTTGACCTTGACGGCCGCGAGGATGGCGGCGCCGAGGAGCTCAGTATCGGTACGCGGTGTCCAGTCGCGACGGAACACCTCGGTGAGCGCGGGATCGGCAAGGTAACCGGCCTTGACCAGCTCGACCGTGCCCTGCTTGAACTCGCGCTCCGGAAGGGTAGCGAGGACGGAGACGTCGGCCAACACCGCTCGGGGCTGCCAGAACGCCCCCACGAGGTTCTTGCCTTCAGGCAGGTCGAGACCTGTCTTGCCGCCGACGCTGGAGTCGACCATCGCCAGCAGCGTGGTCGGAGCCTGGTAGAGCGCCACGCCTCTCAAGTAGCTGGCGGCGACGAAACCGGCGAGATCGCCGACGACCCCGCCGCCGAGCGCGACCACAGCGCAGTCGCGCCCCAGGGCCAGCTGAGCCAGGCGGCTGAGTAGCCCCGCCCACACGGGCACCGACTTGCTGCCCTCGCCGGGCGGAACGCTCAGCGTGTGAACCGTGCGCCCGGCAGCTTCCAGGCCGGCGCGTAGCGCCGCCAGGTGCAGCTTGGCGACGTTGTCGTCGGTGATGATGGCGACGCTGTGCTCGCGGATGTGCTCGTGAGCAGTAGCCAGCAGGCCGGTGCCGACGTGAACGACGTACGGCGGGTCCAGCTCCACGCGCAGCGTGCGCAGGGCCGGGCTCAAGACTGCAGCGCCCTCAGCTCGGGCGTCCAGGTGGAGAGCCGCGCCACGATCTCCTCGACGACGTCGCTCGACTCGCGACCATCGGTGGACACGGTGATGTCGGCGACGGAGCGGTACGCCTCGGCGCGCGAAGCCATCAACTCCCTGATGCGCTCTAAGGGGTCGCCCTGCTCGAGCAGCGGGCGCTTGTGACGCCTGGTGCGGCGGAACACCGTCTCCGGACTGGCTGTCAGCACCACGACGGGGCCGCGCTCCCTGAGAAGCTCGCGGTTCACCTCGCGCGTGATGGTGCCACCGCCGGTCGAGATGATCACCTCGTCGAGCCTGACGCAGCGTTTGACGATCTCGGTCTCGTAGTCGCGGAACACCCTCTCGCCGTACGTCTCGAAGATGTCGGCGATCCTCATGCAGCTGACGCGCTCGATGACCCTGTCGGTGTCCACGAACGTCAGTTGCAGCCTGCGCGACAGCTCCCAGCCGATGCGGCTCTTGCCCGTGCCCATGAAACCGGACAGCGCCAGCCACGTGACTACCCGGTCGGGAGGCAGGTGACGCCGCGGCGGGGTATGGGACTCGGCGGTGGTCATCAGTACTCGGCTGCGTACTCTCTGTGCCGCTCGACGCGCTCCTTGAGCTCTGAGAGCGTGTCGCCGCCGAACTTCTCGAGCACCGCGCTTGCTAAGACGAGCGCGGACATGGCGAGGACGACTATCGAGGCGGCGGGGACGGCGGTGACGTCGGAGCGCTCCCTCGAGGCGTCGGCCGGTTGGTGGGTGACGACGTCGATGGTCGGCAGGGGCGACATCAGCGTGGCGATCGGCTTCATGGCAGCCCTGACGACGAGCTCCTCACCGTTGGTGATGCCGCCTTCGAGGCCGCCCGCCCTGTTCGTATCGCGCAGGTAGCGGCCGGCGACGCGGCCGACGATCGCATCGTGGACCTGGCTGCCGGGGCGCGTGGCGTTGAGCCAACCGTCGCCGATCTCGCAGCCTTTCATGGCCGGGATGCTCAGGACGGCCTGCGCGAGGCGCCCGTCCAGCTTCCTGTCCCACTGCGTGTGGCTGCCGAGGCCTACTGGCACGCCCCTGAAGCGCGCCTCGACCACGCCGCCCAGGGTGTCGCCGCGCTCCTTGGCGGCGTCGATGAGGTCGATGACGGCGTCGTGCGCCGCCTCGTCGAACGACCTGAGCGGGCTCTGGTCGAGAAGGTCGAGGCGGTCCCAGTCCAGCGTGCCGGCGCAGTCGATGCCGCCCAGGCTCATGACGCGGGCACAGTGCTCGATCCCGACCTCCTCGAGCAGCCTGAGCGCGACGGCGCCGGCAGCCACGCGGCTGGCCGTCTCGCGCGCCGAGGCTCGTTCCAGGATGTCCCTGAGGTCTTTGTGGCCGTACTTGATGCCGCCGGCCAAGTCGGCGTGGCCGGGGCGCGGCTCGGTGAGCGAGCGCTTGCGAGGCTCGTTGCCGGGCTCGACGGACATGATCTCGAGCCAGTTGGCGTGATCGCGGTTGACGATCTCGAGCGCGACGGGGGAGCCGGTGGTGCGGCCGGCGCGCACGCCGCCCTTGATCACGGCCTTGTCGGTCTCGATGACCATGCGCTGGCCGCGACCGTAGCCTCCCTGCCTGCGCCTGAGCCACGGATCGATGTGTTCAGCCACGCTTATCGGCAGTCCGGCCGGGACCCCGTCGAGCAAGACCGTGAGACCGGGCCCGTGCGATTCGCCCGCGGAGAAGTACCTGAGCATCCGGTCAATCTAGCATGCAGGTCGAACGTCGCCGAGGCGCTCGGTGGTGCCGGCTCGGCCGTGCCAGGCAGGGTGATGGAAGCGCCCGGCTCGCAGGGAGCCGGGCGCCAGGCGGTCGTGCTGTCAGCGATCGGCCGGGGCCGACCCTGCTGCTGTTACTCGATGACCATCGCGTTCACCACGAGCAGCAGGTCGATGTTCTCGTCCGTCTGCGTGGTGCTGCCGAACAGCTCGCCGATGATCGGGATGTAGCCGAGGACCGGGATGCGGTTCTTGGTCAGCGTGTAGTTGCTCTGGAGCAGGCCGCCGAGCAGGGCGGTCTGGCCAGGCTCGAGGGTGATGACCGACGACATGGAGCGCGTCGCGAGCTCGAGGAACGCCGGGTCGTTGGTTGTCGAGAGCACGTCTTCGACCTTGGCGTTGATGACGAGCGTGACGCGGCCGTCGTTGGCGATGCGCGGCGTGACCTCGAGCTGGACGCCGTAGGGGATCTCGCGTTCGATGTTCTCGCTTGCGCCGGCGATGCTGATGAAGATGGTGCCACCGGACTGGATCGAGCCGGTCTGGTTGTCGAGGACGGTGATGTTGCCGTCGTCGACGCGGCGGGAGAGACCCTGGGTCTCGAGCGCGTCCAGCACCGCCAGGATGTTGAAGCTGGAGACCGCGGCGGCGGTGTCGAAGGCGAAGCTGAGGCCGGTGTTGAGGATGTTGGCGCTCATCTGGCCGAGGCCGCCGGTGATGTCGAGGCCGAGGTCGTAGGTGACGCTCTTGACGACTTCTTGGATGCGGATCTGGACGTTGACCTGGCGCTGCGGCTGGTCGAGCTCGCGGATCAGTTGCGACATGGTCGCCTGGTCGCTGGCGGAGCCCGTGACGATCACGCTGTTGGTGCGGGCGTCGGCCACGACGCTGAAGCGCTCGACGCTGTCGCCTTCAGCCTGTCCACCCTCGCCGGCGGCGCGGGTCGCCTGGAGCACGCTCGCGAGGTCGGAAGCGCGCGCGTTGGAGAGGAAGTAGGTGCGCTGCTCAAGTGGGACGCGTTCGGACGCGCTCGCGTACTGCTCGAGGAGAGCGCCGACCTGCGTGTGCTCGTCCGGCGTGGCCATCACGACGAGCGTCTGCATGCCCTCGATCGCCTCGGCGTCGTAGCCGGCGACCTCGAGGATACGGATGGCGCCATCGACGTTGCCGGAGACGCGGTAGAAGCGCTGCTCGCGGTCGGCCGCCACCGGCTCGCCGCTGCTCGCCGGAGCTTCGGCGGCGACGGGGGAGCGAAGACGGGCGACGCTGGCGCTGCTGCCTACCACGACGACGTCGTTCTCGAGGAGGACGTAGTCGAGGTCGTTGAGGGTCAGGACGATGTTCCAGACCTGACGGAACGGCTTGGGGTCACCGATGTCGTAGACGATGGTGAGGTTGGGGACGTCGTCGGTGATGGCGGTGAGCCCGACGGAGCGGGCCAGTGCGATGACCATGACCGGAAGCGACTCGCCCGAGACACCGGTGGTGAACTCCACCGGCTCGTCGAAGCGGCCGTCTGAGGGGAGCGGCTCGAGGCTGCCTTGCGCGAACGCAAGACCCAAGAGCGCGAGGAGCGTGAGGACGATTCCGGTTCGCTTCATGATCACCGCCTGAGATCCAACGATAGTGTCTGGGTAGTATCACCCATTGAGAATCGAGCTTCGTAGCCGCGCAGATCCGACAGGATTATCTCGGTGTCGGGGAGCGGTTGTCCAAGAGTGAGCACGACCGGCTCAGAGAAGCGGGCCGAGCGGAAGACGCCGACGCTCAGCGGGCCGAGCACCGAGCCGGTGAAGCGGACGTTGTTGTCACGCAGGTAACGGCTCAGCGGGTCGCCACCGACGGCGAGCGGAAGGCTCGGGGTCGGCGTCACGGTGGTCGGTGTCTCGGTCGCGACGGCGGCAGGCTCGTTGGGCCTGTCGGTTCCAAGCACGTCGGGCGTCGTGACCGCGACCTGCGTCTCGTCGGTCTCCGACTCGGTGGTGGGGAAGGGCTCCTGAGCCTCTGGCTCGTCGGGGACCCGGATCGCGGCCAAGGTGCCGAGGTCGACCGGCGCTGGGGTCTCGGCAACCTGCTGAGGCGCCCTGGCCTCGCGCAAGATCTCCGGCGTGACGGGCAGCGTGCCGGAAGGCAGCGGGCGCGGCAGCGCCCCTGAGGCCGATGTGGCCGGCGCGACCGGGCGGGGAGCCGGGGCCGCAGGCGGCGGAGCGACGGCGGTGGTCGAAGCGGTGCTTGAGGATCCGCTCGCACCGCTGACGGGCACGTCGGTTATGACGGCCGCCTGGGTCGGCTGGCCGGCGTCGGTGACGATATCTATGACGTCGGTTTCCTGAGCGAAGACCGCGCCGGGGGCCGGAGCGGGCGACTGAACCAGGATCGGCGAGAAGGGGTTGACCGAGGTGCGTTGTGTCGTGGGTGGCCTATTGGCGCTGGCGGTCTGATCCTCGACCGTCGCGGCCTCGGCAACCGGCGGCGCCGTGACGAGGAAGGGCAGCTCGCCGACCACCAGGTCGCGCGTGACGACCGACGGCGACTGGGTCACGACGACGGGCGGCGCGGTCACGACGACCGTCGGAGCACCGCTGTCGCCATCGGCCTCGGCGCTGCGGGCCGTATCTTCCGGCGCGGCGTCGTCGGCGACTACTACCACGGCATCGGAGGCACCCTCGGACTCGACGACGGCGCTTTCGGGCGTCACTGTCGCGTCAGGTGCAGCGGTCTCAGCGCTCTGTCCCAGAAGGGCGGCCGGCACGCTGGGCGCGGCGACCGTAGGCGTGGTTATCGCGGGCGGCTGCGGCGTCTCGGCGAACTGGTCCTGGTTGAAGAAGTTCACCCAAGCGAAGCCCGCCGCGGCCACCAGCAGCGCTGCGAGGAGGATCTTGGCTGTCCTAGAGAGTCCCATCGTCACAGCTCTCCCGGGTCTTGCCCTGTGTAGACGTAGATGACGAAGTCGTAGTCGGCATTGATACCGGGGTCGGTCGAGGTGTTGTCGACGAGGTTGAGCGAGACGCGCTCGATCTTGGTGAAGCGCTGCAGCGACTCGAGCTGGCCGAGGAACGCCATCGTGTCGGCGTAGTTGCCCTCGGTCTCGATGGAGAAGCCGATCGGACGCACGTCTTGTACGTTCTCCTGGGCCGTGCCCTGGCTGAAGCTGTTGACGAGGACGCCGGCGCCGGCGGCGGAGACGCGCAGCTGGTCGATGAGGCCGGCGATGTCGCTCTCGGTCGGCAGCTCGCTGAGGAAGACGCGGCGGTCGTCCTCGAGCTGCGCGACGGCGAGGCGCAGGTCTGGCAGGTTGTTGCGGGCGTCCTCGCCGCGGCGGATCTCGAGGTCGAGGCGCACGATCTGCGTCTCGAGGTCGGTGATCCGGTCCTGCGTCGGGCGGTACATGTAGAAGTACCAGAGCAGGCCCGCGACGAGGGAGAGCACGATGGCGACCAGCGCCATGTCGCGCTGACGCATGTTGCGGAAGGAGAAGGAGCCGAGCTTCATCGTTGGCCCTCAGCTATCGCGCCGACGGTCAGCGTGTAGTCGAAGAGGTCGGTGTCGCTCTGGCGCGTGGCGGTCTGGAAGGCGACGCCGTAGTTCCTCGAGCTCTCGAGCGAACGGATGAACTCCGCCAGGACGTCGGCGTTCAGCACGTTGCCGTTGACGTTCATCTCGGCGATGACAGGCCTGCCCTCGTACCTCTGAGGATCGGATCTGGCGGGCACGATGCTCGACATCACCAGCGAGTCGAAGTCGATGACCGGGCGCCCGGCGACGCTGCGCGAAGGCAGGTGCTCGAGCATCCCGGCGATCTCGCCGGTCCACATGATCCTGTTCTCGCGCACCGACCGCGCCACCGCGATCAGCTGGTTGAGCTGCTGCTGCCTGGTGAGCAGGTCGCGCTGCTCGCGCAGGAAGGGCTGCAGCAGGGCGAGCTGGTCTTCGCGTGCGAGCCTCTCCCTCTGCAGGTTAGCTTCGGTCGTGCTGGCGAAGTACTGGAACAGCGCCGCCACTCCGAAGACGAGCAGAGGGAAGAGCACGATGAGCAGACGCCAGTAGCCGGGCTCCCTGACGCGCCTGAGGTTCTTAGGGAGTAGGTTGATGTTAATCAACGCCGGCAACTCCTCTCAGGGCGAGCCCCAGCGGCACCGCGAACTCCGAGGCGGCGCGCCTGAGGTACTGCGTGTCGAAACGGTTCTCGTCCACATATATGGTAAGCCATGGATCGCCGAGCTCGACGCGGAAGCCGAGCGCATCGCCGATGGCCTCCGGCAGGCCGCGCAGCTTGGCGCCGCCGCCCGTCACCAGCATGCGGCTGATGTTGGCGTCGCCGCTCTGCACCCTGAAGAACTCGAGGCTGCGGCGGATGTCGGTGGTGAGGTCCACCAGCACAGGCCTGAGGGCTTCGTAGACGCGGCCAGGCGAGAACTGCTCGCGCTTGGCGTCGAAGTTGAGGAGGTCTTCCTCGTCCTCGGTCGGGATCGTGGCGGTGCCGTACTCGAGCTTGACGTCCTCGGCGCTGTCGAAGTCGAGGCCGAAGGCGCGCTGGATGGCCGCGGTGAAGTGGTCGCCTGACACGCTCAGCGGCCGGTTCATGAGGACGCGCTGGCCGCGCACCAGGGTGATGGTCGAGGTGCTGGCGGCGATCTCGAGCACGACCCCGACCTCGTTGGCCTCTGTGTAGACGGAGCCGGAGAGGGTGGTCTTGCTGAGGTGATCGCCCAGCAGCGAGCCCTTGAGCGAGCGCAGCAGCGAGAACGGCTTGACGTCGATGACGTGCGGCTCCAAGCCGGCGAGCTTGAGGTACTCGACCTGCTGCGTGACCTCATCCAAGCGCGCGGCGGCGATGACCACCTCTAGCTGGCCACCCTCTTCGATGTCCTCGGGGTTGTCGAGGACGAAGTAGTCGAGGATGACCTCATCGATGGGGAAGGGGATGTAGCGCTCCGCCTCCCACTTGATCGCCTCGTCGAGCTCTTGGACGCTCATGCGAGGCACGTGGATGTTTCTCGTGATGGCTTGCCGGTTGCTGACAGCCGTGACCGTGAAGCGCCGGTGGATGCCGGCGTCGTGGAAGAGAGCCTTGATCTCCTCCGCCAGTCCTTGGGCGTCGGTGACCCTGTCTTCCTGAATGAGGCCTGGCGGCATCGGGCGCATGGCTAGAGCCGACAGGCTCGGCGGGTTGCCTGGCCGGAGCTCCACGACCTTCAGCGCGCTGGTACCCACCTCGAGGCCGACGGCCTCTATCTTGGGACTCAGCCAGCGAGACATTCGCTCGCGCATTGAGGGCATAGGCATCTCCTCCTAAGAATCAGGCCAACCCTATCATGCGTTACTCACGATGCAGAGTGAAAAATACCTACCCTTGAGGGGCTGATGACGGCTGGCGGTAGACAGAGCGCTCTAGGAATAGATAGATCGGTCTATCCGCGTGCAGCTGGCGCTCGCTCGACCGCGCTCAACTGGTGTAGGCGAGGTCGTTGAAACGGACGTGCGAGTTGTGGAACTGCAGCTCGAGGTCGCCAGTAGGCCCGTTGCGCTGCTTGCCGATGATCACCTCTGCGATGCCCTGCTTCTCGCTGTGCTTGTCGTAGTACTCGTCGCGGTAGATGAACATCACGAGGTCGGCGTCCTGCTCTATGGCTCCCGAGTTGTGCATCACGACCCCATCCGCGAGCCAGGAGGCGGGGCCAGGCACGGTCAGGTCGAAGACCTCTGCGACGCCGGCTGGTTCTATCGAGACGATCTCGTCCCAGTAGAGGTCGGATTCGGAGAAGGCACGCAACTCAGCGCTGTCCAGAACGGCGGCGTAGGAAGCCACCATCTCTCGAGAAGGAGCGAAGCTGAAGTGGGATGAGCCGCCGTAAGACGTACCTCGAGCCGCCGCCAACTGGCGCGTAGTGAAGCCTGCTGCGCGCGCTGCCTCGCGAACCCTGTCGAAAGCTTGTAGGGGCAAAGTGTCGCGGTTCGTGTTCGCGCTGATACCCTCGAGCACTTGACTCAGCCGCCGCGCTGGCGCGACTCGGGGGCCGTGAGCCCCGACCTCGGCCAGGAACCGGAGCTGGTCGGTCGCGCCAGATACGTCGACCTGCCAAGCGTCGGAGTTGGAGCGGGGCCGTTTGACCAGCGCCAGGATGTCGAGTCGCAGGAGCAGCGCGGCGACGTCTTGCGCCAGCCCCGGGCTCGACGTCGCGAAGTAGACGCGGTGAGAGCCTCTCTTGCCACTGCTACGAACGTGAATGCAGCCGTCGGTCGCCCACAGGTGCCTGACGAGCAGCGCCAGCTGGCGCCTCGGCAAACGGAACGCCTCGTCCGGTATACGCTTCTCGGCCGACCGTTGACCGAACACGCCGAGCTCTTTGAGCCATGCGCCGACACCTGCAGGCTGCCAACGGTCGCCGTTGCCTGAGATGAGGAGCTGCCACCACTCACCACGCCCTGCGTAGCGTTTGACCTCGCTGCCCAACTCCCGAGCGCCCTCGCGCACCACGCGGTCGTTCTCTAGGTCGGAGGTCGTGTAGCGCAGGCTCTGGCCGCGGAGGTAGGAGCCGTCGCCTATCAGTTGTCCCAGAAGTGCGACCTTCGCGTCGCTCCAGCTCAGCTCTGCGCCGGTAGCCGGGAGCCGCCTCGCCAGCGCGACCCTGTCTCCGATCTTGAGCTGCTCGAGTCGGCGCCAACCGTCGAACGTGAACCAGCGGTGCCGGGCAGTGGTACGGCTAGAGCGCCCGCTGGCGAGAGTCACCTTCAGGACCGGCCGCTCACCGACGCTCCACACCAGGTCGCTCTGCGCGTGAACGAGCTTGCCGTCCTCCCGCATGGCGACGACCTCGGGCTTGCTGCCAACCAGCTCAGCGATCGGCAGCCTGCGCCCGTCGGCAAGGTTGACGAGCGTGTCGCCAGTGACGCACTCCCTCAGATCGGAGAGCATCGGCCGCTTGTTCGGCCTGGCCTCCACGGCGCGTGACAGCTGCGACAACACCACCACCGGTATGTCTAGCTCCCTGGCCAACCCCTTGAGCCCGCGCGAGATGGCCGAGATCTCCTGCTGCCGGTTCTCGCCCTGACCGCGCCCGATCGAGCCCGACATCAGCTGCAGGTAGTCGATGATGATCAGCCCGAGGTCCTGCTCGCGCATCAGACGTCGAGCCCGCGAGCTCAGCTCCATCACCGTCATGTTGGCGTTGTCGTCGATGAAGATACGCGCCTCGGAGATCTTGCCCGCGGTCTCGGCGAGACGGTGGAAGTCGCGCTCGGTGAGCTGCCCGTTGCGTACCCGGCTCATGTCGACGCGCGCCTCCGAGCAGAGCATGCGCGTGACCAACTGGATCGACGACATCTCGAGGGAGAAGATCCCGACGGCCGCTTTCTCCTTCAGAGCGGCGTTGAGGCCGATGGTGAGCGCGAAGGCGGTCTTGCCCATCGAGGGGCGGGCGGCGACGACGTTCAGCGTCGCGGGCTGCAGCCCAGCGGTCATCTGGTCGAGTAGCGAGAAGCCCGTCCTTAAGCCCGATACCGGGTTTGGGTTGGCGAAGCGCTCGTCGATCTCGGCGAACGTCTCACGTACCAGCGCAGGCATGTCCTCGAAGTGGCTGCGGCGCTTGCGGACACCCAGGTCGAAGATCGCCTGCTCCGCACCCTCCATGATCTCTTCGATGGGCGCGGCCTGGTCGTAGGCCGTCTGCAAGATCTTGCCGCTGGCGCTGATCAGGTCGCGCAGCGTCGCCTTCTCGTGCACGATACGAGCGTAGCTATCGGCGTAGGCGGCCGTCGGGACGATGTCGGCCAGCGCGACGAGGTAGTTGACGCCGCCGATGCCTTCGAGGTCGCCTGATTGCCTCAGCTCCTCGGTGAGCGTGATCAGGTCCATCTGGTCGCCGCGGCGATGCAGCCGCTCGATGCCCCTGAAGACCTTGCGGTGCGACTCCTTATAGAAGTGCTCGGCTGTGAGTAGGCCCTCGATGTTCGAGTAGACCTCGTTGTCGAGGAGGATCGCGCCCAGGACGCTCTGTTCGGCCTCGATGTTGTGCGGGGGGACGCGGCCTTCCACGCTGAGAATCGTACCACCGGGTCGTCGCCGAGCGGCGCCCGGGCGTAAGATATGGACCGCATGGAGTACACCTGGCTGATAGTCGCGCCGCTGGCGGTCGCTTACTTGCTCGGGTCGGTGCCGTTGGGTGCGTGGTTGGTGCGCGCCGCCTCCGGTTTCGACCCTCGAGAGGTCAACCCGCACCTGTTGGGCGTCGAGAACGTCTACCGCCTGGTCGGCGCGGGCGTGGCCGTGGCGAGCTTCATCGTCGACCTGTTGAAGGGCATGGCTGCCGTCGTCATCGGCGTCATCTGCGCCAAGGCCGGGCTCTACCTCGCCTACGCGGTCGAGTTCGGGTTCGCTGCCGCGGCTTCCGCCGGTCTCGACCCGCGCGTCTCGTTCATCCCCGGCAACATCATCGGCGTATCGGCCCTGGGCGCGCCGCTCATCGGCCTGTCCGCTGCCTCTGCGTTGGTCGGGGCGGTGGTCGGCCACCTCTACCCGGTCCCGCTGCGCGGTTTCCGCTCTGCGCCGCGCGGCCGCGGCAACGGCGTGATGCTCGGCGGCCTCGGCGCTCTCTTCGCGCTGGGAAGCGCGCCGTTCTGGGCGTTGTCGCTGCCGGTCGTCGTCTACGCGGTCGTGCTGGCGCTCACCGGCTACGTCGCGCTCGGCACAGTCGCCGGGGTGCTGACCCTCGGGCTCGGCGCCGTCATCGGCGCCGCGGTAGGTCTGCTCGGCTGGGAGGCGGGAGCGCTGCTCGGCGTGCTGGCGATCCTCGTCATGTGGCGTCACAAGTCCGCACTGTCTCGTATCCGTGACGGGACCGAGGTCAAGCTGGGCGAGGGCAGAGCCGTGCGCGGCCAGGACCAGAACCAGGCTCTGTGCGCGTTCCTGGTACACCCGCTCTCGTACGACGACGTGTGGCAGCCGCGCTCGCAGCGCTGGCTCAGGTACGTGCTGAACAACTTCGTTAAGCCGGGGATCTTGCCAGAGCGCTGGCTCAAGCGCATGTTCCTGTCGGTGAGGCCGCAGTTCCAAGGCCTCATCGAAGGCGTGACCCTGCAAGACGGGCGCCAACTGCGAGTGATGCTGATCTCCGCACCGCTGATGCCGGATCAGTTCAGAAGCAATCCCGATGACGCCCTGCGCCTCGCCATACAGGGTGCGCGCTTCGCGCACCAGCTTGGCGCCGAGGTGGTCGGTCTCGGGGCTTTCTGGTCGACCGTAGGCGACAAGGGCCGCGAGGTCCAAGACGCCGTGCCCGAGATCATCGTGACCAACGGTGGTGCCTACACCGCCGCCACGGTCAAGGCCGCCGTGCCTGGCCTGCTCAAGCGCTTCAAGTCGCAGGGCGGCACCCTCAAGTCCGCGACCGCCGCCATCGTCGGAGCCAACGGCGTGGTCGCGTTCGGTGTGGCCAGGATGATCGTCGGCGAGGTCGGCTCGCTGATCCTCATCGGCCGCGACCGCGAGCGGTTGAACCGCAGCGCCGCCACTTTGCGCAAGAAGTACCCCACCACCGAGATCATCGCGACTACCGACATTCAGGCGGTGGCCTCCGCCGATCTGATCTTCACGGCCACCTCGGATCCGAGGCCGCTGATCTTCGCGCAGGACGTGAAGCCGGGAGCGTGGATCTTCGATCTCGGCCGCCCCGCCGACGTCGACGAGAGCGTCAAGGAGGTGCCGGGCGTGGAGCTGGTGCCCGGTGGCGTCGTGAGGCCGCCCGGCGACATGCGCACGCGCATCGACCTGCGCTTCGGCGAGGGCTTCGTGCCCGCCTGCCTGGCCGAGACGATGATCCTGACGGCCTCGAGGGCGTACGAGCGTCGCAGCCTCGGAGCCTCGACGCGCACCGCCGACATCGACTTCTACCTGAGGGAGGGCGAGCGGCTCGGCTTCGAGATCGTCACGCGCGACGCGCGGTTCGAAAGCTCGAAGGTGAACGCTTGAAGGCGTTCCGCTTGCCAGGAACCAGCCCTGACTCAGCCGCGGCGGGCGTCCTGTGGGACAGCGGCTGCCTAGGTGTCGTGGAGGCGGTCGGCCGGGACGGCGACGCCTCCGATCTCGTCGCCTACTTCGACGACGAAGTGACTCTCGACCTTCCCGGCGTATGGGAGGACCTGCCCGACGTCGACTACCTGGCCGCCTACCGCGAAGGCCTGGTACCTGTGCGGGTGGGTAGGCTCGTCGTCGCCCCCAGCCACAGGGAAGTGGTGGCGCGCGACGGCGATCTGATCATCTGGCTAGATCCCGGCTCCGCCTTCGGCACCGGCCACCACGAGACCACGCGCATGGCTCTGGCGGCGTTGGAGTCGCTGCCGTTGGCCGGTCGCAGCGTGCTGGACGTCGGGTCTGGCAGCGGCCTGTTAGCGATCGCCGCCGACCGGCTTGGCGCCGAGACTGTCTACGGCGTCGACGTCGACCCGCTCACGCTACCCGTCGCCAGGGAGAACGCCGAGCGCAACCTCTCGCGGGCTCGTTTCTCGCTTGGCTCGTTAGAGGCGCCGGGCCTGCCGGAGCGCTTCGACGTGGTCGTCGCCAACCTCTACGCCGAGCTCCACGCCAACCTGCTCACCGAGTACGCACGGCGTCTCACGCCCCGTGGCGTGGCGCTTCTGACGGGCATCCTGGCGGAGCGCGAGGACCTGGTCATGCGGGCGGTCCCCGCGGGCTTGGGGCGCATCGGCAGCGAGAGAGACGGCGAGTGGCTGCTGTTGGCGTTCCGCCGCACGAGCTGAGCGCATGAGCCGTGATAAGCGCGACGCTGGCGCTCCAGTCGACGACCGTTACCGGCGCAGCAACCGGGTCCTGGTGTCCGAGTTGGGGCCCAGAGCGAGGTTGGTAGGGCCGGAAGCACACCACCTGCGCGACGTCCTGCGGCTCAAGGCCGGAGACCCTGTCGAGGCGTTCGATGGTCGTGGGAGCATCGCGGGCGGCGCGATACTCTCGCTATCCCGAGACGCGGTGGAGCTGGCGCTCGGCGAACCTCAGCCGTCGCGAGCCGAGGCGCCCCTTAGGCTTACCCTCGCTGTCGCGCTACTCAAAGGCGACAAGCTCGCCGATGTCGTCAGACCCGCGACGGAGCTCGGGGTTCACAGCTTCACGCTGTTGAAGACGGCGTACGCGGATGTCGACGATCTGCCGCCGTCACGGCGCTCGCGGTTGGTGAGGATAGCCGAGGAGGCCGCGCGGCAGTGCGGCAGGGCGACGGTTCCCCAGGTATACGGACCGATAAGTCTAAGCGACCTGGTCGCTGAGCTGGCGCAGCAGGCCGAACCGACGCTGATCGTCGTGACCGATCCGAGGGCAAGCCATAGCTTGGCCGAAGCCACGGCCGCCCTGGCAGCCGAGGTCGGCACCGGTTCTGTTGTCGTCGTCACCGGTCCGGAGGGCGGGCTGAGCGCCGAGGAAGTGAAGCTGCTCGAGAGGGCAGGGGCGCTCCCGGTGGGCCTCGGTCCGCGCATCCTGCGTGCGGAGACGGCTCCGGTGGCGCTGGCGGCGGCCCTGTTGCTGGGAGCGGGGTAAGGCGGCCGTGGCGTGGCGCTCGTTCAACGGCCCATCGGCCGGCTCGGTAGCGCGAGCTGCCGGCCTCGCGGCGCTGATCGCGACTACAAACGTGGCATGTAGACCGCTCTATATACCGTTGGTACCAGAGAACACGACAGTGCCGACCGCGGCTACGCGCCTCGGGCTCGGCGCCGATAGCGCTCTGACCTGGTCCCCGAACGCTCGACGCCTGCAGCTTACGCTCAGCTTGAGTGGCATCGACGAGGCCGGTTGGCTGGCCGTGCAGTGGTTCAGCCCCGGCGGAGCGCAGGTGGCGTCAGAGAGCGTCTGGATAGCCATCAGCGAAGGTTTTGCCGGATCTCGAGAGAGCTCGCTGCTGGTGCTGTCGCCCGCAGACATCGAGCTCAGCCAGGGTGAGTGGCGCGCCGTCGTCTCCTGGGGCGGCGTGCTACTGAGGCAGTTCAGAGCCGTCGTGCCAGCCAGCCAAACCAGCGACTGACTCCAAGCTACAAGTCAGGCACATCGGTAAAAGAACTGCTCCCGCCAACAGCATCTGGCGGGAGCAGCAAGCCTCGGTGCGGGCGCGCCTGATAAGCGCCCTGCGTCTATGGTCAGGCGGTTCGGGCGCGCTTGGCAGAGCTAGGAGCCTTCGCCCTGCGCTCCCGCTCTTTGAACCATGCGGTGAGGGGGGCGAGGATGAAGATGCTCGACAGCGTGCCGACGATGATGCCGACTATCAGCACGACGCTGAAGCCGTACAGCACCGGACCTCCGAAGAACAGCAGCGCGAGGGCGACGAGCAGCGTGGTGCCCGCCGTGACGATCGTGCGGGTGAGCGTCTGGTTGACGGCCAGGTCGACGATGTCGCGGTAGCTCATGTCGCGGACGGTGCGGAGGTTCTCGCGTACGCGGTCGGCGATGATCACCGAGTCGTTGAGCGAATATCCGACCACGAACAGCAGCGCAGCCATGACCGGGATGCTGAACTCGATGTTGAACAGCATCAGAGCGCCGAGGGCGACGATGGCGTCGTGAGCCGTGGAGATGACGGAGCCGAGCGCGACGATCCAGTTCGGCCAGAACCGCCACGCCACGTAGATGAGGATCAGGCCGAGCGAGACGAGCACGGCCATCACGGCCGCGCGTCTGAGATCGGCGCCGACGGCGGGGCCGACGAAGTCGGCGAGCTGGACGATGCCGCCCAGGTTGCGGGCCAGCGAGCCGGCTAGCTCACCGGCATCGCCGGTCGCCGTGTCGGCGATGCCGGTACGGACGTAGACGACGCGCGTCGCCGCTCCAGCCGCAGCCTCACTCTCCACTATCGTCACTCCCGCGCCGGTGATGCCGGGCACGGCCAGCTCATCGAGCTCGGCCCTGATGTCGGCGGCGGTGACGGCTACCGGTACCTCGAGCTGGATGTTGTTGCCGCCGGTGAAGTCGGTCGACAGCGGCAGACCCTTGATGCTCACCCACGCGAGACAGCCGATGGCGAGGGCAGCGAGCAGCGGCACCACCACTTTGCCCAGCGACACGAGTTTGAGGCCGCGGACATCGAAGCCCTTCCACATGTAGGAGCGGTCGCTCTTGCGGGTGAGCAGTCCGAGGACGTAAGGCACGATCACGACGTTGGCGAACACGGAGGCGACGATGCCGATCGCCAGGGTGATCGCGAAGCCGCGCACCGGGCCGGTCGTGTACTGGTAGAGGGCGAGAGCGGCGAGCAGCGTGGTGACGTTGGCGTCGATGATCGCGGCCAGCGACACGCTGAACCCGCGCTTCATGGCGGCCTTGAGACCACGTCCAGCGCGCAGCTCCTCGCGGATGCGCTCGAAGGAGATCACGTTGCCGTCGATGGCGGCGCCGATGGTCAGCACCAGACCGGCGAGACCGGGCATGGTGAGCGCGGCGCCGAGGGCGGCCAGGATGCCGAGGATGAACAGCATCGCCAGCGCGATGGCGAACGTGAGCACGCCACCGAACAGCGGCCCGTAGTAGACGAGCACGGCGAGGATGACGGCGCCACCGCCGACGATCGCAGACAGGACGCCGGCGTCGATGGCGTCGCGGCCGAGGGTCGGGCCGATCGAGCGGACCTCCTCGACGTGCAAGCTGATCGGCAGCGAGCCGCTGCGCAGCACCAGAGCGATATCGGAGGCCTCGTCGAGCGAGCCGATCCCCGTGATCTGGCCGGAGTCGGAGATGCGCGACTGCAGCGTCGGCGCAGTGACGATCGTGTCGTCGAGGACTATCGCCATGCGGCGGCCGACGTTGCCGCCGGTGAAGTTGCCGAAGTCGCCCACCGATTCGCGACGGATCTCGAACACGACCACGGGACCGGAGGGAACGCCCATGCCCTGTTGGAACTGGGCGCTGGCCGTCTGGATGATCTCGCCAGTGAACGCCACCGGCTCGAGGTCGGCGAGCGTAAGGAGCTCGGTCGGCAGCGAGTTGGCCGCGGCGCTTACCAACCTGAACTCGAGCACCGCCTGCTGACCGATGAGGTCGAGCGCCCGCTGTTGGTCGTCGGAGGTCAAGCCCGGAAGCTCGACGACGATCCTGTCGGCGCCCGCCGTCTGGACCAGCGGCTCGGAGACGCCGAACTGGTTAACGCGGTTCTCGACGATGTTGCGCGCGGCGTTGAGGTCGTCACGCAGCGGGTTGGGGGTGTCCGCCTGCAGCGTCACCCGCAGGCCGCCCTGGAGGTCGAGACCCAGCTTGAGAGACGGTTCGCCCGGGTTCCACGGCTGCCACAAGAACAGCAGCGATGCGATGACCAGTCCCAGGATCAGGAGACCTGTCGCGTTGCGAGACTTCATAGGGCGCCGACCTCGACCATCTCGTAGACCTCGATGATGTCACCCTCCTGCACGTTGTCGTAGTTCTGGAGGTTCACACCGCATTCGAAGCCGGTCGTGACCTCCCTGACGTCGTCCTTGAAGCGCCGCAGCCCGGCGATCGAGCCCTTGTAGACCTCTTTGCCGCCGCGCGAGAGGCGCGCCTTGGCGCCGCGCCTGAGTACGCCATCGAGCACGTACGAGCCGGCGATGTTGCCGCTGCGGGGCACGTGGATGACCGCCCTGACCTCGGCGCGACCGAGCGTGCGCTCCTCGAGCTCGGGCTCGATCTGTCCGCGCACCATGCGCTGCACGTCCTCGATGAGCTCGTAGATGATCCGGTACGACTTCATCGGGATGCCCTGACGCTCGGCCGACTTGACGACGCTGCCGGGGGCGGTGACGCCGAACGACAGCACCGAGGCGTCCGCGGTGGAGGCAAGCAACAGGTCGGACTCGGTCGGAGCGCCGACCTCGGCGAGCATGATCTGGATGTCGACCTCTTCGGTCGCCTCGCTCTCGCGCATCAGAACGCCCTTGATCGCCTCGAGCGATCCCTGCGTGTCCGCGCGCAGCAGCAGGTGGATGGTCTTGGTCTTGGGCTTGCCGAAGAGGTCGGCGAGCGTGACACCCTTGCGGCCGATGGTACTGGCCTCAGAGTCTTTGCGTTCGGTCAGACGAGCGTTGGCGACGGCCTTGGCCTCGACCTCGGTCGGGTAACCCTCGACGACGGCGCCTGCGCTGGGCTGCTCGGAGAACCCGAGTACCTGCACAGGCACCGAAGGGCCGGCTTCGCTGATGTTGTTGCCGGCGTAGTCCGTGAGGCGCCTGACCTTGGCCCACTTCTCGCCTGAGACCACGTAGTCGGCGACGCGTAGCGTGCCCTGCTGCACCAGCACGGTGGCGAGCACGCCGGCGCGCTTGTCGAGCACCGACTCGATGATGACGCCCTTGACCTGAGCCTTCGGGTCGGCGCGCAGGTCCTCGACCTCGGCGAGCAGCGAGAGCATCTCGAGCAGGTCGCCCACGCCCTCGCCCGTCTTGGCGCTGAGCTTGACGACGATCGTGTCGCCGCCGTACTCCTCGGGCACCAGCTCGAGCTGCATCAGCTCCTGCATCACCTTGTCGGGGTTGGCCTGCGGCAGGTCGATCTTGTTCATCGCCACCACGATCGGCACGCCGGCGGCCTTGGCGTGAGCCACCGCCTCGCGCGTCTGCGGCATCACGCCGTCGTCAGCCGCGACGACTATGACAGCGATGTCTGTCGCGTTGGCGCCGCGTTGACGGATGGTCGTGAACGCCTCGTGACCTGGGGTATCGAGGAAGGTGACGATCCCGCTCGGTGTCTGCGCCTGGTAGGCGCCGATGTGCTGGGTGATGCCGCCGGCTTCGCGGTCGGCGACGTGCGTCTTGCGGATCGAGTCGAGCAGCGACGTCTTGCCGTGGTCGACGTGACCCATGACGGTGATCACCGGCGCGCGGAGCGGAAGCCGGCCGGAGTCGGCGGCCAGCTTCGCGGGTGCGGCCTTGCCTTCGGCCTTCGTAGCGCCCTTGGCCGCTTTGGCAGAAGCTTCGGCCGGCTCGGCGCTCTCCTTCTTACCGCCGGGCTTGGCGGCCTCTTTAGCTTTGGGTTCGGGCGCCGGCTCGGCCGGCGCTGCGTCACCGCCGCCCGCCAGGAGCTGGGTGACCGCCTCGGCGGTCTCGGCGTCGAGGCTGCTCGACGACGACTTGTACTCGACCCCGAGCGCGTCGAGGGCAGCGAGCAGGTCCTTGCTCTCGACGCCGAGGTCCTTGGCCAACTGGTAGATACGGACCTTATCCGACATCCGCGCCTCCGTCCATCTGCCCGGCATGGTGGGTGCGCCGTACCGGGTCGGCGGCGAGAGCCTGACGCAGCAGGTCCCTCACTTGGTCGGCCTGCGCGCCGAACACGCGGCGGACCTGTTTCTCTTTCTCGTTGCCGAAGGCGAGCGCGGCGGCGCAGTCGCGGCACAGCCACGCTCCGCGTCCGCCGAGCCTGCGCTCTAGGTCTAGGGCGTAACCGCTCTCGGAGCCGACGAGCCTGATCAGGCCGTCCCGCTTCTTGCCTTGCGGCAGCGACTGCCGACAGTAGAGGCAGCGCCTCAACGGCAGGTGGCGCGCCTTCGGGTTGGATGTGCCGGCCACGCTCTGGATCACGCTTCCTCGCCTTGCGCTTCCTCGGCGCTCTGTGCGCCGTCGTCTGCCGGCTTGGCAGCGCCGAACAGAGCGTCGAAGGCCGCATGTCCGCGCTCGGGCGGCGCCGCGTCGCCGAGGCGCGAAGCCGCGGCTTGCATGGCGGCGTCCAGGTCGGAGACCGTCTCCGAGGGAGACAGATCGATGCTGAAGCCGGTCAGCTTGGCAGCGAGCCTAACGTTCTGCCCGCTCTTACCTATAGCTAGTGACAGCTGGTCGGAGCCGACGGTCACGCGCGCCTTCTTGGCCTCGGTGTCGAGCTCGATGTTGCCGACCTTGGCGGGGGAGAGCGCGTTCCTGATGAACTCGCGTGGCACGCCGTCCCAGAGGATGATGTCGACGCGCTCGCGCTGCAGCTCGGCCGTCACGGCCTGGATGCGGCTGCCGCGGTGGCCGATGCAGGCGCCGATCGGATCGACGTTCGGGTTGTTGGACGAGACGGCGACCTTGGAGCGCTGACCGGCCTCGCGCGCGATGGCCTTGATCTCGACGGTGCCGTCGGCGACCTCGGGGATCTCCTGGCGCATCAGGTACTCGAGCAGCTCAGGCGCGGCGCGCGACACCATGATCGACGGCCCGCGCGGCGACAGCTCGACGCGCTGCACGTAGACCTTCAGGCGCATGCCGACCATGTAGCGCTCGCCCTGGATCTGCTCCTTGTGCGGCATGATCGCCTCGCCGCGACCGAGGTCGACGAAGACGTTGCGCTTGGTGTCGGTCCTGGAGACGACGCCGGTCATGATGTCGCCGGCGCGGTCCTTGTACTCCTCGAACACGATGGCGCGCTCCGCCTCGCGGATCTTCTGGGTGATCACCTGCTTGGTGGTCTGGACCGCGATCCGCGTGAACCTCTCAGGGTCGACGGGGAACTCCATCTCCATGCCCACCTCGACCTCGTCGTCGAGCTCGAGGGCTTCGGCGAGCGTGATCTCCTTGTCGGGGTCCTCGATCTCCTCGACCACACGCCTGATCACGACTATGTCCATCTCGCCCGTCTCGGGGTCGAGGGAGACCTCGATCGCCTTGCCGGGCATGATGGTGCGCTCGAACGCCTGCTGGAGCGCCTCTTCCAGGCTCTCGAGCAGCTGCTCCTTGTCGAGGTTGCGTTCGGCTGCCAGTAGGTTCAGCGCGTCTACGAACTCTTTGTTCATTCACTTCTCCCTTGCTATTCAGTTGTTGCCCCGCGGGTCGTTACGGCTGAGATGCTCAAGCCGCGGAATGGCTCAGCGGGGCTTGTCGGGCCACTCGGCCAGACGAGCCATCTCCAGGTTCGCGACGTCGACGGCGACCGTTTCGCCCGCGACATCGAAAGTCACCGTGTCACCGGTGACGGACACGACCTTGCCCTTGCGGGTCACGCCGCCTGTGCGGAACTTGACCTCCAGGTCGACGAAGCGCTCGAAGTGGCGCGCGCGCGTCAGGGGTCGCTCAGCGCCCGGCGACTCGACATCGAGCCGGTAGGGAACGTCGAACGGGTCCAGGCGGTCAAGCTCGAGGCCGAAGACTTCGGACGCCTTGGCGACGTCGTCCATGTTCACGATGCCCTCGTCGAGGCGGTCGATGCGCAGTAGAAGCCTACGGCTGCGACCGGATGCCGAGCTGACCAGCTCCAACACCTCATAGCCGAGGGGCTCCAGCACCTCGGTGGCCGCTGCCTTGAGATCCACTGCCGTCCTCCGTTCTTCCCGTCATGAAAAGGGGTGGGCTTGCAACCCACCCGCTACGTGTCGGGAAGATGTCCGCTCATCATCTTAGACCCTATCGACAGCGCGTGCAAATGCCTTCAAACACCGCTGGCCTGGCTTGAACCGCCTTTGACAGGATCGACGACTTGCGCGGTGTACCTACAACGTGTCTAGCCGATCAGTAGGGCGCCCAGGCTGGCCTTGAGGCGCACGGTGCATGGCTTAATGTTAGCGTGGGCGTCCGGGTGTGGCCTACTGGCCACAGGACATCGGAAGGTCGGGCCGCCTTCCTCGGGCTTTCGAGCCGAGAGGAAGGCAGATGGGTACGAACGCTGTCCCGCCCCGTCAGGACGACACTCCTTCGCTACCACCTGAAGCATGGGAGCCGCTGCTCCGTCTGAGGCGCCTCGCGACCAGGCCCTTGGAGCGCTTCTTGCGAATCCAAGCCTCGAGCGGACTCTTGCTTCTGATGGCAGCAGCCATCGCCCTGATCCTCGCGAACTCACCCTGGGCCGGATCTTACGACGCTTTTTGGCATACGCAGCTCGGTATCCGGATAGGGGGCTTCACGTTCGAGAGGAACCTTGAATGGCTGGTGAACGACGTCCTGATGGTGGTCTTCTTCTTCGTCATCGGGCTTGAGGTGCGGCGCGAGCTACATCATGGCGAGTTGGCGGACTGGCGGCGGGCGGCGCTCCCACTGGCTGCCGCACTGGGCGGCATGGTCGTGCCGGCAGTCATCTACTTGGCCGTCGCGAGCCCTGACGTTCGTGACGGCTGGGCAGTACCGATGGCCACGGACATAGCCTTCGCCGTTGGCATACTCGCGCTGCTCGGAAGGCGTGTCCCAGCCGCGCTGAGGGTGTTGCTGTTGGCCGTGGCCGTTATCGACGATCTGGGGGCGATCGTCGTGATCGCCCTGTTCTACTCGTCGGGCATCACTTTCTCCGGTCTGATGGTGGCAGCGCTAGGGTTCGCAGGCATTTTCGTCATGCAGCGGTTCGGTATCCGCTCGAAGGTCGCGTACATATTGCCGGCAGCGGTCGCTTGGGCAGGTGTCTATGGCGCCGGCATACACCCGACGATCGCGGGCGTCATCGTTGGCCTCGCGACGCCAGTGAAGGTGTGGTTGGGTCCGGCAGGGTTCCTCGCCGGCGTACGAACCGAGCTCGCGCAACTCGCGCAGAGGCTACCCGAAGGCCTTAGCTCCGGCGACCTCGCGCGACGGCTCGGCAGAGTCAACCGAGCCAGGCGCGAGGCGATGTCACCGGCCGACAGTCTAGTAGAGACGCTGCATCCCTGGGTGGCCTACGGCATCATGCCGCTGTTCGCCCTAGCGAACGCCGGCGTCACCTTCGCGACGATCACTATCGATCCCATCACGTGGCGGCTGATCTTAGGCATCATCGCCGGTCTCGTTTTAGGCAAGTTGATCGGTGTGCTGCTGGCGGCTTGGGCCGCCGTTCGACTCGGGGTCAGCGTTTTGCCGGGCGGCGTAGATCGGCGCCACATCGCGCTCTTGGGCCTTGTCGCGGGCATCGGGTTCACCATGGCCCTGTTCATCTCGCAGCTTGCGTTCACCGATCCCAACCATCTCGCCGCGGCAAGGTTGGCGGTGCTGACGGCGAGCGGCATGGCCGGGGTCGCCGCGTTGGTGCTCGGCAATCTGCTCCTAAAGCCTGGTGACGTGCGAGAGGCGCAGGCGTCGGTGGATGAGGCCGAAGGTCGAGGTCACCGGTGAAAGCCGCCCGACTAACAAGTCGGGGATCCATGCCGTGCGTCTGAGCGCACGCCAGGCAGCGGTGGCTTCGTTCCTGGGAGCCATCGTCGTCGGCACCTTCCTGCTTCGGCTTCCCACCTCGGGCGCGGACGGTCAGAGGCTGGCCCTGATCGACGCCCTCTTCATGGCCACGAGCGCCCTATGTATCACCGGCTTGGCGGTCATCGAAGCAGGGAGTGATCTCTCCGCCTTCGGTCAGGCGACCCTTCTGATGCTCATAAAAGTGGGCGGTTTCGGCGTGGTGACGCTCGGAGTACTGATAGCCCTCGCCACGGGGCGCAGGATCGGTTTCCGCGAGAGAATGAGCTACAGCCTCGTACATGACCCTGCCAAGTTCGGCGGGATCGTCAGGCTGCTGAAGCGCATCTTCTTGTTCATGACCGGGATGGAGCTCGTCGGCGCCGCGGTGCTCTGGGTCCGTCTGCGCGCCGCGGACGTGGACAACGCGGTTTTCGTAGCCGTCTTCCACGGTGTCAGCGCCTTCAACCATGCGGGCCTATCGCTGTTCCCTGGCAGCCTCGAGCGGTTCGCCACCGACTCTGTCGTGGTCCTGACGGTCGCCACCTTGATAGTCGTCGCGAGCCTCGGGACGGTCGCGGTTTTCGAGGTGCTCGGAGTCGTCCGAAGCAGTCAGGCACGCCGTCCGCGCCTGACGCTGCATACGAGACTAGTGTTACTGGTGACTGGGGTCCTTATCGTTGGCGGTGCCGCTGCCATGGCCGTCATGGAGTGGTCGAACTCAGCCACATTCGGGCAGATGAGCCCGATTCACAAGATCTTTTCTAGCTTGTTCCAAGCCGTTACCACGCGCAGCGCTGGGTTCAACACTGTGGATTTCTCCGAGATGCGCCAAGGGACTCTGTTGCTGACGATGCTGCTCATGTTCGTTGGAGGCAGTCCAGGCTCGGTTGCCGGAGGGATCAAGACCACGACTCTTGTGATCTTGCTGGCCAGCATCTGGCAGATCAGCCGCGGGTCCAGGGAGCTGTACCTCTTCGGGCGGCGTATCGAGACCGCATTGATTATGAAGGCCGCGGCGATCTGTACGTCGGGCGTGCTGTTGATCGGCGCCGCTGCCACGCTGCTCAGCTTCACCGATCCGGACAAGGACATCACCGAGTTGGTCTTCGAGGTCATATCGGCTTTGAGCACCGTGGGTCTCTCGCTCGGAATCACGAGCCAACTGAGCACGCCAGGCAAGCTGATCGTGACGGTACTCATGTTCGTCGGTAGGATCGGGCTATTGACGTTCTTGCTGGCTTTCGTGCAAAGGAAAGACCGGCCGTCCGTGCGCTACCCGCGCGAGGACGTACTGGTGGGTTGAGCCAGTGCGAGTTTCGAGCGTGACAGTTCTCTGGAGGTCGGTATGAAGGTTCGTCAATACCTTGTGTTGGGGGCGGGCAGGTTCGGCACCGCGGTCTCCACGACGCTCTATGAGATGGGGCATGAGGTCGTGGTGGTAGACCGAAACGAGCTACTTGTGGAGTCGATCATGGGGCGAGTCACTCACGCGGTGGTGGCCGACGCCACCGAGGAGGCGGCCCTGAGCAGATTGGGGGTCAGGAACTTCGATGCGGTGGTCGTGGCGATCGGAGTCAACTTCGAGGCGAACGTTCTGGCGACGACCCTGCTCAAGAGCCTTGGGGCCAGGTTCGTGGTCAGCAAGGCGACGAACCAGCTCACCGCCCAGGTGCTGACCAGGGTCGGGGCTGACCGGGTCGTCCGCCCCGAGCACGACATGGGCGTTCAACTCGCGAAGCAGTTCGCCGCGCCGAAGGTACTCGAGGCCATCGAGTTCGGAACTGGCCACGAGGTTCTCGAGATCGTGGCGCAAGACCCCCTCTTGGGTACCCTCGGAGAGTTGAGGCTTCCTAGACGCTTCAGGGTTCACATGATCGCGGTCGAGCGCGGCGGCCAGGTAGAGCTGAATCCAAGCTCCGACTTCGAAGTTATGAGGGGTGACAAAGTAGTCTTGATAGGGGATCACCACGCCCTCGCCCAGTTGCGGACGTGGCTCGATTGACCCGATCCCTAGTGAGGCTCAGCTCTGCCGGCGATGCTACGATCTGTAACGTAGATGGGTGGCGGAATCGATCGGTACCGACCCGCTGAACTCGCGGATGAAAGACGAGTCTTGGTGCATGCCGGTCGTGAGCTTGCCGACATCGTGGCTAGCCTGATGCTGACACTGTTCCCTGACGCTGAGCTCTACCGAGGGCAGGTCGGGATAGATTCGGGCCATTTGGTTAGCCTGTACATGGTCCCGGGTGCCGACGGCGCGGGTTTCGAGAGGCTGAAGAGTTACCTTTACCAGTTGGTCGACAGGCCAGAGTGGCGTGAGCGCTACGCGCTGGCACGCGAGGTAAGTGATCGCCAAGGCACTTACCTGGAGGTGATAGTGCCCGTGGCACCCGAATCGTACTCAGGCGGCCCGGCAATCGTCGGCCCCTTCGCCGACGAGCTCGCCGCAGATGAGTTCGGTTCCCGGCACGCAACTACGACCCTCTCTCATGACACCTACCGGGTCGCCGGCGGTTGGCTCGCCGACCTGTTCGAGGTCCCCGCACCCGGCTGGGAGGAGGGTTCGCGTTGACACTGCGCCGACAGCGCCATAGACTCGACCGCATGAGACGCCTCGCGGCTCCCAAGTCGCATCACAGCGCGTCGTTTACCAACTAGGCGCAGGGTTCGCGAGGAACCTGCGCAGGCTTGCCACTGTTCGGATTCCGGACGGTGGTTTTTTCGTGACCGACGGCGGCAGGTCCGCCGCTGTCTGGAGGATGTGGATGCAAGGAAGTTCGAACGAGCCAGCCGACGCCGAGCTGCGCGAGGCCCTCGCCAGGGTCGCGAGCGCGCTCGATCTCGACGAGCTGGCGCAAGTCAAGGTGGCGTACCTCGGCAAGAGAGGCATCGTCACCGAGCGCCTGAAGTCGCTCGGCGCGATGGCGCCCGACGAGCGCAGGGTCGCAGGCCAGGCGATCAACGCGCTCAAGCAGGCTGTCGACGGGGCGATCGAAGCGCGGCGCGAACGGCTCGAGGCCGACGCCGTCAAGACGAAGCTCGCCTCTGAGTCCGTCGACGTCACGTTGCCTGGCACACGACTCGCTGGCGGCGGTCTGCATCTCCTCACCCAGGTGACGAACCGGCTGCTCGACGTTTTCAGGTCGATGGGCTACGACGTCGCGGTAGGACCGGAGCTCGAGACCGAGTACTACAACTTCACTGCCCTCAATTTCCCTGACGAGCATCCGGCGCGCGACACCCAAGACACGTTCTGGGCGACGGACGGCCGGCTGCTGCGCACGCAGACGAGCACCATGCAGGTCAGGTACATGGAGACTCACAAGCCTCCGTTCAAGCTGGTTGTGCCCGGGAAGGTGTTCCGCAACGAGGCCGTCGACGTCACGCACGAAGCCCAGTTCCATCAGCTCGAGGCGCTGGTGGTCGACGAGCGCGTGACGATGGCCGACCTGCGGGGAGCGATCGATGAGATGGCGCGCGCCCTCGTCGGCCCCAAGGCCAAGACGCGCTTGCAGCCGACGTTCTTCCCGTTCGTCGAGCCCGGTGCCGAGTTCGCCATCTGGTGGTCGAACCCGCGCACCGGCAAGGAGGAGTGGCTGGAGCTCGGCGGCTGCGGGATGGTGCATCCCAAGGTCTTCGAGGCCGTCGGCTACGAGGGTGTGACCGGCTTCGCCTTCGGCTTCGGGATCGAGCGCCTGGCGATGGTCTCGTACGGCGTCTCCGACATCCGGCACTTCTACCAGAGCGACCTGCGCGTGCTCGAGCAGTTCAGGGGCGAGCTGTGAGGAGCAGGATATGAGGGTGCCGCGCGGCTGGTTGCAGGAGTTCTTCGAGGAGCCACTGCCGGAGACCGGCAGGCTCGTCGAGCTGCTCGACGGGCTCGGCTTGGCGGTGGAGACCGTTCACGACGTGCCCGCGGCCCCGGCAGGGGTCGTGACGGCGCGCGTCGTCTCCGCCGAGCCCATCGCCGGCTCCGACCACCTGCTCAAGGTGGCCGCCCTCTCGGCGGAACGCGCGCCGCCGATCCAAGTCGTATGCGGCGCTCCCAACGTGCGCCTCGGCATGCTGACGGCCCTCGCTCTGCCCGGAGCGCGGCTGCCCGGTCTGGGGGTCGAGGTCGCCGAGCGCGAGATGCTGGGCGTGGCCAGTCGCGGCGTGTTGGCAAGCCCGCGGGAGCTGGGCGTCTACGACTACCAGGGCGGCGTCATCGCGCTGCCCGACGACCTCGAGATCGGCAGCGACATGGCGCGCCTCTGGCCGGCCGAGACCGTCATCGAGCTCGAGCTGACGCCGAACCGCGGCGACGCGTTCAGCCTGCTCGGCGTCGCTCGCGACCTGGGGGCGAAGCTCGGCTTCGCCGTCGTGAACCCGGCGGCGGGACTCGACCAGGGAGACCCTAGCCTCGACGACGGCTTGAGCATCGAGGTCGCCAGGCCCGACTTATGCACGCGCTTCACCATGCGAGCCATTCATGGGGTCAAGGTGGCGCCGAGCCCGGTATGGCTGCAGCGGAAGCTGGCGCATCTGGGGCTGAGGCCGCGCAACAACGTCGTCGACGTCACCAACCTCGTCACCTTCGCCCTCGGCCAGCCGTCACACGCCTACGACGCCAGGGTCTTGACGGATGGGGTCATCCAGACGCGCTTGGCGCTGCCGGGCGAGCGCCTCGAGCTGCTGAACGAGGAAGTGATCGAGCTGGTTCCGGAGGACCTCGTCATCGCCACCCCCGACGAGAGGTCAGGCAGCCGAGCGATCGGCCTGGCCGGCGTCATGGGCGGCCTTCACGACAGCGTCGTCAGCGACACCAGCGAGGTAGCGCTGGAGGTCGCGCACTTCGACCCTGTGACGGTCCGGCGCTCGGCCAAGCGCCACAAGCTGATAACCGACGCTCGCACGCGCTTCGAACGCGGCGTCGATCCGAACCTGCAGCCTGTCGCGTCCGCCTACGTCAGCCACCTCATCCAGCAGGTGGCGGGCGGCACGGTCGATGCCGGCGTCAGCCTCTTCGGGGCCGACGTCGCGCGTCCCAGCGTTGCGTTCAGACCCGCTCGGGTCTCGTTCCTGATGGATTTCGAGGTGGCCCCCGAGCGGCAGCGCGCCTACCTCGAGGCGCTCGGTTGCGCGGTCGACGGTGCCGACGACGCGGCCGACTGGTCGGTGACGCCGCCGACCTGGCGCTTCGATCTCGGGATCGAGGAGGACCTCATCGAGGAGGTCGCGCGCCTGCACGGGTACGAGCACGTCGGTCTCAGCGTGCCGAGCATGTTCTTCGTGCCTCCGCCCACCGACCCGACGCATCGGACCCTGAAGCAGCGGCTGGCGGCGCTGGGCCTGCAGGAGACCGTCACCTACGTCTTCACGTCTGACGCCGAGCTCGAGCGTTCGAACTCGCCCGCGGCGCATGTGCGCCTCGCGGCGCCGCAGGGCCAGGACCGCGCCGTGCTGCGCACGTCGCTGTTGCCAGGCCTGCTCGCCGCCGCCGTCACCAACCGCCGGGCGCCCGCGCTCGCCATGTTCGAGGTCGGCAGGGTCTTCTTAGGGACTGAAGAGGAGAGGCTCGCGCTGCTGGTGCGCGGCCCTAGCTTGCAGGGCGGCTGGCGCGGCGACGTGCCGAGCGACTTCTTCACCCTGAAGGGGCTGCTCGAGCAGCTCGCGGTGCTGGCCGGAGCTGAGCTGAAGGCGGAGGCGTCTCAGCACCCGCAGCTCCACCCCGGCGTCTCGGCCGCAATCAGCTGGCAGGGGGAGATGGTCGGCCACGCCGGCCGAGTCCACCCCGAGATCGAGGCTCGCTACGAGCAGGGAGAGCTCTATGTCGCCGAGTTGAGGCTCCCTCTCGGCTCCGGCGCCGTGCGTTTCCGCGAGTTCTCGCGTCAACCGTTCGCCGAACGCGACCTAGCCGTCATCGCGCCGCGCGAGGTCAGCTACGCCGAGCTGCAACGCCTCTGCGCGGACGCGGCGGGGGAGAAGCTCGAGTCGATCGCGCCGTTCGACGTCTACCAGGGTGGCCAGCTGCCGGCAGGAAGGCGCAGCGTGGCGGTCAGGCTGCGGTTCCGCGACGCGTCGCGCTCGCTCACCGACGCAGAGGTCGACGACGCTATGGCGAATGTCATCGAAGCAGTGAAGGGCGCCGGATACGATATCCGCGCGTGACTGACCTCACCTGGATCGACCTGATACTCGTCCTCGTCATCGCCTCGCTGGCGGCGCTGGGGGCGAACCGTAGGCTGATCGGACTGTTCGTCGGGGTCGGCGCGCTGCTGCTCCTGCGCCCTCTGCTCAGCTTGGGCCAGGGCAACCCGTGGTTCTCGATCGCGGTTGCCTTCGTATGCGGGTTGGCGCTGGCGCTGCTGGCTCGCAAGCTCGTCGCTCCCGGCAAAGGTCCCGAGCTCGTGTTCAAGATCGCGGGCGGTTTCGGCGGCTTCATGCTCGGCGCCGCGATGGTGCTGGCTCTCGCCACCTCGCTGCCGATCCAGCGCAACCCCGCCAACGAACGCGAGATCTTCTACCCGCCGCGCGACATCGGCGCGCAACTGGCGTTGACGCTTCAGCGGTCGCCGTTCGTGATGCTCGGCCGCACCGTGCTGCTCTACCCGCTGCTCCCGAACGACGATCGGCCGGACCGCGATAACACCGTGCTCTCCGGCTTGCACTCGTGGCTGGTCGTCGGTGAGCCGTGGCTCGGGAGGTGAGAGGCTGTAGGACTCGGTAGTAACAGCGGCATGGAGCTCGAGGAAGCGCAAGCCCTGGTGCCAAGACCCGGCAGAGTCGGGTGCGACCAGGTGACGAGGCGGAGGGCCACCGAGCCGAACGGAACCGGCCAGGTGGATAGGTGAGCGGAACGCTTCCGCTCCCGAAAGCGCGAGCGCGCAAGGTAAGAGAACCGGCGCGATCAAGTCTGCGGGCCCCTCCTGAGAAGTACCCCCTCACTCGAGAAAGTCCGGGGCAAGACAGTGTTCAGGCGGCATCCGGTCAGCTTTCGACCAGGGGATGCTCGCTGTCAGGTGGCGTGCGAGATGTCGTCACCGATCGAACGGGGTGAGCTTGCAGTGTGTGGGATAGTCGGATACGTAGGCGACAAACAGGCGGCTGAAGTCATAATCGACGGCCTCTCGCGCCTCGAGTACCGGGGCTACGACTCGGCGGGTCTGGTCGTAGCGGATGGGAGCGGCGCTCTCGAGGCGGTCAAGCGCGCCGGGAAGCTGTCGGTGCTCAGAGATGCGATCGCCGGCGCCATGCCTCGCGGCGGTCTGGGTCTGGGACATACGCGCTGGGCGACGCACGGCCGCCCCAACGACGTCAACGCCCACCCGCACCTGTCGGAGGACGGCCGTCTCGCCGTCATCCACAACGGGATCATCGAGAACTACGTCGAGCTCAGAGACGAGCTGACGGCAGCCGGGCACGAGTTCGCTTCCGAGACCGACACCGAGGTGCTCGTTCACCTCATCGAGGAGTGCATCGCGGCTCGGCCCGGAGCAGCGCTCGTCGAGGCGGTACGGCAGGCGCTGAGTCGGGTCGAGGGCGCTTACGCGCTGGTGGTCACCCACGCCGACGAGGACGTGCTCGTCGCCGCTCGCAACACCAGCCCTCTCGTCATCGGTCTTGGCGACGACGAGACCTTCCTCGCCAGCGACGTGCCGGCGCTGCTCCCTTACACGCGCGACGTCATCTACCTCCACGACGGCGACGTGGCCGAGCTGCGCGCAGACGGCGCGACCATCACCGACCTCGCCGGCGCCTCGGTCGACCGCTTCGCCACCGTCGTCGAATGGGACGCCGAAGCTGCCGAGAAGGGCGGCTTCGAACACTACATGCTCAAGGAGATCTACGAGCAGCCCACGGTGCTGCAGAACACCCTCTTCGGGCGCTTCGCCAGCAGCGGGGTGGACGTCGACCTCGACCTCGGTGTCGACGCCACCGCCATCGACCGGATCGTGGTCACCGCAGCGGGCACGGCATCATACGCGGGAGCCGTCGGGCAGGTTTTGATCGAGCGGCTGGCTCGCCTGCCGGTCGAGGTGGCCGTGGCCAGCGAGTTCCGGTACCGCGAACCGGTCGTCGACCACCGCACCTTGTGCATCGCGGTATCGCAGTCGGGCGAGACCATCGACACGCTCGAGGCGCTGCGCGAAGCGAAGCGCAGGGGCGCCAAGACGCTGGCCGTCCTCAACGTCAAGGGCTCCAGCATCAGTCGCGAGGTCGACGACGTGCTCTACGTTCACGCTGGTCCCGAGATCGGCGTCGCCAGCACCAAGGCGTACACGGCCATGGTCGCCGCGTTCTCCCTGCTGGCCGTGTGGCTGGGGCGAAGGCGCGGCACGCTCGGTGACGAGCTGGCGGCCGAGCTGATACACGGCCTGCGCGAGATGCCGAAGGCGTGCGAGCGGGCGTTGGCGTCTCGCGAGGAGCTCTCCGGCGTCGTCGACCTGTTCATGAACGCGCGCAGCGCGCTCTACCTGGGACGCGGCGTCAACGTGCCGACGGCTTACGAGGGCGCTTTGAAGCTGAAGGAGATCTCGTACATCCACGCCGAGGCGTACGCGACGGGGGAGATGAAGCACGGCCCCATCGCCCTCATCGACGAGCACATGCCGGTGGTCGCCATCGCGACGGCGTCGAGCCTCTACGACAAGACCGTCTCGAACCTGCAAGAGGTGAAGGCCCGCGACGGCGTCCTGATCGCCGTAGCGTCGGAGGGCGACACGACCATCGCCAGGCACGCCGGGCACGTCGTCTACGTGCCGCGCGTCCACGAGCTGCTGTCGCCGATAATCAACGCCGTCCCCCTGCAGCTGCTCGCGTACGAGGTCGCGCACAGGCTCGGCCGCGACGTCGATCAGCCTCGCAACCTCGCCAAGAGCGTCACGGTGGAGTAGCTCCGGCGTGGCTCTGCCTCTGAGCGCTGCGCGGGCGTGTACGGATGCCGTCGCGCCGCGCTCAGAGCACGCCTAGCATGCACCTAGGTGGGAGGCAGGATACCTACGATGAACGCTCAAGAACGAGCAGCTCAACAGCTCATCGACAGGCTCAAACGCGTCGAGGACGGAGCCGTGCTCGATGAGGTCGAGCGCGTGCTCGACGCGCATGCTCGAGGTCACGACGACGCGGTGTCGGAGTTGATCCCCCTGAGGGACGACGACGTCAAGGCCGTGCTGAGGCAGTTGCTGGGCGAGGACGGCCCGGCGCTGGCCTAGTTGCGCAAGAACAGGTAGTAGACCGCGACAGCCGCCGCGCCGATCAGCAGGTAACGGATCCACTTGGTGGTGTTGGGGCCGCCGCTCAGCTTGCCGAGCTTGGCGCGAGCCTCGCTGGCCTCCTTGCGCTGCGCGAGGCGCTGCGCCGTCTTGAGCGACTTCACGCTCTTGCTCAGGTGACCCTTGCGCCGGTACGCGACGCCGAGGTTGTGGTGGGCGTTGGCGAAGCCGTCGTTGAGCTTTATCGCTCTCTCGTAGTAGTCGATCGCGTCGTCGACGCGCTTCTCCTCCAGAGCCACGTTGCCGAGGTTCGTCAACGCACGGAAGTGCTGCGGGTCGATGGCGAGCGCGGCCTCGAAGCTCGTCCGCGCCTCATCGAAGCGGCCCTCGTAGATGTGAGCCGTCCCGCGCTGCGCCTCCGCCTCGGCGGCGAACCACGAGCTGTTCAGTGATGCGAGAGCATCCAGGGCCTTGTCGCTCTCGCGCTGGTCCAACAGTCTGGCCGTGTGCTCGAGCGCCTTGACGTCCGACTCCAACTCGGGCCAGGGGACGAAGTCGGCGCGCTCCTCGAGCCGCTGCAACCTGTCGAGAGCTTTGCTGAACGACCGGTCCCTGACGAGCTCCTCGACGTCGGCGAGCGCAGCCAGAGACTGCGAGACGAGCGCGCCTGACGCCGCGTCGAGGCCGTCGGCGATGCCCATGGTTCTGGCGATCCTGAACGCCTTGTGCGCCGCGCCGAACTGCTTGGCGGCGAGCAGCTCCTCCCACGAGGGTAGGTCGTGAGGCTGTGACTGCCGCTCGCCGGCGTCTAGCTGGCGCTGCTCCGCTGCCACTTGGTCTTGGGGCGACTCGCCCTGGTTGTCCACGGCCCGACGGTACCACGCGTGGCCGCGAGCTTTCGGGGCGCCGAGGTCGGTGTTCCGTTACCAGGCGGGGTTCCCGCCGCGCGCTGCCGCGACGGTCTGGTAGAGCCGCTCGTAGCCGGCAGCGGACGCGGTCCAGCTGAAGTCCTGACGCATCCCTTCGCGCTGCATCGTCTCCCACGCCGGGGTGCCGTGCAGGCCGATCGCCTCGGCGGCCGCTCCCGCCAACGCATCGGAGGTCGCGGCTGAGAACAGGAAGCCGGTGCGGCCGTGCTCGACGGTGTCGGCGAGGCCGCCCGTCGCCCTGACCAGCGGCACGGTGCCGTAGCGCATGGCGATCATCTGGCTGAGCCCGCAGGGCTCGAAGCGGCTCGGTACAGCCAGGGCGTCGGCGCCGGCGTAGATCGATCTCGCCAAAGCATCGTCGTAGCCGATTACGGCTGCCACGCGGCCGGGTCTGTCGTGCGCCAGGGCTAGCGCGCGCGCCTCGAGGTCGGGATCACCGGTGCCGAGCAGGGCCAGCGACCAACCCTGGTCGATGAGACGCTCTGCGGCGCCCAGCAGCAGGTCGATGCCCTTCTGGTCGGCGAAGCGCGAGACCACGCCCAGCAGCGGGTGATCCTGCCTGAGTGCGAGGCGCTCGCGCAGCCGGCGTCCGCACTCGTGTTTGCCGCTGAGATCTTTCGTCGAGTACGCACTCGGTATGTGCGGATCCGTCGCGGGGTCGAAAGCCACGGTGTCGATGCCGTTGAGGATCCCACTCATCTTGCCGGCCAGGCTCCTGAAGGTGCCGTCGAGACCGAACCCGAACTCCGGGCTGCCGAGCTCCTGAGCGTAGGTGGGACTCACGGTCGTGATGCGGGTGGCGAAGCCGAGGCCGGCTTGCAGCGAGTTGGCTGCGCCGAAGTGGTCGAGGTAGCTGCCGCGCAGCTCAGCGGGCAAGCGCAGCCACCACAGCACCTCGCTCAGATCGCCCGTGCCCTGGAACTGGGCGTTGTGGATGGTCAGCAGGCTTGGCAGGCCTTGAAAGCCGCCCTCCGGCAGATGCCAGCCGTGCCGCAGCACCAGTGGCAGCAGCGCAGTATGCCAGTCGTTGACGTGTGCCAGGTCCGGCATGAAACCGAGGCGGGCTGCAACCTGCGGCAGCGCACGCGTGAAGCGCGCGAAGCGCTCGAGGTCGTCGGGGTAGCCGTAGAGTCCGTGGCGCCAGAACGAGGGGTGCCCCACGAACGCGTAACGAACCGCGCCGACTTCGAGCGTGCCGACTCCGACCGATTCGAAGCCGCCTGCGAACGGGACGTCGACGTCACCGATCCAGTACGGCTGAGTCGGCGACTTAAGGTCCTGGTACCACGGCGTGACCACCAGCATCTCGTGCCCGCGGGCGGCGAGCGCGCCGGGGAGCGCGCCGGCGACATCCGCGAGCCCGCCCGTCTGGCTGAAGGGCCGCACCTCTGAGGTCGCGAAGAGCACGCGCACGACTAAAGTGTAGTGCCTCGGATGTATGTTGCTTACGCGAACTCGGACCCGCCGCGCATATACTCTCGGCATCGAGCCGGTCGTCGGCGTGCCGTCATCGGCGCTCCCGCCCTGTTGAGAGTTGGGCGCCTCGGCGCGCACGCGGCCGAGCCTGGAGGCATATGAAGCGCAGAGTACTCGTAGTCGTCCTAGTCGTGCTGGCAGTCGCCACCATGGCGGTCAACGCCCAGCTCTCTAGAGACTTCGCGGGCGACTTCTACAACCATCCCGCCGGCCGCGCGCTGGTGCAGGCCTTCGGCGCTCTGAAGAGCGGCTACCTCAGCGATGTCGACGACGAGGTGCTGATCCGCGGCGCCATCAACGGCATGCTCGATGCGCTCGAGGACCCGTTCACTGGTTACGTCGAGCCGCAGGCAGCAGCTCGCGACATGCAGGACCTCACCGGCTCGTTCGAGGGCATCGGCGCGGTCCTGACCCCGTACGACCGGGTCAGCGGCAAGGGCGTCGAGATCCTCACCGTCTACCAGGGTGGCCCGGCCTCGAACGCCGGCCTGCAGCGCGGCGACATCTTCCTCGAGGTCGACGGCATCGACGTGCGCACCTTCACCACCTCCGACGTCGCCGACGTGGTGCGTGGTCCCAAAGGCACCGTCGTCAGGCTCACGATGAACCGCCCCGGTGTCGAGGAGCAGCTCCACTTCGAGATCCAGCGCGACACGATCCAGATCGTCAACGTGCAGAGCACGATGCTGCCCGACAGCGTCGGCTACCTGTCTCTGACCTCGTTCAACAGCCAGCTGTTGCACGAGCAGATGGTCGAGCAACTCGACGCGCTCGTCAGTCAGGGCGCCACCTCGCTGGTCCTCGACCTGCGTGACAACTCCGGTGGTCTGCTCAGCCAGGCCATCCTCATCGCCGACGAGTTCCTCAGCAGCGGCGATATCGTCTTCCAGCGCGCCAGGGGCGTCACGCAGCGGATCGCTGCGGCCGATCCGGCGTCTTACGCGCTGCCGATGGTCGTGCTGGTCAACTCGAACTCGGCCTCGGCGTCTGAGATCGTGGCCGGCGCGCTGCAGGAGAACGGCCGTGCGCTGGTGGTCGGCGAGCAGACGTTCGGCAAGGGCGTCGCCCAGTCGGTGTTGACGCTGGCCGACGGAGGACAGTTGCGCTACGTCTCGTTCGAGTGGCTCACGCCGGACCGCCGCAGCATCGCCGACTCGGGTGTGACACCCGACGTGCAGGCGAATGACACGCGCTTCCCCAACACCATCGTCACCAACGGCCGCGGCCTGAAGTCGGGCCAGACGGTCGAGATCGTCGTCGATGGGCAGGTCATAGGCTCGGCGACCGCCGGTGACGACGGTACCTTCGAGATCATGGCGCTCGGCCCGCAGCGCGAGGTCAGCTCGGTGCAGGGTCAGGCGATCGTGCATTTGGAGAGCGACAGCGCGCTCCAGGTCGCTTTCGACCTCGTCAAGACGCAGGTCGCGGCCGGCAACTGAGCGCCTAGCACGAGGCTCGAAGGCGTCTAGCCCGACGTGATCGTCGCTGAGGGGCTCAGCAAATCGTACGGGCGGTTCCGCGCCGTCGACGGGGTCGACCTACGCGTCGGACCCGGCGAGGTAGTCGCGCTGCTCGGGCCCAACGGTGCCGGCAAGTCGACGACGATCAAGTCCTTGGTCGGCCTCATCAGGCCGACCTCAGGCAGGGTGGCGGTAGGCGGGTACGACCTGGCCAGCCACGGCGTCCAGGCGAAGGCGACCTTCGGCTACGTCCCCGATCGCCCCTACCTCTACCCGAAGTTGAGCGGTCGTGAGCTGCTCCGCTTCCTCGGGAGGCTGCGCAAGGTTCCGCGCGCCGAGGAGCGAGCGGCAGCGCTGCTGGGGCAGTTCGAGCTCGGCGAAGCCGCCGACTCGCTGGTCGAGACGTACTCGCACGGCATGCGGCAGCGGCTCACCTTCGCGGCCGCCCTCCTGCACGAACCCAGGGCACTGATAGTCGACGAGCCGATGGTCGGCCTCGACCCGCGCGGGGCCCGCGACGTGCGACTGCTTCTCAGGGAGTTCGCCGACAACGGTGGCGCACTGCTGTTGACGACGCACTCGATGGAGGTAGCCGAGGCGGTCTCGGACCGCGTGCTGGTCATGGCGCGGGGCAAGATCGTGGCTCAGGGCGCCCTGGCCGAGTTGCGCTCGCGCATCGGGTCCGAGGAGGCGAGCCTCGAGGCGATCTTCTTGCAGATCACCGCGGAGCAGAGCGCATGACCTTGGTGGCCATGCGTGTGCAAGGCGTCTACAACGCTCTCAAGCGCCAGCCGCTGAGGCTGCTGTTCGGAGCCGGTCTGCTCGCGCTGGTCTACTGGGGCGTCGGCTCGCTCACCGAGAGGGCGCTGCGGTTCTTGAGCGAGATGCCCGATATCGGAACCATCGCCGACGCGGTGGTACTGCGCAGCCTCGAGGGGCTGTTCGTGGTCCTGATGGTCTCGGTGGCGTTCTCCGTCCTGACCGGCGCCATCTCGACGCTCTTCGGGTCCACCGACCTCGCGCTGCTCCTGTCGCTGCCCGTTGCCCCCTGGCAGGTGTTCGGGCTCAAGGTCGCCGAGACCTACCTGTCGAGCGCCCTGCTGCCGGCCCTGTTCACACTGCCGGTGCTGACGGCGCTCGGAGCGCATCACGGCGCGCCCCTCGCGTACTACCCGGTCGCGGTGTTGGCGGTGATGGCGCTCTACGCGCTGCCCGTCGCGCTGGGTGCCTTGCTCGCCCTCGTGCTGATGCGCTTGGCGCCCCAGGGGCGCGCCAAGGAGGTCGCGACGGCGCTCAGCGTCGTTGCCGCCGCCGGTCTCGTGCTCGGGCTCAGGGCGCTGCGGCCCGAGCAGCTCAACGCGCTCACGCCCGAGGAGTTCGAGGCGTTGCTGGGAGCTTTCGCCAACCTGCAGCTCGGCTGGTTGCCGAGCGCCTGGGCCTCGAACGCCGTGTGGCGCGCGCTCGACGGCGCTGTGAGCGCTCCCGCGCTCGCGCTGCTGGTCCTCGCTGCGCTCAGCCTGGCGCTCGTCGGTTGGGTGGCCGGTCGCGCCTACGCTCAGGGTTGGTTCAGGGGTTTGGATTCGCTGCCCGCAGGCTCCGCTGCCGCCGCGGCACGCCGCCGACAGCCGGGCTGGTGGGAGAGGCCACTGGAGCGAGTGGGGCAAGGTGTGGTCGTGAAAGACGTGCTGCTGCTCGCCCGCGATCCCAGCCAGTGGTCGCAGCTGCTGGTGCTGCTGGCGCTTGCCGGCGTCTACTTCATCAGCACCGACAGCCTGGCGGTCGGCATGCAGTCGTTTCGTGACGCGATCGGGATGCTCAACGTCGCGTTCCTCGCTTTCCTGCTCGCCGGGGTCGGGGTGCGGGTGGCCTTCCCGCTCGTGTCGTTGGAGGGTGAGGGCTTCTGGCTGGTGAAGACGGCGCCGCTGCACGCCGCGCGCCTGGTGCGCGCGAAGTTCCTGGGCGCGCTGCCCGTCATGTTGCTGTTCGGTTGCGGTCTCGGCTTCGCGGTCGCGCTGCGACTCGAGCTCTCGGCCGCGATGCAGGTGGCGGCACCGCTGGCCGGAGCCAGCGCGGCTGTGGCGCTGACCGGACTTGGCGTCGGTCTGGGCGCCGCGTTCCCGCGCTTCGACAGCACCAACCCGACCGAGATCTCGATGTCGGCGGGCGGCCTGCTCTATATGGTGTGCGCGCTCGCTTATGCCGTGCTCAGTACGGCGCTCTTCGCCTACCCGGCGTGGCGGAGCATCACGGGACGCGGGGCCGTCGCGTTCTCCTGGACCGGCCAGGAAGGAGTGCTGGTGCTGGCGGTGCTCGCCCTGCTGGTCGGACTGTTCGCGGCGGTGCCGCTCGTCATCGGCAGCCGCAGGCTAGAGGCCTGGGAGCCCGCTCAGGATTGAGGCGTCACAGGCGGGGTCCGGCTGCCACGACCTCTTGGCTCGCCTGCGCTGCGAACAGCTTGAAGTTCTCCTGGAACATGCTGACGAGCCGCCTGGCGGTGGCGTCGAACGCCGCGGCATCGCTCCAGGCCGCGCGCGGGTCGAGGACCTTGGGGTCGACGCCCGGCGCGCTGATGGGCATCGCGAGGCCGAAGTACTTGTCGGTGCGCGTCTCGACGCGGTCGAGGTCGCCTCGTAAGGCGGCTCGTACCAGGGCTCGGGTGTCGGCGAGCTTCATGCGCGAGCCGACGCCGGGTCCACCACCGGTCCAGCCGGTGTTGACGAGCCATACCTTGCTGCCGTGGCGCCTGAGCTGCTCGCCCAACATCTCGGCGTACCTGACGGCGGGCAGCGGCATGAACGGTGAGCCGAAGCAGGTGCTGAAGGTGGCAGTCGGCTCGGTGACGCCGCGCTCGGTGCCCGCGACCTTGGCTGTGTAGCCGCTGAGGAAGTAGTACATCGCCTGCTCGTTGCTGAGCCTGGCTATCGGCGGCAGCACGCCGAAGGCGTCGGCGCTGAGGAACACCAGGTGCTCAGGGTGGCCGGCGATACCCGTCGTGGAGGCGTTGGGGATGTGCTCGATCGAGTACGCCGACCTGGTGTTCTCGGTCTTGCTCAGGTCGGCGAAGTTCAGCCACCTGGTGCCGGGCTCGACGGCCACGTTCTCGAGCAGGGTCCCGAAGCGATTGGTCGCCGCGAAGATCTCGGGCTCGGCGCTCTGCGACAGGTTGGAGACCTTCGCGTAGCAGCCGCCCTCGAAGTTGAAGACCCCGTCGGCTCCCCAGCCGTGCTCGTCATCACCGATGAGCCGCCGCTGGGCGTCGGACGAGAGCGTCGTCTTGCCGGTCCCGGACAGGCCGAAGTAGAGCGCGACCTCGCCGCTCTCGTCCTCGTTGGCAGAGCAGTGCATGGGTAGGACGCCCTTGAGGGGGAGCTCGAAGTTCAGTGCGGTGAAGATCGACTTCTTGATCTCGCCGCCGTACTCGGTGTCGGCGACGAGCACGAGCCGCTTGGCGAAGTCCATGGCGATGACGGTCGACGAACGGCAACCGTGCCGCGCCGGGTCGGCCTTGAAGCTCGGCAGGTCGATGACCATCCAGTCGGGCTCGCCGCCGTCGACACCGTCGGTTATGAACAGGTTGCGCGCGAACAGCGCCTGCCAGGCCAGCTCCGTGACGACGCGTACGCGTCTGCGGTGAGAGGGGTGCGCGCCGGCGACGAGGTCCTGGACCTGGACCTCGCGACCGGCCAGGTGCTCTTGCATGTCGGCGAGGAGCAGGTCGAAGTGCTCGGCCGAGAGCGGCTGGTTGACTGGGCCCCAGTCGACGACGGACTCGGTGACCGAGCTTCTCACCACGTGCTTGTCCTTCGGCGAGCGGCCCGTGAACATGCCCGTGTCGACGACGAGTCCGCCGGTGTCAGCGAGGATCCCCTCGCCGCGGCCGAGCGACACCTCGTAGAGCTCGGCCGTCGTCAGGTTGTGATGCACGAGCGCCCGGCCCAGGTCGATGCGGTCGCCTCCGAGCGTTGATGCGCGTTCAGGACGTCGGTTCTCCATCAGGTCGACCACGTTACCATCGGAGCGACACCCCGAACCTTATGACACTTCTCTCTGTCGACAGCACCAGGCCTCCGTCGATGGACAGCCACTGGTTGATGTCGTAGCGCAGGCCGAAGCCGAGCTCGGGTCGCGGAGAGGCGATCACGCCTGGCGCCGGGAAGTCGAGGCGGCCGGAGAGGTCGATGTCGACCGGTCCCAGACCGTAGCTGAGCGTCACCTCGTTGGTGATGCCGAACGCGGCGTCGTCTCTGGTGCCGATGCGGTAGCTGGCGAACAGATCGGGGTTTATGTAGCCGCCGAACCTCACCGAGACGGAGAACGGAGCGGCGTTCTCACCCAACAGGCTGCTGAACGCGCTGGTCCGGATCTCCACGACGTCGAGACCTAGCGCCTCCCGCAGCGCGTTCTGGAGCTCGCCGACGATCAGCAGGTCGACGGCGGTGTCGAGCGCGCCCTGAGCGACGGCGCCGCCCAGACCGCCGGAACCGACCAGCTCAGGGTTCAGCTCCAGCCGGCCTAGGGTCAGCAAGGTGAGGAGTTCGGCCTCGGTCAGCGGCCTGACGCTGCTGACGGCCGCGCCGTCGCTCACCTCGATGAGGGCGTCGGAGCTTAGGACGGGCCTGACGTCGAACTTGAACCCGCCGGCCGCGCCTGGCGCGCTCTCCACCGGGCCGGAGAACGCCAACGAGATGCGCAGGGTAGGGCCCTCCGGCGCCACGAACTCGATGCCGCGCGCTCCCTGGAGAGCGCTCGACTTGAGCACGTCGGCGTGCGCCACCACCTCGAGATCGGGGTAGTAGCCGCGGCCGGGGTTGAACGTCGCGACGGCGTTGGTGACGGTGAACTCGCGCCCGGCGAAGCGGAGCGAGCCTCGCAACGCCGAGGCCGTACCGGTCAGGCGCGGCTCGGCCAGGTTGCCGTTGAGCGTGAGATCGAGCGCGGCCTCCAGCGCCGCGAAGCTCGAGTCGAAGGTGACCCTCTGCGGGGCGGTGATGCGAAGACCGTCGAAGATCAGGCCCCCGGTCCCCGAGCGTGGAGCGGGTGCGCTCGTGGACGGTCGCGCTGCCGCGCTTTCGGAGGGCGTCGAGCCGGAGGTCGAGGCGGCTGTCGAGTCTGTCGCGGGGCGAGAGGCGCCGGCTGATGGGTCTATCAGCACCTCTTCCGCGCGCACGCTGCCACCGAGCGTGAGGCCGGCGGGTGTGGTGCTCAGACGCAGGTCGGTATCGACGACGGCCCTGCCGATGAGCAGCGAGGGTACCTCGACGCTCAGAGCGGTGCCGCTGGCCCGGAGGTCGAGCGGGACGAGGGTGCCGCTTATCGACACGGGAGCGCCGAGAGAACCGACGGCTTGCAGGTACGGCAGGAAGTCAGGCGTCAAGGTGATGGTGCCGCTGATGTCATCGATGACCCCGAAACCGGGCGCCGCCAGCGAGCCGGCGATGCTGAAGTCGATCTCGCGCAGTGCCAGTGGGTCGAGCTGGAGCCGCGCTCGGCCGTCGACGCCGAGGCGCCCTGCCGCCGGCGCGCCGCTGACGAGGTCGATGGCGGCAGTCAGCTCGTCGCCATCCAGGAGCACGTCGGCGCTCTCGAACTCGAAGCTGGCGCCGCTTATGGCGAAGGCCAGACCGTCGGAGACGAGCCTGATGCTCGGGTCGGCGGCGCTGCCTGTCGCGGAGAACGAGAAGCTGCCCTGAGCACCGACCCCGAGGCGCGCCAGCTGGGGGACGAGGCCGAGCAGTGGCGTGAAGTCCGCTTCCACGGCGTCGAGCTGGAAGTCGAGCACCTCGCTGCTCAGGCGCCCGGAGGCCTGCCAAGAGCCGCGACCGACGAACTCGGCGCGCTCTACGACGAGTTCGCGATCCTGGTAGGCGAGGCTGAGATCGGCGGCGGTGACGACGCCGGCCCTCTCGAGCAGGAAGCGCTCGGTCGCGAGCCTCAGGTAGCTATCGCGAGGCGAGGCGAGAGGTACCTCGAAGCGCACCACTCCCGTCAGGTCGGCGCTGACGTCGGTCGGTCCCACGACGCTCTCGGCGAGGAGCTCGAGCGGGAAGCGCTCCAGGCGGGCGCTGCCGCTCACGCGCCCGGCCGCGAGCTCGCTGGTGAAGAGGCTGCCGAGCAGCCTCGACGCGACCACGACTCGTTCAGGGGTGCCGGTGATCTCGAACGTCGCCTCGCTGCGCTCGTCGCCGAGCACCAGCTCGGGCACGACGAGCTGCCCGAGCAGCAGGCCGTCGCGGAACTGAACGACGCCGCTGACGGCGCCGCTGGCGTACGGCGCCGCCGCTGCGACCGCAGGGAACGCGGACACCTCGAGCGTGCGCACCCTCAGCTCGACGCTGCCTCCTGGCCGCGCCGACTCCGCACCTGGGATCACGCCGGCGAGGCTCCAATCGCCGCTCAGGCTGAGGCGGCCCCCGGCGGTGTCGACGGTGGCCGCGCCGCCGAGCCTGCCGTCGGCGACAGCCAGGTCGGCAGCTACTGTGATCGGACCCAGGCCGGAGGGCGTCAGCCTCACTTCGGCGACCTCGAGGCTTCCGCTGGCTCCGGTGGCAGGGGCGAAGCCGAGCCGGCCACGCACGCTGCCGCCCGTCAGCGCGCCTTGCGCTACGCCTTCCAAGCCGCCGGGCACGGCCAGGTCTATGTCGGCGAGCAGGGTGCCGGCGTCGGCCTGGTAGACGACCTCCAGCCCACCGAGCTCGCCCTGCGAGGAGACGCGGAGGATCGAGCCGTCCAGGGTGGCGGTCCAAGGCAGGGTGAGTCTGCCGCTCGAGGTGGCGACAGGCACGTCGGTGGGTAGCTGCAGCTCGCCGCTCAGCGCCAGGTTCTCGCGCGCCGCCGTGCCCCCGACGCTGAGCACGAAGCCGGCCGCCTCGAGGGCGAACGCGTCGAACGCGGCGCTCAGCGTCGGTGTGAAGCTCAGCGTCACCTCGCCACTCGCCGAACCGGTGCCGCTGAAGGTTAGACCGTCGGCCAGCGTCTCGGTGACGAGCGCTATGGGCGTAGTCGCTGACAGTGACGCATTCACCCCGGCACCGAGCGACGGCAGACCCGCGTACAGCCGCGGGACGCCGCCCTGGCCCTCCTCGAGCCGCACATCGAAAGCCCCGACCGAGCCGCTCAGCTGCCCGCTGCTCCTTAGACCCTCGCCGGTCGTGAACAGACGCAGCGCACCGTCGACCTCAACGGTCCCACCGCCGGCGAGTGACGGCTCGGCGCCGATGACCAGGTCGACGTTGGGCAGCGCGCGCCCCTGAACCCGCAGGATGCCGTCGAGGGCGGAGCCGCTCAGCTGTTGGTCGAGGCTCACGCCCTGGGCGCCAAGCGCTAGCCTGCCGGTGAGGGCGAGCTGACCGGTGCGGTCCCCGAGACTGGTGGCCAGGACGGCGTTGGGCAAGATGGCAGCATCTCCGAACAGCAGCCCGTCGACGTCGAGCGCCAACCCCAGCAGCTCGGCTCCCGACAACGCGACCTGACCGACCCAGCCGCCTGCCGTCAGTGGACGCGACGCGCTCAGCGACAGCGAGCCGCCCAAGAGGTCGCCGGCACCCTCGACACTCAGGCTGTCGGCTAGCGAGACGTTTAGGTCGAGTCGGGTGCCCGCGAGCGGCGACGGCGCGTCCTGAGTCGCCGCCAGGCGGGCTCTCACCGACCCGCCAAGCCCGGTGCCGCGCCCCGCCAGGTCGCCGACCAGGCCGGCAGGGAGTTGCAGCCGCTCGGCAGCTACGCTCCACGCCTGGGAGGCTGGGTCGAGCGAGAGCGAGAGCCCGTCGCCCCTCAGGTCGATGGCGGCACCAGGGCTGGCAGAGACGAGCCTCAGGTCGCCGAGCGGCACGCCCGACACGGCTAGCCCTGCGACCGCTCCGCGGAGCCACGGCTCGCCCTGGGCGCTGCCTAGCGTCAGCAGGACGTCGCCGGTGACCGCCGAGCTGAGCGAGGCCAACGAGCCCCGCACCTCTGCCGCGGCCAGGTTCGACTCGATCTCGGCGGCCCAGCCTTCGAGTCGACCGGCGCCCGTGAGGTGCAGCCCTGAGTCCGAGTCGGAGAGGAAGATGGCGGCTTCGCCGAAGCGTCCGATGCCGCGCGCCCTGACCGTGCCGGCGTCGATGGCCAAGTCGAGGTCGGTGTGCAGACCGCCGACCGCCAGGTCGCTGAACAGCGACAGGCGGCCACGAGCCGGCGAGGCGTCGATCCTCACCGCACCGGCGATCTGACCATCGCCGACCAGCAGGGCGCTCACGCGCGGGTCGCTGATGCTCCCACCGACCTGCAGGCTGCCGCTGAGGCTTCCGAAGCCGCCGTAGCCCAGTCTCGCGGCATCGAGCATCGCGGTGAGGTTGGCGCCGCGCAGGTCGGCAGGCGTGGCAGCGGTAAGGACCACGGGACCTCGCAGCAGCCCGCGTGCCGCGGCTTCGCCTTCTCCCAGGCCTTCGAGATCGGCAAGGTCGACCTGCGCCTGGAGCGCGATGCGCACGCTCTGGTTCAGCACCGCGCCGCCGGTGAGGAGGCTCGCGCCCTTGGCGAGGCGCAGGTCTGTCACGGTCACGAACGGTTCGGGCGCAGCGGTGCCGGTGGCGTGCAGGCTCACGGTCGCGCCGCCGACCTGTGGCAGCGTGTCGGGCAGGGGGTAGTCGGTGATGGCGAGGTCGGCGGTCCAGTCAGAACCGGCTCCCGCGGCGGCCAGGGTCAGGTTGTCGCCGCTGAGGCTGATCTTGCCGGCGCCGGCCGCGTAGTCGATCTCGCCCTCGCCGCTGATCTCACCGCTCAGTCGCAGCGGTCCCGTGAGCGTCGGAGCGGCGAGTGAGCCGCCTACCGCTGGTGTGCCCGCGACCACCAGGGTGCCGAGCTGTCCGTGGATCCCCAACGCGAAATCGATGGCGCCGCTGAGGTCGATACGGGCGCCTTTAAGCAGGCTAGGCAGGGTCGCCTCGAGGCTCAGCTCTTGGCCGGCCATGGCGGCGACGTGCAGGCGTCCGTCGCCGTCGGTGGTGAGTCGACCGGCCATCGTTGCTATACCGATAAGTCGGTATAGTGCGGGAATGCGCGCATCGAACGCTGCGTTGCCGGTCAAGCCCACGTCCGAGCTCCATTCGAGGTCTACTTCCTGAACCTGCAAACGCATCGGCCCTGTGCCGCTAGGCTTCTGAACGGCCTGAGCCTGTACCGATGCGAACGAGAGCCCGTCCGGTCCGTCTTCGAGGGCCATCGAACCCGTGATCCGGGCAGTGGTGGTGGCGATGTCGAAGCTGGCAGCGAGATCGCGCCATGAGGCAGTGAGCAGCGGAACGGCGTTCGAACCCGGCTCGACCGACCCGAAGCGCAGGTTCGCCGTCTCGCCCGTCGCTGTCGACAGGACCGCGCCGCGCACGTCGGTAGTGGGCGACAGGGTGCCGGAGGCCGTCAGCTCGAGGGGACCGTAAGCCGCCAAGGCCTCAGGCAGTCCGGTCAAGGTCGCAGTTAACGAGGTCAGCTCGAAGCGACCGTCCTGGCCCGTCACCGCGCCGCTGGCGGTCAGTCCCGGCAGGGTCGCGCTGAAGTGCCCACCGACGAGGTCTTGAGCGATCTCGATGTCGACCGCGAGCGGTTCGCCGCGCAGGTCGCCTTCCAGCACGGCCGTGATCCTCTCGGCGACGTTCAGCGAGCCGGCGACCTCGACGCCCTGGCCGCTGACGGCCAACTCGAGCCTGTCGGTGCTGGACCCGCGCAGGCCCACCGCCAAGCCGGCCACCTCCGCCCTGAGATCGATGTCGAGGTTGGCGCTCGGAGGATAGGTAGCGACGGCGATGCTGCCTCCGCCCGCGACCTCGATGTCCAAGCCCAACTGCTCGGCGAGGCTGTCCCACGCGACCGCGGCGAGGTCGAGCACGGCGCGCGCGTCCACCCCACTGCCCTCGATGTCGAGCTGCGCGATCCGCCCAGACGAGCCGCCGACGCTGAGCGCACCGCCGTAGGCGTCGGGAACCCCCGACAGCGCTAGGCTCAGGCTCAGCCCGCCGACCGCGCCCGCTTCCACGCGTGTCGTCAGCTCTGCGGCGAAGCCCTCCGCCGGTCGCCACGAGGCGGAGATGCCGATTGTGTCACCGATCAGAGCGCTTACCTGCACGGCGGGCGGCACGAGGTCGCCGAGGTCCCTGGCGACGGTCTGTGGGTCGAGGGTCGCGGAGGCGGTGACTAGGTGGAGGTCGCCATGGGCCGTCGCAGTGACGCCGTCCCTGATCAGCCACGCCTCGAAGCGCGGCTCTCTGATCACGCCCCCGATCTCGGCCTGCAGCGCCGCCGGCTCACCGAGCAGTCGAGCGGAGAGGTTGAGCGTGCCGGCGATGTTCGCATCGGGCGCCGGTCCGTCCACCACGACCTCGATACCGTCGCCTTCCAGCCTGATCGCCGAGCCAGGGTGCCAGCTCAGTCTGACCGTCTGGGCCGGCAAGAGCGCGTGCTCGAAGTCGAACGACTCCGTCACCAGGGTCGCCTCGATCCCGTTCGACGGTTCGAAGCTGACGGGGCCGGTCACCCTGCCGGCGAGAGCGGTGACCGAACCTGTCAGCACCGGCTCCGGCAGCAACATGCCGGCGGCCGCGAGCGACGCGAGCTCATGCTCGGCGGCGACGGTCACCTCTAGGCCGGTAGCCGAGCCCGCGACGGCGGCTGTCGCAAGGATGCCCGAGCCCGTGACGAGGGCGCGCAACCCGCCGTCCCAAGCTCCGTCCTGCAGCGACAGGGCTCCGTCGAGCGAGCCGCTGAAGCCCTCTGGAAGCAGCGGGTGCAAGGAGGCTTCGTCAGCGGCGAGCACGAGGCGTCCGTCTTCGAAGAACAGGTCGAGCCCGCTTCCGCTCAGTTGGGCCGAGACCTGCGCACCGCGGCCGCTGACGGCACCGCTGAACTCGAACGGGGGCGAGCCTGGCGCCTGCGCCGCGGACAGGATGAGATCGGCGGAGTAGCGCGGGCCGGTAGAACCGGTGTCGGTCACGTCGACGACGCCAGCGAGCGACAGCGTACCGGCGGGGGAGTAGCCAGTCACACCCATCACCTCGAAGAGGCGCTCGAGGCCGACGTCGGCGGTCAGCCTCAGCCCGTCGAGAGGCCCCTCGAAGGTCGCCAGCGGTTCCAGTGCGTCTGACTGAGCCGAGTAGATGGTTCCGGTCAGGGAGACGTCCGCTGCCGCCGCCAGCGGACCGTCATCGGCAAGCGCGGCCGCGACCACCAACCTCTGCTCTCCGAGGTAGACGTCCAACGACGTCGCTCCGGCGGCGCGCACGGCGCCGTCGACGAGCGCGACGTCGAAACCGCCGTCGGCCACCTCCAGCCGGGCGCTAGCGGTCGCCCACCTGGCCTCCAGGCGCCAAGGCAGCGCGACTCGGACCTCCGGACCCGCGTCGGGTGAGACCGCGAGCTCGTAGATCCCGGAGCCGGAGGCGCCGTCGAGGTCGATGTCGATGCCTGAGACCGGCCCGACCGACGCGGTGGCAGAGATCGACGGTCGATTGGACGCGTCGAGCGCGGCTTCACCTACCACCGAAACGGGCATGCCGGCCGCCTCGCCAACGAGCTCCAGAGCGAGCCTGTCGCCGCGACCCGTGATCGCGAGCGCAAGAGGAGCCGTGTCGTCACTTAGGGCGATCGGTGCGTCGAGTTTCCCCACCAGCTCGCTGAGACTCCCGTCGGCCCACACGCCCGCCAGCGAGCCTGCGACGACCGTGTCGAGCGGCGCGGCCGCGCCGAAGGCGGTCAAGACGCTCGGCACGTCGATCGCGCCATCGAGCCGCAACGCCACAGCGCCCGCGGCCGAGTCAGCCGCCACAGTGACGGTCGCGCTCTCAGAGGTGGTCAGCGTGCCGCTGAGCGCCAGATCGTCAGAGGCGAGCCTGCCGCTCAGGCTCAGAGGCATGTCGCCGAGTTGGCCGACGGCAGCGACGCTACTCGGCTCGCCCGCAGACACTGCGCTGATGCGACCGGACAAAGAAGCGCCGGCGACCAGCGGCACGCCTCCGATGCGTGAGCCGTCGGCGATCCTTAGCTGGAACTCGAACGGGCCGGTGAGCGCAGCCGCGCTCAGGCGCCCGCCGAGGCTGGCGGCCGTGCCCGGCTCGTCTGGCGAGCCTTCGTCGGTGACCTGCAGGTCGCTGAAGCCGACCTCGATGCCGCCGGCATCGCCGACGCCGTAGCTGATCACCACGCTGTCGCCCTCTGACCTGGCAACGACCTGAAGCGCATCGTCGACGACCTCACCGTCAACGCGCAGCAGCGGTACGTCGAGCGCCAGCGGAGCGCCGGCGGTCAGAACCGCGTCGTCTACGACGAGGTCGCCACTCCAGCGGACGCCTTCGGCGCTGAGTTCGACCGTGGCGGAAGCTATCGAGGCCGAGGCGGCGACGGCTCCGCCGGCAGCGAGACTGAGCGGCGCAGAGGCCAACGAGATGGTTCCGGCGAAGGGCGCGAGTGACAGCGCGCCTGACACGTCGATGGGGCCGAAGGAGCCGACAAGCGCCTCCAAGCGCCCAGCTTGAAGCTTGGCGCTCACCGCGCCGCGTAGATCGGGGGAGTCGGCGCCGAGCGCGTTCAGGCGCACGGGCTCAGGCCCGGCGAGCGCGATCGTCAGCACCAGATCGCTAAGCGGCCCATCGGCTCCGACGCTGAGCCTGCCGCCGGGCGAGAACGCGTCCGGCAGCACCTGAAGGGCCGTGACCTCGCCCTGCAGCCGCCCGTCTCGTAGCACGGCGGCTCCTTCGAATGTGGCGCCGGTGGCGTCGCTGCCGGCCAGGAAGCCCGACCAGCCGTCGCGCGTCAACTCGGCGTCCATCGTCGCCGACAGCGACCTGCCGCCGAGCACTCCCGACCAGGCGGCGTCGATCGTGGCGCCATCAGCGCCCTCGACCTCGACGCTGACGTCGGCGCTCCCAGGCAGCCCAGCCCCCGAGAGGTCCACGCCGGCGGCCCTGACCTGAGTGCGCATCCCCGTGACGCCTGGACCGATCGCCACGCTCAAGGGCGCGCCGCCCAACGTCCCGTTGCCCGTCACGCGCAGCACCCCGTCGGCGGGGAGCCTGAACGTCGCCTCGGCGCCTTCGAGAGCCACGCCCTCGACGGCGCCGGCGGCGCTGACGGTACCGGTGGCCTCCACCTGACGCCAGCCGCTCAGTTGCAGCTGGACGTCGCCGACGCCCGACAACGCGACGGGGAGGCCTTCCGGTAACTGCGAGCGCACCAGCCAGTCGGCGGCCTGTTTCAGCTCGGCCGTGGCGAGGCCCGTCGCCTCCCAGCGTCGCGCAGTCACGTTCACGGAGCCGCGCGCCGAGACCGGCCCGCCGAACGCGAGGCCGCTCAGCTCTGCTTCGATGACCGGATAGCGCAACCTGATCTCGCCGTTGACGCTTTCGGCGTCGAGCCCGTCGTGCGACACCGCGCCGTCGCGCAGCTGGAAGCGGCCTTCGAGCAGACCGCCCCGGAACGAGACGGGTCCGCTGGCGCTGCCACCTACCGCGCCGGGCCACCAGTGTTGGGCGACGGTGGCATCCGCGTGCGTCACCTCGCCGGTGAAGGAGCCTGTGAGCGCGTCGTAACGGCCGTTGGCGCTCACGCTCCCGGTGGCGGTCGAGATGCTCGCATCGACCAGCAGCGACGCGGTCTGCTGCTCCAGCCGCAGCGAGTCGATGCTCAGGTCAGGCAGCGTGAACGGCAGCCTCGCTGCGTTGATGGAGACGTCGTCGAGCGCGATCTGCCTGAGCCGGATCGAGACGCCGCCACCGCCGCCGGTCGTCGCCAAGGTGTCGAGAAGCTCCTGCAGGTCGACGTCGCCGGCTACCCCTGACAAGCTGACGTCGACGGGCAGCTCGCCGCCGAGCAGCGATGGCAGGAAGTAGCCGAGGCGTAGCCGCTCGACATCGATCGACAGGCCGGGAGCTTCGACGCGAGTGCCGGCCAGCGTCAGTCCGCGCCACGGGTTGCCGCCCGAGCTCTGGTAGCTGATGCTGATACCGGAGCCGTCCAGCAACCGCAGGACGCGAGAGACGATCGCCTCGCGCACGAACGGCGCGCTCGGCAGGAGGACAAGGAGCCCCAGCACGACCACGACTGTTATGGCTGTGATCAAGCTGCGTCGGGGCATCAGCTTCTTGGCGGCAGTCCGATCTTCCGGCCGGGGTGGCGAGGGGTAGGGGCGCTGCAGGCGGCAGGAGCCCCGTTCCCTACGCGCTTGCCATGGCAACTGAATGTATCACGCGAGGATGAGAAGCCCCGCCGCTGACGACCGTCTCGGCAGGCTGCGACCGGCGTCGCCCCCGCGGTGTCCTCGGGCGGCCAGGGTTAGCATGATGCGCGTGAACGTCTCGGGTACCGCGCGCCTCACCGCCATCGTCTCCGGCCACGTTCAGGGCGTCGGCTACCGCGCGTTCGCGCGCCGTCAGGCCGTCGACATGGGCATCGCCGGCTACGCCGAGAACCTGGCCGACGGCCGGGTCGAGGTCGTGGCGGAGGGCAGGCGAGACGACCTCGACCTCCTGCTCGTCAGGCTCCGTATCGGGCCCACGCACGCTGCCGTATCCGGCATCGAGACCGAATGGAACGAGCCGGGAGGCCTTAGTGGATTCTTCATCTACTGACGCGCGAAGGTCGCCCGCTCTGAAGGTGCCGAGCGCGCTCACCGAGCTCGAGGCTCGCGCCGTGCCGGGAGTCCTTGGCAAGATCTGCCTTGAGAGGGTTGCGGATTACGAGGGCTCGGACAGGGTGGCGTTAGCGGAGGGTGTGTCTGATTCCGTCCCTGCATTTGATAATTCGCTGAGAGTCCGTCAGCCACACGAGCCTTCACCGGCATCCCCCCTGGCAGTCATCGCCGAGATCAAACGAGCCAGCCCTTCCCAAGGGCGCATCGCCGACCTGGACCCTGTAGCGGCCGCTGATGCCTACGCAGCCGGCGGAGCAGCCGCTCTGAGCGTGCTGACCGAGCCGAGGCACTTCGGCGGCAGCCTCGCAGCCTTGCGGCAGGTGGTGAGTCGCCAGGCGGCGCGCGGGGCAGGTGGACAACGACCACTTCCTGTGCTGCGCAAGGACTTCACGGTGCACCCGGCTCAGATCGTCGAGGCGGCGAGCGTGGGTGCCTCGGCGGTCCTGCTCATCGTCGCGACGCTAGGCGAGAGGCTTGCCGACTACCTGGCGTTCACGCACGGTCTCGGGCTGCAGGCGCTGGTAGAGGTCCATACCGAGCGGGAGCTGGACCTGGCGCTCGCCGCCGGGGCGCACATCATCGGCGTCAACAACCGCGACCTGACGACTCTCGACATCGACCTCGGGGTCTCGCCCCGGCTCCTGCGCCGCGCGCGCGCCGCCGGTCACCAAGGACCGCTCGTCGCGGAGTCCGGCTACAAGACCCGGCAAGACCTGCTGTCGGTCGAGGGGCTCGCCGACGCCGTGCTAGTAGGGACCAGCCTCGCCGGCAGCGGCGATCTCAGCGGTGCGTTGCGCGCCTTGACCGGACGCGCCGACTGAGCGCGCCCGGCTCCGGACACCGTCAACGGCTCTACGCGGCCTAGCTATACTGCCTCGCATGTCAGAGACAACCAGCGCTAGCAGGCCCGCGGCGCGTGAACCTCTTCAACATCTCCTGAGCAACGGCCTGACGCTGGTCTTCGAGCCGCAGCCGTGGCTCGAGACCCTCAGTCTCACCCTGCTGGTGCCTTTCGGTTCCGCGACCGACCCCGCCGGCGCCGAAGGCTCCGCCAACGTCATCCACAACTGGCTCCAGCGCGGCGCCGGCGGCATGGACTCGCGCACACTCTCAGACAGGCTCGACGACCTCGGGGTCATCCGCGGCGGCGGCAGCGGGCGCGAAGGCACCACGCTGAGCGCCGCCTTCCTCGTCGCCGACCTCGCGGCCGCCATGCCGCTGGTCGCGTCGATGGCGACCGATCCGGTGTTCGACGACGCCGAGTTCGAAGGCGCGCGCGAGCTCGCCGTCGAGGAGCTGAAAGCGCTCCAGGACAGCCCGGCCGACCTCCTGTCCGAGGCCCTCAACAAGCACTTCTTCTCGGGAGCGCACGGGCGCAGCGCGATCGGTAGCGAGGAGTCGCTCGCAGCGCTGACCCCCGAGTCGGTGCGCGCCGACGCCTCGAGACGGGTCGGGCCGAGCGGCTCCGTCCTGGCCGTCGCCGGCGGTGCCGACTTCGACGCGCTGGTAGCGGCCGTCGAGGCCGCCTTCGGCTCTTGGGCCGGCTCGACGATGAGCGTTCCTGAGCCCGTGATCGCGGCCCCGCAGCGCCACCACGTGGACGCGGACTCGAACCAGGTCCAGATCGGGCTCGCGTACCCGGGTTTCGCCCCCGGCACCGCGGCTGCGTACCGCAACAGCCTGGCCCTCGCCGTGCTCAGCGGCAGCGCCGGAGCCCGCCTGCACACGGAGGTCAGGGAGAAGCGCGGACTCGTCTACAGCGTCTCGGCCTCCAGTCGCTCGCTGAAAGGCTTCGGCTACGTCGTCGGCTACGCCGGCACGACCCCGGAACGCGCTCACGAGACCCTCGAGGTCTACCTGGGCGAGCTTGCGCGCCTGCGCCTGGGCGTGGAGGCCGACGAGTTCGAGCGCGCCAAGGTCGGTCTGCTCTCCAACCTCGTCATGAACGGCGAGTCCTCCGGCGCCACCGCGGGCAGGCTCGCGGCCGACACCTTCACCATCGGCAGACCGCGCACCCTGGCGGAGATAAGCGGCAACGTCGCCTCGATCACTCACCAAGAGATCAACGACTTCCTGGCCGAGCTACCGGCGGTACGACCGACGGTCGTGACGCTCGGACCGAAGCTCGCAGGTGCGCGCGCCGCTGCCGATCTGGTGGAGGTCGCATCGTGAAGGGCGCGATGACGTTCGAGCATGCGGTGCTGAGTAACGGCCTCACGGTCATCGGGGAGCGCAACCCCGCGGCGGCGTCTGCGGCGGCGGGCTTCTTCGTGATGGCCGGCTCGCGCGACGAGACCCCCGAGGTATCAGGCGTCTCGCACTTCCTGGAGCACATGCTGTTCAAGGGCAACGAGACGCACTCCGCCGACGACTTCAACCGCATCTTCGACGAGTTGGGAGCCCGCTACAACGCGTTCACCAACACCGAGCGCACCGTCTACTTCGGAGCCGTGCTCCCCGACAATCTGCTGCCCCTGCTCGACCTGTTGGGACAGCTGATGCGCCCCAGCCTACGCAGCGAGGACTTCGACCTCGAGAAGAACGTGATCCTCGAGGAGATAGCCATGTACGAGGACCGGCCGCAGTTCAACGTGTTCGACCTGTCGATGGCCGCGTTCTGGAACGGGCATCCGCTCGGGAACTCCGTGCTCGGCTCGCGCGACAGCATCAAGGCGCTGGGACAGGGCGCCATGCAGGAGTACATGCTGCAGCGCTACTCGGCTTCCAACCAGGTGCTCGCGCTGACAGGCAACTTCGTCTGGGACGAAGTTCTCGAGAGGGCCGAAGCCATCGCGGGCGGTTGGCCCTCCTACCCGACCTCGCGCGAGCGCCCCGCGGCGCAGACCGCCAGCGGCCGCCACAGCCGCGTAGATCCTGCGCTCAAGCGCACCCACGTCGCCTACTACGCCCCAGGCGTCGGCTCTCACGACGATAGGCGCTACGCCGCCGCCATCCTGGCGCTGGCGATCGGTGCCGACGAGGGCAGCCGGCTCTACTGGGAGCTCGTCGACAAGGGGCTCGCGGATCAAGCCAGCCTCTCGCACGCCCTCCGCGAAGATCAGGGTTCGTTCGAGGGGTACCTCAACGTCGCGCCCGAGCGCGCCGCACAGGTGATCGATATCTACCAGGGCGTTCTGGCCAAGGTGCAGACAGACGGGCTGAGCGGCGAGGAGTGGCGCAGGGCTCAGCGCAAGCTCGCCACCAGCCTGTCGTTCCGCGCCGAGACGCCGCTGGGTCGACTCACCGCCTTCGGCACGTCCTATCAGCTCTACCAGCGCTACGTAAGTGTCGAAGAGGTGCTGCAAGAGGCGTTGTCCGCGACGCTCGCCGACGGCTTGGCGTTGCTGGCCGAGCGCCCGTTCGACCGCGGCTACACCTTCACTCTCGGCCCTGCGTCCACCTCGTAGCCGGTTCTCATAGCCGTCGGCGGTAGACTTCAGACGTGCTGACGGGGCGCATCCTAGTCGCCGTGCTGTTCGCTGCGACCTGCCTCAGCTTCCGCGCGGCGGCGCAGTCGCCGTTCGCGGCGCTCTCGGTCGTTCCCAGCGGGCGTCAGGTCCTCGACATCACCACCGGGATCACCGTACTGCCCGACGGCGGTCATGTGATCGATCAGCAGACGGGTGTTCGCCTCGAAGCCGAGTACATCCGCTACCTCGACGGTTCTTTCATAGAGGCGACCGGCGTGAGCGTGATGGGAGACTTCGGTCTGCTGAGCGCGGCATCCCTGCGCATCGACATACCTGACGCCTCGCTCAACGCGACCGGCGACCTCAGCCTCACACGCGGCGAGCTGGTGCTCAGCGCGGAGTCGATGAGCTACTACGCCGAGGACGAGGTCGCCGAGTTCTCCGGCGCGGTGACGTCGAACGCCCCGGCGTTCACCGCCGAGCGCGCGCTGCTGGACACGCTCAGCGGCGATGTGCTGCTGATCGGACGCTACAGCTTCGACGGCGGCTTCTTGACGCTCGTGTCGCCAGAGGAGGGTGGCTGGCTCGAGCTGCGTCTGCGCCGGATCGATGAGGGCGTCATGTACGACGCCACCACCGACATCGGTGAGGACCTGCTCGAGCGCTTCGCGGCACGACTGTGACGCTTCGTCACGCCCTTGCACTCGCCGCCGTGACGCTGTTCTCGAGCGCATGGGCGCAGTGCGAGCGCGCTCCGACTACCTCGGTGGTCACCCTTCCTGGCTTCATCGCCGCCTACTACGCCAGCTTCCGCTCTGACAGCGCCAACGACCTGGTCGACTTCTACGGCGGTGTCTGCGTCACCGCCGTCGGCGGCGAGTGGACGGTGCTCGCCGACAGCGCTCGCGTGACCGGACTCAGCGGGGCGTTGGGGCTCGTCGCTCCCAACGCCACGTTCATCTACGGCGCCTGGCGCATCTCGGCCACGATGCTCGACGCCGACGAGAACACGCTCAAGCTCAGCCACGCGACGGTCACAGGTCCGAGCGTGTCGGGCCAATCGGCCTCGGTGACGCTCGACCTCAAGACGGGGATCATCGACCTGACCGACCTGGAGTTGGAGAGCGCTGCGTTCGTGGTCAGGGGAGATGGTGCCGTTCTGCGCGGCGAGACCCTGACCGTCAGTGGTGCCGTCGTCACGACGTGCATCGACGTCGACACGCCCGTGTACCAGATAGAGGGCGTCAGCGCCGAGGTCGACCTGACGGCCAGGAGCGTCGAGCTCCGCGGCGGCCGCCTGGCGTTGGGTGAGCTCAAGATCCCCCTGCGCGAGACCATCGTGTTGAACGAGGAGACGTTGGCGACCTTCGAGCTGCCGGTGAAGGTCCAGTTCGTCTCCGACCGCACACAGCGCCGACCGGGGGCCGGACTCGGCGTGCGCATGGTCGGCATCCCGGTGGACACCGGACTCACTCTCGATGTCGGCGCGACGGGCATAGACAGTGAGCACGACGTCGGCGCCGTGGTGCTGCTCAACGCCAGAACCGAGCTTCCCGACCCGGAGGGCGGCGCACCGACGGTCGTAACGGCCACTGCCGGGCTGGAAGCGGGGCGGCCCTACCTCGACTTCGACCTCGCACGCCAGCTCACCACCTCGCTCAGCTTCGGGTTCGAGGTCTTCAGCGGCGCGCTGCCGGCGCGCGACCAGCGTCACGAGGGTGCGATCAGCCTCGCCTACCGCCGGCAGCTCCCGCTGGGCGACAGCCGGCCCGCCTCGCAGAGGGCCACCGCCAGCTTCGAGCTGCGCGGTCTGGCGGCGGTGACGGCGCTAGCCTCGGCTCACGACCCGACCAACCCGTGGGTGGCCGGCCCCCGCCTCGGGGTCAGAGCCGACGCCTCCTTGGCGAGTGGAGCCACGCCCGCGGGTACCTTCACGCTCTCGGTGAGGCTCGACGCCGCGCTCTACCCGCAGCAGCGCGCTCACCAGCTAGGTGCCCGCCTCGTGCCGGGGTGGCGTTACGGGAGTGGACCGTTCAGCATCGCCTTCAGTCACGACGCCTGGTTCACCGACTCCGGCTCTCCGTTCGGGGTCGGGGTCGACAGGCTCCTGCCGCGCCAGCGCACCGAGGCGACTGTCCGCATCGCCGGCGAGCTGTGGCGGGGCGCACCCGTGCTCAGACGCCCGAGCCTCCAGCTTCCGGCCGTGTTGGGTGCTGCTCCGACGCTCACGGGCTTCGCGCAGCTGCGGGCGGTGCACGAGCTGGTGCCGGAGGCCGACCAGCCGCCCGGCTTCCGCCAGCTCCGCTCGACCTTCGGCCTCACCTACCGCGTGGAGCCGTGGGAGTTCTCGGCGTCCCTGGCCGTGGAGGTGGCAGGCCTCGTCGATGACGCCTCGGGGCGCGACTCGTTCGTTCAGCTCGGTGTGCAAGCCGCGCGCTCCGGTTGGCCGGTGCTGAACCCGGCGAGCGCCTACCCCAACGTCCCCCGCACGTCTCTGGAGCTCGGCGTGAACACGGTGTTCGGGCTCGACACGACGACGGTCGGCCGAACGGGGTTGCGCAGCCTCGAGACGCGCCTCGCGGTCCCGCTGGCTTTCAGGACGCTCGAGGTTCGTCCCTATCTAGCGTTCGACTTCGCGCCCACCGTCGTGGACGGTCTGCTGCCCGAGTGGTCGGCTCACGGTCTCGACGTGACCTTCGTGACGTGCTGCGGCTCCTTCACCCTCGGTTACCTCAACGACCGCGGCCAGTGGTCGGCGTCGATGGCTGTCGATCTGGAACGGCGCCCACGCAAGGAGTGAGGCGGCGGACGCCCGGGGTTCGGGGCGGAGGGCTAGGGCGCGCTTATCATGTTGAGGCTCGTTGGAGGCCTGCTACCTCGTGAAGAACATCGACCGTTACCTGCTGCGCGAAGGGCTGCCGCCGTTCCTGTTCGGCCTGGTCCTCTACGCTGGCCTGGCGGTCGTCAGCACCACCGTGCCGAGACTGCAGTGGATCGTCGGCACGCCTATCGCCGACCTGATCGCTTGGCTGGCGCTGCAGCTACCTCAGGCGATGGTCCAGACCGCGCCAATCGCGCTCGTGCTGGCCGTCCTGCTCGCGTTCGGCCGGCTCGCCAGCGAGCACGAGCTGCTCGCCATGCAGGCCGGCGGAGTCTCGCTCAGGCGCATAGCCATGGTCTTCGTCGCGCTCGGAGCCGTCTGCGCCGCCGCCGTGCTGGCTCTGAACCAGTGGGTGCTGCCCGTGACGAACGCCAAGGTAGCAGAGCTCTACTGGCAGCTGACGACGGGGCGCTCCGGGCTCTTCCGACTGGCGCGTCAGAACCTCGCCATCGACGACTTCATGCTCCACTTCGAGGCGACCACGCGCGGCGGCAACGCCATGCGCGGCGTGCGCATCGAGCGCTGGGAGGGCGAGGTGCTGACCCTGCTGCGCGCCGAGACCGCCGAGTTCTCCGGCACCGACCTGGTGTTGACCAACTACCGGATCGACACCTTGGACTTAGCGGCGCTCGACTCCCCGGTCTCGGATCCGGCGCTCGCCCTCGCCAACCTGATCCGGGTACGCAACGTGCCCAGCGGCGAGAACGCGACGCTCACCGTCACCACCTCGTACAGCCAGGAGGATCTCATCTCGAGGTTCTCGGGCGGGGGTTTCGAGGACAGCCGGTCGATCAGCGACCTTAGGCGCGATTCGCGGAACTCGTTCGTGTCGGCCGACGAGCGGCGCCAGGCGGCGGTGCTGATGCAGCGCAAGGTCTCTGAGCCGTTCACCAACCTGGCGCTGCTGCTGGTCGCGGTGCCGCTGAGCCTCGCTTACGCGCGCTCGCGGGGCGTGGCGTTCGGCCTCAGCCTCATCGTCACGCTCGGGTGGTACCTCTTCTACACCTTCGGTCAGCTGTTCGCACAGACGGGCGCGCTGCCCGTGTGGCTGGGAGCGTGGCTCGGGAACGTCGTCTTCGCCGGGCTGGGGCTCGTGCTGCTCGCGCGCCGGATGCGCTAACGCCGGCTTTCAATCCGCGGCGGAGCAGTGCCGCTGGAACCACGAGACCAGAGGCTCCACGTCGGCGAACACGGTGGCGACCCTGGTCAGCACCTCGGACGTATGGAACCAGTCGGCCGGTTCGAAGCTGCGCCCGGCGTAGAGCCCCTTACGCCTTAGCAGCTCGCCGCGAGGATGATCGGCCTCGTACCCGCGTGGCACGCGCGTCAGCGTCTCGCCTTCGACGTCGTAGCCGGCGACCTCCAAGTCAGCGACGATGGCTGCGAGCTCGGAGCCGGTGGCTTCTGTGGCGACGGCACGCCGGTAGATGGCTAGGTTGTCAGGGGGGAGTATGTAGGCGCCGCCACCTGCGAACAGCCCGCCGAGGTCCAGCTGAAGGTACCTGCCGCCGACGGCCGAGGGTCCGCGACTGCCGAACGAGACGCCGATGTGCGCCTTGTACGGCCGCTTGTCGGGACTGAAGCGCAGGTCGCGGTACGGCCGGTAGAAGTGCGCAGGTCCGAACGCGCCCTCCAACTCGCCCGCCAGCGCTTCGAGCGGCGCGCGCACGTGCTCTAGGTACCGCTGCTTGTTGGCTTCCCAGAAGGGCTTGTCGTTGTTCGCTTTCAGCTCACGGAAGAACGGCGCCCAGTCCCGATGGAAACCGTCGAAGCCGCCAGCCGCATCGCTCGAACCGCTCACGCCCGCAGTATAGGGGGCGAGAGGCTGCGCCGAGGGCCGGGAATGCCCTTGCCGATGGTAAAATGCGCGCCTGATGTCGGTCCCGGCCGCCACCCAGATGCCTGCCAGCCTGCTCGAGGCGACCTCCTACCTCAAGCCGGCAGCGCAGGCACGCCTAGCCAAGGCGTACGCGTTCGCGGAGCAGGCGCACAGCGGGATGCTGCGGAAGTCGGGCGAGCCGTTCATCACTCACCCCGTCGCCGTCACCGAGATCCTCGCCGAGATGCGCTTGGACCTCAACGCGCTGCAGGCCGGCCTGCTTCACGACACCGTCGAGGACACCGACGCCACCTTCGAGCAGATCGAGGAGGAGTTCGGGCCGACGGTGCGGCGCATCGTCGAGGGCGAGACCAAGATAAGCAAGCTAGCGGTGCGCGTCTACGAGGACGAGCAGTCGGAGAACCTGCGCCAGATGCTCCTCGCCATGGTCGGTGACGTGCGCATCATCCTGGTGAAGCTCGCCGACAGGCTGCACAACATGCGCACGCTGCAGTCGATGCCGCACCACAAGCAGCTCAGGATCTCAGAGGAGACGCTCGAGATCTTCGCGCCGCTCGCGCACCGGCTCGGCATCAACCACATCAAGAACGAGCTCGAGGACCTCGCGTTCGCCTACCTCGACCCGCAGCGGCATCAGCAGTTGGAACGTCAGGTGCGCATGCGCCACGCCGAGCGCGAGGCTTACGTCAAGCAGAGCATCGGCATGCTCGCCGACCGCCTACAGGCCGAGGGTCTGCGCTTCGAGCTCTCCGGCCGCAGCAAGCACCTCTACAGCATCCACCGCAAGATGCAGCGCGACAACAGGAACTTGGACCAGATCTTCGACCTGATGGCCATCCGCGCCATCCTGCAGTCGGACAACGGCAACGGCGGGCTCGCGCACGAGGACGCCGAGAAGGCCGTCTGCTACCGCGCGCTCGGCATCGTTCACAGCCTGTGGACGCCGATCCCCGGCCGGTTCAAGGACTACGTCGCCGTGCCGAAGCCGAACGGCTACCAGAGTCTTCACACCACCGTCATCGGCTTGCTGGGGCAACCGATCGAGGTGCAGATCCGCACCAGGGCGATGCACGAGGTCGCCGAGTTCGGGGTCGCGGCTCACTGGGCCTACAAGGACGGCGTCGAGGACGCCGGCGACGTGCAGCAGCGCCTCGAGTGGATGAAGCAGCTGCTCGAGGTCGACACGTCCTCTGACGATGCCGAGGGCTTCGTCGACGCGGTCAAGACCGACTACTTGAGCGAGAGGGTGCTCGTCTTCACCCCGGCCGGCGACGTGGTCAACCTGCCGCGCGGCTCGACGCCGATCGACTTCGCCTACCAGGTCCATACCGAAGTCGGGCACAGGACGATCGGCGCCCGCGTCAACGGCGAGATCGTGCCGCTCTCCTACGAGCTGACGACAGGCGACCGCATCGAGATCCTCACCAACCGCTCCAGCCAGTACGGGCCGAGCCAGGACTGGCTCAACCTCGTCGTCACCCGCGGCGCCAAGCAGAAGATCAAGCACTACTTCAGGGCGCACGAGAGGCAGGTGCAGCTCGACGGCGGCAAACGCCTGCTGGAGCGAGCGCTCAGGCGTCGCAGTCTGCCTGTCGCGCCGAACATGACCCGCAGCAAGCTCGAAGAGGCGGCGAAGAAGCTACTCAACGCCGCCTCTTCCGATGAGCTGCTGTTGGCCCTCGACGCTCAGCGCCTCTCGCCACGAGCCGTCGTCGAGGTGCTGGTGCCGGAGCTGGTGCGCGAGCAGCGTCCGCAACAGGTGGTCGAGGCGCCTAAGAAGAGCGTGTCGGGCGTGTTCGTCGACGGCCTCGACGCGCCGGCCAACCTCGCGCGCTGCTGCAGCCCGGTCAGGGGAGACGACGTCATCGGTTACGTGACCCGCGGTCGCGGCATCACCGTTCACCGCCTCGACTGTCCCAACGTCAAGCACCTGATGGTCTCGGAAGCCGACAGGTTCGTCAACGTCACCTGGGAGGCGCCGGCCGGCGAGGTGTTCCCGGTCGACTTCGAGGTGATCGCGATCGACAGGCCCGGCTTGCTCAAGGACGTGCTGGACGTGATCGCCGCCATGAACAAGAGTGCCTCGCGCGTCGCTGCCGACGTGAGGGACTCTCAGAGCGCGCGCATCATGTTCCGCGTCGACGTCAAGGACCTAGGCGAGATCGAGTTCATCAAGGACAACGTCGCGCGGATCGCTGATGTGACGAGGGTTTACCGGTCTCGGCCGGGTCTCAAGGCGTAAGTTTCGAGCGGTTCCGGCCAGTCGAGAACACCAACCATCCCACCAGTAGGATCGCCGCGCAGATTCCCAAGCAAACCAGAGCCACCGCGCCGTAGCCGTTGGATGGATCGAGGAACGGATAGGGTACCCAGCCGTCGGTGGCGCCGCGGATGAGAACAACGACTAGCCAGGCGGCGGGGTAGATCAGGACTAGCCACAGCTTAGATAGCGGTAACCGCTTGTGGTCGCTGAGCAGAAGCCAATCGAGCACCGCCAACACGGGAGTTACCACATGCAGGATGAAGTTGGCCCAAGGCACGGGTACGCCACCCGCCACCCCGAGCGGAGCGAGCAGCGTGGCGTAGACGATGCCGACGACGACGATGTATGTGGTTGTCAGGCCACGTGCAAGATCGAGCCAACGAGGCTGCCCGGCCCCGCGCAAGCCGTGGAGAGCTGCCAGGGTCAAGGTCATCGTCAGCAGGATGTTCGACTGGATCGTGAAGTAGCCGAAGAAGTTGAACGGGTTCAGCGGACCGCGGCCGAGAACCTCCAAAGCGGTAGCGCCGATGGCGATCACCGTCGCGGCAGCCAGCCCGAGACGCAAGGCGCCGATGGCAGTTTGCTTGGGCACGAGGGATTCTATCAGGACGGTCTTCCAGGACCTCTGCTCACTCAGTCTTGCCCTTCCTGAGTCGAGTCCGCTTGAGTGGCTTCTCGAGTCCGTCCGCCCCTCTTTCTCTCAGAGTCATGCTCTTCCCGACGCCCTTCGCAGCGCCGGCTACGGTCGTGGCTCCGGCCGCTAGACCGCTGCTTGCGGCCTTAGCAACTTGACCAGCAGCGTTGCCTACAACGTCTGCGGTTCGCACGATCTCTGTTCCGACACGTTGTCCACCTCTTGCTACGGCACCGCCAATGTTGACAGCAACATCGGTGACCGACTTTGCAGCCGCTATCCCGAAGGCCTTCGTAACCTGCGCAGCACCATTGGCCACAGTCCGTGCAACGAGACTTCCTGCTCGCGCCAGCGCGCTGGTCCAGATGGAGTTGCGTTCCGGTCTGACAGTTGCCCTCGAGTAAGCGATGGTCACCATCGCGACGCGCAAGGTCAAGAAGGCGTTGACGGTACCTGTGAACATTGCGTTCGTCACATGTCCGGAAACTGCAGTGACGCCAGGTACTGCCGCAAAGGACTGGCCTAGCACGCTGGTCAGCACGGGCTGCAAGTACTGGGACAGGTCTACGCGCTGAACTTGAGTGGCCGCCAAGGACGCCGCTATAACGTTGCTGTATAGGTGCCCGACTTGCCTGAGAGACGGCCTGCGCTGGAACACGTGCGCGATCTGCCAGATCAAGCGGAGTTGGGTGAACCCGACAACGAGTGCGTCCAAGGAGCCGTACTGCGAGATCGCCGTCCCGATGAACACCTGCGAGGCGCTCCGGTTCGCGACCCGTTCCGCCTCCTTCTCTAGGTGGTCAAGGGCGTGAATCAGGTCAGCTTCGTCCTCAAGCTTGAATCCTGCGAGCAACGGGTTGCGTCTGCAAGCAATCAGGTATGAGACAACGAACGCTTGGTGAGCCGGACCTTCGGCTTCGGCTGGCGGAATCAGAGCCGGTTCCATGCGAAAGTAGGCTAGGACCGGAACGGCGAGAATCCAACCGAACAGGCCGAGCAGACCTGTGGCGATGATGACACGCACTATCGCGGGAAATCCTGTGGTCAGCGAAACGATCTGCGCGATCTGCCCGAGAATCAGCAGTAGCAATACGGCCGAAACGGCTATCGCACAGTATCGACCGAGCCGAAGAAGCCTGTCTCGTTCCATAGACCCCCACTGGCAGTAATGCCAGCCGCGGCTGAAGCCCAGGTAATAGATCTACCGGTATCTTAGTGCGCAGAGGCCAACTTAAGCGCCCAAAGCGAACTCAGCGCACTGTCAGCAAGAACACCATCTCGTCAGTCAGCCCACCTTCATCGCGCGCGGTCACCGTGATGAAGGTGTCGCCCGACATGCCGGCGGACGGCACCGCCACGAGGGTGCGCATGGCGCCAGACGCGGTGATGGCGAGGCGGTCGTTGGCGACGAGTCCGGTGTTGCTGGAGCTGGCCGTCACCACGACGCCAGCCGGGTTCTCGTCATGAACCTCGAACTGCAGCGTGAAGTTGGACCCGGCGTCGATGGTCTGCCTGGCGACGCGCGGCAACACCGGCGGCTGGTTCGGCTCAATCAGCGACCCGGTGCCCGGGATCTCGATGACGCAAGCGCTGAGGGCGAAGACAAGACCGAGTGCGGCGGCGAAGAGGCCGGCTGTGCGGCGGGTGGGGCGTGACACGGTGTTCATGCAAGACCTCCAGGTGCGGCTCGAAACCTCGGGGAGCGCCAACGCAATGATACTCGCCAGCACTTGTCGAAGACGTAAGCCCTTCCGCGTCAGCCGCGCTGAGAGGCTTCTCGCGTCCTGGACTCACTCGCCGCGGTCCCAGGTACGATGTGCGCCGTGAGTGAGATAGCTAGCTCGGCGACTGGCCACGGCAGTCCACGCCTGCTGCGGGTGCTCTTCGTATGCACCGGGAACATCTGCAGGTCTCCGACGGCCGAAGGCGTCTTCCGTAAGCTCGTCGCTGAAGCCGGTCTGGCCGACAGAGTAGAGATCGACTCGGCCGGAACGCACGACTACCACGTCGGGGAGGCGCCGTCGCGCCAGGCGATCGTGATCGCGTCCCAGCACGGCTACGACATCGGCGGTCTGAGAGCTCGGCAGCTCCAGGAGTCCGACTGCAGCGGCTTCGACCGGATACTCGTGATGGACAGAGGCCACCTCAACCGCGTGGCAGGCAGTTGCGCTGGCGGCGGAGCCGGCAAGGTGCGCCTGTTCATGGACCACGCGCGAGGCCGCCCTGAGCGCGAGGTGCCAGACCCCTACGGAGGGCCTGCCAGTGATTACGAGTACGTGCTCGGCCTCATCGAGGCGGCGGCCACAGGTCTGCTCGAGGACGTGCGACTCGAGCTAGAAGCGTGAGTGGAAAGCCCCACCGGTGACCAGCGGCACCTGACGATCACCCCTTAAGGCTGCTTCTCTCGATCTGACCTGGTTCGAGGGTCGCCACCGCGCTGGGCCGGTGAGGCGAACGGCAATGTACCACAAGGCCATACGCGGGAAGCCGCTCGCGTCAGGGCGAGGCGCGCTCGATGGCGCGCTGGATCTCCTGCACCGATACCAGGCGCGTCGCAGCCTGGTCGAAGGCGATGACGGCACGCGCGCCCGCCGCTGTGTAGAGCTCACGCCACACAGTCGTCTCCTCGAGTCCGGCGTTGAGAAGCAGCACGATGGCCCCATCGAGGCCTGGCCACAACTCCGAGGAGGTTATGCGCTCGGCCGTGTGGTCTTCACCGTTGCCGAAGACGACGAGCACGCGGTCCTCGTCTGGGTCGGCGTCGTTGAGGTAGAAAGCCGCGCTCCGCAAGGCCTCGCTGAGGCCGGTGCCCCAGGCCTCGTCGACGCCGGCGGGAAGCACGCTGCGCAGCTCGGCGTAGAAGGCGTAACGGTCGAGTTGGCTACCCGGGTAAACGCCGTTGAACAGGGCAGAGTAGACGGTGTCGAGCTGACCGGGCGCCCTGACCGGGATGACGATCAGCCTGTCGAAGCGCTTGAGCAGCGCGAGCTGCGGCGACGGGTCCGCCCAGCGCAGCAGCAACTGGTTGGCCGCGGCGAGGCGGGAGCCTTCACCACCGCTGGCGTCTTGGAGGACCACGTAGGTCGTGGCGTCAGCGGTGCCAGCGAAGCCGAGGACCGAGACCAACGCGAGGGACAGGACACCGCTCGGAGGGCGGCGCGAGAAGACACCACCGATGCCGGCGAGCACCCTGCCGAGCACGCGACTCAGGAACAGCACGAAGCGCCCGAGCAGCACGGAGGCGAAGAGCCAGGCGCTCACGACGACGTCCTGCAGCTTGAGCGCGAACCGACCGAGGGCGATCATCAGCGCCGCGTACAGACCTACAACCCCGCTCTGGATCTTGAGAGCGAAGCGGCCGACGACGATCGCGCCCGACACCCAAGCGGTCTCCAGACCGCTGGCGAGGATGACGAGCACCGACTTGAGCAGCGCGATGAGCCCGGCTCCATGCTGCAGGCCGCTGAAGCCTCTGTTAGCGACACCAAGCCCGTAGCGAGCGGTCACTCCCAGGTAGAGCACGACGACGCTGAGTCCGAGCGCGAGCACGACGGCGCCCCACTGCGCCACGCCCAGGTAGGCGGCGGGAAGCTCGGCGTCGAGGCCGAGCGAGAGCCTGACCTGACGATCGGCGGCTTCGGCCGCGCCGCGCAGCCACGCCAGCCACAGCTCGACGAAGAAGATGGCGACGAGGCTGCCGTTGATCGCGAGCCACGCCATGAAGCCCGGGATGAACCCTCGAGGCTCGTTCGTCGGTGGCCTGGCCTCGTGCTTCGGCTGCAGTGCTTTGGCGAGGAAGATCCCCAGAAGCGGCAAGATGCCGATGACCCCGCCGACGCTGGCGGCCGGCAGGCCTAGGGCCTGAGGTAGAGGCAGCGGGTCCTCGCACGACGGCAGCGTGACGACCTTGCAGGTCAGCGACTCGTAGAAGCCGCCGACGAGGCCGAGGAAGTAGCCGGTGACGTAGAGCACGCCGCTGAACAGGGCGAGCCCAAGCAGCACGCGCACGAGGTCGCCGAGAGCCTCGCTCAACACCGCGCCGTGGTGACGCGCCACGCTGCGCGCGGCCACCGTGGCGAGCAGCAAGATCAGGACAGCCAGGTAGATGCCGCCGATCAGGTTCATCGCGGCTGCGCCCCCTGGGGTCTTCGGGCGCGCATCGGTGGTAGGACGCTCATCAGAAGATGTAGTGCCACAACACGTAGCCGCCCACCACGATGAACAGCAGCACCAGGAGGTTGACCCCGACCCTGAAAGCCATGCGATCCTCGTCAGCCACTTCGACGCGCCTGACGGCCTCCGGATTGCCCGCACGCTCGGTGCGCGCCGGCGCCTCCCTGAGCGCCTCCGCGCCATCGACCGGTTCGGTCTCCCGCACAGCGTTCTCAGTTATGACGACGTAGCGGCTTGGTGTCTTGTCGCCTTCGCTCACTAGGTTGCTCCTCCGTGCTCAGCATGTTACGCGGCGCGGTACCGGCTTCATGCGCGCGGAGGCGACGTTCATGCCAGCGCCAGCGCCGCCTCGACCAGGGCTTTCGTGCCGCTGAAGATCTCGATGGCGGTGGCGCGGAGCCAGTCGTCGCCCTCGAAGCGCAGCACGACGGCGCCGCCGGCCTCGGTGACGAGACACAGCGAGGGCGCGACGTCCCACGGCCTGATGCCAGCCTGCCAGTAGAGGTCGGACTTGCCGGCCGCGACGAACCCCGCGTCGCGCGCAGCCGAGCCGCTCACTCGCAACCCCGCCGATAACGCCACCAGCTTGGCGAAGGTCGCCAGCGTCGCGAGGTCGCCGGCGGTCTTATCGGTGAAGCCGGTCGACACCATGGCGCTGCCGAGATCGGTCGTGGCGCTGACTGAGATGCGCTCGTGGCCGAGTCCGTCGGGTCCCGGGGCGTGCCGCCAGGCGCCGCCGCCGCGCACCGCCGAGTAGATCAGGTCCGTTGCCGCATCGAACACCACGGCTAGCACCACCTCGCCACGGTGCACCAGGGTCACTACGATGCAGAAGCCCGGGTAGTTGCGCACGAAGTTGTGGGTGCCGTCGATCGGATCGATCACCCACAGAGGCACGTCGGGGTCGTAAGAGGCGAGGCCCTCCTCCTCGCCCATGAACCCGAAACCGTCCGCCAGGTCTGTCAAGGCGGCCACCAACCGCCGCTGCACCTCGAGGTCGGCAGAGGTGACGAGGTCTTTCGGGCTCGACTTGAAGCCGACATCGACGCCACCTCGCCCGCGGTAGTTGTCGTCAGAGCGAGCCTGCGCCCACGCGCCGAGCTCGGCGGCGATAGGGAGTATCGCGTCTCGCAAGGTCAGCAGGTCGGAAGTGCTCAGGGTAGAGGAGCCGGCGAGGTCGGGGCGTTTCATCGGCTCCACAGTAACGCGGCCGGTCCCCTTGGGAACCGGCCGCGCCGCTCTAGCCTGAGAGAACTGCCTACTCGGTCGGCGCGATGATGTTGATGATGTGCGTGTCTTCGAACGTCCCGAAGGCGTTGTGACCGTAGATGGTCAGACGCGCGAACCAGCCGGCCGGGTGACCGGCGGTCACGTGAGCGATGGCGATGTCGCCGCTCAGGAGTTGGCTGCCCATCTCGCCGGTGGAGGCGATCGGCCCGGGCGCGGCGCGGCGCGGGACGATGCCGTCGCAGCCGAGGACCTCATCGGGCTCCTCGCACTGGAAGCCGGGAGGCACGACGACGTTCAGAGCCTGCGGGATGGTGGACGTGCGGCCGATGAGCGCGTTGGCGGCGTTGTAGTAGTCGAGCCGGTAGCCGGTTATGAACGCGGTCGGCATGCCGGCGTAGTTGCGGAACTGCATCTGCCTGTCACCGATGGTGATGCCGCCGCCCGAGTACTCGTAGCCGAGCTCGTTGGTGGGCGAGAGGCCGAACATCACCTTGGACGTGTTGGCGGGCGAGGTGGAGCAGGCTGCGAGAGTAAGGACCGCAACGGCTGCGATCAGAAGGCGCAAGAGGGGGCGCATCATCGGGGGTCCTCCTTGGACGGTGGCTCGGGTCACGCTGGGCATGATGATAGCCCGATGATAGACCCTCCGTGCTATGGCGCCGGGGAAAACTACACACGTCGGGGTCTCGCGGCCCGTTATCTGCCCGCCTCGGTAGCTAGACCGTTCCGTCTAATGCCCGTGCCGCCGCCTCGGCCACCTTCAGCACCGCGCCGGCCGGAAGGCGCGGGAAGCACGGCACGCTGACCGCTCTCTCGCACGCGGCGAAGGCCACGGGTGCCCTGCCGTAACGGCGGCCACGCGGCTGGTGCGTCAACGGCGAAGGGTAGAAGCGGGCGCACGAGATCCCTGCGCGAGCCAGCGCCTCCTGGAACACCTCGCGGCGCGCCGCCGGCAGCTGCAAAGTGAACTGATGGAAGACGTGCTCGCTGCTGAGCGGCGGCAGGGCGAGACCAGCTTCTTGGAAACGCTGCAGCTCTACCACGTAGCCCCTCGCCACCTCGCGCCTGGCGACGTTCCAGGCGTCGACACGCGGCAGCTTCACTCGCAAGATCGCCGCCTGGATGGCGTCGAGTCGCGAGTTGTGGCCCAGCCCGTCGTGAAGGTACTTGTCCTCCTTGGAAGAGGCGTGGTTGCGCAGGCTGCGAGCGCGCTCGGCCAAGGCGTCGTCGTCGGTTGCGAGCAGACCGGCGTCGCCGTAGGCACCAAGGTTCTTGGTCGGGTAGAAGCTGAAAGCTCCCATGTCGCCAAGCGTCCCGGCGCGCCGCTCTCCGAGACCGGCCACTCGCGCTCCGAACGCCTGGGCGCAGTCCTCCAAGACGTACAAGCCGTGCCGCCGTGCGATGTCGAGCAACGCCGGCATGTCGCACGGCAGGCCGAAGAGGTGAACCGGGAGCAGGGCCTTCGTCTGCTTGCTGATGACAGCCTCGACGGTAGCCGGGTCTAGGTTGAGGGTGAGGGGGTCGATGTCGCCGAATACGGGCTTGGCGCCGACTCGCAAGATCGCCTCGCTGGTGGCGAAGAACGAGAACGGGGTGGTGATGACCTCGTCGCCAGGGCCGATACCTAGCGCCTCGAGGCCGATGATCAGCGCGTCGGTGCCCGAGTTGAGGCCGATCGCATGCTTGACGCCTAAGTAAGCAGCGATCTCTCGCTCGAACCCATCCACCTCAGCGCCGCCGATGAACTGACCGCTAGTCAAGACACGGGCGATGGCGGCATCGAGCTCGGCACGCAGCTCCGCGACCTCGGCCCGCAGGTCGAGCATCGGCACGGTCCTGACGGCTTCACGCCCGCTTCTGGCTGCAACGTCGGCTGCAAGGTCCACTCGCGGGCATCATGCCACGTTCTGCTACAGTTGGCGCGTTCAAGGAGGCCGACGATGGCAGTTCTCCCAGGTGTGCCGGGGTTGCGGGTTTGGCCGGTTCTCGGAAGGGCCGCGATGCTGGCGTTGGCCTTGTTGGCGTTCAGCTCCTGGCATGCGCCCGCGGCGGCGCAACAGGCGAGCCGCCCCGACCCAGACGAGGTGCAACGCCTCCTTGACGCCTTGGCGGCAGCGCGCTCCGACCTGCCTACCGACTCGTTCGTCGTCGAAGAGGCGCTCTTCGCCACCGATCTGTCCGTGGAGGGCGTCTTCGCCTGGGTTCGCGACTCGACCAAGCTCGTTCCCTACCGTGGAGCGCTGCGGGGGCCGATCGGCGTGTTGCAAGACCGCATGGGTAACAGCCTGGACCGGGCCCTGTTGCTACAGGACCTCCTCGACGGCCTCGGCTACGACAGCCGCTTGGCGCATGCGACCCTGTCTGACGACCTGGCGGCAGAGCTCTTGGCATCGGTGAGGAACCAAGTGGCGTCAAGCGACAGCCCCGAGGCCGTCACCGCGGTCGACTCGCTGATAGCGGCGTTCGGTCTCGACGCCGAGCTAGTCGACACTGCCGTGACAGTGACGCTGGAGCGGGCGCGCGAGCTCAGTGCGGCGCTGGAGGAGAGGTCTGTCAGTCAGAGCGAGCAGATCGCCGCCCTCGTCGGGCTGAGCACGGTGGCGGTGGACACGAGCCACGAAACGGAGCTGCTCGACGCACTGAGCGACCACTGGTGGCTGCAGTACCAGGACGGCGCGGCGTGGCTCGACTTGGACCCGAGCCTACCCTCGCACGAGATCGGCGACACGCTGTCCGAGCCGACGGATCTCCAAGAGACGTTCGGCGTGGGCGGCCTGCCCGAGGAGTTGCGCCACACGCTCAGCCTGGCCGTGATCCTCGAGTGCGTGGCGGACGGCGCGCTCAGCGAGCACATCCTCGTCGCCACGGACAGGATCGACGCCGCCTCGCTCAGCGGCATCAGGTCATCGGTGAGCGTGGTACCGCTCACCCTGCCCGCCCGCGGCCCGGAGGACGTCGCCGCGCTTGCCGAGGGGCTGTTGGCCGAGAAGCATTGGCTGCCGACGATCACCGTCGGCAACGAGAGCACCTCCGATCTCGAGTTCTCGCCCGAGTGCAAGGTGGGTCCGCAAACCCCGCCGTGGTTGGGCGGCGCCATCAGCGACGCGCTCACCGGCGCCTTGGACGCTCTCTTCGGAGATGATGCTTCGGCAGGCGGTAGCGTCTCGGCGCTACGAATCGAGTACGTGCTGGGGCGTCCTGGCCGCGAAGACCTCGTGGTCAGGCGCGACATCTTCGACAACATCGGCCACGCCAAGCGCGAAGCCGGCGACCTGACCGTGACGGAAGACACCGCCGACAGCCTCTCTTGGCGAGCCAGGCTTCTGGGAGAGACCGAGATCCTCGTGACAGCCTCCGGCTTGAGCGATGAGTTGGTGATCGACAGGACAGCATCGGCGCTGTTGGCAGCGGGGCCGCAGCTCATCGAGTATGCCCGGTTCGGAACCGCGCCATCGTCGATGCAGCCGGAGTCGGTCGCGCCCAGCGCTCTCTACGCCCTGGCGCTGGCGAGGCAGTCGCGCATGCCGGACCAGGTCTACCTGGGCTCGCTGAACATCGCGCAACGCCACGAGTGGCTGGCCGGCAGCGGAGCTGAGCTGGCTCAGAGGCAGGCCTTCGACATCGTCGTCAACGAGGTGATGAGCTATGCGCCGGCGGCCGAGGCTCGCGCCCAGCGGCTGGCGCAGGGCGTCGTGGATACCAATGCCGAGACGCTCATCGCAGCGCAACTCTGCCGCGACGTCGCGACCGTCACGTTCTGTCAGGTCTCGCCCAACCCGGCCGATCAACTCGCCGATCCAACGGCCGTTAATGGCTGGTCGGTGATCAGGACCGCAGCCGAGGCCGACTCAGCCCTCGCCGGCTGGCCTGACGATGCCAAGGAGGGCCTCAAGCGCGACGTCGAAGCGGGCTACACGGTACTCGCCAACGCCGCTGCCGGCATCTCTGACGCGGGAGTCGGCTCGTGGTGGCGCGTGGACCCGTCGAGCGGCTCGACGCTAGGCGTCGACTCCCGCGGCTACGGGAACGTGACGGCCGAGTACGGGATGATCGTCAACTTCATCGGTTTCGCCGCCTGCGAGTACGCAGCCGTGACCAGCGGTCTGCCGATCGCCGGTACCGTCTACTGCGCCTTCGGGTTCGCTACCGGCTCGGGAGCGTTGGTAGCCGGCACCGGACACGCTGCGGGGATCTTGTCGATAGTCTCTGCGCTGCTCTACATACTCGGCGGTTCCGGGCACGGCGGCGGGAACTGATCTAGGTCAGAACCAGAGCGCGCAGGCTAGCGCTTCCCGCGCAGCTTGGGATCGAGCGCGTCCCTGAGCCCGTCACCGATGAAGTTGATGCTCAGTACCGTCAGGGAGATGAACATGCCGGGCCATACGACGCGCATCGGAGTGATGCCGAGATAGTCGCGGCCGTCGTAGAGAAGACGCCCCCAGGTCGGCACATCCGGTGGGAAGCCGAGGCCGAGGAACGACAGCACCGACTCGGTGATGATCGCACCCGCCATCCCGAGCGAGGCCGATACCAAGATCGGGCTCATCACGTTCGGCAGGATGTGCAGCCACATGATCCGACCTGCCCCCGAACCGAGGGCATCAGCGGCCGTCACGAACTCCCGCTCCTTGAGCGCCAGGACCTCGCCGCGCACGACGCGCGCCGTGTTCATCCATGAAGTCACGCCGATTATTACGACGATCAGCACGAAGATCCCGGCCTGCGGACCCATCGCGGCCCTGAGTGAATCTCGGAAGAGCAGCACCGCCACCAACAGCAGCGGCAAGATCGGTAACGCAAGGAACATATCGGTCATGCGCATCAATGGCCCGTCGAGCCGCTTGAAGAAGCCGGCGAGTTGCCCGATGACGGTGCCGACGATCACGCTTATGAGCATCGCCGCCAGACCGACTGTCAACGACACGCGACCACCAGCGAGGTTCTGCGCCAACAGGTCTCGGCCGAGGTTATCGGTGCCGAACGGATGCTCGACCGACGGCGGCAGGCTACGAGCCCTCACGTTGGTCTTGAGCGGGTCGACACGGTAGATGAACGGACCGATTGCCACTGTGAGAACGATCAGCGCCAGCACGACCATGCCGACAACGGCACCCTTGTGACGCGAGAACTGATACCAGAGCTCGCCCAAGCGCGAACGGTTCCTTACGGGTTTGGCCAGCGTTCCACCTGAGTGCGCATCAAGCGCCATGGCTCACCTCAGTCAAAGCGGATCCTCGGATCGAGGAAGCCGTAAGCGATGTCGGCAAGGATGTTGAACAGTACGATCAACACGGCGAAGATGAAGCTGATCGACTGGACCATCGGGATGTCGGAGGCATAGATGGCCCGGATGAGCAGATCGCCGAGCCCGTTGACCCTGAAGATCTGCTCGGTGACGATGGCACCGGTGAAGATCCCGGGGATGCCGAGCGCGATCAGCGTCACGACCGGGATCATGCTGTTGCGAAGCACGTGACCCAGCACCACCGCCTTCTCGCGCAAGCCCTTGGAGCGAGCGGTCCGAGCGTAATCCTGGCCAAGGTTGTCGAGCATGGTTGAGCGCATGAAGCGGCTCAGCTGCGACGCGTTGAAGAAGGCTAGCACTGCGACAGGCATGACCATCTGTCTGAGCTGCTGCACGAAAGACGGCCAGTCGCGCACCACAAGCGTGGTGTCGTAGATAGAGGGTAGCCACCTAAGCGTAACGCTGAAGATGATGATGGCGACGAGTCCGGTGAAGAAGGTGGGTACCGAGAAGCCGATGAGAGAGACGAACGTGCCAACCTGGTCGAACCACGAGTACTGCCTGTAAGCCGACAAGACACCGACGGGAATCGCGATGAGCACACCGAACAGGTAGGCGAGACCGACAACCCACAACGTCTGCGGGATGCGCTGGAAGATGAGGTCGAAGACGGGGCTGCGCGTCTGCCAGGACAGTATCCTGTTGCGGCCGTAATCGCCCGGTAGGTCTATGCCCGTGCTCTCGATCAGGGCGTGCGGCTCGTAATAGAAGAACTGCCTAAGCCACTTTCCGTATTTCACCAAGAACGGGTCGTCGAGCCCAAGCGAGGCACGGATAGCCATGCGCGACTCCATCGACAACGTCATGGGCAGGTTACCCGTCGGGTCGCCAGGGGCGAGATCGAGGAGCGCGAAGATGATGAAGCTGATCACCAGCAGCGTCGGGATCGCTGACAGCAATCGTCGTACCAGGTATCTACCCATTCGAGTCCGTTAGATAAGGGATGGGGAGCGGTTAGAGGTACCGCCGCTCCCCATGGCTTTTGACGCTACACCAGTCTAGGTGAGCCCGTCAGCCTCTCTCCCTAGTTGCCGCGGTACCAATCCGCGATGTTCCAGAGTTCGGAATCCCACGAGTTCTTGATGGTGCCCTGCAGCGAGTTGGCGCGAGCCGAAACGTCGCCACGGTAGACGAGCGGAACGATCACGTAGTCCTGAACGACGATGTCGTTGAGGCGCTTGAGGATCGCGGCGCGCTCATCCAGGTCGGCCGTTACCGCGAGTTGAGCATGCAGGTCGTCGAACTCGGCGTTGCAGTAGCGAGTGTTGTTGGAGCCGAGCCAGTTGTTGGCGCGTTGCGAGGCTTGACCGCACAGGTACGCACCGAGGTACGCCGGGATGTCGGTGCCAGAGGCGCTCGACGTGTACATCTGCACGTCGGCCCAGAACTTGCCGTAGGTGTCCGGGCTGCTCGGGTCGTTGCCGAAGAAGACGCCAGCATCGGAGTTCTTCAGTTCGACTTCGACGCCGATCTCGCGCCACCACTCCTGAATCAAGGCCTGGAAGTCCTGGCGCACGGCGTTGGTGGAGGTTTGATAGAGCACACTAAGACGCAGGCCATCCTTGGCTCGGATGCCGTCAGCACCGCGGACCCAGCCGGCGGCATCGAGAAGCGCGTTTGCGCCTTCGATGTCCTGGACCTCACAGCCGTCGTTCTCGGTCGAGGCGTACATGGCGGGAGCGGGTACGAGGTTACAGGTCACACGACCGGTTGCCCCGTAACCGACCTCTACGAGGATCTCCTGGTCGATCGCCATGGCCATCGCCTGGCGGACCCTGATATCGGTGAGGAACGGATGGACGTTCAAACCGCCCATGATCTCGCCGCGGTTCTCACCCAGCGAGGGGTCGACGTCGGTCCACTGGAACATGACGCGTTCCATCGAGGTGCCGAACGAGGTGGTTAGCTGGCCGATACCGGCAGCTTCCATCCGAGAGAGCACTTCCGGTGCGACCTGGAGGTTCCAGGCCCAGTCGGCCTCCCCAGTCTCTAGCACGGCGCGGGCGGCCGCCGCGGCGTCGCCGCCGCCCTTGATGACTACCGTCTGGAACGCGGGCTTGTCCGCGTCACGGTAGTTAGGGTTGGCCGTGTATGTGACCACGTCGTTCGGACGCATGTCGGAGACGACGTACGGACCGGTGCCGTGAGGGTAGAAGTTCGCCTGGGTGCAGGTCTGCATGTTCTCACCGAGGCAGTCGGCGAACTGAGCGGCCTGGATCACCGGCGCTTCAGCGCCGACGAACGCGCTGTAAGGCACGGGCCGCGGCGAGTCGAAGTGGATCGTGAAGCTCGTATCGGAGTGGGTGGTGAAGTGCGTGATGCCGTCGAAGAAGTCCTCCGCGACACAGCCACCGCCCGAGGTGCAGTACTGCCAGGTGAACTCGAAGTCGCGCGGCGTGAGCGGGGTGCCGTCGGACCAGAGAATGCCGGGCTTGAGGTTCCAGGTGATGCTGGTGAAGTCTTCGGCCACGCCGCCGTTGGCGATGGTCGGGAGCTCGCTGGCGAGCCACAGCACGTAGTTGCCGTCGGCGTCGTAGCGAACCAGTGGCTCGAGCACGATCGAGGACGCATAGATGTCCTTGGTACCGCTCGAGAGATACGGGTTGATGATCGAGATCGCTTGCCAGTAGACGAGGTTGACAGTACCGTCACGGCCGCGCTGGGCGAAGGCGGTGGCTAACAGCGCCAACACCACCAGAGCCATAGCGAGTCTTTGAATCGACTTCATTGATCCTCCCTCATATTCCGTTGAGTGCGTTGGACGCGTCCCAAGAGTACAACAAGAGTAGAAACCGTCAAGCGGGAGGGCGAGAGTACGGCCGGGCTTGCGAGACCCGCCGCCGGCGTGCTGTACTGCTAGGCACTGCTCGTCTCCGCTCGCCATGCGAGGAGACGCGCAGGCCATATCGAGAGCGGCCGAGGGACCTGGCCCCAGGACGCCGCAGCAACCAGCCTCCATTCAGGCGGGTGCTAATTCCAGCCGGATCAGAAGCCACGATGGCGGACGCCGGAAAGATGAGGAGCTTGGCCTTGAAACGCTTGCAGGAGCAACAGGTCCACACCCAGAGAAGCCAGATCCAGCAGCAGCAGCGAATGCCACGCGCGGCCTGACGCCGCGAGACGGCCCAGGTCGCTGACTCGCCTGCTCGGCTCGCGCCGAGCGGGTCGGCTCGTACGTGTCCCCACATCTAGACCTACGTCAGTTAAGGAGTAACACCCATGGCTTACCGTTTCGAGACGCTGCAAGTCCACGCCGGCCAGACCTCGGATCCGACCACCAAGGCCCTCGCCGTGCCGATCTACCAGACGACCGCTTACACCTTCGACGATGCCGACCACGCCGCGCGCCTCTTCGGGCTGCAGGAGTTCGGCAACATCTACAGCCGCATCATGAACCCGACCAACGACGTGCTCGAGAAGCGCATCGCGGCGCTCGAGGGCGGCGTCGCGGCGCTGGCCGTCGCCTCCGGTCACGCGGCGGAGTTCCTGACGTTCACCACCCTGGCGGAAGCCGGCGACAACATCGTCTCGTCACCTAACCTTTACGGCGGCAGTCGCAACCTGTTGTCGGTGACTCTCAAGCGCCTCGGCATCGAGACGCGCTTCGTAGGTCCGAATGACGACCCGGCCGACTACGCCAGGCTCATCGACGACAAGACCAAGGCAGTCTTCGTCGAGACGATCCCCAACCCGTCGCTGCTGCTCGCCGATCTAGACGCGATCAGCGCCGTCGCCCACGAGCGCGGCGTCGCCGTCGTGGTCGACAACACCACCGCCATCGGCGGCTATCTGTACCGACCCGTCGACCATGGAGCCGACGTCGTCGTCCACTCCGCGACCAAGTGGATCAACGGGCACGGCACCGGCATCGGCGGGCTCATCGTCGACCTCGGCACCTTCGACTGGGGCACCGGCCGCTACCCCGGTTTCTCCGAACCCAGCCCCAGCTACCACGGCCTGGTGTTCAGCGACGTCTTCGGCAAGAACGGACCCTTCGGCAACATCGCCTTCGCCATCCGCGCGCGCGTCGAAGGTCTGCGTGACCAGGGCCAAGCGCTCTCACCGCACAGCGCCTTCCTCTTCCTGCAAGGCTTGGAGACGCTGAGCCTCAGGGCCGAGCGCCAGGTCCAGAACACCCGCGACCTCGCCAACTGGTTCAGCGCCCAGCCCGGCGTGGCCAAGGTCATCTACCCCGAGCTGCCTAACCACCCGAGCTTCGAGCGCGCCAAGCGCGACTTCCCGCGCGGCGCCGGCGCCATCTTCAACTTCGAGCTCGCAGGCGGTCTGCAGGCCGGTAAGGCGTTCCTCAACGCCGTCAAGCTCGCCTCGCGGCTCGTCAACCTCGGTGACGCCAAGACCAGCGTCACGCACCCGGCCAGCACCACCCACTCCCAGCTGGACGCGGCAGGGCTGGCCGCCGCCGGGGTCAGCGAAGGGTTGATCCGCGTCTCCGCCGGCATCGAGCACATCGACGACCTCATCGAGGATTTCGCTCAGGCGTTGGCTGCCGCGCGCGACGCCGCGCAAACGGCGCAGGCAGCGGACTGAGAGAATCAGCGGCAGTGGAAGCCACGAAGAAGGTCGCAGAAGAGAAGCGGATCACCAGCCGCGCTCTGCCGCAACGGACCCTGGTACACGAGACCTGGGGCGACCACGCGGCGCTGATCGCGCGCAACGACAGCGCGTTCGGAGGCAGTGTCGGTCAGGTCGAGGCGCAGCTCATCGACGTCGCGACACCGAAGTACCCGCTGCACCTGGAGCGCGGCGGTGTGCTGGAGCGCGTGGCCGTGGCCTTCGAGACCTACGGTCAGCTCGGCGAGGACGGCAGCAACGCCGTCCTCGTCTGCCACGCTCTCACCGGGTCGGCGCACGCGGCCGGCGTCGGCGCCAGGGAAGAGGTGCCTGGCTGGTGGGACCCGCTCATCGGACCGGGCAAGGCGATCGACACCGACAAGAACTACGTCATCTGCGCCAACGTGCTCGGCGGTTGCTACGGGACGACGGGTCCGGCCAGCCTCGACCCCGCCACTGGCCGGCCCTACGGCTTCGAGTTCCCGCGCTACACGATGCGCGACGTCGTCGCCGTCCAGAGACGCCTCGTCGACGCCCTCGGGGTCAAGAGCCTCAGGGCCGTGATCGGGGGCAGCATGGGCGGCATGCAGGCGCTCGAATGGGCCGCGACCTACCCCGAGATGGTGCGCGCCGTGGTGCCGATAGCCATAGGCGCGCGGCACTCCGCGTGGGCGATAGGCCTCAACGAGGTCGCCAGGCGCGCCATCATGGCCGACCCCGCCTGGGACGGCGGCGAGTACCAGTTAGAACTCCAACCCGAGACGGGCCTCGGCCTCGCCAGGGCCATCGCGATGCTCAGCTACAGGAGCTTCGACTCGCTCGAGAGCAAGTTCGGGCGGGAGCGGATCGGAGCCGGCTTCGAGATCGCGTCGTACCTCAACTATCAGGGCGTCAAGCTGGTCGAACGCTTCGACGCCAACACCTACCTGCTCCTGACGATGGCGATGGACGACTACGACATCGCCGATGGCCGCGGCACCCCCGCCGGCGTCCTCAAGGCCATGACCATGCCGGCTCTCGTCATGGGCATCGACTCCGACGTCCTCTACCCGGAGCGCGAAGCCAAGGCGCTCGCCGACGTGATGCCCAACGCGAGGTACGCCCGCATCGCCTCGCCGCACGGTCACGACGCGTTCCTGATCGAGTTCTCGCAGGTATCCGCCCACTTGAGGCGCTTCATGGCCGCGCTGAGCTGAAGCTACTGCGTCGCGCGTGCGCCGTCGTCCGGCCGACCAGGCAGCTCCGCAGCGGTGGAGCCCGCCATCATCAGACCGAGCAGCTCAGGTGTCGCGTCGGCGCCCGCCACCTCGCCCATGACCTTGCCCTCGTACATGACCAGGATGCGGTCCGACAAGCTCATGACCTCGTTCAGGTCGGCCGAGACCAGCAACACCGGCAGGCCGGAGTCTCGCGCCTCGACCACCTGTTGGTGGATGAACTCGATCGCGCCGATGTCGACCCCGCGCGTCGGCTGGGCCATGATCAGCACCGCCGGCTCGCGCTCCAACTCGCGCGCGACGATCAGCTTCTGGGCATTGCCACCGGAGTAGTTGCGCGCCGCGATGGCCGGGTTGGTCGGCCTCACGTCGTACTCGGCGATGAGGCTGCGCGCGTGCGACTCGATGGCGGCATCGTCGAGCAGCCCTACGCGGTTGGAGAACGGCGGCCGGTAATGATCGCCGAGGACGCTGTTCATCGCCGCGGTGTAAGGGAGCACGAGCCCGCGGCCGTTGCGGTCCTCAGGGACGTGGCTAACGCCCAGCTCCCTGCGCGCGCGAGCGCTGGCCCCGCTGACCTCGACGAGCGCACCGCTCTGCCTCAGCTCGATCCGCCCGGAGTCGGCGCTCTCCAGCCCCGTGATGCACTCGACGAGCTCCGACTGCCCGTTCCCCTCGATGCCGGCGATGCCCAGTATCTCACCGCCGCGCAACTCGAAGGAGACGCCGTCGAGCACGAACTTCGGCTTCACCGGATGCTTCAAGGTCAGATCGCTGACCTTCAACGCGACCTCGCCGGGATGAGCCGGACCCTTCTTCACTCTTAGCAGCACCTCGCGCCCGACCATCAGGCGCGCGCACTCGCGCTGATCGGTCTCGGACGTCTTCAGCACACCCACCATGCGCCCATCGCGCATCACGCTGATCCGGTCGGAGATCTCCAGCACCTCGTCGAGCTTGTGCGAGATGAAGACAGCTGCGTTACCCTTCGCCGCGAAGTCGCGCAGGAACCTGAACAGACCCACCGTCTCCTGAGGAGTGAGGACGGCCGTCGGCTCGTCCAAGATCAGGATGCGCGCGTTGCGGTACAGCGCCTTCAGGATCTCGACCTGCTGCTGGAAGCCGACTGGCAGGTCCTCGATCCGGTCATCGGCATCGATGTCGAAACCGAACTCCTTGATCAGCTCGTTCGCTCGCCGCCGCGCCGCGCGGTAGTCGAGAGCCGGGCCGGAGCGCGGCTCGGCGCCGAGCACCAGGTTCTCGGCCACCGTCAGAGGCTCGACCAGCATGAAGTGCTGGTGAACCATGCCGATGCCCAGATCGATGGCGTCCTTGGCGCTGCGCACGCTCACCACATGCCCGTCGACTTCGATGGTGCCGGCATCAGGTTGCTGCATTCCGTACAAGATCTTCATCAGCGTGCTCTTGCCGGCACCGTTCTCGCCGATGAGCGCATGAACCTCGCCCCAGTCCACGTCGAAGTCAACCGCGTCGTTGGCGAGGACGAGCGGGAAACGCTTCGTGATGTCCCGCATACGAACGGCTTGAGCCATGCCGGAGTATACTTTGGTCCCCAGCTTGCGTAGGGCAGGGGACAGATGGCTTCAGCACGGGGGCGACACGGCTTCGACGGGGCCTGTCCAAAGCTGAGGTTGCGCGTCGCGGGGCAGTTGGCCGCGTCATCAAACTGCACGCCTTAACCGGCAACAACAACTACGCACTAGCTGCTTAACCGCAGTTAGCGTTCCCCGGAAGCCTCGCCCGTGGCTCGCCGGATCGAACGTCCTGATACGGGCTGGCTCCGATACTCGAGCGTCGGTAGTAGGAGCGAGAACCTAGATGCTTAAGCGGGTGGCAGCGTCCGCTGCCGAACCAGCCACCCGCCGACAATCGATCGGCAGCTACACGCGTAGACGCCCAGCCGAGGCGGTTCCGGACGCGGGTTCGACTCCCGCCGCCTCCACCATAGAAACAGAGCAGCGCCCGAGAGCTCGACTCCGGGCGCTGTTCTCATTCACGCGTCGAGAAGCCGCCGCTCGAGCAACACCTGGTAAGACCTGTTCACTGGAGCGATCAGCACCACGAGCACCCTGCCGGCGTCGCGCCTGAAGACGATCTTCAGACCGTCGTCGGTGACGACCTGGCGCTCGATGTGGCGGCCGAGATGCCTGAGCTCAGGCAGAGGCTCGTCGCGCAGGCGGCCGACCGAGATCTCCACGAAGACAGAGCCGATCCTCGCGAGGCTCCGCGAGGCGTCGAGATGGCCGCCTCGCGCGTAGGCGGCGGCGTACCACTCGTCGAGGTCACGGGCGGCACCGTCGGTCAGCAGCACCTCGGTCACGACAGCGCCTCGCGGCGGGTGGCAGGACAGCTCATCCGTCCACCTGATAGGCCTCGATGGCCTCGTCAGCCGGCTCCAGCATCCCCTCGCCGATCTGCCTGTCGGCCAACGACAGCAGCTTCAGCAGCGCCGCGGTCTCCTGCATCTGGTCGAAGGTCGAGATGTCGATCAGCGCGGCTTTGACCTCGCCGTTCTGCGTCACGAACAGCGGCTCCTGGGTGTCGACGAGGTCGCGCAGCAGCTCGGCGGCGTGCGCCTTCAGGTAGCTGACGGACCGTACTTGACCGGCTAGTCTCATGGACTGAATCTAGTCCGAATATGGGTCTGCTGGCAAGCCGCACGTCACAGTCGAGTGTTACTCTCACTCCACCAAGAGCCACATAAGGGAGGGCCAGATGGCCGAAGTCGTACTCGAGCACGTCTACAAGAGGTTCGGCAACGTGACAGCCGTAGCCGACTTCAACCTGCACATCGCCGACCAGGAGTTCATGGTCTTCGTCGGCCCGTCGGGTTGCGGCAAGACCACGACGCTCCGCATGATCGCCGGCCTCGAGGAGATCTCCGACGGAGTCTGCCGCATCGGCGACCGCGTGGTCAACGACGTGCCGCCGAAGGACAGGGACATCGCGATGGTGTTCCAGAACTACGCGCTCTATCCGCACATGAACGTCTACCAGAACATGTCGTTCGGGCTGAGGCTGAGGCGCACGCCGAAGGCGGAGATCGACCGTCGCGTCCGTGACGCAGCCGACAAGCTGCGCATCGGCCCGCTACTCGAACGCCGGCCCCGCGAGCTCTCTGGCGGTCAGCGGCAGCGCGTGGCGCTCGGCCGCGCCATCGTGCGCGAGCCGAAGGTGTTCCTGATGGACGAGCCGCTCTCGAACCTCGACGCCAAGCTCAGGGTGGAGATGCGCGCCGAGATCAGCAAGCTGCACCAGCGACTCGGCGTCACCACCATCTACGTCACGCACGACCAGACCGAAGCCATGACGATGGGCACGCGCATCGTCGTCATGAAGGACGGCTTCATCCAGCAGGTCGACAGCCCGATCAACCTCTACGAGAACCCCGTCAACAAGTTCGTCGCAGGGTTCATCGGCTCGCCAGCCATGAACTTCATGGTCGGCACGGTGCAAGACGGTTACATCCGCAGCGAGCACTTCAACCTCAAGGCTCCGGCCGAGCTGAGCCGGCAGCTCCAGGCTCATAACGGCAAGCGCGTCTACGTCGGCATCCGCCCCGAGCACCTCGGGCTCAAGGGCAGCACCGACATCGCCGAGGGTGACAACGTCATCCGCGCGGTCGTCGATGTCGTCGAGCCGCTCGGCGCCGAGACCCACGTGCTGGCTTCGGTCGGTGGGGACCAGAGCATCGTCGCCCGCGTCGATCCGCACGCGCGCGTCAAGGCCGGCGACACCGTCGAGTTCCTCGCCAACTTGCCGTTCCTGCACGCTTTCGACATGGAGTCGGAAGCAAACCTGCGCTTCAGCTAAAGCGCCTAGTCCCGCAAGCCCGCGCCGGGTCGGCTGCTCACCGCCGACCCGGCGCGTTCTCGTGCGGCCGTTCGGACAACCCTCGCCCTATCGCGGCGCGAACCTGGCCTGGAAGAACCGCAGGTACTTCGGCTCGTAGGTCATCGTCAGACCCTGGGCGCGCTCCCTGGCGTCGTAGACCGCCTTCACCGACTCGGCCACCACGTCCATGTGCGCCTGCGTGTAGACGCGCCGCGGGATCGTCAGGCGCGTGAGCTCGAGGCGCGGCCGGTTGTGCTCGCCCGCGGCGTTGCGGCCGGCGCTGACGATGCCGCGCTCCATCGCGCGGATGCCGGAATCTAAGTAGAGCTCGGCCGCCAAGGTCTGAGCGGGGTAGACGTCTTGCGAGAGGTGAGGGTAGAAGCCGCGCGCGTCGAGGAAGATCGCGTGCCCGCCCACCGGCTTGACCATCGGGATCCCCCAAGCTGCCAGCATCTCGCCGAGGTAGCGCACCTGGCCGACGCGCGCCTCGATGTAGTCCTGCTGCACCGACTCCTCGATGCCGATCGCCATCGCCTCCATGTCACGGCCCGAGATACCGCCGTAGGTGTGCAGGCCCTCGAAGATCACCACCTGGTTGCGCAGCTCCTCGAACAGCTCGTCGTCGTTGACGGCCAGCCAGCCGCCGATGTTCACCAGGCTGTCCTTCTTGGCGCTGATCCACGCGCCGTCGGTGTATGAGCAGAACTCGCTCAGGATCTCGGGGATCGACCTGTCCGCGTAGCCCGCCTCGCGCTCCTGGATGAACAGCGAGTTCTCGACCATGCGAGTGGCGTCGAGGTACACCTTGACGCCGTTGGCGCTCGCCAACTCCCTGACCGCGCGCACGTTGGCCATGCTCATCGGCTGCCCACCGGCCATGTTCACGGTGCCGGCGATGCTCACGTAGGCGACGTTCTCGGGTCCGACGCGCTCGAACAGCGCCGCCAGCTTGCCGAGGTCGACGTTGCCCTTGAACGGCTCGAGGTTAGCCGGATCGTGCGCCGCATCGACGATCACGTCGACGAAGGTCGCCCCAGCGAGCTCTTGGTGCAAGCGCGTGGTCGTGAAGTACATGTTCCCAGCCACGTACTGGCCGGGCCGGATGGTGGTGCGCGAGAGCAGGTGCTCGGCGCCGCGTCCCTGATGCGTCGGCACCAGATGGCGGTAGCCGTAGTATTTGTGCACCGCCGCCTCGAGCGAGTAGAAGTTCCGGCTGCCGGCGTACGCCTCGTCCCCGAGCATCATGCCGGCCCACTGCCTGTCGCTCATCGCGTTGGTCCCGCTGTCGGTCAGCAGGTCGAGGTAGACGTCCTGCGAGCGCAGCAGGAAGGTGTTGTAGCCGGCGCCCTCCAGCGCGGCGCGACGCTGCGCGGCGGTGGTCATCGTCAGCGGCTCGACCATCTTGATCTTCCACGGTTCGGCCCACGAGCGGCGGCCGTGCTGTTGGCCGGCGGTCCTCGGCGCCTCTGGCTGGGTCGTTCTCTGGTTGTCGGTCATCCCCGTCATGCTAGCGCCGGAGCCGTGCGCCGGCGCGGCCTGAAACCCGCCTTCGGGAGCCGGTGATACTAAACTTAGGACCGCATGCTGCTGGCGGGGCTCATCTCGGTCGAGAAGTACTACGGAGAGCAGGAAGTGCTCTCCGCGGCCAACTTGGAGCTCCGCAGCGGCTCCCGCACCGCCCTGATCGGCCGCAACGGCTCTGGCAAGACCACGGTCCTACGCCTGCTGATGGGCGAGGAACCGTGCGACGCCGGCAGCGTGTTCCGCTCAGAGGGCGCGGCGCTGGCACTGCTCGACCAGGACCCGGAGTTCGACGCCGACGACACGGTGCTGAGCGTCTCGGAGCGCGCGTTCCACGTGCTGGACGAGCTCGAGCGCAGGCTCAACCAGCTGGAGGCCGCCGGCCTCGACGACCCGCAGCGCTACCACGACTGGGACGTCCTGCACACGACGTTCGAGCTGCGTGGCGGCTACGCCAGGCGCGCCAGACGCGACGCCGTCCTGGACGCACTCGGCTTCAAGGGGCGTTACGAGCAGCTGGTCGATACCCTCTCGGGCGGCGAGCGCACCCGCCTCGGCCTCGCTCGCATCCTGATGGCTCAACCCGAGGTGCTCCTGCTCGACGAGCCGACCAACCACTTGGACCTCGACATGAGAGGCTGGCTCGAGTCGTACTTGGGCCGCTATCCGGGTGCGGTGCTGATCGTCTCGCACGACCGCGCGTTCCTCGACGGCGCCTGCAGCCGCACGGCCGAGGTCAGCCGCGGCGAGCTGCGCAGTGCCGACGGCAACCCGACCGCTTACCGCGCCGCCCGCGCCGAAGCCGAGCGCATCCAGGCCGCCACGCGCGCGAACCAGGAGAAGGAGCACCTGCGCATCAGCACGGCCGCGGCGCAGATGAAGAGGTGGGCCGGTCAGAGCGAGAAGCTGCACCGGCGCGCCAAGGCGATGGAGCGCAGGGCCGACAGGTACGAGGCCCAGATGGTCGGCGAGCTGGCCGGACCGGAGCGGACGACACGCTTCACCTTCGACTGCGACGAGTCGGGCGAGATCGTGCTGACCGCGCGACACCTGAGCAAGTCGTTCGCCAAGCGGCTGTTCTCCGGCGTCGATCTCGAGCTGAGGCGCGGTGCGAGGGTCGCTCTCGTGGGTCCCAACGGGGCGGGGAAGACGACGCTGCTGAGGATGATCCTCGGTGAGGAGCGCTCTGACGATCCGCGCGGCGAGGTGAGGACGGGCGCCCGCGTCAGGCTCGGCTACTACGATCAGCAGCTCAGAGGCGTCAACCCGGAAGCCACCCTGTTCGAGGAGCTGCTGGCGCGGGTGGGGAACGTCGAGGCTCACAACCTGTTGGGCCGCTTCATGTTCCCTTACGACGCGCAGTTCAAGAAGGTCAGGGACTTGAGCGGCGGGGAGCGGGCGCGCCTGGCGCTCTTGATACTGACGCTGGGCCGCTACAACCTCCTGGTGCTGGACGAGCCGACGAACCACCTCGATCTCGAGATGATCGAGGCGCTGGAAGCGGCCCTCGCTGTCTATCAGGGCACGCTGCTGCTCGTCTCGCACGACAGGTCGTTCCTCGCCAGCCTCGCCTCGGACGTGTGGGAGGTGCGAGACGGCGGCTTCACCGCGTACGGCGGCGATTTCGAGCACTACCTGCGCCGGCGCGCCATGGCCGACCGCGCATCTCGCGCTGAGCCGGGGAGGGGTAGTGGTGTTACCGCGAACCCCTATCCTAGGCAAACGCCTAGCTTAGGGGTAAGGGGAGAGACACCCTCGACCGACTCCCCCTACCCTAGGCAGGAGCCTAGCCGCGGCGCAGGCCAGGCGCGCGCCACCGACCCACACGCCGCCATGAGCCGCTGGCAGCTCGAGCGGCGCCAGGAGTACCTCGAGACGCGGATAACCGAGCTGGAAGAGGAGCTCGAGAGGCTGGCCGAGGGGTTGATCGACCCTGAGAAGGCTCTTGACGTCCTCGAGATACGTCCCGAGAAGCCCGACGGGCCGAGGCCGACGCCGGCTCAGCTCGTCGCGAAGATCGGGCAACAGCATCAAGAGGCGAGCGCGCGTCTGGCTGAGCGCGTGACCGAATGGGAACTAGTCGTCGAGCGCCTCGAGGCGCAGTGACGGCGGGAGGCAAGGCATGAAGCGAGTCAGGTACCGCAGCTTCGACGGCGAGCATTGGGGCGAGTTGGAAGGCGGCCACATCCACCGCCTCAGCTCGATGCTCGGACGCCAAGACGGCACCAAGGTGCCGCTGTCCGACGTAACCCTGCTGCCGCCGTGCGAGCCGCGGATCATCGTCTGCGTCGGCCGCAACTACTCCGAGCACATCCGGGAGATGGGCAACATGCCGGCCGGCGGCGAGCTACCGACCGAGCCGGGGCTGTTCCTGAAGGCTCTCAACACGCTCTCCGGACCCGGCGACGACATCCCCTATCCGTACTGGACCTCGAACCTCCAGTTCGAGGGCGAGCTCGCCGTGGTCATCTCGCGGGAGCTGCGCGACGTCGACGCCTCGGAAGCCCTCGAGTACGTCCTCGGCTACACCTGCGCCATCGACGTCACGGCTCGCGACAGGCAGCGCGCCGACCTGCAGTGGACGCGTGGCAAGTCCGCCGACGGTTTCTGCCCGGTCGGACCGTGGCTCGAGACCGACCTCGACCCCACCGACCTGAGCGTGAGAACGCTGATCAACGGTGCGGTGAAGCAGAACGGCACCACCAGAGACATGATCTTCCCGGTCGCCGACATCCTCTCGTACATCAGCCGGTTCATGACGCTCGGCCCCGGCGACGTCGTCTTGACGGGCACGCCCGATGGCGTCGGCCCGCTGAACGTCGGCGACGAGATCGAGGTGCAGATCGAAGGGATCGGCAGCCTCATCAACCAGGTCGTCCAACGGGGGCCGGCCGGCTCGTGAGCGCGGCCCCAAGCCGGGCTCTAGTGCCGCCCGACTACCCAAGAGCGCGAAGCCTCGGCGGCGGCGTCACACAGCTCGACACGCTGCACCACGGGCAGCCAGGCACGATCGCCGTCTTCGCGCTCGAGCTGCCGGGGGGAGGCTTCGCGCTCGTCGAAAGCGGGCCGTCCGTCGCGCAGAGCGCCATCGAGGCGGCCCTGACAGAGGCGGGCTTCGATCTAGCCGATCTGCGCTACATCCTCCTCACCCACGTGCACCTCGACCACGCGGGCGCCGCGGCGGCCATGGCCGCTCCCGTCGGCGCCGCGGTCTACGTGCACCGGCTAGGAGCGCCTCACATCGCCGACCCCAGCCGGCTGATGGCCAGCGCCGGGCGGGTCTACGGCGACAAGCTCGACTTCCTCTGGGGCAACATGCAGCCTCTCGACAAAGAGCTGGTCAGGGCCGTCGACGGCGGCGAGACCTTGGACATCAGTGGCCTGAGGGTGCGGGTCGTCTACACGCCCGGCCACGCCTCCCATCACGTCAGCTACCTGCTCGAAGACGGCACGCTCTTCACCGGCGACTCGACCGGTATCTTGCTGCAGGGCGCTGGCCTGATCCGTCCGGCGCTGCCGCCACCCGAGCTGGACCTAGAGGCCGGCGAGGAGAGCTTGGGGCGCATGATCGAGGCGGCGCCTTCGCGTCTGATCCTCACGCACTTCGGCGCCGTCACAGATCCGATCCCTCACCTCCGCGAGGTGGGCGAGCGCAACCGCCAGTGGGAGTCTGAGGTCGCAGAAGGCATGGCTCTGGGCGAGGACGACAGTGCACTGACCCAGCGCATGACCCGTCTCGAGGACGCCGAGCTGGAGCGCGCAGGCACGCCGCCCGGCATCGGCGCGCGCCTCAAGCTGACCTCGGACGCGCAGATGACCGTCACGGGACTGAAGCGCTACCTGACCAAGAGGCACCCTGAGCGGATCGAGGAGGCGCGTAGGGCGCTCGACGTGCGCGCGTCAGGAGATGGAGCACCTACGGGTCGCTTCCCGCTGGACCGCACCGCCAGGATCGCGGTCCTCGCGTCCGGGACCGGCAGCAACCTCGCGTCTCTCGTCGCCTCCTTCCCGCCGGCGAGCAGCGACCTAGCCGCCGTCGTTCTGGCTGTGAGCGACAAGCCCGACGCCCCCGCCCTCGACAAGGCTCGTGCCGCAGGCGTGAGGGCCGAGGCCGTGCCGTGGACGCGCAGGAGCGAGTTCGAGGAGCAGCTCCGGCGGCTGCTGGCAGAGGAGCGGATCGACCTCGTCTGCCTGGCAGGCTTCATGCGGCTGCTGTCGCCGGGGTTCACCGAGAGCTTCAGCGGGCGCATCCTCAACATCCACCCGAGCCTCCTGCCCGAGTTCCCCGGTCTCGAACCGGTGAGACGCGCGCTGGAGGCTGGCGTGGTGGAGACGGGCTGCAGCGTCCACTACGTCGATGCTGGCATGGACAGCGGACCGCTGGTGCTGCAGCGCAGGGTGCCGGTGCTGCAAGGCGACGACGTGACGAGCCTGACCAAGCGCGTACAGGAGCAGGAGCATTCGGCCTATCCGGAAGCGGTGCGCGCGGTGCTGCGAGGTCGGGCGTGAAGGTCCTGGTCATCGGCAGCGGCGGGCGCGAGCACGCCCTGTGCGCGGCGCTGGCACGCTCTCGTTCCGTCACGGAGGTGGTAGTGACGCCTGGCAACCCAGGCATGCGGGACGTCGCGCGGGTCGTGCCCGGCGGGTCGGACAACGCCTCGCTCCTCTCGGTCGCCAACCTGGAGCGGCCCGACCTGGTGGTCGTCGGCCCCGAGGCCCCCCTGGTGGCGGGGGTCGCGGACGAGCTGCGCTCAGCCGGCTTCGCGGTGTTCGGCCCGGCCGGCGCGGCCGCGCGGTTAGAGGGGTCCAAGACTTACGCCAAGCAGTTCATGGCGCGCAACGGTGTGCCGACCGCCGCCTTCCAGACCCTCAGTGACGTGGCGGCGGCGGTCGCCTACCTCGAGGCGGCGGGCGCGCCGATCGTAGTGAAGGACGACAGGCTCGCCGCGGGCAAGGGCGTGACCGTCTGCGACACCCTCGAACAAGCGGTCGCAGCCGCCAGGGAGGTCGTCGAAAGCGGCGGTCAGGTCGTGCTCGAGGAGCGCCTCAGCGGGCCGGAGCTGAGCGTCTTCGTGCTCCTCGACGGCCAGACACACGCGGTGTTGCCCGTATGCCGCGACCACAAGCGCGTCGGCGACGGAGACGTTGGACCGATGACGGGCGGCATGGGCGCGATCGGCCCGGTGGCCTTAGGCGCTGCGGAGTTGGTCGAGCTCGAGGAGACCGTCGTCCTGCCCGTCGTCAGGGGCGTTCAGCGCGAAGGCATCGACTACCGCGGCGTCCTGTTCATCGGGGTGATGCACACCCCGACCGGGTTCAGGGTGCTCGAGTTCAACGTGCGCTTCGGCGACCCAGAGGCGCAAGTGCTCATGGCGTTGCTGGCTTCGGACGCCTACGAGCTTCTCGCCGCGGTGGCCAAAGGCGGACTCGACGAAGTCGAAGTCGCTTGGCGCGACGCAGTGGCAGCGTGCATCGTCATGGCCGCGCCCGGCTACCCCGCTGAGAGTGCGCGCGGCGTGAAGCTCGGCGTGCCGAAGGCGCTCCCGGCCGATACGCAGCTGCTCTTCGCCGGTGTGGCAGGATCCGGTACCGCAAGCGAGCCGTTCGTCAGTGCGGGAGGTCGTGTCCTCAACGTAGTTTCGGTCGGGCAGGGTCTGCGTGACGCGCTTGAAAGCGCGTACGCCGTCGTCGATACCATCGACTTCCCCGGCGCCGTGCTCAGGCGCGACATCGGAGCAGCCACCACCTACTGACGCGTCGCTAGAAGAGGCAGAACTCACGGGGCCCACGCGCTAGACTGTGATCATGCGCAGTGTCCTTCTCGCCTCCCTGCTCGCCGTGCTGGCGCTGAGCAGTTGCGCTCCCGCGGCAGGTTCGGATGAGCGCGTCGAGGTTCAGCAGCTCAGCGAGCCGATCACCTACTACCCGTTCCAGACCGGCGCGTCCTGGCAGTACCTGCGCGACGGCGACAGGCTCTCGGATCCTCGCTCCACCACCGTCATCGACGGTCCTACGATCGTCGACTCGGAAGTGTGGACCTCGTTCACCAAGACGCGCCCCGGTTACCAGGAGCGCGGCTTCAGACGCGTCACGTCGCAGGGCGTCTTCCTGCACAGCCGAGTGGTCCTCGGCCTCACCACCGTCAAGTACGACCCGCCGCTGCAGGAGTTCCCGGCCGAAGGTACTCTGCGAGTCGGCGCGCAGTGGTCGGGCGAGACGACGGTGACGATGACCAACACCGGGAGGCCCGAACGCCAGACCCTGAACGTGCAGTACGTGTACACGGTCGTCGATCAGCGCACGGTCAACACGCCGGCTGGAGCGATCCAGGTCTTCGTGATCGACCTGACGAGCCGTAACCTGTCGCCGGAAGGCGAGCTTCTCGACGAGGAGAACTCGCAGTTCTGGTTCGCTCCGTTCATCGGCGAGATCCGCACCAACCAGGGTTGGGTGCTCGTGGACAGCAACGTGCTTTCAGCGGCGACCGCGCAGCGGTAGGCAGATCATGGACGCCTCGGAGTCATCTCTGCTGACCGGCATCGGCTCACCCGCCGACCTCAAGCGTCTAGCGCCCGAGCAACTGCCTACGCTGGCCGAGGAGCTGCGCAGCGAGGTGATCAGGGTGTGCTCGCTCGCAGGCGGTCACCTAGCCTCCAGCCTCGGCGCCGTAGAGCTGACTGTCGCGCTCCACTACCTCTTCGACACGCGCCGCGACCGCGTCATCTGGGACGTCGGCCACCAGACCTACGGCCACAAGATCCTCACCGGCCGACGGCACCTCATCGACAGCATCCGTCAGCAAGACGGCCTCGCCGGCTTCACCGCTACCAGCGAGTCGGAGCACGACGCCCTCACCGTCGGTCACGCCAGCACCAGCCTGGCGGCCGCCATGGGCATGGCCCTGGCGCGCGACGCTCGCAAGGACGACTACCAGGTCATCGCCGTCATCGGTGACGGCGCTCTGACCGGTGGCATGGCGCTGGCGGCGCTCAACCAGATCGGGCATCTGGCTCCTCGCATGACCATCGTGCTGAACGACAACGAGATGTCGATCAGCGAGAACGTCGGAGCCATCAACCGCTACATGCGCAGCCTCCAGGTCCAGCCCTGGTTCCGCCGCGCCGAGAGCCGCGGCAAGCGGGCCCTCACCAACGTATGGGAGCCGCTCGGCGAGTTGGGCAGTCGCGCCAAGAAGGCCGCCAGGCGCTTCTTCGACCCGGCCAGCAACAACCCGTTCCACGCGATGGGCGTGCGCTACGTCGGCCCGATCGACGGGCACGACATCGAGCAGCTCCTGTTCTATCTAGAGCGCATCCGCCTGCTCGACGGCCCCACCATGCTGCACATCGTCACGCGCAAGGGCAAGGGCTATCGGGCCGCCGAGACCGACCCGATCAACTGGCACGGCGCTTCGAGCTTCGACCCGGACAACCCCGTCCTGAAGGGGAAGAGCTTCTCCTGGTCGAACGCCTTCGGCGACGCGGCCAGCCGGCTCGCGGCCGCCGACGACCGCGTCTGGGTGATCACGCCAGCCATGCGCGAGGGCAGCGGCCTGGTCGAGTACAGCAAGGAGCATCCCGACCGCTACCTCGACGTCGGGATCGCCGAGGACGTCGCCGTGACCACCGCAGCAGGCCTGGCCCTGCGCGGCGAGAAGCCGATAGTAGCGATCTATTCGACCTTCTTGCAGCGCGGCTACGACCAGGTGATCCACGACGTGTGCCTCGAGAACCTCGACGTGGTGTTCGCCATCGACCGCGCCGGGCTCGTCGGGGGAGACGGCGCCACGCATCAGGGCGTCTACGACCTCAGTTACCTGCGGGCGGTACCGAACATGCAGATCGGCATGCCGCGCGACGCGCTCGAGATGCGCGCGATGCTCAAGGCCGCCCTAGACCTCGGAGGGCCGAAGGCGGTGCGCTGGCCTCGCGGAAACGTCGAGCCCGGCCCCGACCTGAGCGTCGCCGAGTGGCCGACCATCGCCTGGGGCAGTTGGAGCGTGGTCAAGGAGCCCGAGCCGGGAGTTCCGGCGGCCCAGAGGGTGTGGCTGCTAGGGATGGGGCCGACGCTCGACTACGCTCTCAAGGCGGCAGACGGGCGACCAGAGGTCGGCGTCGTCAACGCCCGTTTCATCAAGCCGCTCGATACCGCGCTGCTGCAGCGTCTGGCCGTGGAGTCGCGCGCGCTGGTGACCGTCGAGGATCACGCGCTGGCAGGCGGCTTCGGCTCGGCCGTGCTCGAGTGGTTGGCGCAGGCGGGTATCGCCGCCACGGTCAAACTGCTCGGCATCGACGACCAGGCGGTCCCTCACGGCGATCCCAAGCTCCAGCATGAGCAGCTTGGGTACGGTCCGAAGGCGATAGGCGAGACGCTAAACGCGCTGCTCGGCGTCGGTCCGGTCGCCGCTGGCGGACCGTCCAAGGCGCGAGCGAGCGAGCAGGCGCTAGGAGGCAGCGGTGAGTAGACGGGCGTTGAGAACCCTAGCCGCGACCGCGGTAGCGATCTTGCTGCTGAGCGGCTGCAACCGAATCTTCGGTACGTCCCTGGCCGGCACTTGGTCGGGCACGTACACGTCGTTGAACGGCGGGGGAGGCCTGTTGTTGATGCAGCTCGAGGTCTCGGGCGAAAGTGTGACTGGCACCTGGGAGTCGAGCTTCCCTGGCGCGGTGCTCACCGGCACCGTAATCGGCAGCGCCGATGACCTGATCGCGCTCCAACTCGTGCCGACCGCCCTGCCCGAGTGCCCGTACAACGTCGTTGCCGAGAAGAGCCGCGACCGGTTGACCGGTAGCTACCAGTCGGCCTGTGCGCCGCTGATCACCAGCGGCAACTTCGCGCTCAAGAAGCAGTAGACGCGCGCCAGAGGGGAACGCTTCGCGTTGACACGGCGGCGACGCACTAGGTATCCTTACGTTCGCTCGGTCGCCGGTGACGGCTTCTAAGCGGGGTCTGACCCGAGGTTGCGTTGGCCGGTGGCCGCGCGCAGCGCGAGGATCAGTACCCACCGAAACGCGGAGCGGTAGTGTAGCGGTTAGCATATCTGCCTGTCACGCAGAAGGTCGCGGGTTCAAATCCCGTCCGCTCCGCCAAACGCCAGAAGACGCAGCGCCACCGGCAACCAAACGCTGCGTCTTCATCTTGGCCAGGTAGCTCAGTCGGTAGAGCATGCGACTGAAAATCGCAGTGTCGGCAGTTCGATTCTGCCCCTGGCCACCACACACTCCGCACGGTTCGAATCTGGTCGTCCGCCGGTTGGCTGATCGGTTCGAACCGCGAGTGCCGATGTAGCTCAGCGGTAGAGCAGCCGATTCGTAATCGGCAGGTCGTCGGTTCAAATCCGACCATCGGCTCCAA
>CAYMRL010000003.1:357603-437613 GCA_964392895.1 uncultured bacterium
AGCAGCCGATTCGTAATCGGCAGGTCGTCGGTTCAAATCCGACCATCGGCTCCAAGAAAGCCCCGTCTAGGAGGCAACTCCTAGACGGGGCTCGGTCATTCGGGACGACTTCCGCACCTCGTGACCCCTACGTTCGACCCCCAATCGAGTCGGTGGAAGGCAGGAACGGAACGAGGGAAGGCATCGGCGCGACGCTCAACCCCAAGGGAACGGCGCGTCAGAGGTCACCGCGACCTCGGAGGTTGCACCGCTGGCCGAGCCCGCTTCGCCAGGCAGGGCGCTCGACTCCTTCATGCCCCATCCTTCGCGATACCAATCCGAGACGACGAACGCACTGAACTCGACGACCACGAGGTTGGTCACGACGTAAGGTACGCCGCGCAGCAGGTCGGCCACATGGTCGTACACCACCCGACACGGATGCCGCCCGCCAGCGTTCTCGATGCTGATGCCTACGCAGTTCTGCGGCAAAGCGATTCGACCGTCAGCAGCACGTACCGACGGGTGATAACCGTGCCTGAGCAGGTACTGCGTCACCTTGGCGTAATCCTGCGGTCCGCCGTCCAGCGAGTAAATCGCCAACAAGTGGTTCACGTCGAAAACCTCCTTCTAGGTGCATGCCGAACGAGGTCACAGCTGCGCTCCAGTCGTTTGGAAGACCTCGCGACAGCGCGAACTCAGCCGTCTATCAGCAGTTCTTCCCAGTGGCGCACGATCACGAACTCGATCTCGTCAGGTCCATCGACCGGTAACTCGTCGATTCGCCTATCTACCGGTTCGGTCGCCACCCGAAGCAGTCCGCGTTCCCGGAGCAGCTCCAGCGTCGCGATCGCCTCGGGCTGCTCGTAAACGCCCGCGACACGACCAACCAGTGCGCGTAGTGCGTCACCGATCGTCAGTCCATTCTCCCAGTCCGGGTGGTGTCGAAGAACGTGGTCGTAGACACAAACTGCCTGATCGAGATCTTGGATGGCTACGGGCATCCACTCTCGCTCGGAGCCGTGCCACCAAGCCAACGTCGCGCCGCGCCGCAGCAGCTCGAAGCTGTGCACATCGATGGGTATCAACTTCGAGGTCGACGGGACTAGCCCAACCTCGTACCCTGACCGGCCTAGCGGCACGCTGCCGCGCTCGTGGTTCAACGAGACACCGTGAATCGCGTACTCAGACTGGTTGAGGATCTCGATGGTGACTACGTCACCGATCTTCAGGAGCTTCGCATCTACGCCCATATCGAACGCCAACTCCCTTCTTGGACGAAGAAAGGGTACAGAGTTGGGCGCTTCAGATACGCTTCACCTCAGGTCAGTCAGGACGGCTGGCAGATGCGGTATGGCCGCGCCATCCTAGTCGCCGATCGAGTACCAACGCCTGTTCGCTGCGCGGATTGGCCCCGCTGGCTTCGACTTACCGCACCAGCACGGTGAAGCTGGGAACAAGAAGTCGTCCTCGTCCACATGCACCGCCAGATCGGTCGGTTGGGCTGGGGTCAGCTCGTTCGGGTGGTACTCGTCACGGCGTTGCGGGCCTGGTTCGGCGTCGAGGGGAAACGCGATCACGCGAGTGTCGCCCCGCCCGTCATGGTAGAAGCCGCTCACGATCAACGGTTCTCCAGTCCTGATGGTGGTTACTAGCATGCCTAGCTTGATGAATCTTGCCTTCATTACCTCATGGTAGGGCGCAGGTATAACGATTCTCTTACACTACCCGGCTCGGGCTCTCGACATCGGGGGCGCTGCCACCTGACCGGCCACCCAGGCACCTCAACCCCTCGCCCGCGGTTGAGCCGTCCACTTGGGGCGGCTCTCCACTTACCACGAGTCGGGTGTTCGCGAAGATCTCGCCTGTCGCGTCCTGCACGACGCTAACCGACCCACGCAAGCGCAGTCTACGGGGCACCTGCTCTCATTCTTAAACGGCAGATCATCGGTTCAAATCCGACCATCTGCTCCACGCGGAAACCCTGCTTGAGACGTGGTTTCCGCCATCCGCACATACGAGATCCGACATGAGCTTCTTGCTGACCGCTCAAGTCACTCGGCGGTCTCGCTCCGCGTGACGCCCATGCGACGCCTCATGCCGCCTAATGACGAGCATCTAGAGCCGAACGGGTCGGACGCCGCTCACACGGGACCGACCGTTCCGAACTCGTTGGAGGTAGTGAATGCGGCTTCGCGCGCTTCTCGGACTACTGCTTCTCTTCGTCGCCCTCATCCTGAGCGCCTGCGGCGGCACACCACCAGGCCCACGCCTCGTAAGTGTCGAGATCGACAGCGGCGGCTTCATACTCTCCGGAGCCGGTGACTCACGCGACCTCACCGCCGTCGCCATCGACAACACCGGGGCCCGGATTGAAGACGCCGTCATCGAGTGGCAGAGCAGCAACGCATCAGCAATCGAGGTCGACCAGGACGGTCACGTCACGGCGGTCGCCGCCAATGGCTCGGCTCAGATCACGGCGAAGGTCGGCAACCTGAGTTCGAGTCCGATCTTGGTGACCGTCGGTGGCTTGGCGCCAGACGCCGTGCTGCTGCCGGACGAGGCGTTCACCAGCGACCCAGAGCCTATCGACCCTAACGAAGAGCTCGACGTCGGCACGCTGTTCACTGTCGACGTACAGAGCACCAGCAACCTCCAGATCGGCGACATCGTCGTCTCCAGCGGCCTCACGCCGGTGGTCGGGCGCGTCACCAACATCTCCGGCGACACCCTGACGCTCGAGGTCGTACCCATCGACGAGGTTTTCCCCGATCTCGACCTGCCCGACCAGACCTTCAGCCTCGCCTCCTCGAGCCCCCGCCTGAGCAGCGAGGCGGCAGAGTACTTCAACACCACCCGCGCGGCCGATGGGACCATCCGGCTCGTGCTCAAGGAGGAGGTCGCACTGACCTCCCTCGCCGGCAGCGGCGAACTGAGCCCTCAGCAGGCCGGCGCCTTCGAGTTCGGACCGTTCCGCTGCGCCACCGTCCAGGGCTCGTACTCGTCGGCGACGTTGAACCGCTGGACAGTCGAGTACCGGGAGGACCTCGCGCTCGAGACCATGTGGAGCGACACCGAGAAGAAGCTGATCGCGCACCTGCAGCCGACGATCGACCTCGACGTCAGAGTCAGGTTCCACGACCCTATGAACGGGCTGTTGGGCTGCACTGCGACGCTGTTCGAGTCGAAGACGCCGTTCGCCGGCGCCCTCGGCTTCTACCTGGGTGCAGCGATCCCGGTAGGCGTGGGCTTCGACGCCGGCGGGAATCTCAAGGTCGCGAACCACGGGTTCGAGATCTTCGGCACGGTCAGCCCGAAGATCAGCGCCGGCTTCACCTGTCAGGACGAGACCTGCCAGGTCGTCGCCGAGTTCGAGGACGGCGGCACCGGCACGGTCCGACCAGTCACGCCCGACCTGCCTGACGGCATCGACAGCAAGCATGAGATCGCCGTCTTCGCGTTCGTCGGTATCGAGCCCGGCATCCTCAAGGAGGAGAACGGGGTGTTCAGCCGCCGCCATACCAGCAGGCTGCTCACCGGTCAAGCCGGCCGTAAGGTACACGCCAACTTCGCCAACCGCAGTACTCAGGCGCTAGCTGGCAACGACTCCCTGATGAGGGCCCACTACCAGGCCAACTTCGAGGCCGCCCTCCGCCCGGGCGACGGTGGAATCCAGTCCCTGAACCTGCTCGGGCTCGCTTCCTTCGACCTGACCACGCTGCCAGTCTTCGAGGTCATCGGCGAGTCACCCAACTCCGAGGTTTCTCTCGGCGCCATCGTCGGCGTCAACAAGGGCAACCCGATTCCCTTGAGCATCATCACCACTCAGGAGACGCTGAAGTTCATCGGCGACGAGAACATCGTCCGCTACCTCGTCTACGTCCTCACCGACGACGAAGAGCTGATAGAGATCGCCAACATCCTGCCTCCACTGGGCCAGACCAAGACCGACTTCACCTGGATCCCAACGCACGACTCCGACGACCTGCGGAGCTTCCACGTCTTCGTGACCACCGCTTTCGTGCCCAACCAACAGATGATGGGTAGGCGCGCCGGGATCGAGCAGGACCGCCTGGAGCTGGTGGGGACGTTCGAGCTGTCACGGACAACGGAGAGTTCGACCACCGAGGAGAAGGAAATCAATCCCAGGCCGGAAGGGCCCCCCTACGACATGGAGTGGCTCCAGACCCTTACCACCAGCCGCAGTACGAACTACCAGGCGACCGTGGAAGTGAACGCGTTCTACGAGGACGGCGACTGGACCTTCACGCCGTCGAGTTGGGGAGCCACGGGGGTGCTTGCGAGAAGCAGCCGTGAAACCATGGTCTATCACGTGAACGAATTCGATAGGCCACTATGCTTCGAGAGGGAGAACTGGAGGGAGTCGCGGTTCAGCGGCGCCGGCCTGAACAGTGCCATCGGCGGGATCGAGGCGGTAGCCGCCGGAACCAAGTTGCGGTTCGCTTCGCCTCCGATAGCCATACCTGGGACGGCTGAGTCCGAGTGGGACTGGCCCTGCTTCTTCACTTCCAAGGGACTCAACGGACCCAGTGGACTCATTGTCAGGCAGGATACCGATGCTGACGGCGTCCGCTTCTGGAGCCAAGACCTAGACATCTGGATCGACCCAACGAACCCGAACACCTGGGTCGGCTCGCTGTTCGTCGAAATCCTCGGCGTCACTGTCTCTTGGAGTTTCACGGAGGTGCCGGAGTTCTGATTCCGATCCCAACTTAAGGACGACAGCCTACTCATACGCGCGGCAGCCTGAGCTACGCAGAAGCTAAGCAACAGCCTCCAGCGCCGCGCGCAACTCCGCCCAGCCGGCACCAGACACGGCTGGGCGGCTGATCGAGGCGGCCAGCTCGCGACCATGAGCCCGCTGCTCGGCGGAGCCGTACCTAAGCGCCGCGATCGCCACGCGCAGCCGCGCCCTCGCCAGGTCGGTGCCGGCCAGGCTGGCGAGCGCCAATGCCAACAGCTCCGCGCCCTCCTCGGAGCGGCCGCCCTCGAACACCAGCTGGGCGAGGAAGGCGAGGGCGATGGTTCGGTTGGTGGGGTCGCCGCTCTCCGCCTGTAGCCGCCGGTAGAGCACCTCAGCCTCGTCGCGTCGCCCCAGCAACAGATACGCCCTGGCCAGGTTGAGGCTGAGGAGCTCGCTGGCGTCGTAGCCCGTGCGCTCCTCGACCGCTTCGGCTTCGGCCAGCCCCAACTCGGGCTTGCCCAGCTCCAGGCCGCAGGAGAGCAGGTTCGAGACGGCCCACACGCGCCAGTACCTGTCGCCACCGCTCTTGGCCGCCGCGATCGCCTGACGGAAAGGATCCAGAGCCTCCTCGTGCCGGCCGAGGCCGCTGTAGGTCCAACCGAGGTTGACCAGCAGTTGACATATGTGCCTGGTGGCGAGCTGCGGCGCCAAGGCCCTAGCCGCCTCTTCGAGATCCGGCAGGACCGCCGACTGGTTGCCTGTCAGCGCAGCGACGTTGGACATCGCGGTCAGCGCTTCGACGTAGACGGCCGGTGGCTGACTCCGCGAGAGCTCCAACGCCCTCGTCGCCTCGACCTCCGCCGCCTTCGAGTCCCCGCTTCTCAGCGCCAGGTGGACAGCGGTGGTCATGGCAGTCAGCGCTAGCTCCTCGGGCAAGGGCGCGCTGCGGAGGTCGGTCAACACCTCTCTCGACTCTGCGAACAGGCCGGAGGTGAGGAAGGCGTCGGCGCGGTGCAGCATCAGACGCCACCGGTTCTCGTCAGGCGCGCTCAAGCCGAGGGCGCGTTCTGTTAGCTGCAGCGCGGTCTGGTAGAGGCCGCTCTCAGCGTAGCGCGCGATCGCCGCCAGGAACGCAGCCACGGCGCGCTGTGGTTGATCAGCTCTCAACCAATGCTCCGCGGCCGGCAGCGGCTGCTCGTCTGCCAGGGCCTCGGCCGCCCTGACGTGAAGCCGCTCCCTGACCCCTGACCCGAGGTCCTGATACACAGCCTCGGCTTGTAGGTCGTGCGCGAAGCCCAGTCCGACCAACAGGCCGTGCGCCTCAGCCTCCTCGACGGCTTCAAGGAACCCCCACTCAGACAGTCCGACCAAGGCGGCGAGCAGCTCGGCGCTCGCGTCGCTCCCGAGCACGCTCACGACCTGCAGCAGCCTGCGCGCCGCGCCGGACAGCGCGGAGACACGCCGTTGGATCACGCCGGCCACGGCGTCGGGCAGGGCCGTGGCTTCGAGTCCGTCGCCGAGCTCCTCGAGGCGCGCCGGCCAATCCGAGGCGTCGCCCTTCTCCAGCAGGCCGGTGTCGAACAGCGCCTTCACGGTCTCGAGCGCGAAGAGCGGGTTGCCGGCGGAGCGCGCGTGCAGCCACGCGGACAGTCTCGGCAAGTGACCGGCAGCGCCGGACATGGCAGCGAGTAGGTCGTCGACATCGGCCTGTTGCAGCCCGGCGAGCTGCAGCTCGAGCAGCTCACCGCGGCGGGCGAGGGAGGCGATGAGGCCACGCAACTGCGGACCGGCCTCGCCGACGCGGTACGCACCCACGCACTGAACGCTGGAGCGGGCGCTGAGCAGCGCCAGTACTTCGAGAGTGCCGGTGTCGGCCCACTGCAGGTCGTCGAACACCAACGGTGAGCCGAGCCCCTCGAGCAGCCTTACCAGCGCCTCCAGCAACCTGGCCGCGCTGATCTTCGGGTCGAGCGGTACCGGCTGGAGGTCGGGCGCCACCTCGGGCACCAGGCGCGCCAGGTCTTCGAGGTACGGTCCTAGCTTAGGCAGTTCGGACAGTTCGACCAGGCGCGCGCGAATCAGGCTGACCACGGGGTAGAAGGGCGAGTCGACCAACCCTTCGCGCGAGGCGAGGACGATGGAGTCAGGGAACGCCTCGAGCAGCAACCGGCTCTTGCCGATGCCGGCCTCGCCGGAGACGAGCTTCAACTTCGCGCCGCTGGCACGCAGGGCGACCAGCTCGCGAGCGCGACCGACCAGCCTGACGGGCCCCTCCAGCGAGCAGGCAGCGAGCGAGCGGCGGCATCGGCCTCGCCTGGCTCGCCCTGCCCGGCCACACCGAGGTTGATCCTGGCTGCCATCTGCTGGGTCTCAGGCAGAGGCTCGAGTCCGAGCTCGGCCTTCAGGTGGGACTCGAAGCGTCGGTAGGCACTCAGCGCCCGTTCGCGCCGGCCGGCGATAACGCTCGACTCCATGAAGTCGACAAGCACGTCCTCGGCCAACTGATCGTGGCTCAGGTAGCGCGCCAACACCTCGGCCGCCTCGACGTGCTGCGACGCAGCGCGCAGATCGCGCGCTTGCCGTAGGCAAGCCTCGCGCCACGCGCCGAGCAGCCTGTCTCGCTCCAGGCGCAGCCACTCCTCGAAGCCAGGCGCGTCGTGGATCACGAACCCGTGCAGGAGCTGCTGTTGGTGCAGGTCGCAGGCCACTGCCCAGTCACCGCCCGAGATGGCCGCCTCGAAGTCGGTCAGGTCGCTCGGAACCTGCAAGCGCAGCCAGTCGTCCTCCACCTCGAGGCCGGCCGCCCAGGGAAGGCGCCGCGCCCTGTGCAGCAGTGAGCGCAGGTTGTGGCGGGCATCTGCGTCGTTGCTGTCGGGCCAGAAGAGTCCGATCAGCTCGTCGCGGCTCGCCCAGCCAGCGCGGCAGGCGAGGTAGACGAGCAGCAGCACCGGCTTGTGCGCGTGCAGCTCATAAGAGCCGTCACTCGTCTCCAACACCGGTCGGGCCAACAGTCTCAAGCGCACTGAGGCAACATGATAGGCGCTGACGCCGGCAGCGCGCCAACGGATGTACCTTCTGCCGATGTGTCGCCGGACTCTACGGGACGCTCAGCGGCGGTCCCATCAGCTCCATGCCGTGAGCGCGCCAGAGCTCCGGGTCTTGCGGCGGCATCGCGTTCGCCTTCGTGACCTCGCGGAAGAAAGCTTCCATCTTCCCGGCAGGGAAGAAGGTGATAAGGATCCTGCCCGTGCCTCCGCTGACCGACGCCCAGACGTGCGGAACCTTGCGTGGCGCCATCAGCGAGTCGCCCGGTCGCAGCGTGTGCCTCGCGTCTCCTACCTCGATGACGAACTCACCCTCCAGGACGTAGAACCACTCGTCCTGATCGTGATGAAGGTGCCGGGCTGGGCCGCCGTTGGCATGGAAGGTGTTCTCGACGACCAGCGAGTCACTGGGGCCGGCAGGGACGACCTTGAAGGCCAAGGTGCTCACACCTAGCCCGCGGTGCTCACCGAAACGGTCGGCCCCGACAGGGATTGGCCGGGCGGCGGCGGCCGAGATGCTCGGCTCGGCGTCGGGCCCGCCAAGCATGCCCAACATCGTCTCACCGACCTCGACCGACGTCCCTCCGCGCGCCAGCAGTCCAAGGGCCGCGCCGCGCCTGTCCGCCTCACTGCGGTTCTGGTTCAGCTTCCACTTGCCGATCAGGGACTCGATCTCGAACCTGATGCCGACGATTCCCTTGAGCTGAGACGCGAGGAACTCCTCCGGAGCGTCCGACACCAGCCACTGTTCAGGCAGGGGCGCCTCGTTATGGTTGGTGAGACGCTCGACGTGGCCGCGCAGCCATACCGGGTCCTCGATGACCTCGGCTCGGCCTCTAGCCTGCACGACGATGTAGTTCCAGGTCGGCACCACCTTGCCGTGCTCGCGCTTCGCCGCGTACCAGGCAGGCGTCACGTACGCCTGAGGTCCCTGGAAGACGACGAGGCAGTCCGGAGCCGCCTGCAGCTCGCGCCACTGCGCGTTGCCTCGCGAGAGGTGGCACTCGAGCGTGCCCAACCCGGCGTCGGTACCAGTGGTGCCAGTGGTGCCCGTGGTGCCAGGCTCGTTCAGCAGCACGAACGGTGCCAGGTTGGCGGCAAGCCCTGAGCCCCCATGGCTCACCAGCAGACCGCCTGGACGCTCACGGATCAACGCATGCAATACGTCCAGACGCTCTTCGCGGAAGTGAGGCGGCTGATACATGCGAAGAGTCTACGCCTGGCTGGACCGCGAGCCGCACCATCAATCGGCCGCACTACGTCGCACACTGCGCGCGGCGCTAAACTCGGGGAGTGAGCGAACCAGCACCTCACGCCCCGAGCTCTGCTTACGCGTCGTTGACTCGCGTCCTGAAGGAGCCGGTCAACAGCCTCACCCACTTCGCCGGCATCCTCGTGGCGATCGCGGCGACCGTGCTGCTTCAGGTCGTCACGCAAGGCGGCGCGCTGGCGCGCGTCTCACTCGCCCTGTTCGGTGCCAGCTCGATACTGCTCTACACCGCCAGCACGCTGCTGCATGCCATCAGGACGGACATCGCGAAGGAGACCTGGCTCAGGCGCTTGGATCACGGCGCGATCTTCGTGCTCATCGCCGGCAGCTACACACCGGTCGTGCTGATCGCCATGCAGCCCGACTTCGCCGTCTGGGGTTGGGTGCTGTTCGGCGTCGTATGGGCGGCGGCAGTGGCCGGCATCGTCTTCAAGCTCCTGTGGATAGGCGCTCCGCGCTGGCTCTCTACCGCTCTCTACCTGCTGATGGGCTGGCTCGTCATCGTGGCGCTAGGGCCGGTCGTGCGCTCGCTCGGCCCCGCCAACACCTGGTGGCTCGCGGCGGGTGGGCTCTTCTACACGGTCGGCGCCGTCATCTACGCCACCAAGAGGCCGAACCCGTTCCCGCGCGTCTTCGGTTACCACGAGATCTGGCACCTGTTCGTGTTGGCTGGTTGGGGCGCGCATCTCGTCATGGCTTTCCGCCTCGCCTTGGCCGCCTGACGCCCGAGCTTGAGGTAGGGTGGCGCTCGTGCCGCCACAGAGCCGAAGCCAGCGATCGACCCTGAGTCCGAACCTGCGTCTACACCTTCTCTCCCTGGCGATCGGCATAGCCGGCGGCTTCTTCGGCAGCCTGGTCGGGCTCGGTGGCGGCGTCGTCGTCATCCCGCTGCTGATCGCGTTCGCGGCGCTGACACAGCATCAGGCTCACGCGACCAGTCTCGTCGGGGTCGTGTTCACCGGTCTGCTCGGCAGCATCGCCTACTCCAGCGGGGAGGCGATAGATTGGCCGGTCGTGCCGTACATCGCCGCGGCCGCCACGCTGCTGTCGATCGCCAGCGCCGCGTTCGCGCCGCGCGTCGACGCTGCCCGGCTCAAGCGCATCTTCGGTGTGGTGCTGATCGTCGCCGCCATCCTGCTGCCGCTGACCGCCGACCTGGTCGGCGCGGGGATCACCGGGCCGCTGCGGCTGCCCGGGCTGATCACGCTGGGTGCCGTGGCCGGGGTGCTCAGCGGCCTCCTCGGCATCGGCGGCGGCTCGCTGGTCGTGCCGCTCCTGGTGCTGATCTTCGGCTTCGACCAGCACACAGCGCAGGGCACCAGCCTCGCCATGATGATCCCCGCCGGCGTGGCTGGCGTGATCGTGCACCTGCGCAACCGGCAGATCGCGCTCGGGACCGTGGCGGGCCTGGTGGTCGGCGTGGCTCTAGGCGCCTACCTGGGCGGCGGCTTCGCTCTCTACCTGCCAGAGAGGCCGCTGCAGCTCATCTTCGGCGCCGTCCTGCTGTGGACGGGCCTGCGCTACGTGCTGCCGAAACGCAAGAAGCCGACCGCCTCCGGAGCGGCCTAGCACTAGAACCGCTCGGTGACGGTCTTCATCTCCATGAACGAAGCCAGGTAGGCCGGCCCGCCGGCCTTGGAGTTGGTGCCCGAGAGGTTGAAGCCGCCGAACGGCTGAACCCCGACGAGGGCTCCGGTGATCTTCCTGTTCAGGTAGAGGTTGCCGGCGAGGAACTCCTGACGGGCGCGTTGCAGCCTGGCGCGGTCGCGGCTGATGACGCCGCCGGTGAGCGCGTACATGGTGCTGTTGGCGATGTTCAGCGCGTGATCGAAATCCTTGGCTCGCATCGTTGCCACCACCGGCCCGAAGATCTCCTCGCAGGCGACCGTGGCGCTGGGCGGCACGTCGGAGAAGATGGTCGGCTTGATGAAGTAGCCACCGCCCGGCAGCTCGACCGCCGAGCCTCCGGTGGCGAGCCTGGACTCGGCGCGCCCGGCGGCGATGTAGTCGAGGATCTTCTGATGCTGCCTGGCGCTGATGACGGCTCCGACGTCCTTGTTGTCGACGGCCGGTCCGACGCTCAGCCCCTCGGTCAGCGCGACCACGCGTTCGAGCAGCTCGTCGTAGACGTCGTCGACGACTATCAGCCTACTCATCGCCGAGCACTTCTGCCCCTGGAAGCCGAACGCGCCTGCCACCGCCGCTGACGCTGCCATGTCGAGGTCGGCGGTCTCGTCGACGATCAGCGCGTCCTTGCCACCGAGCTCGAGGAAGACGCGCTTGAGCCAGCGCTGCCCAAGGCTCACCTTGGCGGCGCGCTCGTTGATACGCAGCCCGGTGGCGAGCGAGCCGGTGAAGTTCACGAAGCGCGTGCGCGGGTGGTCGACGAGGGCGTCGCCCAGGTCGGCGTCGGCACCGGTCAGCAGGTTGATGACGCCCGGCGGGAAACCGGCGGCCTCGACGAGCTCCATGAACTTGGCAGCGATGATCGGGGTCTGCGGCGACGGCTTGACGATGACCGTGTTGCCAACGACCACCGGTGCGATGGCGGTGCCGACCAGGATCGCGAAGGGGAAGTTCCACGGCGGGATGACGACGCCGACGCCCATCGGTTGATACGAGGTCGTGTTCTCCTCGCCCGGCCAGTCGTGGGTGGGCAGCGGGTCGGCCAGCGGCAGTGCCTGGCGGGCGTAGTACTCGCAGAAGTCGATGCCTTCGGCGACGTCGGCGATCGCCTCCAAGTAGTTCTTCGACGACTCGTACACCATCCACGCGGCGATCTCCTCGCGACGGCGACGCATCTCGGCGGCGAGCTTGACGACGGCCCTGGCGCGGTGAGCCATGCTCTCGCGCGACCAGGTCGCGTAGGCGGCGTAAGCGGCGTCGAAAGCGCGCTCGATGTGCTCGGCCTTGCCCATCGAGGCCCTGCCGACGACGGAAGCTGGCTCACACGGGTCGATCGAATCGATCAGGTCGGCCGTCTGCACCTTGTCGGCTCCGATGTAGAGCGGGTAGTCGCGGCCGAGCTGCGCCTTGACCCCGGCGAGCACGGCGCGGAAGTGCGCGTCGATCGCAGGGTCGCTGAAGTCGGCGAACGGCTCGTTTCGGTACGGTTCGAACAGTGACGACATCGGTGTGTTCCCTTCGCTACTACGGCCTCAGCCGAAAAGTCCTCTGACGACGAACGCGAGGTTGGCCGGGCGCTCGGCGAGACGGCGACTGAAGTAACCGTACCAGTCGCTCCCGAACGGCACGTAGACCCGCATCGTGTTACCGCTGGCCGCCAAGCGGTCCTGCAGTCCCGGCTTGACGCCGTGGAGCATCTGTACCTCGTAACGGCCGCGCTCGAGTCCGGAGAGCCGCGCGTAGGACAGCACGCGTTCGATCAACCGCTCGTCGTGGGTGGCGACGTTGAGATGCAGACCTAAGTCCAACGCCTGGCAGGCGAGGCGGAAGTAAGCCTCGACGACGTCCGGCTGGCTCAGCATCGCGACCTCACCAGGCTCGCGGTACGCACCCTTGACCAACCGCAGCTGACCGGCGGGGGAGAGCGCAGCCACGCGCTCCAGGTCTTGCGGCGTGCGGTGCAACGCGCTCTGCAGCACGGTCGACACGCTCGTGTGGCCGGCCGCATGCAGACGCTCTAGGAGCACGAGAGTAGCCTCGGTATGGGGAGAGTTCTCCATGTCGAGGCACAGATGACCGGCTAGCGTCGTGCTCGCACCGGCGACGGCGGCCGCGACCTCTGACGCCAACTCGAGCGCCAGGTCCACGTCGAATCCGAGGCCCAACTGCGTCGGTTTGACGCTCAAGTACGGCTCGACACCGGCCGCGGCGGCGGTCCTCACCGCATGCACGATCCCGGCCGCCGTGGCACGCGCCTCAGCTTCGGTCGCGAGGAACTCGCCGAGCACGTCCATGACGACGCGCTTGCCGCTCGCCTGGATCCCGAGCAGGGTGGGCACAGCCTCCTCGACCGACTCGCCGGCCACGAAGCGCCTGACGCCGAGCTTCCAACCGTGGCGAGTCAGGAGCCTCTTCACCGGACCTGCGTCCGCGACAGCTAGAACCGACGTCCGGTACATCGAGATAAGGTCCATCCCTGGACGCGATGTTACCGCGCTGCGCCTCTTCGAGGGGTCCTCGCGAGGGTGAGTAAGACTTCGAACAGACCCGTTCGAAGGCGCTACTTACACTGTTCCTGACGCCGATGAGACTCTACTTCGTACGCCACGGGGAAACTGATTGGGGACTCGTCGAGTCGCGCGGCGCGCGCGGGATGGCGAAGGAGTTCGCCCCGCTCACGCCGCTCGGCAGGCTCCAGATCGACACGATCGCCAGCGACTACCGCCTGCGCGAAGCAGAGGCGATCTTGTGCAGCACCTTCACCCGCGCACTCGAGTCGGCGGCGCTGCTCAGCCGCGCTCTCAACAAGCCCCTCTACGTCGAGCACGATCTGCACGAGTGGCTTCCTCAGAAGGATCCGCTCGCCGACTACGACGAGCGCATACTCAACGACGCCAAGAAGACGCTCAGCGGCCACCTCCCGCCGCCGCCTGAGGTCCCGTGGGAGAGCCTCGACGAGGTAAGGACCCGTGTACTTGGTGTGCTGAGACGCTACCGGCGCTTCAGCTCTCTCGTCGTCGTCACTCACGGCGTCGTCATCGGCAGCCTGATAGGTGTCGAGCGGCTCGTCGATCACGCCGAGATAGTGCCTTTCTCGATCGACCTGGATGTCGATGACCGACCCGAGAGCGTCAGGTCGGCCGAGTTCGGACCGCGCCAGTTCTAGGCACTCGGTCCCCGCGAGGGATGTACAGTCGTCATCCGTGGCGCCAACCGTCCAACTGCCGTATCACGGTGAGCTAGAGGGACCCTTCGTCAAGCTGGTGCCGCTGGCGCCGGAGCACTTGGACGACCTGAAGCGCATCGCGTTCGCGTCCGTCGAGACGTTCAGGCTGACCTCGACCCCCGCCAACGAGGAGCAGGCCGCGCGCTACTTCGCCGCTGCCTTCGCCGAGGTGGAGGAGCGCCGCGCCCACGTGGTCACCGTGCTCGACAAGAGCGGCGAGGTCCTCGGCATGTCGCGGCTCACCGACGTCTCGCAGCGGCGCCGGCACTGCGAGCTCGGTTTCACCTGGTACAAGCCCGAGGTGTTCCGCAGCGGCGTGAACACCGACTGCAAGCTGCTGCTGCTGAGCTTCGCGTTCGAGCAGCTCGGCCTGGTGAGGGTTCAGCTCTTCACCGACACCAGGAACGTGCGCTCGCAGAAGGCGATAGTGTCGCTCGGCGCGCGCCTCGAAGGCATCACGCGCCGTCACATGGTCACCAAGGACGGCTTCATCCGCGACTCGCTGACCTACGCCATCACAGATCTAGATTGGCCGCAGACCCGCAGGTCGCTGGAGGACAAGCTCGCGCGCTACGTCGCGTCGTCTCAGAGCCAGCAGTAGTCAGGCTTCAGCGGATCCCGTGCAGGATCTCTTCCAAGCCCTCGGGATCGAGCAGGAAGATCTCCTTGGGGCGCGTCTCGATCACGCCCTCGTCTTCCAACGCTTTCAGAGCGCGGGTGACGGTCTCACGCGACGTGCCGGCCAGGTTGGCGAGCTCCTGATGAGTGAGGCGCACCAGCGCGCTCTCGCCACCCAGGTCGACGACGCCGCCCCGGTAGAGCCGCAGCAAGACGTAAGCGACGCGGCCCTGCGCGTCCTTGTAGGAGAGCACCTGCGCCTCGTCGTTGGTGCCGCGCAGGCGCGCGGCCAAGGTCGAGGTGAGGTTGAGACTGATCGCCGGGTAGTCGGAGATGAGGCGCCTGAAGTCGTCATCGAACAGCAGGTAGGCGTGCACCTCGTTGAGAGTGACGGCCGTGGCGCTGCGGCTGGCGTGGCCGAGCAGAGCCATCTCGCCGAAGAACTCGGGGGGCTGCAAGATGGCGAGGGTCTTCTCGTGACCCTCGAGGTCGACCTTGGAGAGCTTCACCAGGCCGCGGGCGATTATGTAGAGAGCCTCACCCTGATCGCCCTCTTGGAACACGACAGAGCCCGCTTCGTAGACGCGCTTGCGCACCGCCGAGGCAGCGATATCGAGCGCGCGCTGGGGCGCGTTGTGGAACAGCGGCACCTTGGTGAGCAGTTCCTTGAGCTCGGCGGCACTGTCTTGCTCGTTAGGCATGTTCTCCCGTTCCAACTTTCAATCGTCCTGAGCCGGCGATGCCGTGTCAGGCACGTATAGTAACCCCGTGACGGCGGTCCTGGCGTGTGAAGGGCTATACCGGAGCTATCCTGCGCCAGGCGGGCCGGTCAACGTCCTGAGCGGCGCCTCGCTGACCGTGGGCCGCGGCGAGGTCGTCGCCGTGCTCGGACCCAGCGGATCTGGGAAGAGCACGCTCCTGCATCTCCTGGCGGGCTTGGATCGACCTGACCGCGGCACCATCCACTGGGGCGACTTCCCGGTACACGAGCACAAACCGTCGGACCTAGCGGCGCGGCGCGCCCGCACGGTCGGACTGGTGTTCCAGAACCACTACCTGCTGGAGGACCTGACCCTGCTCGAGAACGTGATGCTGCCGGGACGCATCATCGGCGAGCTCGACGAGGAGCGGGCGCTCGACCTGCTACGCCGGATGGGGCTCGAACCTCGAGCCGGCTTCCTGCCATCCAAGGTCTCGGGTGGCGAGCGGCAGCGGGCCGCCGTGGCGAGAGCGCTGGCGCTGAAGCCTCCGGTACTGATCGCTGACGAGCCCACGGGCTCGCTCGACAGGGGCCGCGCGCTCGACGTGTTCTCGCAGCTGCTGGCGCTGGCCGTGTCGGACGGCTGCGGGGTGGTCGTGGTCACACACGACGAGAGCCTGCTGGCGGCGGGAGACGCTCCGCTTACCGTGCTGCGACTTCAGGACGGCGTTCTGGTCCGCTAAGTCTTAATCAGTCCATAACACGCCTTTTCGGTGCCCATGTCAGGCTCTTGAATGGCCAGAACGGCGTGATACTATCCCCAGGTACTTTCTGAGCCGACCCCTCCGATGGTGAACGCGACCGTTGGAGGGGTTCAGTCAGAAGGATCGCACTGGGAGGTGCCATGAAGAAGGTTCTACTCGCTCTAGCCGCACTGCTGTTGGTGGCAGCCGCGGGCGCGCAGACGCTGGTGTACGGCGTCAGCGGCTTCCCCGCGTCTGTCGACGCCGTCGACTCGCAAGACGGCAACTCGCTCGTCGTGAGTGCCCAGATCACCGAGAGGCTCGTCGACTTCGTACCCGGCGGCACCGACCTGATCCCGGGTCTCGCCACCGAGTGGAGCGCCAACGACGACTCCACCGAGTGGGTCTTCACCCTGCGCCAGGGCGTCACGTTCCACGACGGCACTCCGTTCAACGCCGCGGCCGTCAAGTTCAACGTCGACCGCTGGAACGACCCCAACGACCCGAACGGTCACCGCGCCGACGGCAAGACCTTCGTCCCATGGGGCTTGGTCTTCGGGGGGCCGGTCGGCGAAGGCAACCTGATCGCCGAGACGGTCGTCTTGGGCGACTATCAGGTCCAGTTCAACCTCACCCAGCCGGCTCCGTTCCTCCCCGCGCTGTGGGCCGCCGTCTACTTCCAGTTCGGTAGCCCGGCCGCCATCCAGGCCGCCGGCGTCGCCTACGGCACGCCCGGCGTCGGCGCCGTCGGCACCGGCCCGTTCAAGTTCGTCGAGTGGATCGAAGGCGAACGCGTCGTCCTCGCTCGCAACGACGACTACTGGAACGGCCCGGCTCAGGTCGAGCAGGTCGTGTTCCGCGGCATCGCCGAGCCGACCGCGCGCCTCGCCGAGCTGCAGGCCGGCACCATCGACATCGCCGTCCTGCTCTCCGTCGACGACCTCCAGACAGTCGAGAACGACCCGAACCTGATCTCCGCCATCCCCTCGAGCGAGCTGAACGTCGGCTACCTCGCCATGCACCAGGCCACCGAGCCGCTCGACAACGTCCTCGTGCGCCAGGCGATCGCCCACGCCATCGACCGCGTCGCGATCATCGAAGCGTTCTACGGCGGCCTCGGCGTGCCCGCGTACGCCTTCATCCCGGCCTCGATGGCCGGCCAGGGCGACCCGTGGCCGTACGACTACGATCCGGAACGCTCCCGCGAGCTGCTCGCCGAAGCCGGCTACCCCAACGGCTTCACGACCCAGTTCTGGTACATGCCGGTCAGCCGCCCGTACTACCCGGCACCGCAGCCCATCGCCGAGACGATGGCCAGCTACCTCGCCGACGTCGGCATCACCGTCGAGCTGATGACGGAAGACTGGGCGACGTACCTCGCCGACTACCAGACGGGCAAGTTCCCGCTGTACATGCTCGGCTGGAACGCCGACTACGCCGACCCCGACAACTTCCTCCGCACGTTCTTCGGCCCAACCTCCGTCAACGACCTCGGCTGGGACAGCCCCGCGACGCGCGACATGCTGCAGCAGGCCACGCAGATCTCCGACGCCGACGCGCGCACCGCGCTCTACGCCCAGGTGCACAACAACGTCAACGCCGAAGCGCCGATGATCCCGTTCGCCTACAACCGCACCCTCAACGCGATGCGGTCCAACATCAGCGGCTGGGTCGCCAGCCCGCTCGGTTACTCGTCGGTCAGCCTGCACACTGTCGCCAAGGGCCAGTGAGCTAGCTACAAGACGTAACGGTCAAGGCTGCCTCGAACTGGGGCAGCCTTGACCCCTTATCATCGACAGCAGATATCTTGCTAGCTTCCAGAGCTGACACCACATCCGCAGCCGCCAGCGTGCGCCGCCTCGAGAGCGGCGGCGTGGCGTGACCGCCTACGTAGCCAGGCGCGTGCTGGGCCTGATCCCCGTGCTGATCGGCGTCACGCTGCTCATCTTCTTCCTGACCCGCGTCATCCCTGGCGACCCCGCCACGGCCATGCTCGGCCAACGCGCGGCTCCCAACCTGCTGGAGCGGCTGCGCAACGACCTCGGCCTCGACAGACCGCTGTTCCTCAACACCCAGGCCTTCGGCGAGACCCGGCGGGTCGGCGCGCTGTTCGACAGTCAGTACTTCGACTACATGCGCGGCCTGCTGCGCTTCGACATGGGCCGCTCCATCTACACGCTGATCCCGATAACCACGAGCCTCGGGCACAGGTTCCCCGCCACCTTCGAGCTGACCATCTTCGCGATGGCGTTCGCGATACTCATCGGCGTCCCGGCCGGGGTCTTCGCAGCCACGCGCCGCGGGACCTTCGCCGACACCTCGATAATGATCGTCGCGCTCTCGGGCGTCTCGTTCCCGGTGTTCTGGCTGGCGATCATGATGATCTACCTGTTCGCCGTGGTGCTCGGCTGGCTACCGCCATCGGGACGACTGTCGATCCAGCTCTCGATCCAGAACATCACCGGCCTCTACGTCCTCGATGCGCTGCTGACCCGCAACTGGGTAGCCGCCTGGGACGCGTTCAGGCACATCATCATGCCCGCCATCGCGCTCGGAACCATCCCCTTGGCGATCATCGTGCGCATGACGCGCTCGGCGATGCTCGACGTGCTCGGGCAGGACTACGTCCGCACCGCGCGCTCCAAGGGTCTGAGCGAGACGCTGGTGGTGCGCAAGCACGCGCTGCGCAACGCGCTCCTGCCGGTCGTCACCGTCATCGGCCTCAGCTTCGGCGTGCTCCTGTCCGGCGCGATCCTCACCGAGACCGTGTTCAGTTGGCCCGGCATAGGGCGCTGGGTGTTCGACGCCATAGCCTCGCGCGACTACCCGATCATCCAGGGCGGCGTCATCTTCGTCGCGGCCATGTTCGTGATCGTCAACCTGCTCGTCGACCTCTCCTACGCGCTGATCGACCCGAGGATCCAGTACTCATGACGATAGAAGCCGCAACGCTCGGTCCCCAGGTCAAGGGCCAGTCGCTGGGCCGCGACGCCCTTAGACGCTTCTTCCGCCATCCGACCGGCATGGTAGGGCTGTTCATCGTCTCGTTCTTCGTCCTCGCCTCGCTGCTCGCGCCGGTGTTGAAACCCTACGACGCCACCCGCGACCGCGACCTGCGCGCGCGCCTCGCCCCACCCAGCGCCGAGCGCTGGTTCGGAGCCGACGAGCTGGGCCGCGATCAGTTCACGCGCGTCTGGCACGGCGGACGCATTAGCCTGCGCGTCGGCCTGGCTGCCGTGGCCGTCGCCGTGGTGGTCGGGACGCTGCTCGGCGTGCTGGCGGGCTTCTTCGGAGGCTGGCTCGACACCGCCATCGTCTGGACGATGGACATCCTGCTGGCCTTTCCCGGCGTGCTGCTGGCGATCGTCATCGTCGCGACGTTAGGGCCCAACCTCACCAACGCGCTGATCGCGATCTCGATAACCCAGGTCCCCATCTACACGCGCATCTTGCGCTCGGTGGTGATGTCGGTGCGCGAGGCCGAGTTCGTGCACGGCGCCAGGTCGCTGGGAGCCAGGTCGCTGCGAATCGTAATGCGGCACGTGCTGCCGAACAGTCTGTCGCCGCTGATCGTGCAGCTGACGCTCTCGATCGGCACGGCCATCCTCGACGTCGCCGCGCTCGGTTTCCTCGGCCTCGGCGCGCAGCCGCCGCAGCCGGAGTGGGGCCTGATGATCCGCGACGGCTTCACCCAGTTCGTGCGGGCGCCCTGGATGTCCGCGTTCCCAGGCATCGCCATCTTCTTCTCGGTGGTCGGGTTCAACCTGCTCGGCGACGCCGTCAGAGACGTCCTCGACCCGAGGCTGCGCAATGTCTGACGCGGGGATGCCCGCCTTGGGGATGCCCGCCCTGGGGATGCTGCGGGTCGCGCCCACGTTCCACGAGCGCATCTGGGGCGCGGATCGGCTGTGGGCGTTTCACGGCGTGACGCCGCCGGCCGCACCGCCCGCACCGCCCGCCGCCAGGGTGCCGATAGGCGAGAGCTGGCTCCTCGACCCGGCGAGCACCGTCGCGTCCGGACCGCACGCGGGGGAGAGGTTCTCCGACCTGGCTGCGCGCTACGGCGCGAGCCTGGTAGGAACCGTCAGCGCCGCGCGCTACGGCAACCGGCTGCCGCTGCTCGCCAAGTTCCTCGACACCAGCGAGGCGCTCTCGATCCAGGTCCACCCCGACGATGCTCAGGCGCTGGCGTTCGAGCCGGACAGCGGCCACCTCGGCAAGGCGGAGGCCTGGTACCTACTGGAGGTCGAGCCGGGAGCTTCACTCGTCTGGGGCTTCGAGCGCGCCGTCTCCGAGGAGGAGGTCAGGCGCGGTGCCGCGGACGGCAGCCTGCTCGGCATGCTCAACCACGTGGCCGTCGCCCCCGGCGACGTGGTGGTCAACCCCGCCGGCCTCGTTCACGCGGTCGGCGCGGGGATGCTGCTGTTCGAGATCCAGCAGGCCAGCGACATCACCTACCGGCTCTACGACTACGGGCGCCTCGGTCCCGATGGCGAGCCTCGGCAGCTGCACCTGGACAAGGCTCTCGCCGTCAGCGATCTCTCGCGGAGCGGCGCACCGCCGCGGCCACCGGCCCGCGAGCCGGGTGCCTGGGTCGACTTACTTGAGATGGAGCAGTTCGCGCTGCAGAGGCTGGAATTGGCACCGGGAACCGTTCACTGGCAAGCCACGTCCGAGCTGAGCATGGAGCTGCTGGTGGTCGCGGCCGGCAGCGTGACCGTCACGGCCGGTCAGCAGTCCGAGGCTCTGAAGCGCGGCGACGCCCTGCTGCTGCCTGCGTCACTCGGCGCGTACGAGCTGCGCGGCGCCGGTGAAGTGCTGCGGTGCGCAGTCGTCAGACCGCGCACCGCCGGTAGATCCTAGTCGAGTCGTGCGTCGAGCTCAGACCGCGGGGCGAGTCGCGCTCCCTGCGGAGTCGTCAGCGGTAGGCACGAACGCGGCCGCCGCGTCATCGGCGCCATCGGCGACGAGCATGACGTCGAGCACCTGCTTGAAATCCTTGACGGGCAGGACCTCGAGGTCGGCCAGGATGGCGGCCGGCACGTCCTCTAGGTTCGCCTCGTTGCTCTCGGGGATGATCACGGTCTTGATGCCGGCCTGGTGAGCGGCCAGCAGCTTCTCCTTGACGCCGCCGATAGGCAGCACGCGGCCGCGCAGGGTGATCTCGCCGGTCATGGCGATGTCGCCACGCACGCTGCGGCCGGTCAGTGAGCTGACGACGGCGGTCGCCATGGCGATGCCGGCAGAGGGCCCGTCCTTGGGCGTGGCGCCCTCGAGCACGTGGACGTGCAGGTCGGTCGTCTCGTGGAAGTTGTCCTTGATCCCGTACTCGGCCGAGTGCTTGCGCAGGAACGCGATGCCGGCTTGCGCGCTCTCCTTCATCACGTCGCCGAGCTGACCCGTGAGCGCGACCTTGCCCTTGCCGGGCACCGCCACGGCCTCGATGTCGAGGATCACGCCGCCGACGCTGGTCCAAGCCAGGCCGTGGGTGAGCCCGACCTGCGGCACCTTCTCGGCCTGCTCGTCGCGGTAGGGCGGCACGCCCAGCAGCTCGCGGGCAACCTCCTCGTCGACCTGCCTGACGCCCTCCCACGGCTGCTCGAGGTACGCCTTGGCGAGCTTGCGGGCGAGCTTGGCGATGTTGCGGTCGAGGTTCCTGACGCCCGCCTCGCGCGTGTACTCGGTGACGATGCGCTTGATGGCGCCGTCGTGGACGTCGAGCCTGCCCTCGAGGCCGTGCTCCTTGAGCTGGCGCGGCACGCGGTAGCGCTTGGCGATCTCAAGCTTCTCGTCGAGCGTGTAGCCGGGGATCTGGATGACCTCCATGCGGTCTAGGAGCGGCCGCGGGATGGTCGAGAGCGTGTTGGCCGTCGTGACGAACATGACCTTGGAGAGGTCGTAGGGAATCTCCAGGTAGTGATCGGCGAAGGTGTTGTTCTGCTCCGGGTCGAGCACTTCGAGCAGGGCGGAGGAGGGGTCGCCGCGGAAGTCCGCGGTCATCTTGTCGACCTCGTCGAGCAGGAAGACCGGGTTGATGGTGCCGGCGGTCTTCATGCCCTGGATGATGCGGCCGGGGAGGCTGCCGATGTAGGTGCGTCTGTGGCCGCGGATCTCGGCTTCGTCACGCACGCCGCCTAGGCTCATGCGCACGAACTTCCTGTTGAGGCTGCGCGCTATCGACTTGCCCAGGCTGGTCTTGCCGACGCCGGGAGGACCCACCAGGCACAGGATGGGAGCCTTGAAGTCGGCCGACTCGATGTCCTTGGTGAGTTGCCTGACGGCCAGGAACTCGATGATGCGCTCCTTGGGCTCCTCGAGCGCGAAGTGGTCCTCGTCGAGGACCTGCTGGCTGTGGCCGATGTCGAGGCGCTCCTCGTCCAGCTCAGACCAGGGCAGGTCGAGCAGCGTATCGAGGTAGGTGCGCACGACCGTCGCCTCCGGTGAGCCTGCGGCCATCTTCTCGAGCCTGTCGATCTCCTTGAGGGCGCGCTCCTTGGCGTGCTCGGGGAGGTTCTTGTCCTCGACCTTCTTTCTCAAGTCCTCCGTCTCGGACGCCTCGTCGGAGCCGAGCTCCTTCTGGATGGCCTTCATCTGCTCGCGCAGGAAGTACTCGCGCTGGTTGGAGTCCATCTGCTGCTTGACCCTGGCGCTGATCTGCTTCTCGGTCTCGAAGCGCTCGAGGTCGCGGCGCAGGAACTTGTAGACGAGCTCCAGGCGCCTGACGACGTCGGCCTCTTCGAGCGCCGACTGCTTGTCGGTCAGCTCCCAGGTCGAGTACTTGGTGATCAGGTCGGCGAGCGCGCCTGGCTCCTTCATACCCCTGAGGTTCTCGAGGTGGAAGGAGTCGAGGCGCAGGTTCTTGTTCTGCTGCGCGTACTCGCTGAAGGCGGCCTTGACCTGGTCGATCATGGCGCCGACCTGCACGGCGTCCTTCTCCTCCTGCGTCTCGGGGATGGTCTGGACGTGAGCCCTCAGGCTGCCGCCAGGCAGGTAGGAGAGGATGCGGGCGCGGTCTCGGCCCTCGACCAGGACCTGCAGCGTGTCGTTCGGGAGTCGGATGACCTGTTTGATGACGGCGAGGGTGCCTACTTCGTAGAGGTCGTCGCCGTCAGGGTCGTCAACGCGAGCGTCGCGCTGGAAGACGAGGATGACGCGACTGTCGCCGGCCTGAGCCTCCTCGAGAGCGCGTTTCGACTTCGGGCGGCCGACGTCGACGTTCTCGAGCGTCCGCGGCAAGACGACCTGCGTGCGCAGTGCGATGACAGGGAGTTCCCAATCCATGCAGCTAGTAGAACCCCGTATGACGCCGTCACTCCGTAAGGTGGCTAACTACATCGTTCCTGAATCAAACGTCGACGCTCGCGCCCAGCCCCGGCACGCTGACCGCGAAGCCCTCGCCTTCCAGACCGGCGGCGAAGGCGTCCATCACCCGCTCCTCGCCGTGCACGAGCACCACGCGGCCGGGCCGCGCCGGCTTCATGAACGCCAGCAGGTCTTCGTGATCGGCGTGGGCGGAGAAGCCGTTGATGGTGTGGATGCCGGCTCTGACGACGATCTCCTCGCCGTGGATACGAACGCGCTGCGCACCGTCGACGAGCGCGCGCCCCAGGCTGCCCTCGGCCTGATAGCCGACGACGACGAGGTTGGCCGCCTCGCGCCACAGGTTGTGCTTGAGGTGGTGAACGATGCGCCCGCCGGTCATCATCCCCGAGCCCGCGATGATCACGGCCCCGCTCTCGATCTCGTTGATCCTCTTCGACGCCTCGACGCCTGGCGTGGCGAGCAGGGCAGAGGGCGTGAACGGGTCGTCGCCGCGCGCCTGGATGGCCCGCACCTCGTCCCTGAGCTCGTCGGTGAAGCGGCGGTAGAGGTCCGCCACCTTCGTCGCCATCGGCGCGTCGAGGTAGGTCGGCACGCCCCTGGGGCCGCCCTCGTCCTCGAAGGCGCGCAGCTCGAACAGCACCTGCTGCGTCCGCTCGACAGCGAAAGTGGGGACCAGCACGTTGCCGCCCCGCGCCAACGAGTCGGCGAGCACGCTCCTGAACTCGGCGCGCGTCTCGGTCATCGTCCGATGGTTGCGGTCGGCGTACGTCGACTCGATCACCAGCAGGTCGCACGGCTCGGGAGGCACGGCGGCGGGATGCAGAGCGTTCTCGCGGTTGCCGAGGTCGCCGGAGAACACGACGCGCTTCCCCTCGCCCTCGACCTCGACGTAGGCGCTCCCGAGGATGTGCCCCGCCGGTCTGAGGCGCAGCCGCAGCGGTCCGGCGTCGAACCAGCGCTCGAACGGCACCACCCGCAGCAGTCCCAGCGCCAGAGCGACCTCGGCCGCGGTGTAGAGGGGACCGGCGAGCTCATGCTCGCGCCCGGCGCGCTTGGCCCTGACCAGCTCCCGAGCGTGGTCCTCCTCCTGGATCTTGGCGGCGTCTTCAAGGATTATCGCCGCCACCTCCGCCGTGGCGGCGGTGCAGTAGACGGGGCCGGAGAAACCGCGCTTCACGAGCAGCGGCAGGCGGCCGACGTGATCGAGGTGGCCGTGGGTCAGCACCACGGCTCCGACGTCGGTCGCCTCGAACGGGAAGGGCGTGGCGTTGAGCGCCTCGAGCGCCTTGCCGCCTTGGAACAGGCCGCAGTCGACGAGCAGTGAGAAGCCGGCTTCGGTCCGCAGGAGGTGGCAGCTCCCGGTGACGGTCCGAGCCGCTCCGGCGAAGACGATGTTCATGTACGGCTCCACTTCACGGCGCCGGCAGCGAGCTCCACGGTCACACGGCCGGCGGCGCGCAGGTAGCCGAGGTGAGCCTGAAGGGCGCACGAGTTCAGGTAGTAGCGGGCTAGGTCGGTCATCTCGATGCCCAGCTCCTCACAGGTGGCGGCGAGCACCGCCTCGGTGCCGACCCCGGCGCAGGCGGCCTCGACAGCATGGGCGGCGCGTTCGACGGCGGCGGTGTTCAGGTCAGCCAGCGCGACGATGTTCTCGGTCGAAGCGCCGTGGCCGGGCACCAGTGTGGTGGCGGGTGTCTTGGCGGCCACCTGTATCGACCGCAGCTGCCCCGCGACGTCTTGGACGAACGGCAGCGGGTAGCGCTCCAAAGTCGCGGCGCCGAACAGGGAGTCGGCCGCGAGCAGCACGCCGTTGACGAGCACGGCGAGCTGGCGGTGCGAGTGGCCCCTGGCGTCGATCAGCTCGAGGGTCAGGCCGTCGATCTCCAAGGTGCCAGGCTCCAAGACGACGTCGACGCGCGAAGCCGGCGCGCGCAACCACTTCCCGGTCAGCTCGGCAAGCGGCATGGCGCCGCCGAAGAGGTAGACCGGCTCGAGGTAGGGTGCGCGGATCAGCTCGGCCTCGATCTCGGGCGCGTAGGTGGTCAGGCCGGGGTATGAGCCTTGCAGGTAGGCGTTGCCACCGATGTGGTCGGCGTGCGAGTGGCTGCAGATGAGCGCCAGCGGTGCGCGGCCCAGCGCTTCGAGCCTGCGCTTGACGCGCTTGCCGTGGTCCTTGTCCGCGCCGCTGTCGACCACGACGGCCCCGCCGCCCGGGGTCTCGACGAGGCAGCAGTTGACCGCACCCCGCAGCACGTGCACGCCGCCTCCGACCTCGACCCAATCGTCCGCCTTGCCCACCCTATGAACCTAACCCGCTGCCCTGGCCCGTGTGCCTGAACCTGGCCAGGTAGAAGCCGTCGAGGCCGGCGACGCTCAGCACGTACAGCCCGCCGGGGCCGGAGCGCAGGTGCGGTAGCGGACACTCGGGTGGATCGGGCGAGAACGCTGGCGCGGCCGTCAGGAACCGCTCGGCCACTCGCGCCCCTTCGGCGAGGGTCAGGGCGCAGACGGCGTAGAGCAGCGTGCCGCCCGGCGCGACCAGCCGTGACGCCGCCAGGAGCATGCTCGACTGCCTCTCCGCCAAGTCAGCGAGGTCCTGTGGCTTCAGCCTCAGCTTGATCTCCGGATGCCCGCGCAGGGTGCCGGTGCCGCTGCAGGGGGCGTCGAGGAGGACGCGGTCAGCGCCGGCGGCCCGCAACTGGACCGGCAGCGGCATGGGCAGCGGCGCCAGCAGGTCGGCCACCACGTGCTGGGCGGTGAGCCCCAGGCGCGCGAGGTTGCGCTCCGCCGCGGCGGAGCGGCGCGCGTCGATCTCGACCGCTGTCACGCGCGCTCCGGTTGCGGCCAGGGCCGCGCTCTTGACGCCGCGCCCGGCCGCCAGGTCGTAGACGGTCTCGCCGCGCCGCGCCCCGAGCGCCGACGCGACGTAGAGCGAAGCGGGGTTCTGAGGCTGCACCAGTCCTTCGCGGTACGCCGCTAGCTCCGAGAGGGGCTTGGAGGCGCGCACCGCCAGCGAGCGGGGGAAGACATCGGTCCCCAGAGGTCCCGGTGCCACCTCGCAGCCTTCCGCCTCGAGGGCCTGAGTAGCGGCGGAGGAGAACGCCGTCAACCACAGCGGTTCGGGTTCGAGCATCCCGGCGGCAGCCCGCCGCGCCTCGGCGCCGAGGGTGGACTCGAGCTCTTGCCACAGCCAGGCCGGCAGGGCCAGCGCGGTGGCCAGGTCGGTGGCCAGCTCGGTGGCCGGGTCCTGAGCGTCCCAGCGCCCCTCGCCGCGGCTCAGGCGCCGCAGCACGGCGTTCACCAGGCCGGTCAGCGCCGGGGTCTCGCCCTTGACGACCTCCGCCCAGCTCGCCACGGCGGCGTGCGGCGGCGTGTCTCTGACGAGGAGCTCGAAGGCGCCGGCGCGCAGCGCGTGGAGCGTGCGGGGTGGAAGCCTGCCCGGCGACCGCAGGAGCGGCGCCAGCGCGGCGTCGATGCGCAGCCGCCAGCGCGCGACCCCGTAGACGAGCTCGGTCACGAGCGACCTGTTCTGTCCAGTCAGTCCCGACCTGTCGAGGGCTCCGGACAGGGCAGGCGCGAGGAAGGCGCCGGCCTCGACCTGTTCGAGCACGTCGAGCGCGCTCTTACGCGGCGAGCCGGCTCCAGTCATGCCGACCGCGCCAGCGCGGCGCTCAGGAGCCGTTCAGAGCGGCTCGGTCTGGTACGCCTCGACCGCGAACCTGACAGCGGTCCGCTCCTCGTCCTGCAGCTCGAGCTTGACGAACGACGGCACCGTGCGCAGCCCCAACCCGTCGGGCTGGATGTACGAGCGAGCGATGGCGATGGCCTTGACGGCCTGGTTGACAGCGTGCGGGCCGATGGCCTGCACCTCGACCTCGCCGTCGTTGCGGAGCAGCGCGGCGATGGCGCCGGCGACGGAGTTCGGACGTGACGAACCAGATACACGGAGGACTTCTATGTTAGTCCCTCCCACCCGCTTCCTGTACGCCCAGTGTGCAGCATCCCATGGCACCGCCGCAACCTGCGCGACGTGGCCGGCTCGCTTTGTTGACACGCCCATGCCTAGTGCTATACTCGCCCGCGATGACCGTGCGTGCCCAGACCAACAATGCGTGGGGGAGCCTAATTCTACGCTGTCGGGGTGCCGCGGGCTGACGCCGGTCAGTTCTCCTAGGCTCATACCCCGCCGCTCACACCGGCGGGGTTCTTCTTTAGCCGCTAGTCGACGACCGCAGGTGTCTGATCCAACGGAGGTGCGATGAAAGGTGCAGAGGTAGTCCTCAAGATGCTCGAACGCCACGGAGTGAAGGTGGTGTTCGGTCATCCTGGCGGGGCGATAATGCCTATCTACGACGCGCTCTACGATTCGCCCGTCAAGCACGTGCTGGTCAGGCATGAGCAGGGTGGCTCGCACATGGCCGACGCCTACTACCGCGCCAGCGGCAAGGTCGGTGTCTGCTTCGCGACCTCGGGGCCGGGCGCTACCAACCTCGTGACGGGTCTGGCCACGGCCATGATGGACTCGTCGGCGATCGTCGCCATCACAGGCAACGTGCCGAGCGGGCTGATCGGCACCGACGCCTTCCAGGAGGCCGACGTCTACGGCATCACCGGCCCGGTCACCAAGCACAACTACCTCGTCAAGCACGTCAACGACATCCCGCGCATCATGACCGAGGCGTTCCACATCGCCTCGACCGGCAGACCAGGCCCCGTGCTCGTCGACGTTCCCAAGGACGTGCAGCAGGCCGAGTTCACCGGCTCGTTCGACGTCGAGCTCGACCTGCCCGGTTACCGCCCCACGGTCACCGGCCACGCCCGCCAGATCTCCAAGGCCGCCGAGACCATCAGCAAGGCGGAGCGGCCTGTGATGATCGTCGGTGGCGGCGCCCAAGGCGTGCCCGAAGAGGTGATCGCGTTCGCCGAGCACACCGGCATCCCGGTCATCACCACGCTGATGGGCATCGGCTCGTACCCCTCGGCCAGAGACAACTGCCTCGGCATGCCCGGGATGCACGGCACCGTGACGGCCAACAAGGCGATAAGCCACTGCGACCTGATCCTGGCCGCCGGCATGCGCTTCGACGACCGCGTCACCGGCAAGATCAGCCGCTTCGCACCCAACGCTACGGTCGTGCACATCGACATCGACCCGGCCGAGATCTCCAAGCTGGTCAAGGCGCATGTGCCTGTGGTGGGCGACCTCAAGGACGTCCTGCCACGCCTCAAGGCCGAGCTCGGTCACCTCCAGATCGACGAGTGGCGTCAGACGCTCTCCCAATGGAAGGCGACTTACCCGGAGAAGTACAAGCTCGACAAGGCGCTGGTCTCGCAAGAGGTCTTGCTGATGCTCAAAGAGGCGGCGGGCGACTGCATCGTCACCACCGAGGTGGGGCAGCACCAGATGTTCGCCGCCAGGCTGTTCCCGACCCAGCGGCCGCGCAGCTTCATCACCTCCGGCGGCCTCGGCACGATGGGCTTCGGCCTGCCGGCCGCCATCGGCGCCGCGTTCGCGCGCCCGGGCGAGACGGTCATCTGCGTCGCCGGCGACGGCTCGGTGCAGATGAACATCCAGGAGCTGGCGACTCTCTCCAAACACAAGCTGCCGGTCGTCATCGCGATCCTCAACAACGGCATGCTCGGCATGGTGAGGCAGTGGCAGGAGCTGTTCCACGCTCAGCGCTACTCAGAGGTCTACCTGGCCGACTCCAACCCCGACTTCGCGAAGCTGGCCGAGGCTTACGGCATCGAGGGCCACAACGTCTTCGACAGGGACGACGCGCGCAGCAAGATCGAGCAGGCCGTCAAGGCCAACAAGCCCGTGCTGCTCAACTTCTTCGTCTACGAGTCCGAGAAGGTGTGGCCGATGGTGCCGGCCGGTGCCGGCGTCGACGAGATGATCCTCGGCGACCAGGACACCGAGGAGCCGCAGCCGGGCGCGCCCGAGCCGGTCGTGGTCGGAGCGCGCCGCTGATGCACACGCATGTGCTGTCGGTGACGGTGAGGGACCAACCCGGCGTGCTGGTGCGCATCGCGGGCCTGTTCGCCAGGCGCGGGTTCAACATCGAGTCGCTCTCGGTCGCTCAGTCCGAGGCGCCCGGCATCAGCCGCACGACCTTCGTCGTCTCGGGAGAGGACGACACAGTCGAGCAGGTGCAGAAGCAGCTTCAGAAGCTCATCGACGTCATCAAGGTCATCGACCACTCCGAGACCAAGTACGTCGACCGCGAGCTGATGCTGATCAAGGTCGCCGTCAACAGCGCCAACGACCGCGTCGAGATCAGGCAGATCGCCCACGACTTCAGGGCGAGGATCCTCGACGTCTCGCGCCAGATGCTGATCTTCGAGGTCACCGGCGACGAGAACAAGATCGACGCGTTCATCGAGCAGATGCGGCCCTTCGGGATCGTCGAGCTGGTGCGCACCGGCCGCGTGGCGCTGGCGCGCTCGCAGTCGGACAGCGAGAAGGCTCCTAAGCTAACGCCGAGTCGCGCGGCCTAGGGTCGAGCGGCACCTAGCAGCAGCGAGCAGCAACGAGCAACACGGACTCGCACCGAGCAGTACCCAGGGAGAGCCGCGGCAAGCCGGCGCGGCCGAAGTAGACGAGCAAGGATTCTCAGGCCCGCGAGCGGGCAAGAACGATCGGGAGAGACAACAACGTGGCAACCACCATCTACTACGACGCTGACGCCAACCTCGAGCACCTCGCCGGCCAGACCATCGCCGTCATCGGTTACGGCTCCCAAGGCCACGCCCACGCTCTCAACGCCCAGGAGTCGGGGCTGAACGTGGTCGTCGGTCTGCGCCGCGGCTCGAAGTCGTGGGCGCAAGCCGAGCGCGACGGGCTCAGGGTGCTGGAGGTGGCGGAAGCCGCCAAGGCCGCCGACCTCGTGATGATCCTGCTACCCGACGAGGCGCACGGCCCAGTGTTCCGCGCCGAGATCGAGCCGAACCTGCAAGAGGGCAACGCCGTGCTCGTCGCGCACGGCTTCAGCGTCCACTTCTCCCAGGTCGTGGTGCCAGCCGGCGTCGACTGCTTCATGGTCGCCCCCAAAGGCCCCGGTCACCTGGTGCGCCGCACCTACACGCAGGGCGCCGGCGTGCCCTGCCTCGTCGCCATCCACAAGGACGCCACCGGCACCGCCAAGCAGCGCGCACTCGCCTACGCCAAGGCCATCGGCGGCGCCCGCGCCGGCGTGCTGGAGACGACCTTCAAGGAGGAGACCGAGACCGACCTGTTCGGCGAGCAGTCCGTGCTGTGCGGCGGCGTGACGGCGCTGATGGAGGCTGGCTTCAACACGCTGGTCGAGGCCGGTTACCAACCCGAGATCGCGTACTTCGAGTGCGTGCACGAGATGAAGCTGATCGTCGACCTGATCTACGAGGGCGGCTTCGCCAAGATGCGCCACTCGATCTCGAACACCGCCGAGTTCGGCGACTACGTGACCGCTCCTCGCATCGTCACGCCGGCGGTGCGCGAGGAGATGAAGCGCGTGCTTGAGGACATCCGCTCCGGTGCCTTCGCGCGGTCGTTCCTGCTTGAGAACACCGTCGGGCAGCCGACGCTCAAGACCGGTCGGCGCCGCTCGGAGGAGAGCCAGGTGGCCGAGGTCGGCAAGCGCCTGCGCAAGATGATGCCGTTCATCGGGGAGGGAGAGTGATCCAATGGCTGAAGACCGTTATGTGAGGTTCTTCGACACCACGCTCAGAGACGGCGAGCAGAGCCCCGGCGTCGCGCTCAACACCCCGCAGAAGCTCGAGATCGCGCATGCGCTGGCGCGTCTCGGCGTCGACGTGATCGAGGCCGGCTTCCCGATCACCAGCCAGGGCGACTTCGAGTGCGTCGACGCCATCGCCCGCGAGGTCAAGGGCCCGATCATCTGCGCGCTGGCGCGCACCCACAAGCTCGACATCGACAGGGCCGCCAAGGCAGTCGAGCCGGCCGCCAAGCCGATGATCCACATCTTCACCAGCGCCTCCGACGTGCACCTGAAGTACATGCTCAACAAGACGCGCGCCGAGATCCTCGCGATCGCCGACGAGATGGTCAGGCACGCGCGCCAGTACGTCGACGAGGTCGAGTTCAGCGCTCAAGACTGCATGCGCGCCGACCCGGCGTTCGTCTACCAGCTCGTCAGGGCCGCCATCGCGGCGGGCGCCAACACCGTCAACATCCCCGACACCACCGGCTACGGCACGCCGGGCGAGTACGGCGCGCTGATCCGCTCGATCTACGAGAACGTGCCTGAGGCGCGCGGAGTGCGCATCTCCACTCACTGCCACGACGACCTCGGCATGGCGGTCGCCAACAGCTTGGCGGCCGTCGAGAACGGCGCCACGCAGGTCGAGGCGACGATCAACGGCATCGGCGAGCGCGCCGGCAACACCTCTCTCGAAGAGGTCGCGATGGCGCTGCACACCCGCAAGGACCACTACGGCGTCGACATCGGCATCAACACCCGCGAGATCTACCGCGTCAGCCGCCTGGTGTCGCGCTACACCGGCATGGTCGTGCAGGCCAACAAGGCCATCGTGGGCGAGAACGCCTTCTCGCACGAGGCCGGCATCCACCAGGACGGCGTGATCAAGCACAAGGAGACGTACGAGATCATGAACGCCGAGCTCGTCGGCCGCGAGGCCGGCGTGCTGGTGATGGGCAAGCACTCAGGGCGCAGGGCGTTCCGCAAGACCCTCGCCGACCTCGGCTACGACGCGCTCTCCGACGAGCGCCTCAACTCGGTCTTCGAGCAGTTCAAGGAGCTGTGCGACCGCAAGAGCTCGGTGACCAACGAGGACATCAGGGCGCTGGTCGACACCGAGGCCAGCCGCGTCCCCGAGACGTACAAGCTGCACTTCGTGCAGTTCCAGGCCGGCACCAACGTCACTCCGGTCGCCACGGTGGCTCTGGAGACCGACACCGGCCTCCACACTCACGCCGCCACCGGCGACGGCCCCGTCGACGCCGCCTACCGCGCCATCGAGGCGATAACCGGCCTGAAGATGGAGCTCGACGGCTACGAGATCCGCGCCGTCGGCTCGGGCCAGGACGCGCTCGGGGAGGTCACCATCCGCGTGCGCGAGGGCTCGAGGATCGTGCAGGGCAAGGGCCTATCGACCGACGTGATCGAGGCGTCGGCGCGCGCCTACGTCGACGTGCTCAACCGGCTCGCCTCCGGCCACGCCAGGGCCGAGGCGGCCGAGCGCGAGCTAGCCCAAGGAGGAGTCGCCCGCCCATGAGCGGCCTCGCGGCGGTGGAGATCTTCGACACCACCTTGCGCGACGGCACGCAGGGGCAAGACGTGCACCTGTCGAGCGAGGACAAGGTCGCGATCGCCAAGCGCCTCGATGCTTTCAAGGTCGACTTCATCGAGGGCGGCTGGCCCGGCTCGAACCCCAAGGACGTCAAGTTCTTCGAGGCGATGAAAGGCGTTCAGCTCGAGCACGCCAAGCTGACGGCGTTCGGCAGCACGCGCCACAAGGCCGCGTCGTGCGAGGACGACGCCAACCTGAACGCGATGCTGGCTGCCGATACCCCGGCCGTCGCGATCTTCGGCAAGTCGTGGACCCTGCACGTAACCGAGACGCTCGGCGCCACGCTCGAGCAGAACCTCGCGATGATCAGGTCGTCGGTCGCGTACCTGAAGAGCCACGGCCGCCTGGTGGTCTACGACGCCGAGCACTACTTCGACGGCTACCGCGCCGACCCCGAGTACGCGCTGGCCACGCTGCGCGCGGCCGTCGAGGGCGGCGCCGACAGGCTGGTGCTGTGCGACACCAACGGCGGCAGCCTGCCGGCCTGGATCGCCGAGCGCGTCGGCCAGGCCGTGTCGCTCTCCGAGATCAGGGTCGGCATTCACGCTCACAACGACGCCGAGTTGGCCGTCGCCAACAGCCTGGCCGCGGTGGAGGCCGGCGCGACCCACGTCCAGGGCACCGTCAACGGCTACGGCGAGCGCTGCGGCAACGCCAACCTGGTCAGCATCATCGGCAACCTCGCGCTCAAGCTCGGCCGGCCGCAGCCGCAACCCGTGAGCGGCCTGCGCGAGGTGTCGCGCTACGTCGACGAGCGCGCCAACCTCATCTCCAACGCCCGCGCGCCGTACGTCGGCGACGCCGCGTTCGCGCACAAGGGCGGGGTCCACGTCGCCGCCGTCGCCAAGCTGCCGCGTTCCTACGAGCACGTCGAGCCCGAGGCCGTCGGCAACCGGCGCCGCGTGCTCGTCTCCGACCTGTCTGGGCGCGCCAACGTGATGTCGCAGGTGGCGGGGGAGGACGACGCTCGCGCCGTCGTGGCCCGCATCAAGGAGCTCGAGAACCAGGGTTACGCCTTCGAGGGCGCCGAGGCCAGCGTGAACCTGCTGGCGCGCAAGGTCTCGGGCGAGCACCGCCCCTACTTCCAGCTTCACGGCTTCAAGGTCGCCATCGACAAGCGCGACGACGGCCGCGAGCCCGACTGCGAGGCCACGGTGAAGGTCGAGGTCGGCGGGCGCATCGAGCACACCGCCGCCACCGGCGACGGTCCGGTCAACGCGCTCGACGTGGCCCTGCTGAAGGCTCTGACGAGCTTCTACCCGAACCTCCTCGGCGTCGAGCTCATCGACTACAAGGTCAGGGTGCTCGCCGGCTCCGAGGCCGGCACGGCCAGCGTGGTGAGGGTGGTGGTCGAGATGACGGACGGCGCCTCCAAGTGGTCGACCGTCGGCGTCTCTACCAACATCATCGAGGCCTCGTACGAAGCGCTCGTCGACGCCTACGAGTTCAAGCTCCTCAGCGAGCACGTCGCTCCGCTGGTCGAGCCCTCCGAGAAGGCGGTCGGCGCGCGGCTGAGTACCTGAGGTAGGCGAGATCGGCCTCTGAAGCTCGGCGGATTGATAGCATCACAGGCGAAAACCAGTTGGATCACAGCTTGGATTTGAGGGAGGCAGAATGTTCGGAGCTAAGCGTTCTCGTTTCTTCACCGCTCTCGTAGCTGTTCTCGTCGTCGCGCTGGCAGTCGCCTCGGTCGGCTTCGCTCAGGGGCTGGGCTCGCTGCGCCTGATGGCTCCGGCCGCCCCGGGCGGCGGCTGGGACGGCACCGCTCGCGCCATGCAGGCCGCGCTGCGCGACGCCGGCATCGTCAACCAGGTCGAGGTGTTCAACGTGCCTGGCGCCGGCGGCACCATCGGACTGGCCCAGCTCGCAGCCAGCGAAGCCGGCAAGGGCGACATCCTGATGGTGATGGGCCTGGTGATGGTCGGCTCGATCCTCACCAACCAGGCGCCGGTCGGTCTCGACCAGAGCACGCCGATCGCCAGGCTGACAGCCGAGTACGAGGTCATCGTCGTGCCTGCCAACTCGCCGTATCAGACCCTCGCCGACCTGGTGGCCGCGTTCCAGGCGAACCCGGGCGCCGTGGCGTTCGCGGGCGGCTCCGCGGGCGGTATCGACCACATCCTCGTCGGCCTGCTCGCGCTCGAGTCCGGCGTGGATCCCACCACCATCAACTACATCCCGTTCTCCGGCGGTGGTGAGGCTCTCGCCGCCATCCTCGGCAGCCAGGTCGCCGCCGGCGTGTCCGGCTACTCCGAGTGGGCGGGTCAGATCGAGGCGGGCGAGCTGCGCGTGCTCGGCATCTCGGCGCCCGAGCGCGTCGAAGGTATCGACGCGCCGACGCTGATGGAGCAGGGCGTCGATCTCGAGATCGCCAACTGGCGCGGCGTCGTGGCGCCGCCGGGACTCTCGGCGGACCAGCGCGCGGCGCTCGTCGCGGCTGTCGATACCCTGGTCGCCTCCGATCAGTGGGCGGCCGCCCTGGCGCAGAACCAGTGGACCGATGCTTACATCGGCGGCGACGACTTCGCCGCCTACCTCGGCAACGAGCTCGAGCGCGTCGCCGAGGTGCTCGTCAGCATCGGATTGGTGGAAGGCAACTGAGCACCCGAGGCGGCTTGGGGAGCGAGAGCGTTCAGCCTCGCTCCCCAAGCACCTGGCTGTCGCGCGTCGCGTACGGCGATGCGTTCGTCAGCCTCCTACTCCTGGCTTACGGCGTCTACCTCTACCTCGGCGCCGGCGCGATCAGGGTGCTGCCGACGTACTCGCGCATCGGACCGCGCTTCTTCCCCTATCTCGTGGCGTTCGGGACCCTGGCGTGCGGCCTGCTGCTGCTCATCGCAGCGCTGCGCGGCCAACGCAGCTCACCCGAAGGCGGCGAGGACATCGACCTCGACGCTCGTGACAACCTACGGCCGGTTCTGGTGATCGCTGTCGCCTTGGCGCTCGGCACGCTGCTGATGGAACCGGCGGGCTTCGTGCTCGCGTCGACCGCCCTGTTCGCGGGCGTGGCGCTCGGCTTCGGCAGCTTCCGCGTGCTGCGCAACTTCGGCATCGGCTTCGTTCTCGCCATGACCATCTATCTCTCGTTCACGCGCCTGTTGGACCTGAACCTGCCTGGCGGCGTGCTGCCGCTGCTCAGCGCCGTGCTGGGGATCTGAGGGGCGTGGAGACCCTTCAGTCGCTGCTGCACGGCTTCGGCGTCGCGCTGACGTTCCAGAACCTCCTGTGGGCGTTCATCGGCGTCACGCTCGGTACCGTCGTCGGCATCCTGCCCGGCATCGGACCGGCGCTCACGGTGGCGCTGCTGCTGCCCGTCACCTACGGTCTCGATCCGGTCGGCTCCTTCATCATGTTCGCCGGCATCTACTACGGCGGCATGTACGGCGGCTCGACCACCTCTATCTTGCTGAACACCCCGGGCGAGAGCGCCTCGATAATCACGGCCGTCGAGGGCAACCGCATGGCGCGCAAGGGGCGTGGCGCGGCGGCTCTCGCCACGGCGGCCATCGGCTCGTTCATAGCCGGCACCATCGCGACGGTGGCGCTGACCTTCGTGGCGCCCATCGTCGTGAAGCTCGCACTGCAGTTCGGCCCCGCCGACTACTTCGCGCTGATGATCCTCGCCTTCACGACCGTCACCTCGGTGCTCGGCTCTTCGGTGCTGAGGGGCGTGGCAAGCCTGATGTTCGGCCTCGCTCTCGGCCTGGTCGGGATCGATCTCCAGACCGGCCAGGCGCGCTACACGCTGGGTCGGCTCGAGCTGCTCGACGGCATCAGCGTCGTGGTGGTGGCAGTCGGCCTGTTCGCGGTGGGGGAGACGTTCTACGTCGCCTCGCGACTGAGGCGCGGTAGCGCCGACGTCCAAGCCATCAAGGGCAGCATCTGGATGAACCGCGAGGAGTGGAAGCGCTCGTGGAAGCCGTGGCTGCGCGGCAGCTTCCTGGGCTTCCCGTTCGGCGCGCTGCCGGCGGGCGGTGCCGAGATCCCGACCTTCCTCTCCTACGCGCTCGAGAAGCGGCTCAGCAAGCACCCAGAGGAGTTCGGCAACGGCGCCATCGAAGGTGTGGCAGGACCGGAGGCGGCCAACAACTCCGCCGCCGCCGGCGTGCTCGTCCCGCTGCTGACGCTCGGGCTGCCTACCTCGGCGACGGCGGCCATCATGCTCGCGGCCTTCCAGCAGTTCGGCCTGCAGCCTGGGCCGCTGCTGTTCAGCCGCGCGCCCGACCTAGTGTGGGGTCTCATCGCCAGCCTCTACATCGGCAACTTCATGCTGCTGGTGCTCAACCTGCCGCTGGTCGGCATCTGGGTGCGGCTACTGACCATCCCGCGGCCGCTGCTTTACGGCGGCATCTTGGTGTTCGCCACGCTCGGGACCTACAGCATGTCGCATTCGGTGGTCGACCTGATCGCGCTCTACATCATCGGGTTGATCGGCTTCCTGATGCGGCGCCACGGCTTCCCTGTGGCGCCGGCAGTGATCGGCATGATCCTGGGCCCGATGGCCGAGCAGCAGTTCAGGCGGGCGCTGGCGATAAGCCAGGGCGACTACTCGGTGTTCCTCACCCGGCCGCTGTCGGCGACGCTGCTGTTCATCTCGCTGGCAATTCTCGTCGTACCGCCACTGTTGACGTGGCTGCGGGCGCGGCGCGCACGAAGCGAAAGCGCAGACTCGGGTCACGGTTTGGATTCGAAAGCCTAACAGCGCTCTCGCCCTCTGTTAGGAAGCCGCGCCGGCGTAGAGGACAAGGCTGAACCTGACGTCCTGCACGCGGTTCCGCGCAGCCTGAGCTTGACACGGGAGCACCGGCGAACGTAGCATTCTGCCCACGTTCTGACGACCCAACCGCGCTAGCAGGTACCTTCGCGCGCCGCCAAAACGTCCGACATCCACCACCTCGCGTCGTCGCAGTCTACCGGCCCCGGCAGGGGCGTTGCCTGCGTTGACTCTGGCCTTCTCGAAGGGGCAGACAGATGGAACGCCTATCGGACTTCAGCAGCCTGAGCTGGCCCAACGAGCGCGACGCCTGCGGCGTCGGTTTCGTCGCCCACGTCGGCGGCAGGCGCAGCCACGACGTGCTGCGCCACGGCCTCAAGGCGCTCTCCAACCTCGCTCATCGCGGCGCTGTCAGCGCCGACGGCAAGACCGGCGACGGCGCCGGCATCCTCACGCAGCTTCCTCACCGGCTCTTCCGGCGCGAGCTCGAGCGCAAGGGCATCCGCCTCGAGCGCGACAGGGACCTCGCCGTCGGCGTCTTCTTCGCCGCCAACGACGCCCCCTTCGAGCGCATCTACGCCCTGGTGCGCGACGAGCTCGCCCGCAGCCCCCTCAAACGGCTGATGTGGCGCCAGCCGCCTACCGACACGACCAAGCTCGGCGCTCACGCCCTGGCGCGCCTGCCGGTGATGCGGCAGGTGCTGCTCGCCCGGCCGACCTGGCAGAGCGACGACGAGTTCGAGCGCACCCTCTACCTGACCCGCAAGCGCATCGAGCGCCGCGTGCACGAGGCCGGGCTGGGACGGTTCTACATCAGCTCGCTCTCCAGCCGCGTCATCTCGTACAAGGGCCTGATGGTCGCCGATCAGCTCCCCGGCTTCTACCTCGACCTGGCCGACCCTGACTACGAGACCGCCATCGCGCTGTTCCACCAGCGCTACAGCACCAACACCGTCCCGCGCTGGTCGCTGGCGCAGCCGTTCAGGATGCTGGCTCACAACGGCGAGATCAACACCCTGCAGGGCAACGTCAACTTCATGCGCGCCCGCGAGCCGCGCCTGCGCAGTCACGTCTGGGGCAACGAGGTGCGCGACCTGCTGCCGGTCATCGAGCCAGGCGGGTCCGACTCGGCCGCTCTCGACAACGCGCTCGAGCTGCTGACGCTCTCCGGCCGCGAGCTGCCGCATGCGCTGATGATGCTCGTGCCCCAGGCGTACGAGAAGGACCCCGAGGTCGACGCCGACCTACGCGGCTTCTTCGACTACCACGGCACGCTGATGGAGCCTTGGGACGGTCCGGCGGCTCTGGCGATCTCGGACGGGCGCTTCGCCGTCGCGGCACTCGACAGGAACGGACTGAGACCGCAGCGCTACTGGCTGACCTCGGACGACCTGCTCGTGGTGGCGTCGGAAGCCGGCGTGCTGCCACTCGAACCCGAGACGGTCATCGAACGCGGCCGCCTCGGACCCGGACGACTGCTGGCCGTCGACACCACCGAGGGCCGGCTGCTCAGGGACGCCGACATCAAGCGGCGCTACTCGCTGCGCCGCCCGTACCACGAATGGGTCGAACGCTTCGAGGTGCGCCTGCCCGACTCCGTGCGCCCACCCACCGAACATCTGGACAGAGACCCTGAAGGGCTGAACCGCCTGCAGCTCGCGTTCGGCTACTCGGCCGAGGACTTGGACCGGATCGTCGAGCCGATGGCCTTCGCCGGCGAGGTGCCGGTCGGCTCGATGGGCGACGACACGCCGCTGGCGGTGCTGTCGCGCCAGCCGCAGCCGCTCTACCGCTACTTCAAGCAGCGCTTCGCACAGGTCACCAACCCGCCGATCGACCCGCTGCGCGAGGAGCTGGTGATGTCGCTCGCCACGGTGCTGGGCCCGCGCTCGAGCGTGCTGGAGGAGGAGCCGGAGGCTGCCCGGGTCGCGCGCTTCGCCGGGCCGGTCATCGACGCAGCCAAGCTGGCCGCGCTGCGCTCGCAAGACGAGCTCGGCTGCGCCGTCATCGACTGTCTCTTCCCGGTCGACCACGGGCCGGCCGGACTCGCCGCCGCCCTCGAACGCCTAGCCGACGAAGCTCAGGAGCTGGTCGAGTCCGGCGTCTCCATCCTGATCCTCTCCGACCGCGGCGTCGACGCCCAGCATGCGCCGGTGCCGATGCTGCTGGCGGTGGGCGCCGTACACAACCGGCTGCTGCTGGTCGGCCGCCGCACCCGCGCCGCCATCGTCTGCGACACCGGCGAGCCGCGCGAGGACCATCACTTCGCCTGCCTCATCGGTTACGGCGCGGCGCTGATCCACCCCTACCTCGCCATGGCCACGGCGCGGCAGGTCGGCGCCACCAGCAAGGGGCGTGAGCCCAAGGACCCGGCGGCGGCCGTCAAGGACTACGTCAAGGCGTTGGAGAAGGGCCTGCTGAAGACGATGTCGAAGATGGGCATCAGCACGCTGGCGGCCTACCGCGGCGCGCAGGTGTTCGAGACCGTCGGCCTGAGCTCCGAGGTCGTAGACGACTACTTCTCCGGCACGCCGACGCATCTGGGCGGCGCCAGCCTCGCGACGCTCGCGCTCGACGTGCTCGAGCTGCACCAGGGCGCGTTCCCGGCCGCAGCAGCCGAGCCGGAAGTTGCCCCTCGCAAGCCGGCCAAGGGCGGCGGTCTGCCCGACCGCGGCATCTACCGTTTCCGCAAGGCGGGCGAGTACCACAGCCTCAATCCGGACGTCTTCAAGGCGCTGCACAAGGCCGTCAGGACCGAGAGCTTCGAGGCGTTCCAGGAGTACGTCAAGGCCGTCGAGGGGCGCCCGCCGACCAGCATCAGGGACCTGCTCGACTACCGGCGCGCTGAGGCTCCCGTGCCCCTGGACGAGGTCGAGCCGATCGAGAGCATCGTCACGCGCTTCACCACCCAGGCGATGAGCCACGGCTCGGTGTCGCGCGAGACGCACGAGGCCATCGCGATCGCGATGAACCGGCTCGGCGGCAAGAGCAACGCCGGCGAGGGCGGGGAAGACCCGGCGCGCTTCAAGCCGTTCGACGCCGACAGGCCCGAACGCTCCTACTCGCCCACCTGGCACCCGAAGGCCGGCGACAACGCCAACTCGGCCATCAAGCAGGTCGCGTCCGGCCGCTTCGGCGTCACCCCTGCGTACCTCGCCAACGCCCGCGAGATCGAGATCAAGATGGCGCAGGGCTCCAAGCCGGGCGAGGGCGGCCAGATACCCGGCTTCAAGGTCACTGCCGAGATCGCGTCGATCCGCCACGCGGTCGAGGGCGTGACGCTGATCAGCCCGCCGCCGCATCACGACATCTACTCGATCGAGGACCTCGCCCAGCTCATCTACGACCTCAAGCGCGTCAACCCGAACGCGCGCATCGGCGTCAAGCTCGTCTCCACCACCGGGGTCGGGACCATAGCTTCGGGCGTCGCCAAGGGCTACGCCGACAACATCCAGATCTCCGGCAACGACGGCGGCACCGGCGCCAGCCCGCTGTCGAGCATGAAGCACGCCGGCCTGCCCTGGGAGCTCGGCTTGGTCGAGACGCAGCGCGCGCTGGTCGAGAACGGCCTACGCGGCCGCGTCGGACTGCGCGTCGACGGCGGCCTCAAGACCGGCCGCGACGTGGTGATCGCCGCGATGCTCGGCGCCGACGAGTACGGCTTCGGCACCACGGCGCTGGTGGCGGTCGGCTGCGCGATGATCCGGCAGTGCCACCTCAACACCTGCCCGGTCGGGATCGCCACTCAGGATCCCGTTCTGCGCGCGAAGTTCGCCGGCGACAGCGAGCACGTCGTGCGGCTCTTCGTCTACCTGGCGCAGCAGGTGCGGATGCTGCTGGCCGAGATGGGCCTGCACTCTGTCGAAGAGCTGATCGGCCGCGCCGACCTGCTGACGGTCAGGCACGACCTGGCCGAGGTGGTGGCGCGCGACGTCGAGCTCGAGGTCGACCAGCTGGTCGCTCAAGCCGCCGGAACCGTCAGACCCGGCCGCGCGCTGAGGCGCCTCGACGCCCGCAACGACCGTCCCAGCCGCCCCGGCAGGACGCTCGACAGCCGCTTCGCCGAGGAAGTGCTGGCGGCGCTGGAGCAGCCGGAGCGGCCAGTCAGGCTCGAGTACGAGATCACCAACCGCGAGCGCAGCATCGGCAGCCGCCTCTCCGGCCGCCTGGCTCAGGTCCACGGCGACGCCGGACCGGGCGAGAGCGCCGTCAGCATCAAGTTCACAGGCTCGGCAGGGCAGAGCTTCGGCGCGTTCAACCTGCCCGGCGTGCGGCTCGAGCTGCAGGGCGAGGGCCAGGACTACGTCGGCAAGTCGATGACCGGCGGCGAGCTCGTCTTGCGCCCGCGCGACGGGGAAGGCGAGCGGCGGCGCCAGGTGATAGGCGGCAACACCGTGCTGTACGGCGCCACCGGTGGCGCGCTGTTCGCAGCCGGCGTCGTCGGCGAGCGCGTGTGCGTGCGCAACTCGGGCGCCACCGCCGTCGTCGAGGGCTGCGGCGATCACGGCTGCGAGTACATGACCGGCGGCACCGTCGTCGTGCTCGGCGGCATCGGTCGCAACTTCGCCGCCGGCATGTCGGGCGGTGTTGCTTACCTCTACGCCGAGAACGAGGAGGCGGAGCGCCGCCACCTCGCGCGCGTCAACGCCGGGATGGTCAACGTCACGCGCCTGGACGCTCCGGGAGACGCTGCCCAGCGCGCCGAGATCGACCGGCTGCGAGGGCTGCTGGTGAAGCACCTCGAGCTCACCGGCTCGCAGGTGGCAGCGGCGGCGCTGGCGGCGTGGGACGCGGGCACGGCCGGCTTCTTGCGCGTCAGCCCCGAGCTGCCCGTCGAGGAGCAGCCGCCGATGACGGCTTCGGCTGGGGATTCGGCCGGAGTCGCGGCTCAGCCGTAAGCAGCGACGCGCCCGTCTAGCGCCGCCACGAACAGCCTGCCGCCGACCGGCAGCGGGCTGGCCTGGATGGCGGCGTTCGCGACCTTGTCGCTGAACACCGAGCGGCCGCTCCTGGCATCGAAGCCGAGCAGGTCGCCGCCCTCGGTCCCCAGATAGAGGGTCCCCGCCGCGACGACCGGCGTCGCGGTCACTGCCGCCGGTAGAGGGCGCGCCCACAGGTCGTCGCCGCTGCGGGCCGCCAGCGCGTGCAGCCGCTGGCCCCACGAGACCGCGAACAGATGCTGTCCCCACACGACCGGCGTGCTCCACTGCTCGCCCTCGAGGTCGTAGCTCCACGCCACCTCGCGCGCGCGCAGGTCGAAGGCGTGAAGCTCGCCGGCCCTAACCGGCAGATACGCCATGCCGTCGGCTGCCGATGGCGGCGCCGCCAGGACACCGACCTCGACCTTGAAGACGTGCGCGCCTTGCACCAGGCGCACGGCGTGCAGCCAACCGCCAGTCGTCGGCACCAGGGCGAGTCCGCCGTGGATGGTCGGCGCGCAGCTCGCCTGCGAGTCGAGCTTGACCCGCCACTGGGTCACGCCCTCCGCGCTCCACAGCTCCACGTGATCGCCCGCCGCCACGACGATGTCGCGGCCGTACGGAGCGGCGCCGAGCACGTCGGCGTCCTCCTTGCGCCACAGCGCCTCGCCGCCGGGCCAGGAGAGCACGTCGAGGCTGCCGTCGCGGCTGACCAGGTAGAGACGCTCACCCACCACCATCGGAGGCTGATACGCCTCGTCGACGAGCGGGAAGGTGGCGTGAAGACCCCCGTCGGCTGGGCGCATGACCGCGAGCGAGTCAGAGCGCTGCCCCAGGAGCAGGAAGCCGTTGGCCGCCGCCAGGCCGGAGGGGAACTGCGGTCCCTCGCCGACATCGACGGTCCAGCGCTTGACGAGCTCGCGCGGCGCGGGCGGGCCGTGCGGGTACGAGCCGGTGCGCCCCGGACCGCCGAGCGGCAGCGCGAAGGAGCGGCTCTGGATCTCGGCGAGGATCGCGCGCAGCCTGTCGGCGACGACGTAGCCGGAGCTGGGCCTGCGGTCAGGCTCCTTCTCGAGCAGATCCATGATCAGCCCGGCGAGCGCGTCGGGAAGCTGCGGGTTGTGCTGCAGCGGGTGCACGACGCTGCCGTAGACGTGCTGGTAGAGCACCGCCTGGTCGTTCTCGCCGTCGAAGGCGTTGACGCCCGTCACCATGCGGTAGAGGACGGCACCGAACGCGTAGAGGTCGGTAGCGGCGCCCGTCGACTCGCCGGTGGCCTGCTCGGGCGCCATGTACTGCGGCGTGCCGAGCGTGATGCCGGTGCGGGTGAGGCGCTTGGAGGTCTCGGTCAGCTGCACCAGGCCGAAGTCCATCACCTTGGGAGAGCCTTGCGGGGTGACCAGCACGTTGCGAGGCGTGAGGTCGCGGTGGACCATGCCGAGCTTGTGGACGTAACCGAGCGCCTCGGCCACCGTCACCGACGCGCCCAGCAGCTTCGCCGCCGCCTCCGGGTCGGTCTCGAACGGGCCCAGCTCGGTTATCGGCCCGCCCTCGATCAGCTCCATAGCGAAGTAGACGTGCTGCCCGAGGCCGAGGTCGTAGATGTTGACGATGCCGGGGTGGTTGAGGCGGGCGAGGGCGCGGATCTCGCGGCGGAAGCGTTCGCTGTCCGACTCGGTCAGGTGCGGCCTTAGCACCTTGAGCGCGACCTCGCGCTCGAGGTGTGCGTCCTTGGCGCGGAACACGTGCGCCATGCCGCCGACCCCTAGCGTGCCGATGACCTCGTAACGGTCGTCGATGACCTCGCCTGGCTGGAACACTAGGAGCCTAGGTTAACCCTCGTCGAGTGCCTTGAGGATGCCGGGGTCGAGCGAGCCGTCCTCGACGGCGCGGTTCAGCATCTCGATGCCGAGCCTGACGACCTCGGACTTGGACACGAGCCGCTCGGGGTTGGAGAGCTGATACGCGGTCTTCGTCAGCAGCGAGTCCTGTTCCTCGGTGATGACTACTTGCAGGCGCTTGCTCTTCTCACGCTTTGGCACGTAGGCGATGATAGCAGTAACTTGCTCACCTTGACACCTATCAGCACGACATCTAGACTGACCTTGCTACTCGTGTGTAAGTTACTCAAGATGTTGTTGAGTTCTTCACTGCGCGAGCGGCTCCGGTGGACGAACTTCTAATCAGGCCCACATGGGCGAGAAGAACAGAGAGTTGGGACGCATGACTGAGAACAACGAGATCTTCCTGATCCGCGGCGGTGCGCCCCTCACTGGGACGCTGCCTGTGATGCGCATGAAGAACTCGGTTCTGTACTTGGTCCTCGCCAGCGTCCTCACCGATGAAGAAGTGGTGTTGGAAGACGTCCCGCGCCTCTCCGACGTGCTGGTGTCAGAGGAGATCCTCAGGCACGTAGGCGTCGAGACCCGCTGGGAGGGCGACGACCTCCACCTGCGCGCCCGCAGCCTCAGAAGCTGCCGCGCGCCGTACAGCCTCGTCAACAAGATGCGCGCCAGCTTCGTGATCATGGGCGCCCTGCTCGGCCGCTGCGGCGAGGCGCGCGTGCCGATGCCTGGCGGCTGCGCCTTCGGTCCCCGCCCCGTCGACCGGCACCTCGCAGCGTTCCGTGAGCTCGGTGTCGTCATCGACGAGGAGGACGGCGACTTCTACGCCCGCCGCGTCACGCCCCTGCAAGGCACGGTCCACTTCGAAGCTCCGACGGTCGGCGGCACTCAGAACGTGCTCCTCGCCGCCGCGCTGGCCGACGGCCGCGTGGTCATCGAGAACGCGGCGCTGGAGCCCGAGATCTCCGACCTCGCCAACATGCTCAACGCGATGGGCGCGTCGATAACCGGCGCCGGCACCAGAACCATCACCGTCGACGGCGTGAGGCGCCTACACGGCGTGCGTTACCGCCCGATCGCCGACCGCATCGAGGCCGGCACCTACCTGTTGGCCGCCGCGGCCACGCGCGGCCAGGTGACCCTCACCGATGTCAACCCCGAGCACCTCGGCGCGGTACTCGAGGCCCTTACGGCCACGGGTGTCACCGTCTCGATCGGCGAGACCACCGTCACCGTCGACGCCAGCGGCGACCTCAAGCCCGTCGACGTCGTCGCCCGCGAGTACCCTGGCCTCCCGACCGACCTGCAGGCGCCCTTCTCGGCGTTCCTCGCCACCGTGCCCGGCCACAGCCAGCTCTCCGACACCGTCTACCCGGACCGCTTCACCCACGTCGACGAGCTCGCCCGCACCGGCGCCAAGCTGGCGTTCGACGGCCGCACGCTCGACGTCGACGGCGGTCGCCTGCGCTCCGCCGCCATGCACGCTGCCGACATCCGCGCCGGTGGCGCGCTCGTCATCGCCGCGCTGGCAGCCGAGGGCACGTCCGAGATAGGCGGGGTCCGCTTCATCGACCGCGGTTACGAGCGGCTCGCCGAACGCCTCAACACGCTCGGCGCCGATGTCGTCCGCCAAGCCGCGCCGCGGCTCACGTCGACGACCGGCACCTACGGCGACTAGCTCTCTTCTAGCTTCTTAGGCTTACGGCCCCACAACTGCGAGTGGTCGACGGTGTCGAGATCGTTGGCAGTGACGGACTTGGCGTCATCCTCGCTGTCCCTGACCAGACGTTCGAACGGGTCGGGCTTAGGTGGCTCTAGGCTTGTGCCGGTGCCGGGGTGGTCGGAGGGTTGTTCCGCGTACCCCTCTTCTAGGCTCACGCCTAGCTCAGGGGTGGGGGAAGCAGAGGCTTGTTCCTGCTCCCCCTCATCTAGGCTCGTGCCTAGGATAGGGGTCGACGAGGCAGAGGCCTCCTGATCCGGCTCCCCCTCATCTAGGCTCGTGCCTAGCATAGGGGTCGGCGGGATAGGGGTCTGGTCCTCGTCCTCCTCGACTAGGCTCGCGCCTAAACCAGAAGAGGTAGCCAAAACGACCTCGTCCGCATCTTCATCGCCGAGCAGCGCAGACTCTTCCGGCTCAGCCCGATCTATGGCCCGATCTAGGCTCGCGCCTAGCATAGGGGTCGACGCAACGACACCCCGGAGCCCCTCTACAGCAGGCACGGGCAAGGGCGGCAGACCGGTTCGCAGCCTCTCGCGAGTCGACCCGGCCACAGTGGTAGCGGCGGCAGGAGCACGGCGTCTCTGCAACAGGCCGTACACGGCCAAGCCGACACCTGCCGCCATGACCAGCAGCCACGGCCAGCCGCCACCGGAGGTGCCGCCAACTCGCGGCAGCACACCGTCTTGGAGCGCTCGCACCTGTTCGGCCTGGCTGTCCGCGATCAGATCGACGACGGGCACCCTCTGGTTGCCGCCGGAGAACGCCCACGGCGACGGAGCCGCCGCCAACTGGCGCCAGGCGCTCGCGGAGAAGGAGTCGTGGACGCCCGAGACCGCGTACGCGTAGTACTGCGAGGGGAGGTTCCACGGCAGCATGACGCGCAGCGTGTTGCCATCGATGACGACCGTCACCGGCGTGCGAGCCAGCATGCGGCCGTCCGGCAGCATCACGGCGGCGACCAGATCGGCGCCCGCATCGGCGCCCGCATCGGCATCCGTATCGGTGCTGTCAGCATCCGGCACCAGGCCATCGTGGGCCACCGCGAAAGCAGCGTCGGGACCGATGCGCAGCGCGTACTCCCAACCGCTGTTCGGTGGCATCAGCATGCCAGGGCCGGGCAGCGTGTGCTCGATGCCGCCCTCGCCCGTATCTATGTACACGTCGAAGACGGCGCCGGAGAAACCGCTCGCCATGCTTGGGTCGAGAGCCACGCCCGCCAGCGTCAGGCGCACCTCGGCCGGGCGCAGCGTGCCCTCGCCGCCGATACGATCGACGTGCAGCTCGTGGATGTCGAAGATCGCCGGGTTGGCGTAGATGGGGGAGGTCGGGGCGACGAGCTCGCCGTCGCCGAACGCGTCACCGGTAGGGTCGGTCAGGGTCAGTGCCGCGAGGATCAGCAGACTGAGGATGCTCAAAGTGTCAGCTCCACCGCGACACCGCTGCCGATGCGCCGCCATAGCCTAACGTCCGGACGCGCCAACCGGGTGAGCGCCTTGGCGAGGCGCACGCCGTCGTGCTGAGCGGTGATGCCCGCGCCCATCACCGGCGCGAGCACGATGCCGATGCCGGTGCGTTGCAGCCGTTCGGGGACCAACCGCACCAGCTCGGCGCCCTCGGCGCGGTAGCTCGTGCGCCTGGTGTCGTCGACAGGCGTGCTGTTGAACAGGACCGCATCGGGCTTGCGGATGCCGTGGTCGAGCAGCGCGGAGACGTGGTCGAACGCGTCGAACCCGTCGGTCTCGCCGGCCTCGGTCATGATGTTCACGACGTAGACGAGCTTCGCGGCCGACTCCGCCAGCGCGGTGCGCACGCCCGTCACCAGCAGCGGCGGCAGGGTACTGGTGAACAGGCTGCCCGGCCCGAGCACCACCAGGTCGGCCAGCGCGACGGCGTTGACGACCTCGTCGGAGGCCGGCGCCAGGGCGGGTTCGAGCCTCACTTGCCTGACGGAGCCGGGCACGCGGCGGATGTTGCTCTCGCCCCGCACCAGCTCGCCGCCCGACTTCACGACCTCGAGGCTCACCGGCTGCGAGGTGGCGGGGAAGACAGCGCCCGAGAGGTTGAGTGTGCGGTTGAGGAGCCTGACGGCCTCGCCGAAGTCGCCCTCGACCTCAGTCAGCGACGTGATGAGGATGTTGCCGAAAGTGTGGCCGCTGAGCTCGCCGCCACGCACGAAGCGGTACTGCATCAGCGCGCTTAGACGCGAGTCCTGATCGGAGAGCGCCGCCAGGCAGTCGGTGAGGTCGCCTGGCGCCGGCATGTCGAAGGCGTCGCGCAGCCGGCCAGAGGAGCCGCCGTCGTCGGAGACCGCCACCACGGCGGTTAGGTTCGAAGTCTCCTCGCGCAGACCGCGCAGCAGGTTCGAGAGCCCGGAGCCGCCGCCTACCGCCACCACGCGCGGACCGCGCCCCAGTCGGATGCGCCTATGCAGCAGCTGGGCGGCCTCCTGAGGCCGTTCCAGCCAGTTGGAGAGCAGCGAGTTGTTGAGGCTCGCCACCGCCCGCGAGGCGATGACGGCGCCTGAGACGAACAGCAGCAGCGATACCCAGCCGCCGAGCACGCGCCAGCCACCGCTGACGAGCACGTCCTCGATCGGCTCGGAGAGCGTGCTGCGCGACTCGTTGAAGAACCACAGCAGCACCCCGAGCGCGCCGACGATCAGCAGCAGCGCACCCAGCACCGCCACGAACACGTGCCGCTTGACCCCCATGCCGGGAGTCAGCCACAGGCGCAGCGAAGCCACCCGCTGCGGGCGACTCGCCAGGCGACCGGCGGACCGCTGGGTCACAGGTCTCCGATGGGCACGAAGCGGCAGGCGACGACGGCGTCGCCTCTGTCAACCAGCGCCCACGCGCCGACCGTGGCGACGATGGAGCCAGCGCACACGACCAGCTCGTCCGACTGCCGCAGCTGCGAGACCAGCAGCACGCCGCCGTGGCGCCGCTGCGCGAAGCGCGCGGTCTCGGTGACGGCGCTGTCGGGAGCGCTGGTCTCGGGGACAGCGCCACCGTCTTGGACGACGGCCCAGCGGTCGGCGTCGTGAACGATCGTCGCCGACCTGCCCGCAACCGTCACCGCGAAAGTCGGCATCCCACTACCCGAGCCGAGGTAGCGCCAGGCGTAGTCGTCGAGGAAGCCGACGACCTGCTCGCTGCAGGCCGTGACGGGAGCGCCAGGTGTCAGCTCGACGGGTTCAGCCTCAGCGGTCAGCCTGCCGCGGATGACGCCAGACACCGCCTCGGCCGCGCCGCGCCCCACGTAGCAACCGATCCGCACACGCACGAACTGCAGGCCGTCTTGCATCGAGAACTCGGTGTAGGTGTCGAGCCCGAACTGCTTGAGCTCCGCCGCCACGAGCTGCGCTTCGCGGTAGTCGCGCAGGGCGATGACCTGCACCGACCAGAGCTCCGACTGAGCGAGAGCCGCGCCGCCGCACAGCAACGCGATGAGCAGGGCGGTGAGCTTGGCGAGTCGCACCACTCAGGCCCTCGCCACCGACCGGCCGAGGTTGGCCAGCACGCGCAGGCCGACGGCTTGGCTCTTCTCGGGGTGGAACTGCGTCGCATGCAGGTTGCCGCGCGACAGGGCGCTGAGGTACTCGACGCCGCCGTACTCGCTGCGCGCACCTGAGGTCACCGCCCACGAGCCGACGTCGGCGTAGTAGGAGTTGGCGAAGTAGACGTAGTCGCGCTCCGTCAGCCCGTCGAGGAGCGGTCCGCTCCCGAACGGCGCGAAGCGGTTCCAGCCCATCTGCGGCACGCTGACCCCGGCGGGGAAGCGCCTGACCCGACCCGGCACCAGCCCAAGTCCCGGCTCGTCAGGGTCCTCCTCGGAGCCCGCCAGCAGGAGCTGCAAGCCCACGCAGATGCCCAGGAAGGGCCGATCCGCCACTAGGTGCGAGGCGACGGTCTCGAGGAAACCGGAAGACTTGAACGCGCGCATCACCTGACCGAAGCGGCCCTGGCCGGGCAGCACCAGCAGCTCGTTCTCGGCCAAGGGCGCCGGCAAGGTCAGCGTGCGCACCGAGAACCCCACGGCCGCCAGCGCGCGCTCGACGCTGCGGAGGTTGCCGGCGCCGTAATCGATGACGGCGGCGCGCGGCGACTGGCTCACAGGAGCCCCTTGGTGGAAGGCAGCTCGTCGTGCGTGACGGCGGTGGCGGCCCGCAGAGCGCGCGCGAAAGCCTTCATGATCGCCTCGCACACGTGATGCGTCTCCTCGCCGCTGATCACCCTGACGTGGATGGTCGCGCCGCAGTGGTTGGCGAAGCCGCGCAGGAACTCGCGCAGGTGGTAGGCGTTGAAGCCGTTGCAGTCACCCGCGAAACCGCGCGGGTCGAACTCGAGGTGCGCGCGGCCAGACAGGTCGACCACGACGTGAGCGAGCGTCTCGTCCATCGGCACGAAGGCGTCGCCGTAACGCTCGATGCCGACGCGCTCACCCAGCGCCTTGGCGAAAGCCTGCCCGATGGTGATGCCGGAGTCCTCGGCCAGGTGGTGCACGTCGATGTGCAGGTCGCCGGAACCCCTGAGTGTGAGAGCGTAACGACCGTGCCGCGCGAGCTGGTCGACGAGGTGATCGAGGAAACCGTGGCCGGTCTGGGAGCTGACGGCACCGGGTTCCAACCGCGCGTCGAGGTCCAGCACGGCGTTGAGCTGGGTCTCGCGGGTATCGCGCCTAACGTCAGCGGTCCTGGTAGTCCTCGGCGTGTCAGCCATGCGCAGCCTTCCGTTCGCTGTCGAGCGCTCTGGTCAGCGCCTCGATGAACTCGTCGTTCTCGCTGGGAGCGCCTATCGACACCCGCAGACAACCCTCGGCGCCGGGCAGGTGATCCTGGCGACGCACCACGATGTCGGCCGCCAGCAGGCTCGCGTGCAACGCCGCCGGGTCCGCCACCCTGAACAGCACGAAGTTGGCGGCGGAATCGAAGGCTTCGACCCCTAGCGCCCTGAGCCGCGCTACGACCTTATCGCGCTCGCGCACCGTGCGCGCGACGCGCTCCTCGACGACCTCCGGGTGATCGAGCAGCGCGCCGACGATCGCCTCCTGCACGGCGCTAACGCAGAAGGGCGGCAACGCCTTGCGGATGTCGGCGGCCAGCTCAGGCGTGGTGAGCGCGTAACCGATGCGCGCGCCCGCCAGGCCGAACGCCTTGCTGAAGGTTCGTAAGGTGACGGTCTTGTCGGATGCTTCGTAGGGGGTACTAGGTGTGTCGTGGCCGTACCCCTGTACTAGGCTGCTGCCTAGCATAGGGGTACGCGAAGAGACCCCATGATCCCCAGACGCTCCGCCCACTCCGCCCGCGAAGTCGGCATAGGCCTCGTCGATCGCGCACAGCATCCCGTCCGACGCGGACGCCACCACGCGCGCGACGTCAGACGCGGGGAAGAGGTTCCCGGTCGGAGCCGCCGGGTTGGCAAGAAGCAACAGGCCCGACCGTCCAGCAACGGCCCGGCACAGAGCGTCGAGCGGCAACTCGAACGCCGGCCCCAACGGCAACTCGACCAGCTCGGCGTCGACCAGAGCCGCGTACGAGCGGTAGAGCTGGAAGCTCGGCGCCACCGTGACCAAGCTGCGGCCCAACGCGGAGATCACGGCCAGGGCGAGCACCAGCGAGTTGGAGCCGTTCGCTGCCACCACGCCGTCAGGGTCCCAGCCGTGGCGCTCGGCCAAGCGGCGCTCCAACCCGATGGGGTGCAGGTCGGGGTAGCGGTTGAACGCGACCCTGGCGATCCGCTCCAGCACCTCGGCACGCAAGGACGCGGGCAGGTCGTCTGGGCTCTCGTTCTGGTCGAGCTTCACCCGCTGCGGGTGGTGGCTGAACCGGTAGGGGGTCTGCCGCCGCACGGCCGCTCTGACGTTCATGTCGGACATGCTAGCGCCGGTCCGCGCTTACTGGTTCGCCAAGCGCTCGCGCGCGGCCGCGATCAGCTCCTGAGTGGTGTCGGCGAGCCCCGGCTCGAGGCGCTCGGCCTCCTGCAGCGGCGCTATCGCCTGCTCGTAGAACTGCATCCCGAAGTACACCATCCCGAGGTTGAGGTGGGCGCGGGCGTTCTCGGGGTTGGAGGCGATGGCCTGCCTGAGGTAGTCGAGCGCGAGGTCGAAGCGGCCGACGTCGTACTGCGCGAAGCCCATGTTGTTGAGGATGATGTCGGAGCCGGGGAACTGCTCGAGAGCCACGTTGTAAGCGCCGATCGCCAGGCGCGAGTTGCCGGCGAGCTGGTACGCGTAGCCCTGGTAGAAGGCGTTGAGGCCGTTGTCCTGCAGCGCGCGCGAGCGTCCGAACGCCTCGACGGCCGCCTGAGCGTCGCCGACATCGAGGGCGTAGAGGCCTTGTTGGAACGCGGCGCCGGCGTCCTCGTTGAACGCAAGCTGCTGTCCACCGGCCGCGACCGTGAGCTCGCGCTGCTGCTCGATGAGCGACAGCGCGCGCTGAGCGCCGCTGTGACCGGGGACGAGGGCGATGGCGCGCTCGAGAGCCTGGACACCCTCGTCGAGGCGGCCCATGCGAGCGAGGGCCGCCCCGTGCATGGCGTGCAGGTCGGCGTCGTTGGGGTCGGCTGCCACGAGCGGTCCGAGCAGCTCGAGCGCAGCCGCGGCGCGACCCGCAGCGAGGTAGAGCTCGGCCAGGCCGCGGTTGGCGTTGGCGCCCTCGCCGCGCTGGGCCGCGTACACGCCCCTGGCGCCGGCGATGTCGCCCTGGCGAGCCATCGCGACCGCCAGCAGCCCACCGACGGCGAGGCTGCCGGGGTTGGCTTCGTAAGCGGGAGCGAGGAGGTCGATGGCGCCGGCAGTGTCGCCGGTCTTCAGCTGCAGGTCGGCCTGCGCGGCGAGGAGGTCGAGGCTGTCGGGGTAAAGCTGGCGGCCGTCCGTGATGAGGGCGCGCGCACCGTTGATCTGCGAGAGCGGCAGGTTGCGCGCCAAGGCGTAGAGCCCAGGCGAGGCCGCGAGCGGATCCTGCACCGACTGGCGCAGGTAGGCGAGCGCGCCGGCCTCGTCACCGGCTTCGAGCAGCGTGGCGAGCACGTTCGACTTGAGCGCGACGGAGTCCGGCAGGTACTGCTCGGCCCTGATCAGGAGCTGGACGGCGCGGGTCGGATCCGGCTGCAGCGCGCCGAGGCGCACCTGTGCGTCGACGAAGCGCGGGTAGGCTGCGACCGCCGCCTGTAGATCGGCGAGCGCGTCGGAGCTGTTGGTGGCCAGCGACGCTCTGCCCGCCAGCGCCACCGCGTGCGCCGGGTTCACCTGCAAAGCGGCCGTGAAGGCAGTGATCGCGGCCTGGTCGCGCCCGGCCGAGGCCAACAACACGCCGGCCGTGGCCTGGATGTCGGCGTCGGCTGGCGCCATGGCTGCGGCTTGCTGCGCGAGCTCGGCGGCGCCGGCGAGATCGCCGTTGACGGCGCGGATGCGCCCGAACTCGACGGTCACCCAGGCAGAGTCGGGGTCGATCTGCATGGCGGCGTCCAGCTCGGTGGTCCCTGCGCCGGGCAGCCCCGAGGCGGCTAGGCCTGTCACGGCCAGGCTGGGCAGCGATGGCGTCTGCGCCGCAGCGGCCGCCACGGCTTGCAGCGCCGCCGAGGAGGCGTTGGGTGCCACCGCGCGGGCCACGGCTTCTGCGGCGGCGGTCGCCAACGCGACCGGTGTTGCGCCCTCGACCTCGAAGGTCTGGCTGCCGCCCGCTATGTCGACCACGATCGAGGCCCTGACCCCGCCACCGCCGGCAGTGACCCTGCCGGTCACCAGCGCCGTGGCGTCGAACAGCCTGCCGGCCAGCTCGAAAGCGTCCTGTCCGGCCGTGGCCGCCTTGTTGGCGACGAGCGCGGCATCACCCACGGGCGGGGCGTAGACGTTCGGGATCTGGTTGACGGAGCGCTGGATCGCCGCCGTCAACCCGAGCTGGTAGGCGCGGGAGTTGGCGTCGGTCTCGAAGGGGAAGATCACCACGCGGGTGACCTGGGCGAAGGCGCCCTGTGCGAGGGCGAGAAGCAGGGCGCTGATCAGCGCGTGCAGGACCTTACGACGTAGCGGCATCAGCGGAGTATACCCACGCACGGTGAGAACCCTGAGTGGTTATGGCCGTCCTGGACGCTTCGGTTCCGGGTTCGGCGCCGAGCGCCGGGTGGTCCTATCGCGCACCCCTATCCTAGGCATCTGCCTAGCACAGAGGTAGACCCATGCGACCCCTAACCGCCTCGGACAAACGCCTAGGCCGGGACTACTTTTGCCCAGCAGCCAACTGAGAGGGCCCGAAAGCTCCGGGGATCAGCTCCCGAACCGAGGTCGTGAGCACGGCGCCGGCACCGTTGACGATCAACACCCGCGCATCGGGAGCGAACTCGAACAACACCTGGCGGCACGAGCCGCACGGGCTGGTCGGCTCCGCTGCCTGCGTGTACACGACTATCTCGCTGAACGTCCTCTCGCCGGCAGTGACCAGCGCCTGGACGGCGGACTGCTCGGCGCAGCGGGTCAGGCCGAAGCTAGCGTTCTCGACGTTGCTGCCGGAGAACACGCGGCCCGAAGCCGAGCGCAGCGCGGCGCCCACCCGGAACGAGGAGTAGGGAGCGTAGGCGTTGGCCCAGGCTGCCTGGGCAGCGGCCAGGAGATCGGTGGGCACGACGGCTTCGCTCATGCGAGACCCAAGCGGACCAGTAACGGCGGCCCCAGCACGAACAGCCCGACCACCAGCGCCGCGCCGGAGGCGACCAGCACGCCGGCTGCCGACAGGTCCTTGGCTGCGCCGGCTAGCTCATGGAAGTCGGGGGAGGCCAGGTCGACGATCGCTTCGATGGAGCTGTTGATCAGCTCCAGCGCCAGCACCAAGCCGATGGCGAGCAATATCGGCGCCACCGGCGCCCTCAGCCACAGCGCCAACGCCACTGCCACCAAGCCGAAGGCAACCTCGATGCGCAAGTTCGGCTCGGTCCGCCACGCGCGCGCGAAACCGCGACCCGCGAAGTAGAACGAGCGGATGGTGCGGGGCGCGTTCACGACGCAGCCGCCAGCGGCCGAGGGCCGGCCGCAGCGACCTCAGACGTGCCCTCGAACAGCTCGACGGCGCGAGATTGGGCGGAGAGGAACGGTCGCCACTCCTCGGTGTCGTGGTGATCCAAGCCGGTCAGATGCACGAGACCGTGCGCGGCCAGCGCGACCACCTCGTGCGCCACGGGCACGCCGAACGTCCGCGCCTGTCTCAGCGCGGTGTCGAGGCTGACGAGGACGTCGCCCAGGTGGTCGATCTGCGGGTAGCCGACGTCGGACGGGTCGCTGGTGGGGTAGGAGAGCACGTCGGTGGCACCAGCGACGCCGCGGTCGGCTAGGTTGCGCTCCGCGATCTCGGCGTCGTCCACGAGCACCAGCGTCAGGGAGCGCCCAGCCAGCCCCATCTCACTCATGAGCGTCTCCAGGGCGGCGGCCAGCTTACGCACGCCGCGGAACCGCCTCAGCGTGTCGATGACCTCCGCGCGCGGAGCGCTCACGCCTGCTGCCCCTCGGGCACGATGACGGCCTTCATGCCGTCGCTGCCGCGGCGCAGCTTGCGGATCTCCTCGGCGCTGGGGTAGTCGATGCGGCGGTGCAGCGCGGCCGTCAGCATGCGCTCGAAGGTGCTCGCGATGACCTCGAGGTCGCGCAGGTTGAGAGGGCTGTCGGTGAGTTGGCCGTCTTGCAGGCGCTGGTCGATGAGCCTGTCGATGAGGGCGCGCAGGCTCGATGGGCTGGGGTCGCGCAGGGTGCGGGAGGCGGACTCGATCGAGTCGGCGAGCATCAGCACCGCCGTCTCCTTGCTGCGCGGCTTCGGGCCGGGGTAGCGGAAGCTGAGCTCCTCCACCTGTCCCTCGTCGAGGGCGCGCTTGTAGAAGTAGCTCATCATCGTCGTGCCGTGGTGCTCGGCGATGAAGTCCTCGAGCTCGCGCGGGAGGCGGTACTCCTTGGCGAGCTCCAAACCATCTCGGACGTGGCTGACGATGATCAGGTAGGAGAGGTGCGGGCTGAGGCGGTCGTGGGGGTTGTCGCCGCTGAACTGGTTCTCGATGAAGAACTGCGGGCGGCGGATCTTGCCGACGTCGTGTAGCAGGGCGCCGACTCGCGCCAACAGCGCGTTCCCGCCGATGTTCTTGACCGCCTGCTCGACCATGTTGGAGAGCGCGATGCTGTGCTGGTAGGTCCCAGGCGCCTCGGAGACGAGGCGTTGCAGCAGCGCGTTGGACGGGCTGGAGAGCTCGAGCAGCCGGTACTCGGTGAGGAACGAGAACACGCTCTCGGCGACCGGCAGCAAGCCTAACGCCATCACCCCCGCCAGCACGCCGCCGGCCACCAGGAAGGCGGCGCCGGCAGCCGCGTCGCTGAGCGCCATCCCGCCACCGACCAGCACGACGGCCATCAGCGTCGTTCCGGCAGCCAACCCGCCCACAGCACCAGCGAGCAGGAGCGCGAGGCGCGAGTGCAGCACCAACACCATCTGCACGGCCACGACCGAGCCGACCAGCGTCGCGGCGATGGTCACCAGCGGCGACGACGGAACCAACAACCCGACAGCGAGCGCCATCCAACCCGCCCACAGCAGCGCGGGGATCTCGCCCAACAACACCGCGACGATCAACGGCACCAGCAGCGCGAACAAGAAGAGCGGCGACGCGCCCGAGGCGAGGCGCTGCACAGCCAGCACCCCTAGCGTCAGCACCACCAGGTAGGTCATCTGGCTGAACGTCACGCGTTTGAGCAGGCTGCGGCCGGAGAGCATCAGCGGGGTCGAGAGCAGCAGCGCCAGCAGCGCGCAGCCGACCACGATCCACACGGTCTGGGTGAGGGCGTCGGTGCGGGCGCTGTAGAGGCCGAGGCTGTCGAGGACCTGCAGGACCTCGTCGGTGAGGGGCGTGCCGTGCTCGACTATCACCTGCCCGGACTCTAGCGTCTGCATGACCGGCGGCACGGCTGCCGCGGCGGCGTCACGGGCGGCCGTCGTCAGGCGGTCGTCGGGAACGGAGGTGGCGATGAGCCGGCGCTCCAAAGCGAACCGCACCTCGCGCTGGCGGTCCACCGGCGCCAAAGAAACAGCGTCGCGGATCAGCGCGTCGAGCTGCTCGTCGCGGATGCCGGCCGGGTCCTGGTAGGCGCGCAGCACGGCGTCGACGACGGCGCTGGGTAACCCCGACGCACCGACCGAGGTCGAGACCAGCGCGCGCAGCGCGGGGTCGGAGGAGTAGACGGTCTCGATCTGCCCCCGCGCCGCCATGCGCTGGCGTTGGGTGGCGATCATGTCGACGACCTGCGTGGCGACGGGCGCGACGAAGGTCTGCGGGCTCGGCTCGCCGAGGCGCAGCGGGGTGCGTTGCCTGACGCCGTAGACGCTGTACAGCAGCGGCACCAACGCGGCCACCGCCAGCAGCACCAGCCACCAGCGCCGGCGGCCGGGTACGGTGACTCGGCTAGCCGTGCTGCTCATAGGCCAGCACGATAGCCGCAACCAGGGGGTGCCGCACCACGTCAGCCTTGTTGAAGTAGACGAAGGAGATGCCGTCGATGCCCTGCAGGATCCTCTCGACGGTGGCTAGGCCGCTGGTTACGGAGCCGGGCAGGTCGGTCTGCGAGGAGTCGCCGGTCACGACGACCTTGCTGTTGAAGCCCATGCGGGTGAGGAACATCTTCATCTGCTCTGGCGTGGTGTTCTGGGCCTCGTCGAGGATGATGAACGCGTCGTTGAGGGTGCGGCCGCGCATGAAGGCGAGCGGCGCGACCTCGATGGTGCCTTGCTCCAGCAGCCGCTCGACGCGCTCGGCGGGCAGCATGTCGTAGAGCGCGTCGTACAGCGGCCTGAGGTACGGGTCGATCTTCGCCTGCAGGTCGCCGGGCAGGAAGCCGAGGCGTTCGCCGGCCTCCACGGCGGGGCGGGTGAGGATGATGCGCTTGACGCGGTTGGAGGTCAGCGCCTCGACGGCCATCGCCACCGCCAGGTACGTCTTGCCGGTCCCGGCAGGGCCGACGCCGAAAGTGATCGGGCTGGCGGCGATCGCGCGCACGTAGCGGCGCTGCCCGGCGGTCTTGGGCCGAGCGCGTCCAGGCAGACGGGGGTCGCCCGACGTTGAGGCCTCACCGTCCAGCTCGACTTCGCCCTCGGTTATCAGCGCTTCGAGCCCGCCGAACTCGATCTCCGACCGCGAGACCTGCGCTCCGCCGCGGATGGCGCTGAGCAGGCCTTCGAAGGCCCTCGCCGCCTCGGCGACCTCGGCTTCCTCGCCGCTGAGCCGCACCTCATCGCCGCGGGCCACCACGGTGGCGCGCAGCTGGCGGCGCAGCAGCTTCAGGTTCTCGTCGTTCTGACCGAATAGCGAGAGCGCTTCGGCGGGGTTGCGCAACTTCAGCGTCAGTGACGTCGCTATCTCTTCCTCCTACGAGGCGCGTTTGCGGCGCCTCATCACCATCGGTTCGCTCAGCACCTCGTGCCAGATTAGGCCTCGCATGATGGAGTCCCTATCGGTGGCCAGCAGTGAGGCCGGGCCGATTGTAGCCGGAACGGCGCCGAGCACAAGCTTGGCGCGAGCCTTGCGCTTCTCTTCCGTGGTCATGGCGGCCTCACGGCCGGGCCTGACCGTCGGTTTGACGCTCTGGACGCGTTCGACACGCAGCTCGGGGCTGACGGAGCCCTCGCGGCCGAGGAACGACGCCGGGGGCTGCCTGAGCGCGGGCGGCGGTGGGCGGCTCGGTTGCTGGGTGGTCGACGGCCCGCGTTGAACGGGCGCGCCGCTCAGGGTTCGAGCGGGTGCGCTGACCAGGGAGCCCGGCTGCGCGCTGCTGACCAGCGTGCCTGAGGCCTGCCCGGTGGTGGTGCTCTGGGTCGAGGCGCCGCCGCGTCTGGCCTGCTCCTCGCGCTCCTGGGCCTCCTTGACGCGGCGGCGGATCTCCTCGATCGTCGCCATCAGCGAGTCGGGAGCGGGCTGCCCGACGGGCGTGGGCGCAGTCTGGCTCGTCACGGTGCCGCCGACGGCCGGGCGTTGACCTGTCTGTTGACCCGCCTGCGAGCTAGGCTGCTGCCCAGGCTGTCCAGGTTGCTGCCCAGGCGGCCTAGGTTGCTGCTGCGCCTTCTTGCCGCCGCGCACCAGAGGCACCACGATGAAGAAGACGAAGAACAGCAGCCCGAGGATCGCCTCGAAGTCCAGTCTCACTAGCCCTCGTCACCCTCCGTGCCGGCGGCCCTGGCGATGTTGCCTCGCATGCTGGTGTCCGACTGGAGGTTCTGCAGGCCGTAGTAGTCCATGACGCCCATGTGGCCCGCTCTGAACGCCTCGGAGATGGCCTTTGGCACCTCGGCCTCGGCCTCGACGACGCGGGCTCGCATCGCCTCGACCATCGCGCGGTTCTCCTGCTCGACCGCCACGGCCATGGCGCGCCGCTCCTCGGCCTTCGCCTGCGCCACCCGTTTGTCGGCCTCGGCCTGGTCGGTCTGGAGCTGGGCGCCGATGTTGCGGCCGACGTTGACGTCGGCGATATCGATGGAGAGGATCTCGAAGGCGGTGCCGGAGTCGAGGCCCTTGGCGAGAACCGTCTTGGAGATGATGTCGGGGTTCTCCAGGGTGTGCTTGTGGCTCGCGGTCGAGCCGATGGAGGAGACGATGCCTTCACCGACGCGGGCGATGATCGTCTCCTCGCCGGCGCCGCCGACGAGGCGCTCGAGGTTGGCGCGCACGGTGATGCGGGCGGTGGCGATCAGCTCGATGCCGTCCTTGGCGACCGCCGAGACGTTCGGGGTCTGGATGACGCGCGGGTTGACCGACACGCGCACGGCGTCGAGGACGTCGCGGCCGGCGAGGTCGATGGCGGCGGCGCGGTCGAACGGCAGCGCGATGCGGGCCTTGTCGGCGGCGATGAGCGCGTCGACGACGCGGTCGACGTTACCGCCTGCCAGGAAGTGCGCTTCCAGTTGGTTCTGGTTGATCCCGTCGATGCCGGCCTTGTCCGCCTTGATCAGCGGCAGGATGATGCGGTGGGGCGGCACGCGGCGCAGGCGCATGGCGACCAGGCTGGTGAGGCTGACCCTCACCCCGGCGGCGATGGCGGAGATCCACAGCCCGACCGGGATGATCGAGAACAGGATGATGAAGAACAGGATTACGGCGCCGGCCAGGATCACGAGCGGTACGTCCATGCTTAGATAGCCTCCTCGCGGCCGTCGGCCGCACTCTTAGATGTCGTGCCGGCTTCTGTAGCCGACCCGTTCGTTTCGTTCACACGGGCCTCGGCCCGAACCGTGACTCTGTTGCCCTCAGACCGGATCACCCTCACCAAGGAACCGGCGGGGATGAACTCGCCCTCGCTCACCACGTCGATGCGCTCAGCCCCGAAGCGCGCCACGCCGGCGGGGCGCAGGTCGGAGCTGGCGGTGCCGACCGAGCCGATGAGGTCGGCGCGGTCAGCGGCCTCGAACGCGACGGTCGGACCGCTGGGGGTGCTAAGCCGCGTCTGCAGCCGGAAAGCAGAGGCGATGCGGCTGTTGGGCAGCATCCACAGCAGCACGGCGAGCAGCACGCCGCCGAACAGCGCGCTGTACCCGAGCACCGGCACGCTGTTGTCCTGGAAGATGCGCACGACGGCGACAAGCACCGCGCCGATCCCCAGCACACCCGCCACTCCGAAACCAGGCAAGAGCAGCACCTCGGCGGCTAAGAGCAGGATGCCGATGACGAGCAGGGCGATGTCGAACACACCGGCGGGGGTGGCGACGAAGGCGGCACCCGCGAACAGCGCGAGAGCGATGACCCCGATGGCGCCAGGCACACCGAAGCCGGGCGAGAAGATCTCGATGAGCAGCCCACCGATGCCGATGACCAGCAGCGCGGCCGCGATCAGCGGTTGGGCGAGGAACCCGCCGAGCCGCTCGGTGGTGGAGCGCTCTAGGCGCAGCACCCTGACGCCACCGTAACCGAACTGCTGCAGAGCGTCGGGCAGGGAAGCGGCCTGCGTGTCGGCGATGCCGTACTGCACGGCCTGCGCGGCCGTGAGCGTGATCAGCTCGGTGCTGGTCGAGAGGCCGGGGATCTCGATGCGCTCGTCGACCATGCCCTCGGCCACCTGGGCGTTGCGCCCGCGGGCCTCGGCCACGCTGCGGAACTCGCCGCGCAGCGCGGAGGTGAACTTCTCGTCCACCTGTATGACACCGGTGGGCGAGGCGAGGATGGGCAGCGCGGCGCCGATGCTGGAGCCGGGCAGCATGGCGAGACGCTCGGCGCTCATGGCGATGAGCGCACCGGCGCTGAACGCGTTCTGCACCACGGCCATGGTGGGCACCCTGGTCTCGTGGAGGATCAGCCCGACGATGTCCTGCATGGCGCTCACCGCGCCGCCGGGCGTATCTATCAGGAAGACGAGAGCGAGCGGCTGCTCCTCGTTGGCGCGCGCGATGCGGCTGCGCACGAACGCGGTGGTGGCCGAGTTGATCTCGGTGTCGATGGGGAGGACCCAGACCTCGTTGAGGCTGGTTGGGGCGCTCTGGGCGTGTGCCGTGGTCAGCGGCCAGGCGAGCGCCATCAGCACGAGGACCGTCTTCACGATCAGCGTTGCGCGCCACGCTTGCGGCCTGCCAGGCGTGTTCTCGGTGTGGCGGTTCCGTGCCACTACGGATGTTCCAGTCACGGCTTCCAAGATATCACGGGGTACTCAGGATTCCGGTCCGGGCCGTTGCAGGCGGGGTCTTTGTTTATGCCTAGAGACGGGGCGTCTTGCCTAGGGGTGGACAGGGGTGAATGCGCGTACCCCTGTCCTAGGCGATTGCCTACAGGCTCTTGGCGCCAGTACCCGCCTCCTGCGGCAGTTGTGAATCCGCGTAAGATTTTCGTGAGAGTCATCTCATAGATTGGTCTCAGCCCACAACGTGGGTGGACTACGAAGGCCCGCCGGCCATTCATCCCATTCCCATCCGGCGTGCCGAACACTAGGAGGCGCATCATGCGCAGCAACGCCAAAGGCTTCACCCTGATCGAGCTGCTGATCGTAATCGCGATCATCGGCATCCTCGCCGCGGTTCTGATTCCGAACCTGCTCAACGCCCGCAACCAGGCCCAGATCCGCGCTGTCCAGGCCTATAGCTCTCAGGTGTACACGGTCGGCAACGCCATCCTTGCGGAAGGCATTTCGCTTACCACGGCAGCAGTTGCGACTGCTCTTAACACCGCTTGCGGCGCCGCCGCCTTCAACAGCGTTACGATTGGTGCTGCCACGTACAACTACGGCGCCCCTGCTGCTCCTGGCGGTGTCACTGCCTGTAACGTGACTGTTGATACTGGAAACCTACGCGTAGAAGTCATTCACCCGCTTGTCACTTCGATCAACGGTGGGGCTCCGTAAGCCTGCTGAGTCGCCAGTGAATGATGGGGCGCGCTTCTTCACCTAGAGGGAGCGCGCCCTTTCTACTTACGAGATCGAAGGGTCCCTTAAGATGAGACACCTTAGAGGAGGATCTAGGGGCTTCACTCTCATAGAACTCTTGATCGTGATTGCCATCATCGGAATTCTCGCCGGCGTGTTGATACCCAACCTCATGGCAGCCAGAGAGCAAGCACGGGCAAGGTCCCTACAGATCCACAGTAAGAACGTCTTCACCTCCGCCACCGCGTGGCTGACTAGCGGTTCCGCCCGCACCGCAGCCGATGCAGTAACGGCTTGGAGTCCATGCCTCATCGCAGTCTCGGCAGGCGGGTATAGCACTCCTGCTGCACCTGGCGCGGCTACCTCTTGCGTTGTGACCGAAGATGGAAACGGCGGAGTTGACGCCACCGTGATCGGAACCGTCGGAGGAACCGCAATGACATTCGTGAATGGCGGGCTTCCGTAGTTGGGAAGCTAGTCTGTCCGATTCAGTCGAGGCTGGGCCGCCCCATAGGGCGGCCCAGTTCTTAGGTAGCCTAATCCTAATGCGGCACGTCGTCTTCGCTATCTCTATCGCCATCTACGTGGTTGTGATCGGGCAGTCGTGGGGACATTACACCGCCGCAATCCTCATTACGCTGTGGGTGAAGAGCGGCGGCCGATTGCATCACGTGCCATTCACGATTGGGAAGAGATGATCTGAGACTCGCCAGTTGTTCCTACTTGGCGTCCACCAAGAAGTCGAAGTATGGAACGCTGCGCTCGCCTGGAAGCATTTGAGTCCTAATCCTTTTCTCCTAGTCCCTGGAACACATTTCCCTTAACGACGGCAACAAGAGCGCTAGGCTCCCTTGCGACCACGCCTCACGAGCTGTCGACGACACCCGACTGATCCTCCAGAAAACCGCGTGGCGTAGTCGCCGCGTCCAATAGGTGATGGCATGCTCCGACTCGCAGCCGCGTTCGCCTCGCTACTCCTAGTTGCTTGCAGCCAACCGACTCAACCTCCAACCTCGCTCGACCCGGTCGGCACGTGGAATGGTCCCGTCACCGAGCCTTTGCTCATAGTGACCTTCGAGACGACGGACGACCAATGGCGAGGCAAGTTCACCACCGCGGGGATCACGATCCTGACGATCTGCACCAACCACACCAACCGCGGCACGGCGTACCTGCCCTGCGAGTCTTACACCGCCACCGCTGTGTACAGCTGGGCCGGGTATGTCGATGGCGACGAGTGGCCAGGGACCTGGCGTTACGTCACCAGCCTCGACAACCTGGCGGGGACGTTCGAGCTGGTACGGCAGGATCCGTAGGATTGTCGCGTGTCTATGCCTGATCGACCCAGGAGCACGTAGAGATCGTCGACTACCACTAGGAGGAGGTCGTGACTAAGAGGCTAGCCCCAATCCACCCCGGCGAGATCCTCCAGGACGAGTTCATCACGCCGCCTGGGATCACACGACATCGCTTAGCGGTTTCTATCGGCGTACCACCTCGCCGGATAAACGAGATCGTCCATGGCAAGCGCAGGATCACCGCTGACACCGCACTGCGGCTCGGGCGTTACCTCGGAACGAGCGCGCAGTTCTGGATCAACCTGCAGTACATGGGCCTCAACCGCCACGTGCTAGAATCTGACTAGACTAGTCAGGAGGGCTCGGATGAAGTCGTGGCAACTACAGGACGCCAAGAGTCGCTTCAGCGAAGTGGTCAAAGGCGCCGAGGCCGGTGAGGTTCAGGTTGTAACCAAGCACGGCAGGGAAGTGGCGGTCGTGTTGGACTTTCAGCACTACCTTGAGCTCAGCTCCTCGAGCCAGTCGGTCTGGCATAGCCTACGAGATGCGCCCGACCTCAGTGAGCTGAATCTAGGCCGCAGCCGAGAGCTCGTGCGGCCGCGCGATCTGGGATGAGACGGTGCGCTGCCTCCTGGATACGAACGTCGTCTCTGAGGGAACGAAACCCAGTCCAGACAGAGATGTGATGCGGTGGCTGGCACAGCAGCCTGCGGCGAACACGTATCTATCCGTCGTTACGATCGGTGAGATCGAACAGGGCATCGCGCTCTTGGGGAAGACGACCAGAGCGCTCGAGTACAGGCGTTGGCTCGAAGACTCTCTGGTCCGGACTTACGAAGGCAGAATCCTGACACTCGACCGTAGGACGATGAGGACCTGGGGTCGCATAACCGCCTCGGCTATCTCCACCGGCAAGTCACCACCGATCATCGACTCGCTGCTAGCTGCGACCGCGATCACGCACGAACTCGTGTTCGTCACCCGCGACACCAAAGACGTCGGTTCGTTGCCTGTCGAAACCCTCGACCCTTGGATGACTGGTACCTAGCCGATGCAGTTGTCGGGTGCGTCGGGGGTCTATTCCCACGCACCCCTAGGCTAGGCGACTGCCTAGTACAGGGGTCTGACCAGCCAGGGTCCCAAGCTCCCGGAGAGCGCTCGGCATTGGCACAGGCCCGGCCGCCCGGATCCGCGACTGGACAATGCAAGAACGGCGCCCCTCTATGAGAGGAGCGCCGTTCAGGATGGCGGGGGCAGCAGGACTTGAACCCGCGACCTACGGTTTTGGAGACCGCCGCTCTACCAACTGAGCTATACCCCCAGGCCGCCTTGCCGAGGGGAGAGTATAGCAGAGGCGGGCCGCCAGCCTACAGGTTCTAGGCATACGCCAAACAAGACCTCGTCCCTCTGCGCATCCGAGCCTATGTTGGGCTCGCAGCAACAAAGTGCGGAGGACTAAAGGTGGGTATCTTAGAGCGACGTTCGATATCACGATGTAGTATCATTCGAGTCGAAGGTTCCCTGCGTGCGAGCTAGTCGTGACGGCTTGAACGCGAGGCAAAGACGGACTCTAGAACGCGTCTTCTCGTTGCCTACACCTTCTGGAATCACATGGGCCGAGGTCGAGAGACTGCTCATCGGGCTCGGTGTCGTGCTGGAGTTTCGCGGAGGATCACGGGTCCGAGCATTCAAAGGAGGACGAGTGTTCACGATTCACATACCTCACCCCAGAAAAGAGTGCAGTCGGGCCATGATTCGGGACATTCGCGACTTCCTGAGGGCGATCGATGTCGGACCTTAGGCATTACAAGGGCTACACAGCCACCCTAACTGTCGACGTGGAAGCCGGCCTGATACATGGTCGCGTACAAGGGTTGCGAGACGTCGTCAGCTTCGAGGTCGAGCGTCCCGGTGAGGTCTTACATGCGTTCCGGGAGGCCGTCGACGACTATCTCGACTTCTGTCAGAAACTGGGGCGGGACCCGGAGAAGCCATACTCGGGTTCGTTCATGGTTCGTATGACTCCGGAAGAGCACAGGTCGCTGGCGAAGGCGGCGGCCGAGAAGGGCTGCAGCATAAACTCGTACGTCAGGGAGGCCGTCAATGGCGCGCTAGGACCTAGCGGCCCGACGTGAGGCCGAGATGGTCCTTCCATACACGCAAGCCCCGATTGCGCGTGCTATAAGACGCATATGCAGTCCACGAGCACCATGACTGATGATCTGAAGTTCACCGACGCCGGCGCCGACAAGGCGCTCGAGTTGGTTGCCAAGAGCGGCAAGGCAGCCGCCGCGTTGCGGGTTTACGTCAAGTCCGGTGGTTGCAGCGGCTACCAGTACGGGATGCTGGTTGACGACCGCCGTTTGGATGGCGACAGGGTCTTCGAGGACCGCGGCGTGAAGCTGGTCGTCGACCAGAAGAGCTGGCCGTTGCTGCGCGGCTCGCAAGTGGATTACGTCGAGAACCTGATGGGCGGCGGTTTCGCCGTCCAGAACCCGAACGCCTCCAGCGAATGCGGCTGCGGCCACAGCTTCCGCACCGACGGAGCAGTTGCGCCGAGCGGCGAAGGCTCGAGCAGTTGCAGCAGCTGAAGTAACCAAGCGCGCGCCTCTCGGGTCCGTTCTCCCTTCCGCTTCCTCCATACTCACCGTAGGCTGAGTTCGTGCTAGAGATCGCCATCATCCTCGCGTTGATCGTGGCGAACGGCGTCTTCGCGATGGCGGAGATCGCCCTCGTCTCGGCCAACCGCCTCAAGCTCAGAGCGCAAGCCGAGCGCGGCGAGGCCGGCGCGACCACAGCCGCCGCCCTGGCCGAGTCGCCGACCAGGTTCCTGTCGACAGTTCAGATCGGCATCACGTTGATCACGGTGTTCTCCGGCGCTTTCGGCGGCGCCGCGTTGGCCGGTCCGCTGTCCGAGGTGTTCGCACGCGTCCCGCTGCTGGCGCCCGTCGCTTACCCGTTGGCGCTCGTCACCGTGGTCGCGCTGATCACGTACCTGTCGGTCGTCGTCGGCGAGCTGGTGCCTAAACGCCTCGCTCTCCTGGCACCCGAATCGGTCGCGAGCCGCGCGGCGCCGCTCATGTCCGCGCTCTCGCGCTTGGCGTCGCCGCTGGTCAGCCTGCTGAGCCGCTCGACCAATCTGGTCCTGCGCGTGGCCGGCGTCCGCGACCTCCGCCAGGAGATCGTCCGCGAGGAGGACATAAACCTGCTGGTGGAGGAGGGCCTGGAACAGGGCACCGTCGAGCCCGCCGAGCGCGAGATCATCCAGAACGCCTTCTGGCTCGGCGAACGCCGCGTCACGGCCATCCAGACCCCGCGTCGTCACGTCGCGTGGCTCGACTCCCGCTACGGCACCGCCGGCCTGCCCGAGCTGCTCGAGTCTAGGCCGCACTCCTACTACCTCGTCTCGGAGGGCGAGCTCGACCAAGTCCGCGGCGTGGTCCGCGTCCGCGACCTGCTGCCTGCGCTGTTGCGCGGTGAGGACGTCGAGCTGTCCGAGTTCCTGCGCGAGCCGCTCTACGCCCCTGCCACCATGCCCATCCTCCGGCTGTTGGAGAGCTTCAAGAGCACGGGTGTCCACGTCGCGGTCGTGCTGGACGAGTACGGCGGGGTAGACGGCATCGTGACCGTGAACGACGTCCTGGAGGAGCTCGTCGGCGACGTCCCCACCACCGAGGAGCTAGCCGCCCCCGCCATTCGCGAGCTGCCGGGCCGCGGCTGGTCCGTCGCCGGTGACCTGGACCTAGAGGAGCTTCTCGACCTGCTGGTCGAGTCAGGAGTCACGGTCGACGACGCGGCCGTGCCGCTCGCCTTCGAGCAGCAGGTGCGCAGCGTGGGCGGCTTCCTGGCTTTCCGCCTCGGGCGCGTGCCCAAGGTCGGGGACAGCGTGGCGTTGGGTCCTCTGCTGCTGGTGACCTCGGCCGCCGATCACCTGAGCGCCAAACGGGTGCGGGTCGAGGTTCGACCTTAAGGTGCTGGGCGGGCTTGGCCTGCAAGGGTCGCGGTGGGGTACCAGGTGTCCTTAGCGCCGTACCCCTATCCTAGGCAGTTGCCTAGCATAGGGGTACGGGCGAAGACACCCCAATACCCCGCCGCGGCAGTCGCCTAGGATAGGGGTTCGGCCGAACACACTCCAGCACCCCACGGCTGCAGCCCGGGCCTGCTACCCAGACTCAGGAAACGCGTACCGCAACACCGGCGTCCGCGCCGCCCGCACCTCGTCCAACCGCCGCACGGGCGTGTGGTAGGGCGCGTCGTGCAGGAACGAGGGGTCGGCCTCGGCCCGCACCAGGATCTCGCGCAGGGCCTCCACGTACGAGTCGATCGTCTCCAGCGACTCCGTCTCGGTAGGCTCGACCATCATCGACTCCTTGACGATCAGCGGGAAGTAGACCGTCATCGGGTGCATGCCGTGATCGAGTAACGCCTTGGCGATGTCGAGCGTCTTCAGACCGTCCGGCGGCTGCGCCACGAACTCGTGCATGTTGATGCGGTCGAACGGCACGCTGAAGCCGAGCTCCTTGAAGCGCATGCGCAGGTAGTTGGCGTTCAGCACGGCTAGGCCGCTGACCTCGCGCAGGCCGTCGAGGCCCAGCGCCTTGATGTAGGTGAAGGCCCGGACCAGGTTGCCGAAGTTGCCGAAGTGGCTGCGCATGCGGCCGATCGAGCGCGGCAGGTCGCTCTCGAGCACGAACCTGCCTTCCTCACGGGCCACCAGCGGCACCGGCAGGAACTCGCGCAGATGCGCCTTGACGCCGACGGGACCGGCTCCGGGACCGCCGCCGCCGTGCGGCGTGGTGAACGTCTTGTGCAGGTTCAGGTGCACGACATCGAAGCCCATGTCGCCGGGGCGCACGCGGCCGACGATCGCGTTGAGGTTCGCGCCGTCGTAGTAGAGCTGCGCGCCGGCCTCGTGAGCCGCGCGAGCGATCTCGGTGATGCGCGTCTCGAACAGGCCGAGCGTGTTCGGGTTCGTGAGCATGACCGCGGCCGTGTCGGGACCCAACGCCGCCTTGAACGCCTCGAAGTCGACCTCGCCGTTAGGCCCGCTGGGGATCTCCTTGACGGTGAAGCCGGCCATCGCAGCCGTGGCGGGGTTGGTGCCGTGAGCGCCATCAGGGCAGAGCACGACGCGCCGCGTCAAGCCCTCGCCACGCGACTCGTGATAGGCGCGGATCATCAGCACGCCCGCCAGCTCGCCGTGAGCGCCGGCGGCCGGCTGCAGGCTGACCGCGTCCATGCCTGTCAGGGCGCACAGGTCGCTCTGCAGCTCCCACAGGAGCTCCAACGCTCCCTGCGCCGACTCCGGGTCCTGGTACGGGTGGAGGTCTTGGAAGAGGCGGGCGGCCTCCTCGTTGACCTTCGGGTTGTACTTCATCGTGCAGCTACCCAGCGGGTAGAAGTTGCCGTCGATGCTGAACTGCCGGTGTGCCAGCTGCGTGTAGTGCCGCACCAGGTCGAGCTCGGAGACCTCGGGCAGACGCGGCGCCTTCTCGCGCAGGTTCTCGGCACCGAGCAGCTCGCTCAGACCGCTGTCATCGGCAACGGGTGGCCTGGCGCCGCGACGCCCCGGCTTGGAGCGCTCGAAGATCAGAGGGAAGACGTCAGGCATGGGCGACCCCCGCGCGAGCAGAAACCTCGCCCAGCTCGGCCAACGCAGATACGAGGGCTTGGATCTGCGCGTCGTCGCTGAGCTCGGTGCAAGCCAAGGTCACGGCATTACCCAAGCCGTACTCCGCTCCGACCGGCACCCCGGCATCGATCCCGCGGCGTGCCAGTTCGGCCCGCAGCGTCTCGGGCTCGGACACCACTTGCAGCGCGAACTCCTGGAAGAACCGCGCGCCGGTCACCGGACGCGCGCCGGCTGCCGCCAGTGCGTCGGCCAACCGGTGCGCGTTCTTCACAGACGCGACCGCCATCTCCCGCAGCCCCTGCGCGCCGAGCGCCGAGACGTTCACGGCGGCCATCAGAGCCGTGAGCTGGTGGTTGGAGCAGATGTTCGATTTCGCCTTCGACCTGCGGATGTGCTGCTCGCGCGCCTGCAGCGTCAGCACGTAGGCGCGGCGCCCGTCGACGTCGACGGTCTGGCCGACCAAGCGACCGGGGAACTGCCGGATGAGCGCGTCCTTGACTACCATGAACCCGAACGTCGGTCCCCCGAAGTTCGTGTAGTTGCCGAGGCTCTGGCCGTCGCCGACCGCGATGTCGGCGCCGTATTCGCCCGGCGAGGCCAAGACCGCCAGGCTCAGCGGATCGACGGCCGCGACGAACAGCGCGCCGACAGCGTGAGCCGCCGCGCCGAGCTCGGCCATGGGCTCGAGGTAGCCGAGGTGGTTCGGTTGCTGCACCATCACACACGCGACGTCAGCAGGCAGCTGCGACGCGTCGGTGGTGAGGTCCTTCAGGTCGAGGGTGACGATCTCGACGTCGATCGGCCCTAAGTACGTCTGCAGCACCTCGCGGGTCTCGGGGTGCACGCCGCGGCTGACGGCCACGCGTTGACGGCCCGTCTGCCGCACCGCCAGGAGCGCGGCCTCGGCGGCGGCAGAGGCGCCGTCGTACATCGAGGCGTTGCTGACGTCCAAGCCGGTCAGCTCGGTCATCAGCGTCTGGAACTCGAACGTCGCCTGCAGGATGCCCTGCGCGACCTCGGGCTGGTACGGCGTGTACGCGGTCACGAACTCGCTCTGCATGGCGAGATGCGGCGTCACCGACGGGATGAAGTGGCGTCTCATCCCACCGCCGAGGAAGTCGGCGCGCGACGGGTGGTTCTTGGCCGCGAGCGAGCGCAGGTAGGCGAGCAGCTCGGCTTCACCGATGCCGTTCGCCAAGTCGATCGGCACGTCCCTCAGGTCGGCCGGCAGGTCGGCGAACAGCTCGTCGACGGAACCGACGCCGACGGTCTCGAGCGCCCGAGCGATGTCCTCGGGGGTATGCGGGTTGTAGTGCACGCTTGTCTAGCCTTTCAGCCGTCGAGGGATGCTTCGTAAGCGGCCGCGTCGAGCAGCGACTCGAGCTCGGCGGCGTCGGACGGCTCGATCACGAACATCCAGCCGCCCTCGTAGGGGCCTTCGTTGATGGCTTCTGGGCGACCTTCGAGGGTCGCGTTGACGGACTTGATCGTACCGCTGACGGGCGCGTAGATGTCAGAGGCGGTCTTCACCGACTCGATGACGGCGACCTGGTCGCCCTTGCCGACCTTGCGGCCGACGGTGGGCAGCTCGACGAAGACGACGTCCCCGAGCTGGTCCTGCGCGAAGTCGGTGATCCCGACAGTCACGCTGCCATCGGGCTCTGTGCGCGCCCACTCGTGCGAACTGGCGTAGCGAAGCTCTTGCGGCGTGTTCATCGGATCCTCCGGTGTTTAACGGGCGCTCGCCCGATTCAGGACTTGTAGAAAGGAAGCTCGACCACCTGCGCGGCCACCATCTTGTCGCGAACCTCGACCCATAGGCTCGAGCCCGTCTCGCTGAGCTCGCTCGCGACCCATGCGAAGCCGATGCAGTCACGCGTCAGCGGCGACAGGGTGCCGGAGGTGACCTCGCCGACGGCCTCGCCGTCAGAGCCGGCTTCCGGGCCGGCCATCACGCGGTAACCCTGGCGCGGGATGCCGCGCTCCAGCATCCGCAGGCCGACGAGGCGCCTGCCGCACTGCGCGTCCCACATGTGCTCGCGGCCGTAGAACAGCTTGTCCTTGACCACCCACGCGAACGGCGTGCACAGCGGGTTGGAGTCCTCGGTCAACTCGTGGCCGTAGAGGGGGAAGCCGGCTTCGAGGCGCAGCGTGTCGCGCGCGCCGAGCCCGCAGGGCTGCGCGCCGGCGCGGGTCAGCTCGTCCCACACGGCCTCGGCGTCGTCGGGGCGGCAGAAGATCTCGAAGCCGTCCTCGCCGGTGTAACCGGTGCGGCTCAGCCTGACGGGGCAGCCTGACAGGGTGGAGGAGACGACCGAGTTGCGCTTGAGGGTGGTCAGGTCCTCTTCCACCAGACGGCCGAGCAGGAGCGGCGCGTTGGGGCCCTGCAGAGCGAGAAGGCCCCATTCCTCGGACTCGTCGGTGATCGTCACCTCGCCACCGTCGGCCAAGTAACGCAGGTGATCGACGACCGGCCCGATGTTCGAGGCGTTGGCGACGACGAGGTACTCCTCCTCGCCCTCGCGATACAGGAAGATGTCGTCGACCAGCCCGCCGCGCGCGTTGGGCAGCATGCTGTACTGGCCGCGGCCGATCTTGAGCTTGGCTGGGTCGTTGAGCGTGGCGTAGCTGAGGAAGTCGAGCGCCTCGGTGCCTGTCACCCGGATCTCGCCCATGTGGCTGACGTCGAAGAGTCCGGCGTTGGAGCGCACGGCCATGTGCTCCTCGTTGATGCCGCCCGGGTACTGGATGGGCATCTCGAAGCCGGCGAAGTCGACGAGCCTTGCCCCGAGCTGCTGGTGAACGGCGTGTAGCGGCGTGCGCTTCATCGACGCGAAGATAACACGCGTGGTTAGCGCTGCCGCAGCGCCGTTCGGCTCGGTTTTAGACCGCGGTTCAGACGGGTTGCGAGGCCTTCTGCGCCAGCTTCTCGAGCACCAGCGTCGAGACGGCCCTGAGCGGCTCGAAGACGCCCTTGAACTCGGCGGCGACGGCCTCGAACTTCGGCACCTCGCCCTTGGGGTCGAGGACGTAGCCGATCTGCTCCATAGGCAGGGCGTCGGGCAGGTCGCGCTTGTTGACCTGGACCACGTAGGGAAGCTGGCCGAGGTGGAGGTTGTACTCAGCTAGGTTCTCGCGCAGGTTGCGCAGGCTCTCGGCGTTGGCGCGCAGACGGTCGGGGGCGGAGTCGGCGACGAACACTACGCCGTCAACACCCCTGAGGATCAGCTTGCGCGACGAGTTGTAGAACACCTGCCCTGGCACGGTGTAGAGGTGGAAGCGCGTCTTGAAGCCGTTGACCTTGCCGAGGTCGAGCGGCAGGAAGTCGAAGAACAGCGTGCGCTCGTCCTCGGTGGCGAGGGAGACCATCTCACCCTTGGATTCGGCGGGAACCTGCTCGTAGATCTGCTTCAGGTTGGTCGTCTTGCCCGACAGGCCCGGGCCGTAGTAGACGATCTTGAAGTTGATCTCGCGGGCGTTGAAGTTGATCGTGCTCATCGTTCCCTCTGTCCAAACAGTCCGTCGAGCAGCGCCGCGGTGTTGCTGCTCCACTCCTGGTCGAACTCGAGCGTTGGCGCGCTCTCGTCCGAGGCGTCGATGGCGATGCGGATCTCCGCAGCCGCCTGCTTAGTCGCGACCTTGACGCGCCCGAGCTGGGCGTTGGAGTCGAACACGGCGACGAGGAGCGCCTCGTCACCGAGCTCCTCGATGAAGGTACCGACCTCGGAGCCCTGTTGCACCGTCTCCTTGAACCCGTCCTCGCCGAACAGCTTGGCGATGGCGCGGTTGGCCGAGTAGTTGGACGCGATGAGCGTGGCGAGGGAGTCGAGAGATGGCGGCTTCGGCGCCCACAGAGCCCGCGCGTGAAGCAGCACGAAGCCCTTCCTGTCGATGATCAACGCGTACCGAGCGCGGCTCTTGGCCAGCAGCTCGTGCAGCAATCCATCGACTCGGTCGAACGTGGCGCCGTAAAGGTCGAGCGAGGGCTCGATCATCTCTCGCCACTGTAGCAGGGGCGGTGTCGTGCTTGGCGTTGAACACGCCACTATCCCCCGCGTCTAGGCTTCTGCCTAGGTCAGAGCGACGACAACGGGGTCGGCACCGTCTAGCGTCACCTCTCGGCCACGCACATCGAGCTTGACAGCGCCACCAGCCAAGAGTCGGAACGTCGCGCGGCTCGTCTCGAGCACCACGCTCACCTGCGACCCGCTGCTGCGCACCGTGAACGCGAGCGAGGTCCAGCCGAACGGCAACCGCGGCTCGAACCGCAGCCTGCCGCCGTCGTCGCGCATGCCGCCGAAACCGGCCACCAACGCCTGGTAGGCGCCGCCTGTCGAGGCGATGTGCACACCGTCGGCGGTGTTCGCGTGCAGGTCGGCGAGGTCAACGTAGAGCATCCGCTCGAAGTAGTCCATGGCGAGATCCGCATAGCCGACCTCGGCCGCGATGATCGACTGCACCGCCGCCGACAGCGTCGAGTCGCCGGTGGTGAGAGGGTCGTAGAAGTCGAAGTCGGCGCGCTTCTGGTCCGCGCCGAAGAGCCGGCCGTGCAGGTAGAGCGCCAACACCAGGTCGGCCTGCTTCAGCACCTGGTGCCGGTAGATGACCAGTGGGTGGTAGTGAAGCAGGAGCGGGCGCTTCGCCGGAGGGTCGCCGGCGAAGTCCCACGGCTCGCGTTCGAGGAAGCGTGCGTCCTGAACGTGGATACCGCGTCTCTCGTCGAACGCGAGGACCATGGCATCCGCGGCGCGGCGCCAGGCGGCGGGCTCGGTCGGGCTCAGGCCTAGTCGCTCGACGAGAGCGGCGTGCGCCTCGACGTCGGCCGCGGCCAACCGCTCGACGAGGTCCGCCGCGAAGCGCAGGTTGAAGGCGGCCATCACGTTCGTGTAGAAGTTGTCGTCCACGACGGCGCTGTACTCGTCAGGACCGGTGACGGCGTGGATGTGGAACGCGCCGGAGGGGTCGAAGAAACCGAGGGTCGCCCACATGCGAGCCGTCTCCACGGCGATGTCCGTGCCTTGTACAGCCGCGAAGTCGCTCTCGGCCGTCGCCCACAGGTACTTGGCCACGGCGTAGGTGATGTCGGCATCGATGTGGTACTGCGCGGTTCCTGCCGGGTAGTAGGCAGACGCCTCCTCACCGTTGATGGTGCGCCAGGCGAACAGCGCGCCGGCTTCGTTCATGACCGCGGCGCGGCGCCGGGCGGCCGGCAGCAGGGAGTGGCGGAACTGCAGCGCGGCGCGCGCCATCTCGGGACGGCTGTGGATCAGGTAGGGGAGGACGTAGATCTCCGTGTCCCAGAAGTAGTGGCCCGAGTAGCCGCTGCCCGTCACACCCTTGGCGCTGACGCCGCGTCCGTCGGCCAGAGCCGAGGCCTGCAGGATCTGGAAGAGGTTCCAGCGGACCGCCTGTTGGATCGCCGGCTGGCCGCCGACTCGCACGTCGGCGTCGGCCCAGAAGGCCTCCAGCCAGCGGCGTTGGCCGGCGAACAGCTCCTCCGCGCCCAGCGCCGCGGCGGCGTCGAGGGTCGAGGAGCAGGCGCCGAGAAGCGCGTCGATGCCGGAGGACGCCCCGTCGTGGTAGGCGATCAGCTTGTGAAGCGTCACCGTCTCGCCTTTGGGAACCTGGAACTCGAACGTGGTTTCGGTTCGTTGTGGTGCGGAGGTGGCGCTGACTCGTCCGCGGTCGTCGCCACTCAGGGCGTGAGCGGCCATCACGGCCACGCCCAGTCCGGACGCCCGCGTGGTGTGCGCGAGATGAGCGCGGTCGCCGCTGGCACCGTGACGTCGCGGCTGCAGCGCGCCGGTCATGTCCTCTGAGCGGCGGGGGTCGAAGGGCGCCTCTTCGCCTACCCCTGAGCTAGGCGCCTGCCTATCCAACAGCAGGCTGCGAAGCACCGCCGAGACCGGCTCGTCGAGAGCGCGAACCGAGTACTCGATGAGCGCCAGGTGTCTCGACTCGAAGCTGACCATGCGCTTCGAGCTGACCTCGACGCGTCTGCCGCTCGCCATGCGCCACACGCAGCGCCGCTCTAGAACACCTGCCGCCATGTCGAGGGCGCGCTCGTACTCCTCGAGAGCGCTCGCGTCCGGGTCGAACCGCTCACCGTCGATCTCGAGCTCGATCGTCTTGGCGTCGGGCAGGTTGAGGATCGTCTGGCCGACCTCGGCGAAGCCGTAAGCCGCCTCCGGGTAACGGATCGGCCAGGTCTCGTGGAAACCGTTGATGAAGGTGCCGTGCTCGTGCGCCTCGCCGCCCTCGTCGGCGTTGCCGCGCAGGCCGAGGTAGCCGTTGCCGAGCGCGAAGACCGTCTCGAACCGGCCACGGGTGGCGGCCGTCGGTCTGGCACGCTCGATCAGGCGCCACTCGTCGACGGGGTAGAGGCGGCGGTCGAGGTGACCGGCCGCCGGTATGAGCTCGGCCAGGTCGCTGACGACGATGTCGGCGCCGGCGGCTCTCAGCTCGGTCGCGCCGGCTCCACGATCGACGCCCACGACCAGACCGAACGCCCCGCAACGACCCGCCTCGACACCGGAGAACGCGTCCTCGACCACCACAGCACGCGCAGGGTCGACACCGAGAAGCTGCGCCGCTCGCAGGTAGGTGGCGGGGTCGGGCTTGCCCGCCAAGCCCTCGACGGCTGCATAGACGCCGTCGACGACGACCGAGAACCTCTCGGCGAGACCCGCGGCGGCGAGCACGCGCGCGGCGTTGCGCGAGCTGGAAACGACAGCGACGCGAGCGCCGCGCGACTCGAGATGGTCGAGCAGCGCGACCGAGCCGGCGTACGGCGCGACGCCCTCCTCACGCAAGATGCGGTTGAACTGCTCCTCCTTGCGGTTGCCCAGACCGCAGATGGTGTCGGCGGTGACGGGGTCGGACGGCTCGCCCCACGGAAGCTCGATCCCGCGCGAGCGCAGCAGCTGAGCCACACCCTCGTAACGCGGCTTGCCGTCGATGTGGTCGAAGTAGTCCTGGTCGCGATAAGGCTCGGCGCCGCGCCCGGCTAGGTACCCAGTGAAGAGCGCGGCCCAGGCGCGCATGTGAACCTCGGCGGTGGGGGTGAGGACGCCGTCGAGGTCGAAGAGCACGGCGTCGAACCGCGCCAGTTCGGGAGTCGGCATGCGCCACGATATAGGGCGCGCTTGCTAGGCAGTGCGCCTCTAGGGGATAATCTGAGCTTGGCCGGGCGCCGTCCGGTTCACAACCTGGCGATGTAGCTCAGCCGGTTAGAGCGCACGACTCATAATCGTGAGGTCCGGGGTTCGAGCCCCCGCATCGCTACCACGAACTAAGGACGCGGCCCATGTCGGCGCCGCGTCCTGATCATTTGCCTAGCCTAGGGGTCGCGAGGATGACCCCCAGATACCCTGGTCACCTCAACCCGTCGACGTTGATGAACGGCACGGCAGCCCCAGGGACCATCGTCGTCGGCAGGAACCCGTTCCATCGCTCTGCGGTCACCAGCGAGACCAGGTCGGGGTTGTCGCGCAGCGCCTCACCGCGGGCGCGGATGGCAGAGGCTTCGGCGTCGCCGGCGAGGATCGTCGCTTCGGCTTGCGCGCGCGCCTCTGCGAGCAACGCGTCGGCTTGACCCTGCGCCTGCGTCACGACGATCTGCGCCTGAATGCGCTGCTGCTCGAGCTCCTGAGCGCGCCGCTGTACCTCGACCTCGGCCATCATCCTGGCTTCGACCGACTGCTCGTATGCCGCCGAGAAGGCGATGTCCTCGACCTGGATGCTCTCGATCACCACTATCGACTGGTCGATCACCGCGATGATCGCCTCGGAGATCTGCTGGTTGAGCTGACTGCGCTGCTGGATGGCTTGCGCGGCGGTGAACTGGCCGAAGACGGTCTTGGCGAGCTCGTTGACGCGCCTGTCGATGAGCCTGGTTACCAGACCCTCCTCGCTGCCGTAGGTCGCGTAGACGGTGGCGACCTCCTCCGGCACGATCCGGTAGGTGACCGACACGCGCATCTCGGCGAGCTGCTGGTCGCGCGAGTACGTCTCCATGCGGTCGTAGATCTTCGAGTTCGTCTGTACGCGGATCCGAACGACACGGTCGATAAGCGGCATCTTGAAGCCGAGGCCGGGCGGCGCGATGCGCACGACGGCGCCGAGACGCAAGACGACCCCGCGGTAGCCCTGGTCGACGGTGAAGAAGCTGTTGAACAGCAAGATCGCCAAGACCCCCAGCACGATGATCACGAGCAGGGAACGCGAGAAGAACTGGCCGACGTTTGACCGTCTGAACTCGATGGGTAGGTCGTTCATGCTGCCTCCAAGGGCGCTGTAGCGCGCCGGTGGTTCGTGAGAACAGCATGGCATGGCGGCGGCTAGACTGTGCGTCGTGTCCGATTGGTTCAATTCGTTGGTGGCCGCGGCGCTGCCCGGCTCGCGGATCGTCGAGTCCTCGAGTGTCCCCGGCGGCATCTCGGGCGACACGCGTTTCGTGCGGCTCGAGACCGCAGCGGGCGAGATCCTCGACCTCGTCCTCAAGCGTCCAGGTGCGCGCTTCGGCCGGGTAGATCCACAGCGCGTCGCGTGCGAGTTCCACCTGCTCGCGGCGGCACATGCGGCCGGGTTGCCTGTCGCTAGACCGGTCTATCTCGGCGACGACGCTCTCGCCATGGAGCGCCTGGCCGGCGCATCGGTGTTCCGCCCTGCCGATCCTGTGGCGGCGGCCGAGCGCATCGCCGAGCTGGCAGCAGCCTTGCACCTGGGGTTCCTCGGTCTCGAGGGGCGTTCTAGGCTCGGGCCTGCACTAGGCTCGGGCCTAGCCGAGGCCGACGCCGACCTCGAGCACTTCTGGCCCCCGGTTCAGGACCCGGACGAGAGCCTAGGCGAGACGCGGATCCGCAGCCAACTGGCCGCCGGCTGGCCCCCGCCACCGAACCCGACGACCCTGCTCCACGGCGACATGTGGCCAGGCAACATCCTCTGGTCGGAAGGGCGCATCACCGGACTCATCGACTGGGAGGACGCTTCTCTCGGCGATCCGCTCGAGGACATCGGCATCACCCGCCTCGACATCTGGTGGCAGTACGGCGAGGCGGCGATGCGCGCGTTCACGGCGCGCTACTTCGCGCTGGTGCCCTGGCCCGATACGGCGCTGCCGACCTGGGACCTCGTCGCTGCGCTACGTCCTTGCGGACAGATCCACGATTGGGCGCACGGCCTCGACAACGTCCCCACCGACGTCCCTCACATCACCGAGGAGCACATGCGCGCGGTGCACGCGCTGTTCGTCGAGCAGGCTATCGGTGCTTGATGGTGCCGGGAGCGGGGCTCGAACCCGCACGCCCCGAGGGGCGACAGATTTTAAGTGCAGCTTGAACAACCAAGAACGCCGATACCGTCGAGTCGAAGGGCGTGTCCTAGCCGAGCCTGGAGTGGGGTCGAGCGGTCAATCCGCCGCCTCCTCGCTCTCGGAATCCTGAGGTGATTCGGCGTCGTCTGCCACTGACTTGCCACTCACCGCGGCCCTGAAAGCAGCAGCCAACGCGCGCTGCTCAGGAGCCTGCGTGCGGACGTAGACGTCCATCGTGAACCCCACACTAGCGTGCCCGAGCCGTTCGCTGATCAGCTTCGGGTTCACCCCGGCGTCAGCCAATATGCTCCCGTGCGTCGACCTGAGATCGTAGAGGCGGATGATCGGCACGCCGGCCGCCTTACAGATAGCCTGGAAGTAGTCGCGCAGGAACCGCTCCGATAGGGGAGTGCCGCGGCTGGAGGGGAAGACGAAGCCGCGGTCCTGCCAGTCGCTCGCGGCCGCCTGGGCGAGGTGCACATGCTCCAGTTGCTGCTTGAGTGCCGCGCCGGCGAGCTCGTCGAAGTAGAGCGTCCGGTACCCTGCCGCGGTCTTCGCGAGCGGACTCTCGACCGCCCGGCCGGAAATGAACGTGACCGTCGAGTTCACCTCGAGGCGGTTCTCACGCAGGTCGACCGCGGCCCACTTCAACCCGAGCAGTTCCTCGCGCCTGAGGCCAGTCAGCAGCCCGACGATGATGTAGCGCGCCACCGGGTGGTCAAGACCGGAGCAGTGCTCGAGGACTGCCTGCGCATCAGCTGCGCTCCATCTTGGTGCCTTCCGCTTCGGCGGCGCCGCCGGCCGCACGTGCCGTGCCACGTTGCGCGGGATCAGTTCGAGCTCGACGGCGTGAATCAGCACCATGCTCAAGTACCGGTGCGCCTTCTCAATCGTGTAGGCGCTCCGGCCCTCCTGGTGCAGCTTGGTCAGGAGCTGGTCGACGTGCAGCGGCTTGAGGTCCTTCAGCTTCACGCGGCCAAGATGCGGTGTCACGTACCTGGCTAGCGTCGTGCGGTAGTCGTGCAGGGTGCGCTCAGCGACTCTCGCGCCTCTGGACTCCAGCCACCCTTCGATGCGCTCACCGACGGTCTCGTTGTGCTGGATGAGCAACTCACCGCGGGCCTGCGCTACGCGTTGCTGCGCCAGCCACAGCTCCGCGTCCTTGAACGTGTCGAAGTCACGTCGGATCCGGAGCGGGTTCCCAACCTCGTTGTAGCCGACTAGTAGCCCGGCCTGGTACCGACCGGTGTCCGGACGTAGGCGGATGCTGCCTTCACCAGGTGCTCGACGGGTCTTGCGCTTGCGCGCCACCTGACTACCTCCCTACCTAGCGAACTGCGTAGCCGACAGAGTGGGGTACTTCGTGACGCTGGACGTGTTTGAGTCCTTCTTTAGTTGAGACTGTTGTTGGGTAGATGATGGAGGTTCCATTCCTGTCCGGGAGAGGAACCTCCAGCATGAGAGTAGTCGCTTTGCCTGGCGAGGTGCAGTGGTTAGCGCGCCGTTCTTGGCCTGACCTGAGCGAGTCGGCTCGCAGTAGATTCGAAGCAGTAGCTAGAGTCGAGTTACTGGTCCGAGCTGGCATCAAGCCCTCCAGGGCGTGCCGCACGGCGGGTGAAGCGCCCTGGGTTTGATAGAGGCTCTCCGTTCACGAGGATTGGAGAGAAT
>CAYMRL010000004.1:0-350243 GCA_964392895.1 uncultured bacterium
ACCGGTGGACACATTGCTGATAGCAATGTATGGCCAGGGTCAGACCCGGGGTCGTACCGGCCTTCTAAAGATGCCCGCCACTGTGAACCAAGCAGCCCTGGCAATTCTTCCTAGCCCGAGCCGAGCCAGGCCGGAGTACCTCCAGTTGTGGTTCATCGCTCACTACGGAGTTCTGCGCCACCTTAGTGAGGCCCGTAGCGCAACACAGCCAAATCTGAACGCTGAAATCGTCAAGAGCTTAAAGATCGTCCTGCCGCCCCTCGTTGAACAACAACGAATCATGGAAGCGGTTGGCTCTGCAACCACTTCGATCGAAGCGGGGATCGGCTGCGCTCGAAAGGAGATCGCTCTCCTCCACGAGTACCGCACCCGCCTAATAGCCGACGTCGTAACCGGCAAACTCGACGTCCGAGAAGCAACGGCCCGACTGCCGGACGAAACCGACATCGCCGTTCCGCTCGACGACTTCGAGCCGGAACCAGCGGATGACGAAGCTGCAACTGACGGCTCAGGAGACGCTTTGGAGGAGGCTGAGGAATGACGTCCACCGGCCCGGTGGCACTGGTCGACTGGCACCGCTACTTACGGACAGGGGTCGATTGGGTGGAGTTCAAGCGCCACGGGTAGGCTTCCAGACCGGCTGTCAGATGGTCGGAAGTCCGAACGAGTTCACCACCTGCATCGGGACTTGGTCAAGGGCTTCGTGTCTGGGACGGGTCTTCCGCCTTAGCCAATGGACAGCTTCACAGGAGGAAGCTACCAAAGGGTGCCACAATGGACCTGGACTTGGCCAGGCACAAGACTCGCGGCAGGAGCCAGCCCACATGGGCTGCCTAGAGACCTCACCGCGAGGCAGGCGTTGGGGAAGGGGGCGCTGATGACGACGAGTAAGAAGCCCACCCACAAGAAACTCGCGCCAGCGGTGCGAGAACCTGCCGTGACGAAGGACTACCCGGCCCTGCTGGCCGAAGTGAAGGAGCGCATCCAGTCCGCGCAGTACGCGGCGCTGCGCTCGGTGAACAAGGAACTGGTCGGCCTGTACTGGGACATCGGGCGGCTGATCGTGGAGCGCCAACAGGTCGAAGGCTGGGGTAGGGCCGTGGTGACGCAACTCGCCTCCGACCTTCAAGCGGAGTTTCCTGGGACCCGTGGGTTTTCGGCATCCAACCTGTGGCGGATGAAGGGGTTCGTCGAGACCTACCGCGACCTGGCAAAACTCGCACCACTGGTGCGAGAAATCAGCTGGAGCCACAACCTGCTCATACTCGAGCGTTGCAAAGACCAGCTCGAACGCGAGTTCTACCTGCGCATGACCAGAAAGTTCGGCTGGTCGAAGAACGTGCTGGCGCACCAGATCGACAACCAGAGCTACGAGAAATCGCTGCTCGGCCAGACCAACTTCGACCAGACGCTAACTCCGGCCCTACGTGCGCAAGCCAAGCTGGCGATGAAGGACGAATACGCCTTCGACTTTCTCGAACTCGGCGAGCAGCACGGCGAGCGCGAGCTGGAGCGAGCATTGATCGCCCGCATCGAGGACTTCCTGCGCGCCATGGGCGGCATGTTCGCCTTCATGGGCAGCCAGTACCGGCTGGAGGTGGAGGGCAAGGAGTACTTCATCGACCTGCTGTTGTTCCATCGAAGCCTACGTGCCTTGGTGGCCATCGAACTGAAGATCGGTGAGTTCGAGCCGGAGTTCGTCGGCAAGATGCAGTTCTACCTCGCGGCACTAGATGTGCAGGTGCGGCAAACGGAAGAGAACCCGTCCATCGGTATCATCTTGTGCAAGGAGAAGACTCGCACTATCGTCGAGTACGCGTTGCGCGACGCACGCAAGCCCATCGGCGTGGCGACTTACGAAGTCACCAGGACGCTGCCGAGGGCGCTGAAGGGTCAGTTGCCGGCTCCCGAGGCCATCGCCCGCCTCCTGGAAGGCATATGACCCACACCGACACCTCCGAACGCGGTCTCGAACGCCTGATCAGCACGGCGCTGACCGGCTCGGACTGTGACCCGGAAGTGCAGAACCTCGCCACCAACGACGCCGCGGCGTTCGGAAGCGGTTGGACTTGCGGCACCCCTGAGGCGTACAACCGCGAGTACTGCGTCGACCTCGTCCAGCTCGCGGCCTTCCTCTGCGAGACTCAGCCGGACGCTGCGAACGCGACTGACATCGGCAACGACGGCCCCACAAGACGCTCGTTCCTCGCCCGCCTCCAAGGCGAGATCAGCAAGCGCGGCACCATCGACGTGCTTCGCAACGGCATCAAGCACGGGCCGCACCACATCGATCTCTTCTACGGAACCCCCTCTCCCGGCAACCCCAAGGCAGCCGAGCGCTATGCCGAGAACCGCTTCAGCGTCACCCGCCAGCTCCGTTACAGCCGAGACGAGACGCATCGCTCCCTCGACCTGGGGCTCTTCATCAACGGTCTGCCCGTCGCCACGTTCGAGCTGAAGAACAGTCTCACCAAGCAGACAGTCGAGGACGCCGTGCAGCAGTACAAGCGCGACCGCGACCCGCGCGAGAAGCTGTTCGAGTTCGGGCGTTGCGTGGTGCACTTCGCGGTCGACGACCACGAGGTTCGCTTCTGCACCCACCTCAAGGGCAAGAGCTCGTGGTTCTTGCCGTTCAACCGAGGCTGGAACGACGGAGCCGGGAACCCGCCCAACCCGGACGGCCTCAAGACCGATTACCTGTGGAAGCGCGTCCTCACGCGCAACGGCTTGACGGATATCCTCGAGAACTACGCGCAAATCGTCGAGACGAAGGACGAGAAGACCGGTCGGAAGCGCAGGGTCCAGATCTGGCCGCGCTACCACCAGCTCGACGTGGTACGCAGGCTGCTCGCCGACGCTCACGAGTGCGGCGCGGGCAGGCGCTACCTCATCCAGCACTCGGCCGGCAGCGGCAAGTCGAACTCCATCGCCTGGCTCGCGCACCAGCTCATCGGGCTCAGCAAGAACGGGGCTGAGGTCTTCGACTCGATCGTCGTCGTCACCGACCGCCGCATCCTCGACCAACAGATCCGCGACACCATCAAGCAGTTCGCGCAGGTCGGCGCCACGGTCGGCCACGCTGAAGCTTCCGGCGACCTTCGCAAGTTCATCGCCGAAGGCAAGAAGATCATCATCACCACCGTCCAGAAGTTCCCGTTCGTGCTGAACGAGATCGGCGACGAACACCGTGGACGTAAGTTCGCGATCATCATCGATGAGGCGCACTCGAGCCAGGGCGGGCGCGCGTCGGCAGCGGTCTCGATCGCCCTCGGCGGAACTGGTGCCGAGGAAGACGACGAGACCCTAGAGGACCAGATCAACCGGTTGATGGAAGCCAAGAAGTTGCTGTTCAACGCCAGCTACTTCGCGTTCACGGCGACACCCAAGAACAAGACGCTCGAGATCTTCGGGCAGAGCGAGCCGCAAGCCGACGGCACTATCCGCCACCTCCCGTTCCACAGCTACACGATGAAGCAGGCCATTCAGGAGGGCTTCATCCTGGACGTGCTCAAGCACTACACGCCCGTCGAGAGCTACTACAAGCTGATCAAGAAGGTCGAAGGCGACCCCGAGTTCGACACCAAGCGCGCCAAGAAGAAGCTGCGCCACTACGTCGAAAGTCACGAGCACGCCATCCGCCTCAAGGCCGAGATCATGGTCGACCACTTCCACGAGCAAGTGCTGGCACTCAACAAGGTCGGCGGCGAAGCTCGGGCGATGGTGGTCACGTCCGGTATCGAGCGGGCCATCCAGTACTTCCACGCTATCCGCGACTACCTCGAGGAGCGCAAGAGTCGTCATCAGGCCATCGTCGCGTTCTCCGGCGAGCACGAGTACGGCGGCGCCAAGGTCACCGAAGCGTCACTCAACGGCTTCCCGTCTAGCCAGATCGCTGAGAGGATCCAGGAGGACCCGTACCGCTTCCTGGTGGTCGCCGACAAGTTCCAGACCGGTTACGACGAGCCGCTCCTGCACACGATGTACGTCGACAAGATGCTCTCAGGCGTCAAGGCGGTACAGACGCTCTCGCGCCTCAACCGTGCACACCCTCAGAAGCACGACGTGTTCGTTCTCGACTTCATGAACGACTCCGACACGATCCAGGAGTCGTTCGCTCCCTACTACCGCACCACGATCCTCGCCGACGAGACCGACCCGAACAAGCTTCACGACCTCAAATCCGCCATGGATGGCTACCAGGTCTACTCGCTTGCTCAGCTCGACGAGCTGGTGACCCTGTACTTGGGTGGCGCGGACAGGGAGCGATTAGACCCGATACTCGACAGTTGCGTTGCCCTGTACGTCGAGCAGCTCGACGAGGACGCTCAGGTCGACTTCAAAGGCAAGGCGAAGGCGTTCCTGCGCACGTACGGGTTCCTCTCCTCCATCCTCCCCTACACCAACGCGGACTGGGAGAAGCTTTCGATCTTCCTGACGTTCCTCGTTCCGAAGCTGCCGGCGCCGGTCGAGGAGGACCTGTCGAAAGGCATCCTCGAGGCGATCGACATGGACAGCTATAGGGTTGAGAAGCGAGCGGTGGTGCGCATCCAACTGCCCGATTCAGATGCCGAGATCGACCCGGTACCCGCGGACGGTGGTGGCTACAAGGCGGAGCCTGAGCTCGATCGGCTCTCGAACATCATCAAGACCTTCAACGACCAGTTCGGGAATGTCCCGTGGTCGGACGCCGACCGCGTGCATAGGTTGATCACCGAGGACATCCCCAACCGTGTCGCAGCCGACACGGCGTACCAGAACGCGCTCCGGAACTCAGACGCCCAGAACGCACGCATCGAACACGACCGGGCGCTGGCGCGTGCGATGACAGCGGTCCTCAAGGACGACACCGAGTTGTACAGGCAGTTCATGGATAACGACGGGTTCAAGCGGTGGTTGACGGATACCGTGTTCGGGTTGACCTATACGCAGGGCGCCAGCTAGAGCAAGAGTCTGCTCGCCTTCAAGTTGAAGCTTGACTGAGAGTCGGATCTGCGTTCGTCGGTCTGCCACAGTGCCTCAGTTCGCCAAGTAATACCGCCGCCTAGGATCCTTCGGGCCGGTACCAACCTCACTGAGCAAGCGCGACTCGACGAGGCGCGCCAACCTGGTCCTGGTAGCCCGTGTCGAGAGACCGACGGCAACCGCTAGCTCCTTGGTTGAGAGCCCCCTACCTTCAGCCAACTCTTCGAGTATCGCTCTGTCGGTCCTGTCGAGAACGGCTGGCCCGACCGGTTCCGAGTAGATCGTCACCCTGAACCGCGTGCCTAGCTCCTCGAAGTAGGGTGGCGGGAGGCCGGCCTCCAGGCAGGCTGCGATCATCCGTTGGACACCGCTTCCCCATTGTTCGACCATGCCCAGTTCGTGGAACACGCGACCGATGACGCGGTTTCTCAGCTTCGAGACCCCTCGCTCTAGGTCGTCGACGGTCAAGCCGAAGGGCAGCAGTCCGGGGTTCTCGATCTCCAGCCTGTCGTCGTAGATAGCTACACGGATAGGAGCACCGCGCAGCGCGTAGTCCGCGTGAGCTACGGCGTTGATCACTGCCTCGCGTACCGCCGCCCTTGGGAAGCTCCAGTGCTCGGTCCGATAGACTCTGCCGATCTCCGTGCTCTTGAGGGTGTGCTTCTCGACGAACTCGATGGCCCCCTCTATGGCCTGCATCGGGAGCTGATGGATCTCGGCACGGTCCGCTATGCGCGCCCTGTCGGTGCCGGAGAACCGTCCAGCTTGAATCCAGGCGTCAGGGAAGTGCCGTTCGCGCTCACGGCCGAAGAGGATCACTCCACCGACGGTTGGCACCTTTCGTCCTTGGTGAACCGTGATCAGGCGGAGCGTTTCCAGATCGCGTCGAGCGAGCGTGCGGCGGTCAGCGAACGACTCTGAAGCTGCTCGGAAGTCGATCGCTTCAGAGTCGAGATCCGGCATCGGCTGCTCATCGAAGCTCTCACCGCGGACGGAACGGCGCATCTCCTCGATCAGATCGGCGTCGGCGCGGCGATTAGTCGAACCTACTCGCACGTAGGTGCCGGCCTCGGTGCCTTCCGCCCTCACATGATGCGGTCGCAAGGGACTCAGGTGGACCTGTACCGCCACGACCTGCGTACCTCGGAACGGCAACACTTCGATCTCGGGGACCAGGCGTGGAGCGATGCTAACGCTTACTAGGTTGGCGAGCGCCTCGGCAACGTCTAGAGGGTTCTCGACTCCGCGAACATGGCCCTCTCGGTCTTCAACCCCGATGAGTAGCACGCCACCGGCGCTGTTCGAGAACGCTACGAGAGTCCGCACGATCCCTTTGCGTGCGGATAGGTCGCGCTTGAACTCCAGAACCTTGCCCTCAGGCGTCCTTAGTAGCTCTAGGAGGTCCATCTACTCGGAATTCTACTCTGAAGCGCCTCACCCGACAACGCTTCAGAGTTGAGCACGTCCCACGTTCATCGCCTCAAGACCTCCCTGAACCAGTCAACTAGGCAGTACCGCCACAGCTACCCATCTAAACTGTCGAGATGCCAGTCGAGAAAGCCTCCATCGCTCAGATCCGCGAACGCTTCGACGCCGACGTCGAGCGCTTCTCCAACTTGCAGACCGGCCAGACGAGCACCGTCGACGCCGCCCTGGCGCTCGAGCTCATCGCGGCGGCGGCCGCGCGCGTGTCTCCTGACGCCACGCGCCTGCTCGACGTCGGGTGCGGAGCGGGGAACTACACGCTGAGGTTGCTCGAAGAGCTGCCCGGCTTGAGCGTCACCCTCATCGACCTGAGCGAGCCGATGCTGAAGCGGGCCGAGGAGCGCGTGTCGCAAGCGGGTGCGAAGGCGATCACAACCATCCAGGCCGACATCAACGAGCTGGAGCTGCCTGCTGCAGCATTCCACGTGATCGTGGCTGCGGCCGTGCTCCACCACCTGCGTGACGACGAGGCCTGGGAGGCCGTTTTCGCCAAACTGAGCGCCAGCCTGGCGCCCGGCGGCTCGATCTGGATCTTCGACCTGGTGGAGAACAGCCTGCCCGAGGTGCAGGCGCTGATGTGGGAGCGCTACGGCGAGTACCTCACCGGCCTCTCGGGTCAGGAGTACCGCGACCACGTCTTCGACTACATCGCCAGCGAGGACACCCCGCGTCCTCTCCTCTATCAGCTCGACTTGTTGCGCCGCGCCGGCCTCCAGGTCGAGGTCCTGCACGTCAACTCGTGCTTCGCGGCGTTCGGAGGCGCGAAGAGGTAGGTGCCGGCGGCCAGCGGACTGCGAGGCGCTCGCGCGTTATGGTCGCTGAGGAATGGACGAGACGCTGATAATCCCGCCACTGCCCGCCTACTTGGGTAGCGGTCTGCAGGAGTGGGCCACAGCTCAGCCGCTCCTCTCCACCTTGGTGGTGGCGGCGACGCTGGCTGTGGCCGCCTTCCTCGCGTTCTTCCTCACGCGGCGGGTGCTGCGTACGGCACTCGACCGCACCACGGTCAGGTCAGAGAGCAACTGGGTCGAGGCGGTCAAAGGTCGGCGGTTCCTGCACAAGCTCTCGTACTTCGTGCCGCTCCTCATCGTCCGCGCCGGGCTGCCGTACCTGCCCGCACTCCCCGACGGCGTCGCAGTGGCGTTGCAGCGAGTCGTCGGCGCGCTCATCGTCATCGCGATCGCACGGTCGTTGGTGGCGCTGATCTTCGCCTTAGGTGACGTGTACGAGCGGACTCCTCAGGCCGTAGAACGGCCGATAAAGGGCTTGCTGCAGGTGGTGGCGCTCGTCTTGTACTTCCTGGTCGGCGTCGTGAGCATCGCCATCCTGCTCGACCGCGATCCGCTGCTCTTGCTGACCGGCATCGGCGCGGCCTCTGCCGTGCTGCTGCTCATCTTCCAGAACACCATCCTCAGCTTCGTCGCCGGCATCCAACTCACCGCCAACGACCTCGTGCGCATCGGCGACTGGATCGAGATGCCGGACATGAACGCTGACGGCGACGTCACCGAGATCGCCCTCAACACCGTCACAGTGCAGAACTGGGACAAGACCTACACCGTCATCCCGGCGCACAACTTCCTCAACAGATCGTTCAAGAACTGGCGCGGCATGCAGGCGTCGGGCGGTCGGCGCATCAAGCGCAGCCTCGATCTCGACACGTCGACCGTGCGCTTCCTCGAGGCAGAAGATGTCGAACGCCTGAGCCGCTTCGCGCTGCTGGAGCCGTACTTCGAAGAGAAGCGCGCCGACATCGGCGCCTGGCTGGAGGAGCATCCGGAGGCGCGAGACGACGCGGTGAACTCGCGGCGGCTGACCAACTTGGGTACCTTCCGCGCGTACGTGACGCGCTACCTGCGCGCGCACCCGGGGATAGCCCAGGACATGACGTTCCTGGTGCGGCACCTGCAGCCCGGTGCCCGCGGTTTGCCGCTCGAGATCTACGTGTTCGTCAACGACGTTCGGTGGGCCGTTTACGAGGGCGTGCAGGCCGACGTCTTCGATCATCTCATCGCCATCCTGCCGGAGTTCGGACTCAAGCTGTTCCAAGAGCCCAGCGGTAGCGACATGCGGACGTTGGTGTTGGGCAGCGTCGAGCAGTTGGGCCCACGCCAGTAAGTTCACTGTTAACTACGATGCCGCTTGTCGAACGCAAGGGGCTGAAGTTCTAGCAGCGATGGGCATCGCACTCACCGTCGCCGAACCTCCGCGTCCCGTGAGTTCCTACTCGATCTGGAACAAGCCCGTCGCGTTGAGTGAGACGTCGAAGCGTGTGGGTGGCAGCAACCTGTGTGGATCGGTCCTGTCGATCTCGTAGGCGTAAACGGCGAAGAAGTAGTCGTCGGGCTCGAGCGCCGATGTCCCCCGAACCCTGCTTTCTGTTCGAAAGCGGTGTCGACCGTCAGAGTCAAGGACGACACCCGTCTCGTGCTATTTCGCTGCGCTCAGCCCTTGAGCTTCTTGCCCTCTGCGAGCATGGCGACCGCCTTCGCCAGCCGCCGCGCGCGCGTCGGTTCTAGCTTGGCGTCCTCGATCCAGTCGATGTACGCCTTGCGGTAGCTGGGAGCGAATGATCCGAACGACTCGGAGGCAGCCGCGTTCTCGGCGAGCGCCTTGGCGAGGTCTGCCGGCACGTCGACGGTCCGCGGTTCGGAGTCAACCTCGAACTCGACATCGACCTCGTCTCCGGCGGCGACGCCCAAGGCATCGCGCAGAGGACGCGGGACCACCAGGTAGTGCCCGCCGGCTCCGCGAGCCATCAGCGTGGAGCGGAAACTCTCGCCTCCGACGGTGCCGCGTATGGGCACCTGGCCCTCGATACCGATGTCGGCGGAGACGTTCGCGGGCACCTTCACGTAGGTCCACGTGCCGACCCCGGCAGGGCGGATGAGCTTGTCAATGAAGCGGTACTTCGTCATCGTTCGCGACTTACCGCTCCTGCAGGCTGACGAGCACCCGCCCGTCCTCCACGTGCGCCTGGAACAGCCGGATCTTCACGATGGCCGGCATCGTTGGCCTACCGGTCTCGAGGTCGAAGGTCGCGCCGTGGTGCGTGCAGCGGATGCGGCCGTCGCCGGTGAGCTCGCCGTCGCTGAGCGGGTAGCGAGCGTGGGTGCAGCGGTCGGGTAGCGCGTAGAAGTTGCCGCTGTCCTTGATCACGATCACGGCGTCCTCGCCCAGGGTGAACGCGTTGATGCTGTCCTCCGAGAAGGCCTCGACCGCCCCGACGTCGAAGCGGCCGTCGGACGTGAGCGCAACGGAGGCGGCGGCGCCTTGTTCTGCGCCGCCGCCTCCGACTTCCGTCTCGCTCACAGCTTCTCCGTTACCCCCGGCACGCCGAGCTTCGCCTGCACGACGCGCTCGACGTACTCCGCCACCTTCGGCAGCGTCACGCGGCTCATCACCTCGTAGAGGAAGCCGGTGACGAGGACGTGCTCGGCGACCTCGGGCGTCAACCCTCGGCTCATCAGGTAGAAGCGCTGGTCGTCAGGCACCGGGCCAGTGGTGGAGCCGTGCGAGCACTTCACGTCGTTCGCCGCGATCTCGAGCTGCGGTATCGACACCGCCTCCGACTCGATGTCGAGAAGCAGGTTGCGGTTCGTCTGATAGGCGTCGGTCTTCTGGGCGCCGGGGTCGACGATGATGATGCCCGAGTAGACGGCGTTCGAGGCGTGGCGCACCGCGCCCTTGAAGAGCACGTCGGAGAACGCGCGCGGGCTGGCGTGGTGCTGCTGGGTGAACTGGTTGAAGTGCTGGCCCTCGTCGGCGAAGTAGAGGCCGAGCATCTCGCTCTCGGCGCCCATGCCGGCCAGCTCGCTCTCGATCTCGACGCGGCCGGCGTCGCCGCCCAGGCTGACCGTCAGGGACTCGAGCCGTGCGTCGCGCCCGACGTCGGCGCGCTGCTTGTGCAGGTGCACGACGTTGCGGCTCCAGTTCTGCAGGCTGACGTAGCGTAGCTTGGCGCCGTCCTTGAGGATCAGCTCGGTGGCGGCGTCGTAGAACAGGCGGCCGTCGAAGGGGTCCGAGGTGTACTCGTCGATGAACGTCGCCTTGGCGTTGGCCTCGACGACCACCAGGGTGCGCCCGGCGCCGATGCCGCCCTTGTCGGCGGTCGTGAAGGTGCCGAGCGGCAGCTCGACCTCGACGTCACGCGGCACGTAGACGAAGGTGCCGTTGGTCCACAGCGCCGAGTTGAGCGCCGTGTACTTGGTCTGCCTGGCGTTGACGGTCGTGTAGAGGTACTGCCTGACGAGATCCTCGTGCTCGTTGACCGCGGTCCTCAGGTCGGTGAACACGACGCCGGCTTCGCGCAGGGCAGCGCGGCGCTCGATCAGCTCGCCGTTCTTGATGACCTGCACGCCTTCGGCGTCGGAGTCGTCAGAGCGCATCGAGATGCGCGGAGAGACAGCGCGGCTCAGCGGGCCGTCGAACAGCTCCAAGCCGTCAAGCCCGAAGCGGTCCAAACGGCTGTAGCGCCACTGCTCGTCGCGGGAGGTGGGGAACGGCGTCGCCTGGTAGCTGCGCAGTGCGGCGCGGCGCTCTTCGGCCAGCCAAGCCGGCTCCTGGAAGCGCTCGATCAGTGCCTCGACCGTGGCCTCGCTTACGTGCTGGTTGTCGGTGAGCGTCGCCATCTCAGCCGACGCTCCCTTCCATCTCGAGCTCTATCAGACGGTTGAGCTCGACGGCGTACTCGAGCGGCAGCTCCTTGGCGACCGGGTCGAGGAAGCCGCGCACGATCAGCGCCATCGCCTCGTCCTCGGCCAGGCCGCGGGTCTGGAGGTAGAAGATCTGCTCCTCGTCGAGCTTGCTGACGGTGGCCTCGTGGCCGATATGAGCGGTCTTTTCGTTGATCTCGATGTACGGGTAGGTGTCGGTCCTAGCCTGCTCGTCGAGGAGCAGCGCGTCGCACTCGACGTTGGAGCGGGCGTGGGTGGCGCCCTCGTGGATCTGCACCAGGCCGCGGTACGACGAGCGCCCGGTGCCCTTGGAGATCGACTTGCTGACGATGCTGCTGGTCGTGTACGGAGCGGCGTGGATGACCTTGCCGCCGGCGTCCTGCCACTGGCCGTCGGTGGCGAAAGCGATCGAGAGGATCTCGCCGTGCGCGCGCTCGCCGATCAGGTAGGTGCTCGGGTACTTCATCGTCAGCTTCGAGCCCAGGTTGCCGTCGAGCCAGCCCATGCTGGCATCGCGGTGCACCAGGGCGCGCTGAGTGACGAGGTTGTAGACGTTGTGCGACCAGTTCTGGATGGTCGAGTAGCGCACGTTGCTGCCCTCCTGGCACACGATCTCGATGACGCCGGAGTGGAACGAGTTGCTGGTGTAGGCAGGCGCGGTGCAACCCTCGATGTAGTGGAACTTCGAGCCGGGCGCGCCGATGATCAGGGTGCGCTCGAACTGCCCGATGTTCTGGGCGTTGAGCAGGAAGTACGCCTGCAGCGGCACGCCGACCTCGACGCCTTCTGGCACGTAGACGAACGAGCCGCCGGACCAGACCGCCGAGTTGACCGCCGCGAAGTAGTTGTCCTCTGGCGGGATGACGGTTGAGAAGTACTCCTTGAAGAGCTCGGGGTGCTCCTTGAGGCCGGTGTCGGTGTCGAGGAAGATGACGCCGAGCTTCTCCCACTCCTCCTTGAGCTTGTGGTAGACCATCTCGGACTCGAACTGGGCGCCGACGCCGGCCAGCGCGCGCTGCTCGGCCTCGGGCACGCCGAGGCGCTGGTAGGTCTTGCGCACGTCCTCGGGGATCTCGTCCCACGAGTCGACGGTGCCCTGCTTCTCGTTGGGACGCACGTAGAAGTAGATCTCATCGAAGTCGAGGCCGCTTAGGTCCGGACCCCACTTGGGGCGGCCCTTCTTCTCGGCTATCTCGAGGGCGCGGAGGCGGAACTTGAGCATCCACTCCGGCTCGTTCTTGAAGTAGCTGATCTGCTCGACCACTTCCTTGCTCAGGCCCTTGCCTGACTTGTAGAAGTAGTTCTCGGCCAGCTTGAAGTCGTACTGCTTGGTGTGCTCCATCCCCTCGAGCTTCTCGGCGTCGGGGTGGACCTCTCTGAGGTCAGACATCGTCAGCTCCTAAACGCGGGCGCCGCTGGCGCCGCTCGAGGTAGTGGAACGGATCCACTCGTAACCCTTCTGATCCAGCTCCATCGCGAGCTCCTTCGGGCCGGAAGTGATCACGCGGCCGCCTTCCATGACGTGGACGCGGTCGGGCACGATGTAGTTGAGCAGCCGCTGGTAGTGGGTGATGACGAGTGCGCCGAAGTCGGGGCCGCGGGCGGCGTTGACGCCCTGCGAGACGACCTTGAGCGCGTCGACGTCGAGGCCGGAGTCCGTCTCGTCGAGGATGGCGTAGCGCGGCTCGAGCACCAGGAGCTGGAGGATCTCGGAGCGCTTCTTCTCACCGCCCGAGAAGCCCTCGTGCAGGTTGCGCTCGAGGATCGAGTCGTCCCAGTTCAGCTCCCTGACCGCCTTCTGGAGCTTCTGGTAGAACTCCATGACGCCGATCTCGTCACCCTCCTCGCGGCGCGCGTTGAGCGCCAGGCGCAGGAAGTTGGCGATCGACACGCCAGGCACCTCGACCGGGTACTGGAAGGCGAGGTAGAGGCCCTCGCGGGCGCGCTCGTCCGGCTCCATCTCGAGGATGCTCTGGCCCTCGAGGATTATGTCGCCGTCTAGGATCTCGTAGCTCGGGTCGCCGGCGATGATCTTGGCGAGCGTCGACTTGCCGGAGCCGTTGGGGCCCATCAGCGCGTGCACCTCGCCGCGCGGAACCGTCAGGTCGACGCCGTTGAGGATCTTGTCACCGCCGACGATCCTGGCGTGAAGGTCACGTATCTCGAGTCGCTTGGCTTCCATCTCGCACCTCTTAAAGGGAGTGTTCGTTCTCACGGCCGCGAGCCGCCGGCCGTCCGCGCCTCAGCCCCGGGAGAGCGGTCGCCACCCCGGAACTAAGAGTCGTTCCGACTTTTAGTATAGCCCGAGAGCGGTCACCTCACGCGCTCCTAGGAGCATCGGGGACCGCCTATCCGTCTACCCGCGCCCGCGCTTGATCCAGCCGAACAGCCCGCCGCCGCCGCGCCGGCTCTCCTCCTTGGGAGCGGGTGTCTCGGTCTTGACCGCTCTGCTGGAGCGGCCGGTGACCGGCGCAGGCGGGGTGCCGTCGCCGGTGACGTGCGGGTCTACTCCCAAGATCCCTCGCAGAGCCTCGAGGAACTGCCGCGCCTGCTGGAAGCGTTTCTCAGGGTCGCGGGTCATCGCTTTGGCGACGAGGCGCACGACCTGCTGATCGACCTCGGGTCTGAAGGTGCGCAGGTCCTTCGGCACCTCGGTGTGATGGGCCACCATCAGCGCCTCGTAGGTGTCGGCGATGAACGGGCGCCGCCCAGCGATGACCTCGTACGCGAGCACACCCAGGCTGTAGATGTCGGAGCGCACGCCGGAAGAGCGTCCTTCGAACACCTCTGGCGCCATGTAGAAAGCCGTGCCGACGCGCTCCTCGCCCTCGTCGGCCATGAAGACGCCGGTGCCGAAGTCGCCGAGCTTCGCCTTGCCGGCGCCAGTGAGGAAGACGTTGGCGGGCTTGACGTCGCGGTGCAAGACGCTGCGCTCGTGTGTGTGCGTGAGGCCGGTGGCGACGTCGAGGATCAGGTGGTATGCGCGCTCGAGCTGCAGCTTGCCCTGCTCGAGCAGCAGTTGGTCGAGGGTGCCGCCCGAGCAGTACTCGAGCGCGAGGAACGCGTTCTCGCCGGTCGGGTACCCGTCATAGGCGGTGACGATGCTGGGGCTGAGCAGCTTGACGGTGATCGAGACCTCGTTCTCGAACATCCGCTTCAGCACCGGTCGCTGCTGGATCTCGGGGCGAGGGAGCTTGAGGGCGACGTCACCGAACACGGCGTGCCGAGCCAGGTGGACGTGCGAGGTCTGGCCCGACCCGAGCTTGTTCAGCAACTTGTAACCCGGCGGCACGAACCCCGAGTTGCTCTTCTCCGAAGCCATCCTCATCCCCCTGCACCGCCCGACGACCGCACGGGGCGGCGTCCTCCCTGGCGGAGGTGCGGCGGCGTGGGCCGCCGTGGAGATCCAAGTAGCCTAGTGTAAGCCTTAGAGGTCCAATGTCTGGCCGGGTAGTAGGCAGATGGCGTCTGACGCCGTCTCCGCCTTGACCCGCTGCGCGAAGGCGTCGCCGTCTTGCGCGATGAGCCCGAACGTGCCGAAGTGGATCGGGATCACGAGCCTTGGGTTCAGCAGCTTCACGGCTTCGACGGCATCGTCAGGCCCCATGGTGAAGTTGTCGCCGATCGGCAGCAGCGCGAGGTCGATCCCGTGCCTACCGATGAGGCTCATGTCCGAGAACAGAGCGGTGTCGCCGGCGTGATAAACCTTCACGCCGCCGATCGTGATCACGGCGCCGGTAGGCATGCCGCCGTACCTGCCGTCCTGGAACGAACTCGAGTGCCAGGCTGGGGTAAGCCTGATGGAACCGAAGTCGAAGGCGTGGCTGCCACCGATGTTCATCCCGTGCGACTTGAGTCCGAGTGAACCGGCGTAGGAGGAGATCTCGGCGGTCGCGATCACGGTGGCGCCTGAGCTCTTGGCGATGGTCTCCGTGTCGCCCCAATGATCGAAGTGCGCGTGCGTGACGTAGATGTAGTCAGGCTTCAGCGTGTCGACGGTCGCGGTCGCCACGGGGTTGGCGGAGATGAACGGGTCGATCAAGACCTCGCCGCGTTCGGAGGTCAACTGAACGGCGGAGTGCCCCAGATAGCGAAGCTGCAGCCCGCCGTGCGAGCTCATCGCAGCAGGACCAGCGCGAAGTAGAACAGCGGCACGCCGACGACGGGCAGGATCGCTATCGCGGCGGCTTCGAGGTGGCGCTTGGCCACGAACAGGATGGTGCCGATGACGAGGCAGGCGAGCACGACGAACGGATAAGCGAAGAACGCCGTGCGCCAGATGCCTTCGAGCCTCAGGCTGCCGAGCAGGCCGATGTTATCGGTCCACAGGCCGATCGCGCCCACCGTCCAGAACAGCCCTATGCCGAGCGAGAGCGCGGCCCCCACGAAGAAGCCGAGCACACCGAGCATGGCCTTGTTGTCGACGGTTTCGTCGCCAGTATGCGCAGAGGCGGAGCCGAGCCCGCTAGCAGTCGATTGGTACACAAAGTCCTCCAGATGCGGCGCCTGACCCGAGAAGGCTCGCGCCGCCGCGCCGGCTCGAAACCGGCCGCCCGATAACACCCAGCTTACCAGCCCTCTCGGGCCCTCTGATAGACTGGCATGTTGCCAGGCCGAAGCCCGTCCTGTGCGGGCGTCCACTAGGAGGGCCCTTGCAAGACCTCATCATCCGCGGAGCCCGTGAGCACAACCTCAAGAACGTCGACCTCACGCTCCCGCGTAACAAGTTCATCGTCTTCACTGGCGTCTCCGGCTCGGGAAAATCGACCTTGGCCTTCGACACCATCTACGCGGAGGGGCAGCGCCGCTACGTCGAGAGCCTCTCTGCTTACGCCAGGCAGTTCCTCGGCATCATGGACAAGCCCGATGTCGACTCGATCGAGGGTCTCAGCCCTGCGATCAGCATCGACCAGAAGACGACCAGCCACAACCCGCGCTCGACCGTCGGCACCGTCACCGAGATCCACGACTACCTGCGCCTGATGTTCGCGCGCGTCGGCGAGCCGCACTGCCCCGTCTGCAACCGCAAGATCCACAGGCAGTCCGCCTCCGAGATCGTCGACAAGCTGCTCGAGCGCTTCCTAGACGAGCGCGCGCTGCTGCTGGCGCCGGTCATCCGCGGCCGCAAGGGCGAGTACAAGAAGCTCTTCAACGACCTGAAGAAGGAGGGCTTCGCGCGCGTGCGCCTCGACGGCGAGGTGCAGACGATCGAGCAGGCGCTGGCCGTCGACCTCGAGCGCTTCGAGAAGCACGACATCGACGTGGTGATCGACCGCGTCAAGCTCTCGCAGGACGACCGCTCGCGCATCGCGGAGTCGGTGGAGCTGGCGTTGGTCAAAGGCGAGGGGCTGCTGCGCGTCCTGCTGCCCGATAGCGGTGTGGACGAGCTGTTCAGCGAGAAGTTCGCCTGCCCCGAGCACGGCACCTTCCTCGAGGAGCTCGAGCCGCGCACCTTCTCGTTCAACTCGCCTTACGGGGCCTGCCCCGACTGCGCCGGCCTCGGCTACCTGCAGCAGTTCGACCCCGAGCTGATAGTCCCGGACCCCACGCTCTCCATCGCGAAGGGCGCCATCGCGCCGTGGACCGGCAGCCGCTCCGACGGCGGCAAGGTCTTCTACTGGGACAGGCTGCGCGCTCTGGCCGAGCACTTCGACTTCGACGTCGCCACACCGTGGCAAGACCTGCCGGAGAACGCCAGGCGCGTGATCCTGCACGGCACCGACGACGCGATCGAGGTCGTCTACAACCGCGGCGGCCGCGAGACCCTGCGCTTTCGCGCCGACTTCGAGGGCGTGATCCCCAACCTGCAGCGCCGGCTCAAGGAAGCGACGACCGAGATGGCGCGGGAGCGGCTCGAGGAGTACATGTCGCTGGTCGCGTGCAAGTCGTGCGGCGGAGCGCGCTACAAGCCCGAGGTGCTGGCGGTGACCGTCGCCGGCAACAACATCGCGCAGCTCTCCGGCATGACGGTGCTCGACGCGCGGCGCTTCTTCACCGATCTCCGCCTCCCCGGTGGGCAGGACCGCGTCGCGCAGCCGATCCTGCGCGAGGTGAACGCCCGCCTCGGCTTCCTCGCCGACGTCGGACTCGACTACCTATCGCTGGACAGAGGCGCCAGCACCCTCTCCGGCGGCGAGGCTCAGCGTATCCGCCTGGCCACCCAGGTCGGCAGCGGCCTGACCGGGGTGCTCTACGTCCTCGACGAACCTTCGATCGGCCTGCATCCGCGCGACAACGCTCGCCTCCTGCAGACGCTGTTCAACCTGCGCGACCTCGGCAACACGCTCATCGTCGTCGAGCACGACGAGGAGACGATGCGCGCCGCCGACTACCTGGTCGACCTCGGACCCGGCGCTGGCGTGCACGGCGGCAAGGTCGTCGCGTCCGGCACGCCGAGCGATCTGGCTAATGACAAGGCGTCTCTCACCGCCGCCTACCTGCGCGGCGACCGCAAGATCGACGTGCCCACCCGGCGCCGCGACGGCAACGGCAGGCGCCTGACGATCATCGGCGCGCGCGAGCACAACCTCGCCAACATCGACGTCGAGATCCCGCTCGGCACCCTCACCTGCGTCACCGGCGCCTCCGGCTCGGGCAAGTCGACGCTGGTCCATTCGATCCTGCACGCCTCGCTCGCCAAACAGCTCTACCGGGCCAAGGCGACGCCGGGCGCGCACACCAAGATCACCGGCACCGAGCACGTCGACAAGGTCATCGAGATCGACCAGAGCCCGATCGGCAGGACACCCAGGTCCAACCCCGCCACGTACACCGGGATCTTCACCGACATCAGAGATCTGTACACGCGCGCTCCTGAGTCGCGCAAGCGCGGCTACAAGCCCGGCAGGTTCTCTTTCAACGTCAAGGGCGGCCGCTGCGAGGCGTGCAAGGGCGACGGAACCGTAAAGGTCGAGATGTACTTCCTGCCCGACATCTACGTTCCTTGCGAGGTCTGCAAGGGCGCGCGCTACAACCGCGAGACGCTCGAGGTGAAGATCCGCGGCAAGTCGATCGCCGACGTGCTCAACATGACGGTCGACGAGGGGCTCGAGTTCTTCGAGAACATCCCTGCCATCGCTCGCAAGCTGCAGCTGATGCAAGACGTCGGCCTCGGCTACATCCGTGTGGGCCAGCCCTCACCCACCCTCTCCGGCGGCGAGGCGCAGCGCGTCAAGCTCGCCTCCGAGCTGGGGCGGCGCAGCACCGGCCAGACCCTCTACATCCTCGACGAGCCGACGACAGGCCTGCACTTCGAGGACACCAGCAAGCTGCTCGACGTGCTGCACCGGCTCGTCGACAGCGGCAACACGCTCGTCGTCATCGAGCACAACCTCGACGTCATCAAGACCGCGGACTGGCTGATCGACCTCGGTCCCGACGGCGGCGCCCGCGGCGGACGCATCGTCGCGGTCGGCACCCCTGAGCAGGTCGCGGGCTGCCCGGGAAGCGCCACCGGGCAGTTCCTCGCCAAGATCCCCGAGATCAAGCCGCAGCATAGCGCCGTCGCCGACGTTGCTTGAGCGGTAACATGCGTCCGTGATGCGAGGTCGCGCTACCGCAGGTCCCGTGACCGGAGGTCACGCATGATTCGCACGGCACCGCTGCCGCAGCGCGTGTTCATCGTGCTGTTCCTGTTCTTGGCGGCTCTGGCGTGCGCGCTGGCGCCGCTGCCGCTGCTCTACCGCAGCCTCGGCATCGTGCTGTGCGCCTATCTCGCCTTCTCGGCGGCAGGCATGCCCGCCGCCTACCTCACCGCCCTGTTGGCACCGCCGATCGGCCTGATCCGCGGCGACCAGGAGTGGCTGATCATGCTGCCGATAGTGCTGAGCGGCAACCTGCTTGCCATGCTCGCCCTCGAGTACGGCTGGCGCGTTCCTTCGCTCGTGCTGTCGCCGCTGCTGCTGGTGGTGCCGGCTGTCACCGCGTGGCGTCTCTCGGCGCAGTCGCTGTTCGAGGTCGTGCTGCCGTGGGTGGGCCAGGAGCGCACCTGGGTGTTGCTGCATCTGCTGGTGGGTGTGGCGGGCGTGCTGGTAGCGCTGTTCCTCGACCGCCGCCGGCAACGAGCCGGCTAGCGCCATGGTGGGCCGGGCGGCTAACGCCGCCTTCGTCTTCGTAAAGAGAACGTACGCGCGCGCCCAAAGGAGCCGGCTGCAGATGCTGGCGGCCAGCCTCGCCTACTACGCGGCTTTCAGCCTCGGGCCGCTGCTCCTGCTCCTAGGCGGCTGGCTGGCGGTGGTGCTGCAACGCCAACCAGACCTCGCCAACGACTACCGCGCCGCGCTGACGCACCTCGTCGACCAGCTGCTGCCGCTGCAGGTCGACGCCGCCGACCTGGTGACGAACAGCTTCGACCTCGTCGTCAACGAGCTGGGGCAAGGGGCCGTGCTGCGCACCATCGTCTCGCTGCTGGTGCTGATCTGGGCGAGCGGCAACTTCTTCACCTCCCTGCAGCACGCGCTCGAGGAGATCTTCGAGGTCAGCGACCTGCGCAACTTCTGGCGCAAGCGGCTCGTCGCGGTCGCGCTGGTGGGGGCCGTGGTGGCGGTGATCGGGGTCGAGGTCGTCGGCGACGCCCTGCTCTCCGCGATCCGTCAGGCGGCCGGGAGCCTACAGGAGTGGTTCGTTTCGCGCGGCACGAACCTGCCGGAGCCGCTGCTGACGTTCGAGCCGCTGTCCGGCGTCAGGCTGGCGCGGGTGATCGTCGCGTGGACGGCGTTCACGCTGGCGTTCCGCTACCTGCCGCGGCGAGTGAGCACCTGGTGGGGCGCGATCGCGGGCGGCGCCGTCAGCGCGGTCGGTATCGGCGTGATGCGGGAGCTATTGGTCCTGACCTTCAGCCCCGAGCGCTTCAACCTCATCTACGGCTTCATCACCAGCCTGCTCGCCATCCTGCTGTGGCTCTACCTGGCGCTGCTGCTGCTACTGGTGGGCGCCGCGGTCGCCGCCGAGATCAGCGACGGACAGTTGAGACGCAAGGAGGCTGCGGCGGAGGCCGCGCTGCCGGACGTCCTGGAGTGACCCGCCTCGCCTGCTACTAGAATGGCACCTTAGGATGCAGGCCCCGAGCGGACAGCCAACGGTACTGGAGCGCATCTTCTCGCCGCGCTGGTTCATGCCCACCGCCATCGTCCTGGTCAGGGCGTTCGTGTCGCTCTTCTACGGCCTGGCGCGGCGCGGCCTGCAGAACGTGCCTCAGACCGGCCCGCTGGTCGTCGCCTGCAACCACGTCAGCTCCTGGGACCCACCGGTCGTCGGCGTGGCGATCAACCGCAAGCTCGAGTTCATGGCCAAGCGCGAGCTGTTCGAGAAGCCGCTCCCCGCCGCCGCGCTGCGCGGGCTCAGAGCCTTCCCCATCGACAGGCAGTCGACGGACCTCGGCGCCATCAAGGAGGCGCTGAGGCGTCTCGGCCAGGGTCGCGCCATCGGGGTGTTCATCGAGGGCACCAGGAACGCCGCCGCCGGCACGGCGTTCGACGGCGCCGCCTATCTGGCCGCGCGCAGCGGCGCCAGACTGCTGCCGGCGGCGATCTGGCGCGAGGGGCGCCGGTTCGTGGTGGAGTTCGGGGAGCCGATCGAGACCAAGGACGTCGGCCGCGCCGAGATCTCATCGCTGACCGCGACGTTGGCTGCCGAGATCCGCGCGCTGCTGCCCAAGGATGGCGTGAGCATGACAGAAACGCCGTCGCACACCTGAACATCGCGTGTGAAATCCGATAAACCGCGTGACAGACTCGCTTTCTCTGCTTGTAACCTCTGGAAGCGTCTGCTACAGTGCTGCCGAACGTGAAACACTAAGGAGGAGTGCATGGCCAAGGCCAAGACCGTGTCCAAGGCGGACCTAGTCGATCTGGTCGCCAAGTCGACGGACCTGAAGAAGAAGGACGTCAAGAACGTCATGGACTCGATGCTCGATCGCATCAGCGCCTCGCTCGACAAGGGCTCCAAGGTCCAACTGACGGGCTTCGGCACCTTCGAGGTGCGTAAGCGCAAGGCCCGCACCGGTGTCAAGCCGGGCACCACGGACAAGATCAAGATCCCCGCCAGCAAGTACCCGGCGTTCAAGCCCGGCAAGGGCCTGAAGGATCGCGTCCGCAAGTAAGCGTAAGGACGCCTGCCATGCGTGGGCGCGCGGCGGCGCGAGTGAGTCACTCGCGCCGCCGCGCCGTTCTTTGGCGCTAGACTGGCGGAACTGATGTCGCTCCTCGATCAGATTGGACCTGTGATGGTCGGACCGTCGAGCTCGCACACCGCCGGCGCCTGCCGTCTGGCGCTGCTGGCGAGGAACACCCTGCTGAGCGCGCCGCAGCGGGTGCGCTTCGTGCTGCACGGCTCCTTCGCCAAGACCGCCAAGGGGCACGGGACCGACCTCGCGCTGGTCGCCGGCCTGCTCGGCTGCTACCCTGACGACCCCCGCATCCGCGACGCCTTCGCTCACGCCGCCACCGCGGGTCTCGAGTTCGAGTTCACGACCGCCGACCTCGGCGACGTCCACCCGAACAGCGTGCGCATCGAGGTTCAGGCCCAGGACGAGAGCGTCGAGCTCCAAGGCTCGAGCCTAGGCGGCGGCTTCGTGCAGGTGACGCGCGTCAACGGTTTCGACGTGCGCTTCGGAGGCTCCTCGCACACGCTGCTGGTGCTGCACCGCGACAGGCCGGGCGTCATAGCGCGGGTCGCGGCCATTGTCGCGGACGACGAGGGGAACATCGGCTCGCTGTTCTCGGCCAGGGAGCGGCGCGGGGGTCGGGCGATGATGTCGATCGAGATCGACAAGCGCCTGTCTCAGTACGCGCTCGACTATCTCTCCACGCTCACCTACGTACACTGGCTCAGAGCGTTGCCTGACGTGATGCACGGGGTTCCCGATCTCGACTGAGAGGCATGTACCCATGGCCATGAAGCTCGCTGATCTGCTCGCTGTCTCCGGCAAGGCGTCGGAGGCGGTCATCGCTTACGAGGTCGGCTCTGACGTCTCTGAACGAGACGCGCTCAGGGCCGCGATGGCCGGACGCATCGCCGAGATGCGCGCGTCCATCGAACGCGGCCTCGCCTCCAGCGCTCCCAGCCGCACCGGCATGGTCGGCTGGAACGCCAAGACGCTGCATCAGGCACCCGACAGGCTCGACGCTCCTCTGCTCAAGCGCGTGCAGGCTTACGCGATGGCGGTCAACGAGGAGAACGCGCGCATGGGCCGCATCGTCGCCGCACCGACCGCCGGCAGCGCTGGCACGGTTCCTGGGGCGCTGATCGGCGTAGCCGACCACCTGAGGCTGGCCGACGAGGAGCTGGTGATGCCTCTGGTCCTGGCGGCGGGCATCGGCGAGATCATCAGCCAGAGCATGTTCATAGCCGGCTCGACCGGCGGTTGCCAGGCGGAGATCGGCTCCAGCGCCGCGATGGCCGCAGCAGCCGTGACCGAGCTGCTCGGCGGCGACGCCAAGGCCGCCGTTCACGCCGCCGCCATGGCGCTGACGAACACCATCGGCCTGGTCTGTGACCCGGTCGGCGGCTACGTCGAGGTTCCGTGCGTCTCGCGCAACGCCTTCTACGCCGTCCATGCAGTTAGCTCGGCGCAGCTCGCGCTGGCCGGCCTCGAGTCGGTGATCCCGCCGGACGAGGTCGTGTACGCGATGGCCTCGGTCGGCAGGATGCTGCCGCCGGAGCTGCGCGAGACGGGCGAGGGCGGCATCGCCGACACGCCCACCGGCAGACGCATAGCGCTCGAGATGTCCCGCTGAGGAGCTGAGTCGCCGGCTTGCCGCCGGCCGCTCGTCAGCTAGGTCACACATCGACCCAAACTTTGTGCTATCTTTCACGAGGGACGAATGTCCCGAGGAGGTAGCGGATGCTGCAGCGCGCGAAGGTAGTGATCATCGGAGCCGGTTTCGGCGGCCTCAACGCCGCCAAGGCCCTGCGCCACGCCCCCGTCGACGTCCTGCTCATCGACGCCAACAACTTCCACACCTTCCAGCCACTCCTCTACCAGGTGGCGACGGCGGCGCTCGACGCCGGCGACGTCGCCCACCAGGTGAGACAGGTCTTCGCCAGACAGCGCAACTTCAGGTTCAGGCTCGGCCGCGTCGTAGCCGTCGACAGCAGGGCGCGCGAGCTGACCCTGGCTGGCGGCGCGGTCATCGACTACGACTACCTGATCGTCGCAGCCGGAGCCGTCTACTCGGACTTCGCCGTGCCGGGGGTCCGTGACAACGCCTTCGTGCTCAAGAGCCTGGAACGCTCGACGGCGCTGCGCAGCCACATCCTCGAACGCTTCGAGAAGGCCGCCGTCGACAGGTCGGCCGTCGAGCGCGGCGCCCTGACCTTCGTCGTCGTCGGCGCCGGCCCTACCGGCGTCGAGATGTCCGGGGCCCTCAGCGAGCTGTTCACGCGCGTCCTGCCCGCCGACTACCCCGAGCTCGACCTGCGTCTCGCGCGCGTCGTGCTCATCGAGGGCGCCAACGAGGTGCTGCCGACCTTCGGAGCGCGTTCACGACGCTACGCCGAGCGGACGCTGCGCAGCCGCGGCGTCGACGTGCGGCTCAGCTCGACGGTGGCGGCGGTCTCGGACCGTGCCGTCACCCTGAGATCTGGGGAGGTCATCCCCTGCGAAACGGTCGTATGGGCCGCCGGCGTGACGGCCCACCCGCTCGCAGACGCGCTCGGCGCGCCGCAAGGCCGTGGCGGCAGGATCGTCGTCATGGACGACTTGAGCCTCGGGGAGCACAGCGAGGTGTTCGTCGTCGGCGACATGGCGGCGTCCACCGACGCAGCCGGAGCCCTCCTGCCGCAGGTAGCGCAGGTGGCGATCCAGGGCGGCAAGCACGCCGCCAAGACGATAGTCAGGCGCATACAGGGCCGCGCGCCGGAGCCGTTCAGGTACCGCGACCTCGGGAGCATGGCGATAGTCGGTCGCAGCTCGGGCATCGCGGAGCTGTCACCCGCTCTCGGCGGTCTACGGCTGCGCGGCTTCGTCGGCTGGCTCGGCTGGCTGTTCCTTCACCTCATCTACCTGCCCGGCTACCGCAACCGCCTCTCGGCCCTCATCAGCTGGGCCTACAACTTCTTCACCTTCGATCGCCACGCGCGGCTCATCCTGACCGGCGCCGCCACGCGCGCCGCCGACCCCGGCTGGAGCGCGGGCTCGCCGGAGTCGACGCCGTCTCAGGCGCCAGCCGCGGCCGTTGGTACAGTTGCGCATGCCGAAGAAGAGACAGACAGAGAGGCGGCCCTCGTCCGCCACTGACGCCGAGCGCCCTGTCGAATCACCGAGCAGCGCCGAGCTTCACGAGTACCTAGGCGTCGCCATCGAGGCGGCCCGTATCGCCGCGCGCATCCACGTCGAGGGTCGAGGGTTGGCGCTGGACGTGCGCACGAAGTCGAGCGACGTGGACATCGTCACACGCGTCGACGGCCTCTGCGAGCAGGCGATCCGCGAGAAGCTGCTCGGCACCTACCCCGAGCATCTGATGCTGGGCGAGGAGGACGGCACTCGGTTCGGCAGCGGCCACAAGGCGGGCGGCGGCGTGCCGCGCTGGGTCGTCGACCCGCTCGACGGCACCGTCAACTACGCGCACGGCTTCCCGTTCTACTGCGTGTCGATCGGCTTGGAGCTGGACGGCGAGCTGCTGGTGGGGGTCGTGCTCGACAGCGTGAGCGGCGAGCTGTTCACCGCCGTGCGTGGCGAGGGCTCGTTCTTGGATGGCGAGCGCATCGGCGTCACAGGCGAGACGGTGCTGCGCAAGGCGCTGCTCGCCACCGGCTTCGCGTACGTCGAGGGCGACATCTATCGCAACCTCGAGGTCTTCGCGAGGATGCTGCCGAAGGCGCGCTCGGTGCGGCGGCCGGGAGCCGCGGCGCTCGACCTGTGCTACGTCGCGTGTGGCCGCCTCGACGGCTTCTGGGAGCTGAGCCTGCAGCCGTGGGACGTGGCGGCTGCGACGCTGATAGTGCGGGAAGCCGGCGGCACGGTCACCGGTGCGGATGGCGGTCCGCACCGGCTTGGCGACCCGATCCTCGTCGCCAGCAACGGCGCGCTCCACGCCAAGCTCACCGACGCGCTGGAACTGACCCCGACCCTGGCCTGAGGGCGGCTCGAACCTGGGTCGGGGTCGCTGTGCGTCGGCTCTACCTCCCTCAGAACTTCGTGGAGCGGATCAGCGTCCTCTCGATCTGCTCGCGGCGCAGCGTGACGCCGAGGCCGGGACCGTCCTGCGGCATGCTCTGAACGCCGTCGACCGCATCGAGGCGCTGCTGGATGATGTCGTTGCCGCCCCAGTAGCGGGTGGCGCTGGCAGTATCACCGGGCAGGCTGAAGTTCTCGAGCGAGCTCATGTGCAGGTTGAGGGCGCGGCCGATGCCGAGCTCGAGCATGCCGCCGCACCACACCGGCGCGCCGAACGACTGCGCGACATCGTGGACCTTGCGCGACTCCAATAGCCCCCTGACCCTGCCGACCTTGACGTTGATGACGCGGCCGGAACCGAGCGCCAGACCCTTGCGAGCGTCGGCGGCCGAATGAACCGACTCGTCGAGACAGACGGGGGTGCGCAACATCGCCTGCAGCTCCGCGTGGTCGACGAGGTCGTCGTGGGCCAGCGGCTGCTCGATGTAGTCGAGGCCGAGCTCGTCTAGGCCCTCGAAGACGCGGACGTCGGTAAGCGCGTAGGCGCTGTTGGCGTCGACCGTGAGGTTGGTGTCGGGCAGGGCCTCACGGACGGCGGCCAGCGGCGCGACGTCCCAGCCCGGCTTGATCTTGAACTTCAGGCGCTTGTAGCCCTCGTCGACGTGCTTCTTGGCGATGTCGACCGTGTCCTTTATCGACAGCTGGATGCCGAGCGAGGCGCCGACCTCGATCTTGGTGCGGCTGCCGCCGAGGTACTGCCACAGCGGGGCACCGGCGGCCTTGGCCTGCAGGTCCCAGAACGCGCACTCCAGGGCGCCGATCGCCATGTTGTGACCGCGGATACCGGCCAGGGCTGCGAGCAACTGCGCGGGCGTGTCGAAGTCCTTGCCGACGACGCGCGGCAGGATGTACTCCTCGAGCGCGACCCACGAGGTCGACGTCGTCTCGTACGAGTAGCCGGGCACGTTGCCGGCCGTCACCTCTCCGTAGCCCTCGAGGCCCTCGGAGTGAACCACCAACAGCACCTTGCGCAGGTCTTGCTCGACACCGAAGCTGGTCTCGAAACGGAACGCCAGGTCCGCCTTGACCTCGAACATCTCGACACGCTCGATCCTCATTCACGCCTCCGAAGGCACAGCATACCTGCCTAGGGGAGGCGCTCAGGACTCAGAACTCGTCGGGGAAGTCCAACCTCTGCCTCATGTGATCTGGCATCTGCGGCGCCTGCTGCGGTAGGGCGGCACCAGGACCGGCGGCCGGCAGCGGCGTCTCGGTGCGGCCACGGGGGCCGAACGGCACGGTGATCGGCACCGGTCTCTGCGGGCGCGCCTCGGCCGCCCTCGCCTCGCGCGCCGCAGCCTGGGCCGCACGCGCCTCCAGGAAGCGCGCCTTGCTTCTGCGCGCCTCGTGCGAGAGCCTGCCAAGTCCGCTGGCGACGGCGTTCGCGGCTGCCGAGGCGAACGAGCGGCTCGCGGCTGCGAAGCGCACAGCCCGGCGGCGGCCACGCTCGGTCCTGAGCAGGGCGCTCGAAGGCAGGGCGCCGGCAGGCTCGACGCGCTGCCCCGTGGCGAGCAGCCGGTAGCGCTGGTTCCAAGGTTCCCACTCGAGCGGGACCACGAGCTTCACGCTGCGCGGCCGCGAACGCGTGCCGTGCAGGTAGACCTCGAAGCTGCCCGAGTCGCCCGGCAGGTCGGCCAGGTCGGCCACGACATCGACCGCTCCGTGGGGCGGCACCACTGCCGACGCGTCGGCCACGACGGGCTGCCTGCGCCCCGACACCCGCAGCGCCAACTCGAGCAGCTGCATCGGGTAGGCGTTGAGGTTGCTGACCGTCATACGCAGCTGGAAGGCGGCGCCTTCAGGGGCCGACAGCAGCGCTGCGCGGCGGCGGCCGCCATCTGCCGGGGCGGCGACGGGCGCCGCATCGGCGAGGACCACCTCGCCGTGAGAGATCATCAGCTCGGGCCAGTTCCGCCTGCGAGCCCGGCGCCGCGGGCGTCTGACGAGTAGCAGCAGCGTGAGCAGCGCGCCGGCTATGATCAGCCAGACCTCGAGCGGCCAGGCGCGCGCATCAAGCTCGATGGGTAGTCCAGCGAGCCAGTCTACGACGACCCGGTAGAACTCCTGCACCGCCTCCCACATCAGCTCGACCACCCGCTGCACCGTCGCCAACCTCCCACCACAGGCTGCCCGCCACGAGACCGCGCTTGGCGCGGCCGCGTCGCGGCACCTGGAACTGGGTAAACCATAGCGGCAGCTTTCGTGAGAAGCCCGCGAGTAGCCTTAGAACCGCACTCATACTCTTCACGGCGGTTAGCCTTGCTTGGTGCAGGCCCGCTCCGACCAGCAGCGCAGTGGCGAAGACGCCGAGGTGGTCGCGACCGCCGACGGTTCGCTCACCCTGTTCTCGCGCGCCTACGGCCAGACGTACCGGTCGGCGAGAGGCGCCTTGAGCGAGGCTCGCGCCGTCTTCCTGGAGGGCAGTGGCGTCGCCGAGGCTCTGGCTGCGGGCAGGGAGTGTCGGGTGCTCGAGGTCGGCTTCGGCACGGGGCTCAACTTCCTCGTGACGGCACTGGCCGCGGCGGAGGCCGAGCACGGCGCCGCCCTGCGCTACGTCGCGCTCGAGCGCGCGCTGCCCGCTGCCCGCCTCCTGGCACGGCTCGACTACCCGGGCCTGCTCGCGCCCTCTCCCCTGCCGACGGAGCTGTTGAGCTGGCTCGGGGAGCTGAAGCCGAGGCGCTCCGAGCTCGCGCGGCACGAGTTCTCACCTCGCTCGGCGCCGTCGGTGACACTCGAGCTGGTGTTGGGTGAGGCGACGACTCAGGATCTCGCGACAACCGGCGCGCGCGGCTACGACGCCGTCTACCTCGACGCGTTCAGCCCCAGGGCGAACCCCGAGGCGTGGCGGCCCGAGTTCCTCGGTCGGCTCGCCGCTTGCCTGGCTCCGGGAGGCCGCCTCGTCAGCTTCACGGTCAGCGGCGAGGTGCGCAGGGCGCTGGCCGCGCACGGTCTCGCCGTCAGCAAGGTCGCCGGTCCGCCCGGCGGCAAGGCCGAGGTCCTGGTCGCGCAGAGACCGCTCCCGGGCGACGCACCATGAGCGGTGATCGCGAGACCCCTACTACGCTGTCAACGAACGAAACCCTGCCCAGTCACACCGACGTGCTGGTGGTGGGAGGCGGGATCGCCGGCAGCAGCCTGGCGTTCGAGTTGGCGAGTCGGGGTGTCGACTGCTCCCTGCTGACCGGCGCTGCCCCGCAACGCGGCGCTTCGAACCTGCCGGCCGCCGTGATCAACGCGCAGCGCGGGCGCGCTGCCAAGGCCACCGACCTCGACGCGGCAGGTGCCGCGGCGACGCTCGCGCTCGCCGCTAGGTTGGGTGGCTTGGGCTTGAATCCCGGCGTGCACCGCGGAGGCGTGGTGCGGGTCGCCGGCTCGGCGCGGCAGGCGGAGGCGTGGCGCAGGCTTGCCGACGAAGGCGCGGGTCTCGAGCCGTTCGCAGCCGGCGATCTCGGCGAGAGCCTCCACGCGCCGTTCGGAGGCGTGCGCGTACCGGGCGGTGGTTGGGTCGAGCCTCGACGGCTACTTACCGCTCTGCGGGCCGCCGCACGGGGCGAGCACAGTGCTGATCACAGCGCTGATCACAGTGCTGACCACAGTACTGGCAGCGGTACCGGCCATAGCGCGGTCGTTCACGAGGGCGTCGATCTCATCGGCTACGACCGGGAGCACGGCGCGGAACACAGACAGGGCAACGGCAGAGGCGGCGCGCTTACCTGCCGAACGACCGCTGGCACCATCACGGCGCGCCGCCTGGTCCTCTGCCTCGGCGCCTACGACGCGGCCGCCTCCCGCCTGCCGCATCTGCAGCAGGAGCGCGGCGGCGCGCTGCGCGTCCGCCTGCCGGAGCCGAATCGCGACGCGCTCCCGCCGGGTGTCACTGCGCTCGCCGGCCCCGTCTGCGTCGTCGCCGTGGCCGATGACGAACTGGTGATCACCGGTGGACACGTCGCGCCGCAAGCCGAGATCGACTTCGACGGGCTGTTGGCAGCGGTTGCCTGGTCGCTGCCTGCGCTGAGCAGGGCTGAGATCGTCGCGCGCTGGAGCAGCTTGAGGGCCAAGCGCGCTTCTGGGACACCGGTGGTGCGCCGGCTCGCTCCCGACGTCTACCTGTTCGGTGCTCTGGGCGGCCGGGGCTTCCTCACCGGACCGCTGCTGGCGGCCCGCCTGGCCGAACGTCTGTCGCGATCGTGATCGTCAGGCGGCGACGGAGAACAGGTCGTCGGCGAGCTCGACCAGCCGCTCCCTCGTGAACTTCCTCTTGCCCTCCGCGAGGCCGACGCCGTCGTGCGCGAGCGTCAGCTTGCGGTAGACGTGGCTCTCGTACGGGTGCAGCACCACCTCTTTGAACACGGCGGCGCGCGGGCTGGCGCTGAGCATCAGCACCGGCTTGCCCGCCTCGTCCGACAGGCTGGCGACCATCACCGTCGTCGGCAGGTCGAAGGGGCGGTGCATGCGGTAGATGTAGTCGGTGAAGTCGGCTTCCTTGGTGAAGTGCGCCAGCCGGCTTCCATCGGCGTACTCCCTAAGCCAACCGAGCAGCTCTGCCCATGCGGCGTAGAAGGCACGGTCCTTGTCGGTCATGGTGCTCAGTCTAACCGCTGCAGACGCGCTCCCCAAGGGACGCCCGTCCGGCCGCTCACAGGCCGTAGCGCGACTTGAGCAGCGTGGCGAGCGGCACCAAGCCGCCGACGGCGGGCACACCGGCTGCCCGCCCAGCCTGCTCGGAACCTATCAGCACTGCCTGCATCCCGTAGGCGCAGGCTCCCGCGATGTCCGCGTCGGGGTTGTCACCGATCATCAGGGTCTGCTCAGGAGTCGTCTCGAGCCCGGTGCACGCCAGCGAGAAGATCCGGGCGGCCGGTTTGCGCGCTGCGACGTCCCTGTCGCCCGAGATGAGCACGGCGCGGAAGTAGCGTTCGAACCCGAGGCTGCGCAGCGCTGCGCGCTGCATGTCGACCGGGCCGTTCGACGCCAAGGCCAGCTTGACGCCGGCGGCGCTGAGGCGCGCCAGCAGCTCGCCTGCGCCCGGCGCCGGCCGGATGCCGGCGGCATAAGACTCGACGACCCTGGCGACGACGACATCGAGGTCGGGTGGCTCACGCTGCTCCAGGCGCCCCAACACGGCCACCAGCACGGCCCTGAGGTCGAGGGCGCCGTCCCTGCCGAGCTCCTCGCGCATCATGGCGGCGAACCTGTTCATGTCGCAGGCGTGAAGCATCAGCTCGCTGCGAGCCAACGCCAGCAGCCCCCCGAAGTCGCCGACGTAGCCGCCAAGGGTGCCGTCTAAGTCGAAGCAGACGCCTTGGATGGATGCGCTCATCGCCGGACAGGTTACATCGCGAGGGCTTGGTGTCCGCTCCCGACGCGACCAGCGCCACGTCTGCCCCGAGCGCGGCCGGGCTCGGCGGCAGGCGGTATGCTGGCTCGGTTGTGCCCGAGCATCCCCTGTTAGCACCGATGAACCCCGAGCAGCGCGCGGCGGTCGAACACCACACCGGACCCGCGCTCGTCCTCGCCGGGGCCGGTTCGGGCAAGACCCGCACCGTCGTGCACCGCATCGCGTACCTGATGCAGGAGCACGAGGTGCTGCCGCACCAGATCCTCGCCGTCACCTTCACCAACAAGGCTGCCGGCGAGCTCAAGGAGCGCGTCCAGTCGCTGATCGGCGAGGCGGCGCGCGACCTGTGGGTCTCCACCTTCCACTCGGCCTGCCTGCGCGTGCTGCGAACCTACGGCGACCGCATCGACCTCAAGAGCGGCTTCAGTATCTACGACGACGGCGACCAGCTCGACCTGCTCAAGGAGCTGCTCGGCGAGATCAAGGGCATGAGCGAGGCGAACCCGCGCACGCTGCGCTCGCTCATCGACAGGGCCAAGTCGAACCTGTGGACGCCCGAGATGCTGGCCGAACGCGGTGAGCGCGACTGGGGTCGGATGGTCTCGGGGCTGCCGCTGCCGATCATCGCCGAGGTCTACCGCCTCTATCAGGCGCGCCTGAGACAGGCCAACGTCGTCGACTTCAACGACATCCTCGGTCGCACCGTCGAGCTCTTCGACGACCACCCCGACGTCCTCGACCGCGTGCAGCAGCGCGCCGTGTTCATCCATGTCGACGAGTACCAGGACACCAACGCCGCGCAGTACCGCCTGACGCGTCAGCTCGCCGAGGCCTACGAGAACCTGATGGTCGTCGGTGACCCCGACCAGAGCATCTACGCCTTCCGCGGTGCCGACGTGCGCAACATCCTCGACTTCAAGCGCGACTACCCCTCCGCCCAGGTCTTCCGCCTCGAGCTCAACTACCGCTCCAACGGCGGCATCCTCGAGGTGGCCAACGCCGTCATCGGCCAGAACCAGGCTCGCATCGAGAAGACCCTGAAGCCGGTGAAGCCGGCCGGCGAGAAGACCAAGCTCTACCGGGCAGCCGACCACCGTGCCGAGGGCGAGTTCGTGGCGCGCACCATCGAGCGCCTCGAGGCCGAGAAGAGGTTGGAGCCCGACGCGTTCGCGGTGCTCTACCGCACCAACTCGCAGTCGCGCGTCATGGAGGAGGCGTTGCGGCGCGCCGGGATCCCTGCCCGGATCGTCGGCGGCGTCGGCTTCTACGAGCGGCGCGAAGTGAAAGACGTCCTCTCCTACGCTAGGGCCGCCCTCAACGCCGCTGACGACGTCTCCTGGCGCCGCGTGCTCAATCGTCCCAAGCGCGGCATCGGCGCGACCAGCGAGCAGAACCTAGCCGCCTGGGCCGCTCGCAACCGCCAGCCGTTCTCGGCGGCGATACGCAACGCCGACACGGTCCTCGCCGGCACGCCCGCCGTCAAGCGCCTGCAGGAGCTCACGCAGCTGATGGACGACCTGACGCAGGCAGCCGAGGAGCTGCCCGCCGCGACGTTCCTGAGCGCGGTGCTCGACCAGACCGGCTACCTGACCGCGCTGAAGCGCGAGGGCACCCACGAGGCGGAAGGGCGCATCGACAACCTCGACGAGCTCGTCAACGCCGTAGCCGAGTGGCAGGCCGAGCAGCAGGGCAGCATCGCCGAGTTCCTCGACGAGGCAGCACTGCTCGCCAGCGTCGACGATCGCGCTGTCAAGGCCGTCAACGGCGAGACGCCGAGCGCCGCCGTGACGCTGATGACGCTTCACAACGCCAAGGGCCTCGAGTTCCCTGTCGTGTTCCTCGTCGGCATGGAGGAGGGTCTGCTGCCGCACCGCAACACCACCAGCAGCCTCAAGGAGCTGGAGGAGGAGCGGCGCCTGCTCTACGTCGGCCTGACCAGAGCCGAGGACGAGCTGTTCTTGGTCCACTGCGAGTCGCGTCTGACCTTCGGCCGCCTTGAGCCGGCGCGCCCCAGCCGCTTCCTCGAGGACATCCCGCGCGAGCTGCTGATGGAGACCGACGTGTTCGGGCGCGAGCTGGCTCAGGCGGCTCCCGGCCGCGGGCGCTTCAGCCAGACGCTGTGGCAGCCGCCGCGCGCTTCGGGTGCGGCCGGCACCGCTGCCAGCGGCGCGAGCTCCGGCAGCGCGCAAGAGACGACGTTCCGCGGCGGCGAGCGGGTCAAGCATCCGAAGTTCGGGACAGGCACCGTCGTCGGCCTCAGCGGCGACGGCTCGAAGGTCGAGATCACCGTGGTGTTCGAAAGCGCCGGAGCCAAGCGGCTGCTGCTCAAGTACGCCAACCTGACGTCCGCTTAAGACCCGCTTGACGCCTGACCGACACCTGTCTGAGGCACGAGCGCTCCGGCCGCCAGTGGTATAGTTCACGCTGTTGCTGCCTTAGCCCTTGGGAGGGGTAGAAGGCTTCGAAGATCGTCTCGTTGCAGCGGCCTCGGGGCCGCGCGTGTCTGTATCCAGGGCTAGGAGGAGCCAGAGAGCGTGAACGCCAAAGCGATAGTGGTGACGTCGGGCAAGGGCGGCGTCGGCAAGACCACCACGACTGCCAACGTGGGCGCCGCGCTTGCGCGGCTCGGGGAGAAGGTCTGCGTCATCGACACCGACGTCGGCCTGCGCAACCTCGACGTGGTGATGGGCCTCGAAGGCCGCGTGGTGTACGACCTGATCGACGTGTTCGAGGGCCGCTGCAAGCTGCGCCAGGCCCTGATCCGCGACAAGCGCGTCGACACGCTCCATCTCCTCGCCGCCTCACAGACGCGCGACAAGAGCGCGCTGTCGGAGTCGCGGATGAAGGAGACGGTCAAGACGCTCCTCGAGGAAGAGGAGTTCGACAGGGTCCTCATCGACAGCCCCGCCGGCATCGAATCCGGTTTCCAGACCGCTTCGAGCGCGGCCACCGGCGCCCTCGTCGTCGTCAACCCCGAGGTGTCGAGCGTCAGGGACGCCGACCGCATCATCGGTCTCCTTGAAGCCAAGGAGATCCCGGAGGTGCGGCTGATCATCAACCGACTGCGCCCCGACATGGTCAAGCGGGGCGACATGCTCGAGATCGACGACGTGCTCGAGATCCTCGGCGTGAAGCTGATCGGCGTGGTGCCCGAGGACGAGCGCATCCTCGTCTCGACGAACATCGGCAACCCGGCCTCGCTCGAGGAGGGTAGCAGCAAGCTCGGCGCTGGCACGGCCTTCCGCGACATCGCCAAACGCATCAAGGGCGAGGACATCCCCTACCCCGCGCTTCAGCCGCAGGGCGGTTTTCTGGCCGGCCTCAGGCGCCTGTTCGGAGGCGGTAGCTGATGTTCGGGCTGTTCCGCCGCAAGAGCAAGGACCATCTCAAGGAGCGCCTGAAGCTGGTCCTGTCGTACGACCGCGCCAAGCTGACGCCCGGCAAGGTCGAGGACCTCAAGCGCGAGCTGCTTGCAGTGATCCAGAAGTACTTCCCAGCCACCGAGCAGGACTACGACGTGCGCGTCGAGCAGCAGGGCGACAGGATGATCCTAGTCGCCAACCTGCCCGTCCAACAGGGGTGACGGTTGCGGGCTGAAGCTCGGAAGCTGCGTGCTAGCGTCAGACGCTGATGGCGGAGCGCTTCTTCCTCGTCGCTGACCCAGACCCGCTCCAGCGCCAGCTCATCGACCTGCTGTTGGCCGATGAGGGCGCCGAAGTGGTAGGCGTGAGCACCGCACGTGCGCTGCTCGAGTACTTGCGAGAGCGCACCCCGCACCTGATCGTCGTCGCGCAAGAGCTGCCCGACCTGGACGGCACCGATGTCGCCACGCGCGTCAAGGCGGTAGCGCGCCTGGCCAAGGTGCCGCTCATCCTGACCGTCAACGCCGAGGGGCAGATCTTGGCGCAGTCTCTCAGGGACCGCGCCATGTCGGCAGGCGTCGACCTGCTGCTGCCCAAGCCGCTGGGCGACAAGAACTTCCGCGACCGCGCCAGACGCTTGATGGCGGCCGGTTCGAAAGCGGCGTCGCGACCCGCCGGCACGACCCAGGTGATCGAGGAGACGATCCGCGACCTGACCGGCCCCGCGCTCCGCGCGAGCGACCCCGGAGTCACACCTGCTGCACGCGTCACCGATGGAGGAGCGCGACAGCACGACTTGGCGGCGGAGAACCAGAGGCTGAAAGGTGAGGCCGCTCAGCTCAGGCAGCTCGTCGACAAGTTGCGGGCCGAGATCGCCGAGCTGAAACGCGAGCCTCCGCGCCGACGCGGTCCTTTCGGTCGGCGGCGCGACTGACGAGCTGGCGCTAGCGTCCTGACTAACCGGCTCTGAGGTTGCTGCTGGCCCAACTGCGGATGGCGGCGATGACGCGGCTCAGACCCAGACCAGACTCCGTCAGAGCGTAACCGCAACGCAGCGAAGCCTCGGGCGACGACGCGCGGTGAACCAGCCCCAGCGACTCGAGGCGCGCCAGACGCTGCGTGAGCGTGGTGGGGTTGCAGCCACCGACCTCGCGGCCCAGCTCGTTGAAGCCTTTGGGGCCGGTGAGCAGCGCGTGGACTATGTGCAGCGTCCACTTCTCCTGCAAGATCTCGATCGCCTCGCCGGCGGGACAGTTGCGGACACTGGCGCACTCGTCAGGCGCCGCGCTCTGGCGCAAGCTGTCGATACCGAGGTCTATCGCCACTGCCCGTCAACTGTACCACCGCGGTCAGAAGACGCGTATAGCACGTCATACACGCAGCGAGAAGAGGCCGAAGGTACCTCGTCGGCGCCCTGGGGCGGTGATAGACTCGCCGTGACGGACGGTCAGCGCACACCGTCCGCCCCTAGAAGGGAGCGCGATGAACATCTACCAGTTGATCGGCCGCAACCTCGAGATCACCGAGTCGATGCGCCAGTACACCGAGGAGAAGCTCGACAAGCTCGACCGCTTCTCAGACCAGATCGTCGACGCGCGCGTCACGATGTCTTACGACACCAACAAGAACGCCGCCAGCCCCGCCAAGGTCGAGGTGCAGGTCAACCTGCCCAGCGGTGTGATCAGGGCCGAGGAGCGCGCCCAGGACACCTACGCCGCTGTCGACCTCGTCGTCGAGAAGCTCGAGCGCCAGCTCAAGCGCTTCAAGGGCCGGCTGCTCGCCAAGCGCGCCGAGTCACTCCCCCCGGCCCAAGAGCCTGAGGAGGACGACCGCGAGCCCAGCATCGTGCGCGTCAAACGCCACGTCATGAGGCCGATGACGCCCGAGGACGCCGCGATCCAGATGGAGGCGCTCGGACACAGCTTCTTCGTGTTCCGCAACGCCGGCACCGATCAGGTCAACGTGATCTACCTGCGTGCGGATGGCGACTACGGTCTCATCGAGCCGGCGTAAGCAGTAGGCGCGGGGCGCGCCAGCAGCTTTACGACGATCAGCCCGAAGACGAATCCTCCGATGTGCGCCCACCAGGCGACGTTGGAGGATTCGGCGCTGCCTGCCGCACCGTTACCCACTTCCAACACCTGGATGAACGCCCAGTAGCCGATGAACACCCACGCAGGCAGCCACAGCGAGAAGAAGCGCGGCACGCGGAAGAACAGCGACGCGATGAAGAACGGTACCACCAGCGGCGGGATGAAGGTGAGCACCTGCTGACGCGGGAACAGCACGATGTAGGCACCTAACACGGCGCTGATGGCGCCGGAGGCGCCGACGAGCGGAACGTTGGGATCGTCCGTGAGCGCGCCGAACAGCAGGCACGCGACCGCTCCGCCCGCCAGGTAGAACAGCAGGAAGCGCCAGTGCCCCATGCGGTCCTCGATGTTGTCGCCGAACACCAGCAAGAAGACCATGTTCCCGATCAGATGCATCCAGCCGCCGTGCATGAACGCGCTGGTGACGAGCGTATGCGCGGCCGCCAGCGGCTCGGCCGCGAACCTGGCAGGCACGTAGGCGTACTCGAATATGAACTCGAGGCCCCTGAAGGTGTCGCCGAGCAGCAGCTGGTAGATGAAGACGAGGACGTTGATGCCGATAAGCACGTACGCCAACACCGGCCGGCCATGCGGAGGGTTGCGGTCGTGTAAGGGAATCAAGCCGCGCCGTCGCTGCCCGAAGCCCTGAGTTCGGCCATCTCGAGCTCCGGCCGAAACTTGACGATGTTGCCGGCCGGCACCACCCCTCTGACGGTGGCGCCGTGATACACGATGCTCTTCTTACCTATCAGCGTGCCGGGAGCCAGCACGGCGTTGCAGCCGACCGAGACGTCGTCTCCGACGATACAACCGAGCTTGCGCAGGCCCGTCGCCTCACCCGCCGCGCTGATCTGGCTGCCGAACACCTTGAAGTTCGCGACCTTGACGCCGGCTCCGAAGTTGACGTTGGCACCGACGACGCTGTCGCCGACGTAGTTGAAGTGCGGCGCCCGCGCCCCCGCCAGGAAGATGGAGCGCTTGACCTCGCTGGCGTGCATCACCTTGGCTCCCGGCCCCAACACGACCGGTCCACGGATGTAGGCGGTATGCCCAACGACAGCGCCGGCGCAGAGGTAGACCGGCCCCTCCAGGTAGGCGTACGGCCCGATCTCGGAGCCCTCCTCCATCACCAGCGGTCCAGCGACCACCGCCGTCGGATGTATGCGACCACGCCTGTCATCCAGCAGCCCGGCGCCGAACGCATCGAGCCTGGCCAGAGCCTGCCACGGCCGCGCGACGTCGAGGAGGCTCGCCATCGGTTCACCGACCTGCGAGAGGTCGAACAGCTCGGAGGTAAGCATGGCCACCAGTGTAGGTCATGCCGCCCCACAGGCGACAAGGTTACAATCTCATTCACGCCGTGCTGAAACTGATCTACAACCCGCTGGCGGGACGTGGGCGCGCACCTGCTGCCATCGCGCAGGTGACTGCGGCCCTCACTGCCTCAGGCGCCGAGTTCGAGACCATCGTCACGCGCTTTCCCGGTCACGCCACCGACATCGCCGCGGCCAGCGCGCCCGGCACCACGTTGGTGGCCGTCGGTGGCGACGGCACCGTTCACGAGGTCGTCGCAGGCATGTGGCGCGCCGGCTTGGCTGAGCGCACCCTCGGCGTCATCCCCGTCGGCTCCGGCGACGACTTCGCGCATGCCAACGGCATCGACCGGCGCGACATCGGCTCGGCAGTCACGCGCGTCCTCAAGGGCACCGAGGTCAGGGTCGACCTGCCTCTGGTCAACGGCACTCCGTACGTGAACTCGCTGGGTGTCGGGTTCGATGCTGAGGTCGGTGCGAGGTTCGCGCGCGCTCCGCGCTTCCTCAAGGGGTTGGCCGGCTACCTCTACGCCACCTTCGCCTCTCTGTCCAGGCTCGACACCTGCAACGTCGAGGTAGAGGCGGATGGACGCGTCGTTTACGACGGCACGGCGCTGCTCGTCGCGACCCAGAACGGCCCGCGGACCGGCGGCAGCTTCCTGTTCGCACCCGACGCGGTCGTCGACGACGGCTGGCTCGATGTCGTCATCGCCGGCGACTTCAACGTGGGCAGCACCATGGCGTTGCTACCGCGCGTGATGAAGGGCACCCACGTCGGGCACCCTAAGGTCACGCTGTTGCGCTGCCAGGAGTTGCGGCAACGCTGGGAGCGGCCGCGACATGCGCACATGGAGGGCGAGCCGCTGCCTCTCGGGACCGAGTTTCACGTGAAGCTGATGCCCGCCGCCTTGAAAGTCTTGCGCTGAGCCGTACCGGAACCAACGTAGCGTGAGCTGAGCGCGGTCGACCTCGCGTCGATCGCGCGCCGCCGTGCATGTCCCCGAGCCCGAGGCGCCCCACACACACCTTCTCGTCACCAAAGAAGAACCCCGCCCGAAGGCGGGGTTCTGTCTTGCTACTTCTTGTCACCGTCGGTAGGGAGCTAGGCTCCCACCAAGCGGATCTTAAAAGGTGACCTCGTAGGCGATGGAGAACGCCTGGGCGGAGCTGGTCACGCCGCCGTTGGTGTTGTTGTAGACACCGTAGGCGAAGACGAGATCCCAGTAATCCCAGATGAGTTCCCAACCGGAGGTGGTCTGCGTGACGCCGTTGTTCTCGTCGCCCGCGCTGATGTCCGAAGCGAAGTCGTTCGGGTCAGGGTGGGTGCCGGAGTTGGTGTTGACGGCGCGCACGTTCGTGCCGGTCCAGGAGCCGTACTTGGCGGTCAGCGTGCTGTTCTCGAAGATGAACTCGTTGAGAACGAGACCGACGCTGTACTGCAGCTCGGTGGCGGTGTAAACCGCCGCGTCGCTGTGGTCGGTCGAGCGGTAGTTGACCGCGGCCATGAGGCTCGGCTGGGTGTAGACGTTGAGCGGGGTGGTGACGAGACCAGTGCCGACCTTGATGGTCGTGGTGTCGTCGGTGCCCGCGACGGAGTCGTTGATCGACTCGAAGCCGACGTACGGGGTGAGCGTCAGGATCGAGACGGAGAGCTCCATGTCGGCGTCAGCCCAGATCGTGGAGCGGGTGAACCCGGCGCGATCTTGCATGTAGCCGGCGTTGATGTTCAGGCCGCTGATGAGGGCGTTGGCAGCCGAACCGTCGTGGTCGAGCTCAACACCGAAGCTGGTGTTGTTCGCCGGGCGGTGCGTGCTGGCGCGGTTGACACCGGCAGCCGTGAAGCTGTCGACGGCAGCGCCGTTGACGGAGGCCTGGTGGTACCAGCCGTGGAGGCTGATCGCGCGGAACAGGTCGGCTTCGAGGTCCACACCGAAGGCCTGGGCGGAGTCGCCGGCAGCGATCGAGTAGCTGTCGAAGTAACCGGTCACGTCGATGATCGAGACACCGAGGCCGACGCGAGCGCCGAAACCGGTCTGATCGATCGCGAACGGACGGCCGGTGGTGGAGCCGAGGTTGAAGCCCAAGGCATCCCACTGATCGCCCATGGCGCGGTAGTTGGCCGACAGGCTGTTGAGGATCGGCAGGCCGGAGCCGTCTACGTCAAGCGTGGCGTAGAGGATCTGGTCGCTGTTGGTGCCGTCGGAGCCGTTGGCCCAGGCGAAGCCGAGGTTGAAGATGCTGAGCGAGACCGAGCCGTCGACGCCGTACACGGTACGGGTGAGGTTGTCGGCAAGCACGTCATCCTTGTCCGAGGCGTTGTCGGCGCGCTGAGCGAAGCTCGCACCGATGGTCACGCCGGAGAGCGGCGAGAGCGTCAGGCGGGCGGCGCGCAGGTAGGCGTCGGCGGCCGGCGTCGTGTAGACGGCGGTCAGCGTCGGATCGAGGAACGCCAGGAACGGCGGGGCGCTGACCGTGGCGATGAAGCCGTTGTGGTCAGTCGTGACGATGTACGGGGTGAACGTCGTCTTGACGTTCGTGCCGAACGCGAAGGTCAGCGGCACGGCGCCGATCGGGGAGAACGTCGTCGTGAAGCTGTGCACGTGGAACAGGTTCAGCGGAGCAGAGCCAGAGCTGCCGAGCGGGCCAGTGATGGTCTGGGCGTGCATGTCGATGCGCACGACCGCCGAGAAGCTGTTCAGAGCGCGCGGGCTGCCGGAGCCGTCGAAGCCGAAGGCCTTCGAGAGGCTGAGGCGGAGGCTCGCCGAGGCGGCGCCGGTTTCCTGCTCGATGTCGTGACGGTCTTGAGCGACTTCGCCGACTTCCGTGCGGTAGCCCGCATTGGAGGTGGCGTCGCCGTCGAGGTCCGCAGCACCGGAGGAGAACACGGAGGCGCCCATGTCGCGGTCGTTGTTCAGACCGTAGGCGCGGTCGATATCGAACGGATCGCCGATGATGCGACCAACGAAGTAGTTGATCGAGATCGTGCCGCTGATACCGAGCGGGTTGGTTTCGAGCGCCTGGACGCGCGAGGCGAGATCGTCGATCTGGCCCTGCTGCGCGGCCGAAGCGGCCTGCAGCGCGGCGACCTGGTCGCGCATGCCGACCTGCTCGCGACGGAGCAGGATGGCGAACTCGCGAAGGTTCGCGATGTCGCTACGGTTGCGCTCGATGTCGGACTGGACACCGCTGAGATCAACGGTGCCGCCGCCGGAGACAGTGCCGCCGCCGGCCCTCTTGAGGTCGGCGATGTCGTTCCCCATGAGCTGGAGGACGCGATTGATGGCAGCGATGTCAGCGGCGTTCTGACGGCCAGCTACGTTGGCCTGGTTCGCCAGGTTGTAGGCGTCGTCCGCGCGCGCAGCGGCGGCGTCGGCCTGAGCCTGAGCGGTGTCGATGGCGACGCGCTGCGAGGCGATCTGGTTCTGAAGATCGCGGAGCACGGCCGGGTCGACGCCGCCGGTGCCAGAAGCCAGAGCGGCTTCAAGGGCATCGAGCCTGGCGGAGTTGCCGGTCACGTCGTCGGAGAGGCCGGCGATGGCGCTCTCGGCGGCGGACAGGCGCACGCCCTGGGCGGCCACGTCGGAAGCGACTTCCTGCAGCGCGTTGCGCAGGGATTCGATGTCGGCACGGGTCAGTGCGAGCGCAGCGTTCATCTCGGCGCCAAGGACGTCGATCAGTCGGCTGGCCACAAGGGCGGCCTGGTAACGAGTGAAGGCTTCGTTACCGCGGTACGTACCATCGGGGAAACCGATGATGACGCCCAGGTCCGCTAGGCGTTCTACGGCGTCGCCGGCCCAGTGGTTCGCCGGAACGTCCGGGAACGAGGACTGGGCGAAGGCGCCGGAGGCCACCACCGCTGCCAGGAGCGTGATGAGGATTCTCTTCATGATTGGATTACCCCTTGAGCTTGTTGAAGTTTGCCTTGCTCAGCGGGCTTCCGGCGGGTGCGAGTGCCTGGGAGTGTCCTAGTTTCCTCGTCAGGCGGCGCGCTTACCGGTGCGCCTGCTGGTCCTCTCGTCTCCTCGGCCGCGTCAAGTGGGTGCACCTCCTTCCGTCTACGGCCCAGGACCCTCGAGAGTCCAGCCTAAAGTAGACCACAGGATCCGGGGGGTGTCAACCGAATTAGGCCTAGATGAGACCCGTTTCGCTCCGCTGGGAACGGCTCAGGAGCAGCAGCGCCGAGAACGAGCCTCATTCGCATCTCATGATGACGTCGCTCATGCTTCGCTCGGCTCTCATATTCGGCGGCGGCGAGCCTGACGCCCGCGGCTGTTAGGATCGCCACATGTCTCGCTTGAGCAGCCCAGCCGCCGACGAACTGATCGACAAGCCACTGCCAGTCCTCGATCACGGCTTCGTCAGGCTCGTCGACTACCTCGGCACGGACGCCCGCATCGTGCAGGCGGCGCGGGTCTCGTACGGCGAGGGAACCAAGAGCGTCAGAGAGGACTCCGCGCTCATCGACTACCTGCTCAGACACAGGCACACGTCGCCGTTCGAGCAGGTCGTCATCACCTTCCATCTGAAGATGCCGATCTTCGTCGCGCGCCAGTGGATCCGCCACCGCACGGCCAGGCTCAACGAGATAAGCGGCCGCTACAGCGTGATGCGCGACGAGTTCTACCTCCCCCGCACCTTCGAGGTGCGCCACCAGAGCTCGGTCAACAAGCAGGGCTCCGACGAGCGCGAGGTCGATCAGGAGCTCGCCCAGCGGGTGGTCGACCTGCTCAGCTCCGGTCAGCGCCGCAGCTACGGCGAGTACGAGGAGCTGCTCGAGCACGACGTCGCGCGCGAGCTGGCGCGGGTCAACCTGCCGCTTAGCCTCTACACGGAGATGTACTGGCAGTGCGACCTCAACAACCTCTTCCACTTCCTGAGGCTGCGCCTCGACTGGCACGCCCAGTACGAGATACGCGCCTACGGCGACGCCATCGCCAAGGTCGTCAAGGCGGTGTGCCCACAAGCGTTCGAGGCGTTCGAGGAGCACATCCTGCACGGGCGCGAGCTCGCCAGGAGCGAGCTCGACGTCCTCACGCAGGCGCTGGACCCACAGAGGCTCGCGGCAGCGCTCGCAGCCTCGGGCATGAGGCCGCGGCGACGCGCCGAGTTCCTCACCAAGCTCGGGCTCGAGGAGACTGCGCTGCCCCAGGTCGAGGCGGCCGTCGATACGGTGAAGGACCAGCAGGAGAGCTGAGGCTAGCTCGCTAGCTCGAGACGTGTCGTGAGGTACCGGATCGTCGCGGTCGGCAGGACCAGGAGCCCCTTCGCCAAGGACGGCGCGAAGCGCTACCTCGCGCTGTTGGGTCGGCTGGCACCCGCCGACTTAGTCGAGGTCAAGGAGAGCCGTGCCACCGAGGTGGCGCGTCGGCAGGCCGAGGATGGCGAGAGGCTGCTGGCGGCGGCCGACGGCTACGTCGTGGCTCTCGACGAGCGCGGAACCGCCCTCACCTCGACCGGGCTCGCGGAGACCGTGACCAGGCTCGAGACCTCCGGCATCAGCCGCATCAGCGTGCTGATCGGCGGCGCGGACGGCCACTCGCCCGTGCTGAGGGCCGAAGCCGACGCCAGCTGGCGGCTGTCCGACCTTACGCTCCCTCACGAGCTCGCTCTACTGGTGCTCGTGGAGCAGCTCTACCGCGCGGAGACGATCCGCGCCGGCCATCCGTACCACAGGGCCTGAGGCGCGCTCAGGGCGCGTCAGCCGCTGAGGCTCCATCCCCGGAAGCGCCCTCCGCCGCGGCGTTGAGAGCCGCGTAGAGGCTGAGCATGCCCGTCGTCAGGTCGAGGAGCTTGCCGAAGGGCAGCGGCTCGTCCGGCTCCGCCCACAACAGCAGGCTGCGCGCTCCGACGACCAGGTTGGCCGAACCGGAGGTGTTCCTGGGCAGGTGATACGGGTCGACGACCGCGGTCTGCCACGAGCCGTCGAACGGCTCGAGCAGGGTGAGCAGAACGCTCTTGACCGCGGGCGCCAGCACGGCGCGCACCGCGGCGGCGTCGCGGGCGTAGACGCTGACGCGCGCGTCGAAGTCGGGGTCGTCGGCTAGCTCGAGCCTGACCCCGCCCGAGCGGCTCGCCTCCAAGGACTCGACGATGCTGTTGCGCTTGGCGCTGGCGCGCCACGAGACCGGCAGCGTGTCGGTCACGGTGCGGACCAGCACGCAGGTGCGCAGCCGGCGCACCACGCCGGTGGGGCCGCTGCGCTCGCGCTGCTGATCGAACAGCACCAGATGCGGCTGGCCCGGGCGCCGCAGCGCGTAGACGGGCGCGAGCGCGCCCGGTCCTAGGTCGAGGTGGTCCTTGAGGCGCCCCTCCAGCTCGCCGCTCTCCTCGAGCTCGAGCTCATGCGCGAAGCCGAGCCACTGCTCGGTCCGCGCGTCGACGCGCATTCGTTGCCACAAACGCATGGCGCACATTCAACCACTGAACGTGAGAGAGGCTATCGAGGTCGGGTGAAGGTGCTGGCCGAGGCCGCCGACCCTCGGCCGGCCAGGTCAGATGTTGAAGCCGAACATCCTCATCTGCTTCTTGCCGTCGTCGGTCATCTTCTGCGGGCTCCACGGCGGCGACCACACGAAGTCGACGGACACCGAGGTCACGCCCTCTACCTTCATCACCGCCAGCTCGGCGTCGGTCTGGATCAGGTCTTGTACCGGACAGCCCATGCTCGTCAGCGTCATGTCGATGCTTACCTGACCGACGTCGTCGATGCGAACCTCGTACACCAGACCGAGGTCGACGACGTTGACGGGGATCTCGGGATCCTTGACGATCTTCAGCGCCTCGAGGATCTCCTGGCGCAGGCGTTCCTTGTGCTCGTCGTGAGCGGCGGACTCCTCGACGGGTGGCGCGTCGGTCATGCGCTCAAGGTAACAGAATCGACGGCGCGCGGCGCGTCGACTTGGACCGAGCCCGGTTGGTGCCCGTGCTCACCACTGCGCGTAGCGGTCGCGGTGGACCGTGAACGCCAGCCCAAGGGCGAGCAACGTTGAGACGAGGCTCGTGCCGCCGTACGACACCATCGGGAGCGTGATGCCGGTGACGGGCGCCAGCCCCAGCGTGACGCCGATGTTGACGAGCACCTGGAACGACAGCAGCACGACGACGCCCACGATGGTCAGCTGGTCGCGCTCCGAATGACACTCGCCTGCCATCGCTATCAACCGCCAGAACAGGAGCCCGTAGAGGACCAGCAGCAGCACAGAAGCGACGAAACCGCCCTCCTCGGCAAGCACTGGGAAGATGAAGTCGGTCTGGCGGTACGGGATGAAGCCGAGCTGCGACTGCGTGCCCTGCATGTAGCCCTTGCCGAGCAGGCCGCCCGAGCCGACGGCGATCGTCGACTGGATCACCTGGTAGCCGCTGCCCTTGGGGTCGGCGGCCGGGTCGAGGAAGGAGACGAGCCTGTCGACCTGGTGAGCTTCGAGGTTGGGTAGCAGCACCGTCGGCACCGCCACAGCGATCAACGTGAGGATGAGGGCCAACTGCCGGATCGGGATGCCGCGCACCAGTGCGACGCCGGCACCGATGGCGGCTAGGACCAACGCGCTGCCGAGGTCCGGCTCGAGGAACACGATGCCTACGGGCGGCAGCACGAGGGCTCCGAGTCGCAAGTAGTCGGGGATGCGCCTGATCGGCCTGTCGGCGAGCACCGAGGCGAGCGCCAGGATCAACGCCAGCTTCGCGAGCTCGGACGGTTGGAAGCCGGGCAGCGGACCGATGTACAGCCACGACCGCGCGCCGTTCACGACGGTGCCCATCACCCTGGTGACGAGCAGCAGCGCGATGCTGGCGACGTAAAGGTAAGGGACGACCATGACGATGCGGCGCTTCCCTACCCACACCAGCAGCCCGCACGCCATCAGCCCGGCGCAGAGGAAGATGAGCTGGCGCGTGAACTCGTCGCTGGGGGCGGCGCTGCGCAGGGTCGCCAGGCCGACCGCGAGGATCAGCGCGGCGACGATCGGCAGGCTGAAGTCGTGCCGTCCCACGCGCTCAAGCTAACAGATGCCGGCGGCTGGTACGCGGGGCCCCGAGACCGGGAGCGGGCGCGGCCTGGAAGTCGGCTCGGGCGTCGGCTCAGACGTCGGCTCAGACGCCGACTGAGCCGCGGGTTCAGCCGCCCGCGGCGGCGCGGCCCGCACCGCGCGCTCGCGCCACGCGCCGCGGCAAGCCGCCGAACACGAGCCACTCCAGCAGCAGCAGGAGCAGAGCGAGCACCAGCAGCGCGAGCACCAGCGGAGTCGGTGCCGCGTCGAGGACCCTGACGTTCGCGGCGGCCTCGTCGTCCGCCGTCGTCGCGGGAGCCTGACTCTGGATCAGCGCTGCTCCGAGCGGCGCGGACTCCAGCCTCGACTCGGAGGCGGAGAGCAGCGACGCGACCACGGCGGCCTCGCCCACCACTCCGCCCGTCGCCGTCGCGACGCGGTAGACACCTGGCGCGAGCACGACCTGTGCCTCGTCGTTCGGCCGCCCGACCTCCGGCCCCGGCAGCGCCTCGCCCAGGCGCACGCCGGCGGTCGTCCGCACCGCGGCGACGATGTTGGCGATCAGCGTCGGGAACGCGGAGCGCAGGACGAGGTCGCTCTGGCTCGGGTGGAACGCCGCCTGCACGAGCCACGCCCCGTCGACCTGGCGCGCCCTCAGCACCGGCTCGAGGTCGGCCGTCCGCGCCAGGGTCCGCCAGCCGCTCTCCTCCACCCACGCGTTCTCGATCGGCCCGAGGCCGACCACCAGGTCGCGCAGGTCGACGAAGCGGGTCAGGGGATGCGCCCTGTCCCAGTCGCGCACCACGGCGAAGCGCGGCTGCTGGGCCGGGGGCGCGAAGAGCAGGTGCGCTCCCGGCAGCAGCCCCTCCGCCTCGGACGTTCGCAGCACGCGCAGGTCGGCGCTGAGCAGCCTGGCGCCGACGCTATAGCTGGCCTCGGCGTTGGGGACCGAGGTGAGCGCGCGCACTAGCGGGCCGTAGGTGTCGTCGCTGACGACCGTCACGCTCTCCGCGCCCGCGTAGGCCACATCGTCGAGACCCAGCGCGTCGCCGGCTGGCGGGTCGAGGCGCGCCTCGAGGATCCCCCGCACGTCGTCGAGGGGGAAGGTGATGCTGCCTGCGCCCGTCACGGGCACGAGCACGGTCCCCGCTGCGAGCGGGGTGCCGTCTTGCGACAGTGTGACTCGCACCTCGAACGGGCGACCGCCGCTACCGACGATGCCGACGTACACCTGCCCGATGCCGATGTCGAGCGCGCTGATGCCGGCGTTGATCACGGTCTCGCCCACCTTGTGCAGCGTCGCTTGTCCGAGCATCAGCTCCTGATCGGTGACGACGTTGACCTCGGCGCCCGGCAGCAGGGCGGCGGCGAGATCGAGGGCGCGCGAGATGTCGGCGCTGGCGTCGCCGGCGGCCAGCTCTTCGAGCGCCGCGGCCAGCTGGCCGGGGTCGGCGTCGAGCGGCGCTAGCAGCGTCGGCTCGAGCCCGGCGCGGATCAGCGCGACCCTACCTGCGCCCGCCAACAGCCGCCTGCCGACGGTCACGGCGGCGTCGAGACGCGCGGGGGCATCGGCCGCCGGAGCCGAGCGCGCCGCCATGCTGGCGGAGGCGTCGATGACGATCACGCGCGGAGGCAACTCGGTCTCGCCGAGGAACGGCCGCGCCAACGCGACGGCCGCGACGGCCGCGAACGCCAGCTGCAGCGCCAGGAGCCAGGTCGGCGAGAAGCGCCGCCGCCTCACGACGGCCTGCTGCGCTCGGCGCCACAGGTAGAGCGCCGCCACCTCCTGCCGCGTGCGCCGCGTGCGCAGGTAGTGCAGCAACACGATGAGCGGCAGGGCGGCGAGCAGCCACAAGAGCTGCGGAGCACCGAAGGCGAGTCCCACGCCGTCGACTCTAGCCCGCCTCGGCGAGGTGGGGGCGTGAGCGGGCTGCTCGGCTCACACCTGGAACACGCCGAGCTTGAGCTCCTCGCGCGCGTTGTTGCAGGCGCAGGCGTCGAGCGCCCTGATCAGGCGCGCGCGCAGCTCGCCCGGCAGGATCACCTCGTCGACCCAGAGGCGGGCGGCGGCGTAGCGGATGTCGAGGGCGCGCTCGTAATCGGCCGTTATCTGCTTGTGCAGCGAGACCAGCATCTCGTCGTCGGGCTCGAGCCCCGCCCTCTTCAGCTGCGCCACCTGGATGTCCAAGACCGTCTTGGCCGCCTGCTGACCGCCCATGACGCTGAACTTGGCGCTGGGCAGCGCGAAGATGAAGCGCGGGGCGTACGCCTTGCCGCTCAGCGCGTAGTGGCCGGCGCCGTAGGACCCGCCGAGGATGACGCTGATGCGCGGCACGACGCTGTTGGATACGGCGTTCACGAGCTTGGCGCCGCGCCTGATGATCCCCTGCTGCTCGCTGTCGCGTCCGACCATGAAGCCGTTGACGTCGTGCAGGAAGAGTATCGGCACCCCAGCCTGGTTGCAGTTGAGGACGAAACGCGCCGCCTTGTCGGCGGCCTCGGCGTAGATGACGCCACCCACCTCGATCCTGCCGGGCCGCTTGACGACGCTCTTCTGGTTGGCGACGATCCCTACCGGGTAGCCACCCAGCCGCCCAAGGCCCGTTATCAGCGTCGCTCCGTAGTCGGACTTGAACTCGTCGAAGCCCGTGCCGTCGAGGAGGCGTGCTAGCAGGTCGCGCGTCTCGTACGGCCTGCCGCCGCCGGTGGTCGGCAGCAGCGTCGTCAGCTCCTCCTCGCTCCCAGCTGGGGCGATCACCTCGGCGCGCGTCCGCGCCCACGCCGCCAACTCGGGCGCGGCGTAAGCGGCGGCGAGGCGGCGCAGGCGGTTCAGCGCGGCGGCGTCGTCAGGTTCGCGGAAGTCGACGGTGCCTGAGATCTCGGCGTGCATCTGCGCGCCGCCGAGCTCCTCGCTGCCGACCTCCTGGCCGATGGCCGCCTTCACGAGCGCGGGCGCGGCCAGGTAGAGGCCCGAACCGTCGGTCATCACCAGCGCGTCGCACATCACCGGCAGGTAGGCGCCGCCAGCGACGCAGTTGCCCATGATCGCCGCGAGCTGCGGGATGCCGGCCGCGCTCATGCGGGCGTTGAGGTAGAAGACGCGGCCGAAGTCGTCCTGATCCGGGAACACCTCGTCCTGCATCGGCAGGTAGACGCCGGCGGAGTCGACTAGGTAGATGGTCGGCAGGCGGTTCTCGTAAGCGATCGTCTGGGCGCGGATCACCTTCTTGGCGGTGATCGGGAAGAAGGCGCCCGCCTTGACGGTCGCGTCGTTGGCGATGATCAGCCAGTCGCGGTTCTGGACGCGGCCGATGCCCGTCACGACCCCTCCTGCCGGCGCGCCGCCCTCTTCGGCGTACATCTCCCAGCCCGCGAAGGTCATCAGCTCGTCGAAGGCCGTGCCGGGGTCGCAGAGAGCGGCGATGCGCTCCCGCGCGCCCATCCTGCCCTTGGCGTGTTGGCGCTCCAAGGCCTTGGCTCCGCCGCCGGCCGCTACGCTGCGCCGCTGACCAGTCAGCTCCGCGCCGACCGACGCCCACGTCGACGTCTGGGAGCTGCTCTGCTTGCTCACGAGATGGCCGTCAGCTCAGCGCTCTGCCGCGGGCGGTCATCCGCAGGCTGTGCAGAGGACGACGAGCAGGCCGCCGCCGGCGTTCTCGATCGTCAACGCGTCCCCCGCCCCGGCGACGAGCAGCTTGCCCTTGCCGAGGCGCTCGGTCTGGCCGCTGCGCCTGAACAGCGCCTCGCCCTCGAGCACTTGGTAGACGGCGTCGTTGACCGCCGGCTGCGACTCGATCTGCCCCGCCTCGAAGCACAGCAGCTCACAGCGCAGCTCGCCGGCCGCCGCCAGCTCCTTGCGCTGAACGCTCTCCAGCGAGAAGCGCCTGGCAGCGGAGATGTTGACTACGTTCATGCTGGGATCCTCCCTGGAGTGGTGCGGCGGCGCGGCCGCTCGCGGGTCGGTGTTGCGGTCCTGTCCAGCCTACATCGCCGGGCGCGGTTGCCGGAGCAGCCGCGACCTACACGCGAACCGAAAACAGCGCCTCGTCAAAAGCCGCTCCAGGCTGTGGAAAACCGGGAAGGCTTGACAACCGTCCCGCCGCTCTGGTAATGCGGCCAATATCACACAGGTGCGAGAAATGCCGTCCAGGACGCAAGCCTTCTGAGAGGGCCGGTGGGCACGGGGCTCTCGCGGGGGCCTAGTTCTTGTCCACATCGGTGTGGAGAAGTGGCGGTTTCTGTGGATAACTTCGGGCATGCCGATGCCCACGGAACGTTCATGCCAGTGGTCTCGCTCAGTGCCTCAACGGGGTGCCTCAGGCCGACCTCACGGCCGCCATGAAGGCTCGCATCAGCGCCGCCGACTTGACGCCCGGAGCCGACTCGACACCCGTCGAGACGTCGACCGCGAACGGCTTCAAGGCGCGCACGGCGTCAGCGACGTTGGCGGGGCTCAGGCCGCCCGCCACGATGAGACCCGGCACACCGGCCCACGCCTCCGCGGCGCGCCAATCGAAAGGCACGCCCGAGCCAGGCACCTGTCCGTCGAGCATCAACGCGTCGTGAGCTCCGCCGCCGTAGGTCTGCGGGGTCGGATGGCTCGAGAAGGAGAGGGCGCGGATCACCTTCACGCGCCTGCGCAGCTCGGCTGCGTACTGCTCGCTCTCCGAGCCGTGAAGCTGCACGGCGTCGAGACGCAGCTCGGTCACCGCCTCGTAGACCTCGTCTAAGCGCGCGTTCTGGAACACCCCGACGCGGGTCACGAACGGCGCGAGCTCGGCGACGACCGCCTCGGCCTGCGCCAACGTCACCAAGCGCTTGGAGTGCGACACGAACATCAGGCCGACCGCATCGACACCGGCGGCTTGCGCCGCCACGGCGTCCTCGGGGCGCGTCAGGCCACAGACCTTGACCCTTACGACGGAGTCGCTGCTGATCACGCGATCTCCTCGAGATGGGTGACCTCGTGCCGCGCCTCGGTGCCGGCGACGAGCACGGCGTCGATCCTCGCGCGGGCATCGACCTGCCTGAGCTTGAAGGCCAGGTAGTGATTGGCTGCGAGGCGGATCTTCGCCAGCTTCCGCCTGCTCACGGCTTCGGCAGCGTGGCCATGGGCTGCGTCGGCGCGCTGTTTGACCTCCACGAACACGACGACGGGGGCCTCGTGCTCAGCCCCGGGCGTCTGCATGACGAGGTCGATCTCGCCCCCGCGCAAGCGGTAGTTGGCAGCAAGCGTGCGCCAGCCGCGGCGCTCCAGGAAGTCGCGGGCGACGCGCTCTGCCCAGTGGCTCGGCTGTCTCGTGGTCAGTTCGGGACGACTTCGATCCTCGTCGCGTCCGCCCATAGACCCTCCAGGTCGTAGAAGCCGCGAGCCTCAGGGCTCATCAGGTGAACGATGACGTGGCCGTAGTCGAGCAGCACCCAGCGGTTCGAGGGGCCCTCGACGCCTTTGGGGTAGTGGCCGAGCGCCTTCATCTTCTCGCGCACCGAGCTCTCGAGCGCGCTCAGCTGCAGGCTCGACTCGCCGGACGCGATGACGAAGTAGTCGAGCGACTCGGAAGCCGCCTGCAGGTCCAAGACGGCGATGTCGACGGCGCGCTTGTCGTCGAGCGCGTCGACTATCGTCTGCAGCTCTAGCGGCACGCCCTCTGAAGGCTTCGGTAGTGGTTGCGTGTCTGTCATAACCCTCCTGGGGGCCGCATCCGGGCGGGTCATGGCAGCTCAGCAGCGGCGATGACGCCCGGACCGAACGAGGCGCGTTGCGCGGCGTCGGTCCCGAGCACGAGCTCGAGCTCGACGGCGCGGCGCTGGTAAGGCTGGAAGCGGTCGACCTGCTGCTTGCTGGCGTGAAGCAGGTCGGCGTAGTAGTCGGCACCCTCCCAGGTCGCGAGAGTGGCGAGGATGCGAGTGCCGCTGGTGTCGGCCTCGGCGAAGGTGCGCAGCATCAGCCGCTCCTCCGGCACGCCGAGCGCGATGAGGCGGTTCATGTACCATTCGCCGAGGCCGGGGGTGCCGCTGCGGTCGGTGATGAGCATGTCGAGCTCAGGCGCCTCGGCGAACTCCCTGGCCACCCCGCCGAACGTGGCCGCCATGAACTCGTTGACGACCCGCGGGTCGTGCAGGACTATCGAACCGGCGCGGTTGTGACCCTCCTCGACCGGCAGCGTGGCCGTGACCCTGAGGTCGAGGTTGCCGACGCGCGAGGCGAGCTGCCTCACCAGCGCCGGGCTGACGTTGGTCTCGACGTCGGACAAGAAGGTGTCGACCAAGCTCGGCACCAGCGTCACCGCGCGCACGTTCAGCTCCTTGACGCGCTGAAGCATGGCGTAGGCGAGGCGCTTGACGTTGTCGAGCCTGTCGATGTCGCCGCGCAACGAGTTGCGGTAGCGGATGAACTTGCTGGCATCGACGCCGTTCATGTGCATGGGCCCGGCTCTGAAGTTGATGTCGAGACCGGCGGCGTTATCCCGGTAACGCATGTCGTAGGGCACGACGATGTCGACGCCGCCGAGCGCGTCCACCAGGTTCTGGAAGATGTCGAGCTTGACGATGACGTAGTAGTCGATCGGAACGCCGATCACGGTTTCGGCCCTGCGCTTGAGACCCTCTGCCCCGCCGAGGTTGTACGCGGAGTTGATCTTGAAGCCGAGATCCTCGATCCACAGGTCGCGTGGCAGCGCGACTATCGCGATGTCGTCGCCCTGGATGTCGACGTAGAGGATCGTGTCGGTCTGCGTGCCGGCGGTGTGGGTGACGTAGTTGCTCGGGACCCAGCCGATGATCGTGCCGTCTTGAGCGTAGATGGCATCTGCATCGTCATAAGAGGCGAAGATGTCACGGCCGGCGACGATCATGCTGACGTGGAAGTCGTCCTCCGAGAGCCCGAGCAGCTCGCGCTGGTCGCGGCTCAGCGTGGCGCGCTGGACGTCGCGGGAGAGCCAGTAGCCGGCTAGACCACCTAGCGCGACCAGCACGCCCAGCAGGGCGATGAGCCGCGAGTCACGACGCTTCATGCAGAGCCTCGTAAGCCTTCCTGGTCGTCGGGTGGACCTCGATCCCGACGCCCTCCAAGTAGTGGACCTTGCTAGCCACGGCCCGGCGGTAGGCAGCCGCCAAGTCAGTCATGGCTAGGTGGCGGATGTCGGCGTTGACGCCGCGGGCCGGCTCGCTGACGTCGGCGACGTACACCGCCATCCCGACGCGGTCGCTGGGATCGACGCCCCACACATGCCCCTCGATGGCACCGAGGACCACAGGATCGCTGACGCCCCACGACCTCGCCAGCGCCACGGCGGCCCTGCCGTGCACCGCCAACGGGTGCTGCACCTCGACCTCGTGCTCAGGCGGCGCCAGCCGGAGCAGCTCGGCCTCCGGCAGGTCGCGCGCGGCGTCGTGAAGCGTGCCTGCCGCCTCCACCTGGGCCAACTCGACGGCCGAGAAGCCGTTGGAGCGGCCGATCTCGAGCGCCAGCGCGGTGACGCGATCTATGTGCTCGAGCCGTTCAGGGAGCACCAGGCTCTCGACACGATCACGCCATGCGGCGAGGAGGGCCGGTCCCGGAACCACTTGGTCGTCTTGTGATGCCGCTACAACCATCGCCTTGCCGCTACCCCCAACCCGGACGCGCCCTGAGGCGGGCGCGAAAGCCCGCAGGCTGCGTTGCGAATGAAGTTATCACGCGGTCATGAGGGTCAAGCGTCGTCCTCGGCTTCTGCCAAGAGGTCCTCGGCATCCTCCTCGAAGGAGTCGCCGGGCGCAAGGTCGTCATACGGACCGGCATCGAGCATCAGGTCCCCGAGAGCTGCCTCGTCAGGGGAGGACTCTTCTTCCAGAGCCGCCTCGGTGTCGAGGTAGTCGAACACCGCGTCGCCGATCCTCACCTCTTCCCCGTTAGAGGCCCCGGCTCGCCGCAGCAGCTTGTCGATGCCCAGAGAGCGGAAGTGGTGCTGCAGGTAGGCGACCGCATCCTTGTTCATCGGATCGAAGCGGTTGACGACGGCCTCGATCTCGGTGCCAGTCACGACCCAGCCGAGACCGGACATGTCGCGCTTGACCGCAGTCGGTGCCAGGTCCTGTCTGCGGGGCGTGACCGTCGAGACGGGCGCGGGGCGGGGCGGGAGGAGTGCGAACAGGGTGCTACTGAGGTCGCCTATGCCGGCGCCCGTGAGCGTCGAGACCGACATCAGCGGCAGGCCGTGCCCGGCGAGCTCGCTCTCGGCGGACGCCAAGGTCTCGGCCTCGACGAGATCGAGCTTGTTGAGCACCACCATGGCGGGCCGCTCCAAGAGCAGTGGATCGTAGGCTTCGAGCTCGGTGCGCAGCGCGTCGAAGACGACGGCGGGATCGTCCGACAGGTCGAGGACGTAGACGAGCAGCCGCGTGCGCGAGATGTGCCTGAGGAAGTCGAGGCCGAGCCCCTTGCCGAGATGAGCGTCCTCGATGATGCCCGGGATGTCGGCCATCGTGAAGCGGTGGTGGTCGAGCTCGACGACGCCGAGGTTGGGGCTGAGCGTCGTGAACGGGTAGTCGGCCACCAGCGGCCGCGAGTTCGAGAGCGCCGCCAGCAGGCTCGACTTGCCGGCGTTCGGATAACCGACCAGGCCGACATCCGCGATGATCCGCAGCTCGAGGCGCAGCTTGCGCCTCTCGCCAGGCGTGCCGTACTCGGCGAACCTCGGGGTGCGTCTCACCGAGTTGGCGAACGACGAGTTGCCGCGACCGCCCTCGCCACCTCTCGCGACGCACACGACCTCGCCGACCTCAAGCAGGTCACCGATCACCTCGAGAGTCTCGATGTCGGTCGCGATGGTGCCGACCGGTACGTCGATGTAGACGTCCTCGCCCGAGAGGCCGGCACGGTTCTTGCCCTCACCCTGCCTGCCGACCGGCGCCTTGAAAGTGGTGCGGCCTACGAGACGGTCTATCGACGTGACGTCATCGACGGCGCGGAGGTAGACGGAGCCGCCCTTGCCGCCGTGACCGCCGTCGGGTCCGCCCTTGGGGATGTACTTCAGGCGCATGAACGACATACCGCCGTCGCCGCCCTTGCCGGCCTGCACCGTTATGTCTAGTACGTCTCTGAAACCCACTTGACCGCTCCGAACCGCAACCACTGCCGGCGCTGAGCCGGGAGAAGAAAGCGCGGCCCCTCAGAAGGAGCCGCGCGCGTTTGCCTTGTGCTGTTCGCGCCCGCAGCGGCGGCGCGCTGTCTTACCAGTTATCGCCCTGACTCAGTCTGCCGCGATGGCGGAAGAGTCGGTCTCGATGCTGATGAAGCGGCCCTTGGCGCCGCGGTCGCGGAAGCGGACGGTGCCGTCACGCAGGGCGAACAGGGTGAAGTCGGAGCCGACGCCGACGTTCATGCCCGGCTTGAACTTGGTGCCGCGCTGGCGCACCAGGATGTTGCCGGCGAGGACGACCTGGCCGTCGAAGCGCTTGACTCCCAGGCGCTTGGACTGGCTGTCGCGACCGTTCTTGGAGCTGCCTACGCCCTTCTTATGAGCCATCTCAGGCCTTCTTCCCTGACGTGGCGCCCGTGATACCGGTGATCTTCACCTCGGTGTACGACTGGCGGTGGCCAGTGTGGCGCCGGTAGTTGCTCTTGGCCTTGAACTTGTAGACGTGGATCTTCTCGCCGCGGCCGTGACCGACTACCTCGGCGCTGACAGTGGCGCCCTCGACCGTGGGCGAGCCGACGACTGTGTATTCGCCACCGAGCAGCAACACGGGCAGATCCACGACGGTACCGGCCTCAGCTTCGATCTTCTCAAGCCGGAGCACGTCACCCTCGGCCACGCGGTACTGCTTACCGCCCGCTTGCACGATCGCGAACATCACGAACCTCCAGCGCACACTCAAGTCAAGAAGAGTGGCGCATAACCGAACAGGAAGTCTAGCGTATCGGAGCGCTCTAGTTCAAGGACCGTACGCGTAGCGAGGCGAGCGGGGCTCATAGGCGGACCCAACGTGGGCGCGGCTTGAGCCAATGACGCGCTCAGCCACTGGTGGACCTCACCGGCCAGCGCGGCGGACGCGAAGCAGGCCTAGAGCCTCGGCCAGCAAGCGCAATAGCAGCGCCGCTCCTTGGCACGCGACCTGCAGCGCGTAAGGGAGTCCGAACGGTCCTGTGAGAACCAACAACGTACCCGTCAGCCGCAGCGATACCGTCAGGTTCAGGAGGTAGTAAGCTCCGAACAACCACCAAGCCCAGCGGCGTCCCGCCGTGATCGCAACGAGAAGAGCCAGGAGCGCGAACGCAGAGACTCCGAGCATCAGGCGCTCGCCGACGGCGGCTCCGACCGGCCCCCACGGCAGTAGCACCGGGGTGACAGGTCCGACCGTCACTCCGAGTAGCAGGCTCCCCCACAGTAGCGCCAAGGACCAACGGTGCTGTGGAGGAGCCTCTGGTCTCATCTTTGAAGTCTTAGAAGTCGTCTCGGCCGGCAGTGCGTCGCTCAACGTTCAGCGAAGCGCCTTGAAGCTGTCGATGGCGCCGAGATAGACGTAGTCTCCGGTCGCGCCAACAGCTAGACCTATGGTAGCCCCTGACTTGATATCGACGACTCGTAGGGTGGCGAAGTACTCGTCGACGTTGCGCTCGTCGAACGAATAGACGCCGTGCAGGAACAGATCGAAGCCGTTACCCTGGCCGTCGCGCACGCTGTGGTAGGGAGCGTCACTCCTGTGGGACAACAGGGAGCGCCTCAACAGCGCAGCCATGCCGGATGCTCGCGTGAACACCGGCTCGACCGCCGCCCTTGCCGACTGCGTCTCGGCCTCGCCCTCACCACCAGCCCCACCACCGCCACCTGCGCCGTCCTGGCAGGCGTACTCCTGGACCCACTCCCTACCATCGATCGCGCAAACGAGTTTGGAGAACAGTAGACCCAAGCAACCGTCGACACCAAGACCAGTACAGTCACCTTGGTTCCTGCGCTGGTTGAGAACGCGACCGACCGCGTCGGCGGCCTCGGTCATGCTCGACATGAACTCCATGCCCGCTCCTTGCGGATGACAGATCACGACAGGTGGACACCCCGGCTCGGATCCGAACTGTGCTTCGGCCAAGGAGGTCGCGTTCAGGTAAGAGAACAGAGCGACAACGAGAAGCGCATGGCGCCCTGCGCGGCGATGAGGGAAGCGCTCGATCAGCCGGAATGGTGACTCGAGCTTCGTTGAGCCGATTCTTGATGAAGCGAGCATGATCCGTACCTCCTCGTGGGAACTACAGCTTCATCGTCGTCGCATGCCGTTGCAGCGGCGTTGCAGCTCTCAGTCATCACGATCGACTCAACGCGCCGCAGGGGCCGCGGGCGGACCGGAAAGCTCGACCTTCACCACCGCCGCCATCGCGTGCGACCAGAGCAGCGGCTTGGCAGATGGGCCCCACTCGCGCTTCCAGAAGGCGAGGAAACGGCCGTGAATCGAGGCTCCCGGCACCTGCTCGGGCAACGCCCCCGACTCGTCGCGCTGCTCCTCTACCCACTGCATCAGCTTCTCGGCATCCTCGCGCCGGCCGATGCGCAACCAGTACCAGGCGAGCCAGGCCGTCAGCAGCACCCACTCACCGCCACCGTAGTAGGTGTCGGCCAGGTAGCGTCTGACGCCGCCGCCGAGGAGCTCGCGTTCGATCCGCTCGGCCGTGGCGACCATCACGGGGTCGTCGACCGCATACACCTCGAACGGAACCGAGAGCCACAGCAGCGAGGCGTCGACGGCCGTGTTCCTTATCGACTTGATCAGGCCACCCTCGTACACACAGTCGTCGCGTATGTAGCGCAGCGTTCCGGCGGCGGCGGCCTTGGCCGTGTCGGCGAGAAGCGGCGGTAGGTACGGTCTGATGTCCCGCAAGCCGGCGTGGGAGGAGGCCAGCGTGGCCGTGTGAAGCTGGCTGCGGCCCTCCTCCCAGGCGTCGTAGCAGGGTTGGTCCCAGAACGAGCTCAGGTACCTGACGACTAGATGCACCGCCTCAACCAGCTCCGAGGGCAGCTCCGTCCCACCTGACGCGCGCAGGTGGAAGGCGAGGCTCCACAGCCACTGCCCGTAACCGTCGAGCTGGAAGTTGGGCCAGCCGTCGTTCTCCCACTCGCCGGCGAGCGTGAAGCGCGCCGGCAGGAAGTCGAACTCGCCGAGCGGAACCGCCCTGGCTCGCCTCTCGAACAGGTCGAGGGCAGTGGGCGCCAGTCTTACGAGCGTGGCCGCGACCCAAGAGTGGAAGCGGGCAGCTCCGGCTCGCGACCGGGCCGCCAGATCGTCCGCGGTGCCGGCGTCCAGCGCCACCACGTCGAGCGCGTGCGCGATGAAAGAGCCGTCGCGCAACCAGCAGCGAGCGTACTGCGAGAACTCGGCTCCGGCAGGGAAAGCTCCGTTGGCGTGCTGCGCGGACAGCAGCATCTCGACGTCGAACTCGAGGCCACGCAGGTTCGACGGATTCGACCCTAGGTCCTGACTCAACCCTTCACCCCTTCACGCCCGACCCGGCGACGCCTTCGATCACCCAGCGTTGCGCCAAGAGGAACACGAGGATCGTCGGGATGGTCGCGAGCACGGTTCCCGCCATGACGATATTCCACTGTGTCTGGCCCGGATAGATGCCTTGCAGCGTCGAGAGCGCGATGGGCAGCGTCATGAGCGTTCTATCGTTGATGATCAGCAGCGGCCACAGGAAGCTGTTCCACGAGCCCATGAACGAGAGCACCGCGAGCGTGGCCAGAGCGGGGCCCGTCAGGGGCAGGACGATCCGAGCGAAGACGCTGAGCGTGCCGGCGCCGTCGATGGTCGCCGCCTCTTCCAGCTCCCTCGGGATCGAGAGGAAGAACTGGCGCATGAAGAACGTGCCGAAGGCGCTGAAGATGCCAGGGATGATCAGGCCCGTGTAGGAGTCTGCCCAGCCGAGGCGCGTCACGATGATGAACAGGGGGGTGATCACGACGGCGAACGGGACCATCAGCGTGGCGAGGTAGACGGCGAAGAGCGCGTCACGGCCACGGAACCGCAGGCGGGCGAAGGCGTAACCGGCCATCGAGCAGATCACCAGCTGGCCGAGAGTGGTCGCGACGGCCACGAACACCGAGTTGCCGAACACGCGCAGGAAGGGGAAGCGGCTGATGACCGTGGTGTACGACAAGATGGTCGGCTCGGTCGGGATCAGCTGCGGCGGCAACGCCAACAGCGCGCCGCGCGGCTGCAGCGACGTGACTATCGCCCACACGAAGGGCGTGATCATCAGGAGCCCGCCGGCCAGAGCCAACAGGGTCAGCAGGTATGTACGCGCCCGAGCCCTGACTCGCGCGCGAGGCGTGTCTCGCGCGTTCACGCCTGCCACTTCCTCAGGCGGTAGAAGAAGAACGTCACGACGAAGATGAGCACGAACAGCACCCACGACATCGAGGAGGCGTAGCCCATCCGGCTGTACGAGAAGGCGTTGGCGACGATGCGCTCGACCAGCACCATCGTGGCGCCGGCGGGTCCGCCCTCGGTCATGACGTAGACCTGATCGAAGACCTGGAACGAGCCGATGAGGCTGATGCTCAGACAGAAGGTCAGCGCCGGCGCGAGCAGCGGCACCGTTATGTGCCTGAGGCCCTGCGCGCGGTTGGCGCCGTCGATGCTCGCGGCCTCGTAGTACTCGCGCGGGATGCCCTGCAGGCCCGCCAGCAGGATCACCATGATGAAGCCGGTGTCCTTCCAGACGCTGGTGATGATCACGGCTACCATCGCCCAACTCGGATCGAACAGCCAGGCGGGACCGCTGATCCCTAGCGCGCCGAGGGCGCTGTTGATGAACCCGTAAGCGGGGTTGAACAGCCACTTCCACACCAGCGCCACCGCCACCCACGAGGTGACGACAGGCACGAAGTACATCGCCCTGAACACCTGTCTGAACGGGATGGCGCTGTTGAGCAGCACGGCGAGCAGCAGCCCTGCGGTTAGCACCAGCGGGATGTAGCCGACGAGGAAGGTCACCGTGTTGCGCAGCGTGCGCCAGAACTCCAGGTCGCCGAGCATGCTCCTGAAGTTCTGCAGGCCGACGAGCTTGGGCGGCGTCAGCAGGTCCCAGTTGGTGAACGACAGCCCGAGCGACGCTACGATCGGCGCGAGCGTGAACGCCAGCAGCCCGATGAGGCTCGGCCCGAGGAAGAGGGCGAGGATCCCGAGCTTGCGCCAGCCGCGCTCGTACATCGGCTCAGCCCTCCGCGTCGCCCTGTCGCCACTGCGCGAAGACGACCAGCAACTGGTCGAGGCGCGGGCTGTCGGCCTTCACGAACACGGGTATGCGGTCGACGGGAGCCGGCGCGTGGAAGACGCGTGGGCCGCCGAGCTCCGAGCCGGACCATGCGTCGACCCACCTACCCGGCGGCAGACGCACCTCACGGGTGCCCACTCCGCGCTCGGTGACGGGAGCGACGAGTAGGTCGCGGCCGAGCAGGTAAGCGTACTCGTCCTCGGCGAGGAAGTCGTGGTCCTCGGCGTACTCGAGCGCGGGGTAGCGCATCAGCGGCACTCCCTGCGCAGCGAGAGCCTGAGCCTCGGCGTGCAGGTAGTCGATCAGCCGCATGCGCAGCTTCGCGTAGCGCCGGTAGGTGGTGAGGACCTGCGGATCGCCGTGGCGCTCGGCGATGTTCCACGGCGTCCTGTCGCGGCACTCCGCCGCGGTGTGGTACTCCGAGTGGTACTGCATGATCGGGCAGAGAGCGGCCATCGCCGTCGATCGCATGTAGAGGTCGGGCGGCGGTATCTCGCCGCTGAAGCCGGCTATGTCGTATGACCAGAGGCTGATGCCGCTGACCCCGGCCGACAGTCCCGCCTTGATCGAGGCGCGGTAGGCGGTCCAGCTGCTGTCCTCGTCGCCGGCCCAGTGGATCGGGAAGCTCTGTGCGCCCGTGTAACCGGAGCGCGAGAAGGTAACCCCGTCGCCGCCGGTCGCTGCCTGCACGAAGGCGTTGTACGCCCCGACGTAGCGGTTGGCGTAGGTGTTGAAGAGCTCGAGTCCGCGGCTCCCGTCGAAGGCGCGGAGGTCGCGACCCCACAGATGCTCGCCTCCGTCGGTCTTGAAGCCGTCGACGCCGAGCTCGTCGATCAGGTAACGGCGCTTGGCGAACCACCAAGCGGCGGCAGCGGGGTTGCTGAAGTCGGCGATGAGCGCGTCGCCGAACCACCACCCCTTGTTGCGGTACGGCGTGCCGTCCTCCTCGAGGATCGCGTAGCCCTGCTCGACCATGTGGCGGCCGTCGGCGTCGTGCTGCGCGTGCGGCTCCCCGAGGCGCTTGTGCACGGGGATCTGCCACAGCACCACCCGCAGGCCGTTGGCGTGCCAGTCGTCGATCATGCCCTTCGGGTCCGGCCACCTGCCACCGAACTCGAAGTCCGCGAGCCTGAGCGCCTGGTCGCCCGGCGCAGGTCGGTACTTGGCGTCGTTGAAGATATAGAAGGTCGACTCGTCGCTCCACGCTTCGAGCACGATGACGGTCGCCGGCACGTCCTCGGCCAACGTGCGCTCGACCACCGCCTCCGAGATGGCCTGCGAGTTCCAGGTGTTGGCCGACATCCACGGTCCGAACGCCCACTTCGGCGGCACGGCGATGGTGCCGGTCAGCCGCGTGAAGGCCGCGGTGACGTCGTAAGGCCTAGCGCCGGCGAACAGCGTGAAGGTCAGGAGCGGCTGCGCGCCGCTGGGTGAGGCCGGGTCGGTCAGGCGGTCGATGGCCAGGGTCGCGTCGTTGCGACGCAGATCGAAATAGCTGGGCTCATCAGCCTCGAGCCACAGCCCGTTGGCTCGGCTGGTGACGATGAACGGCACCGGGATGTAGGTGCGTTGCCGCTGCTCCTTGAACTCCTCGTAGACGCGCACGTCCCAAGCCTTGCCGTCGCGGTGGGCGTCGGTGAAGCGCTCGCCGAGGCCGTAAACGCGCTCGCCCTCCCCCACGCGCAGGCCGAGCCGGACCGGCGTGCTGAAGGCCTCCGGGCGCTCGAGCCAGCGCAGGGCGAGGTCGACGGAGAGCTGCTCGGCGTCGTGTCCCGTGCCGCGCGCGGTCGGCGACGCGCTGAGACGCAGCCTGCGCTTGTCGAGGCGCACCGCGATGCCGGGGCCGGCGATCAGCGCCTGCTCGGGCGCGTCCTCCAGGCCAGCGAGCGGCAGGTTACTACCAGACGGCGACGGCGCCTCCCCCACTTGTAGCTCGCACCTGGCGGCGTTCACGGTCGGGAACGACACGAGCAGCCGCGCCGGAGCGCCGGTCGTCAGCAGGGTGACTACGGCGTGCGTATCCTCGACCTCGACGCCGGCCACGCCGCTGACGCTCACCCAGCGACCTACCTCGAAGGCGTGGTCGGCGGTCTCGACACCGCCGTCGACGCGGCGTGCGGCCAGGCGGTACTCGACCCTCCCCTCTCCGAAAGGCCCGATGTCGGCGGTCCACAGACCCTCGCCCAAGCTCAGCGCGGGAACGCTGGCTCGCGTCTCGCCGCCAGGGTCCGTCACGTGCCGCAGCTCGACCCAAGCTTCGGTCGCGTCCGGATCCGTGCGGAAGCCTAGCTGCACGGCCTCGCCCGGGCCGGGATCGCGCGGGAAGCGTTCGATGGCGGTGCTCTTGTACGGGTCGTCGTTCCCGTACGGTTGGTGCTCGATCATGCGGCTGTGCCCTTCGTGCGAGTTCGAGGAGGGGGTGTGTTGGCGTCGAGGCGCGGCTGCGCGCGCCTCGACGCCGGCTTGCTCAGGTTGGAGCTTTGACCGCTGTTACTGGCCGTCGACGACGGCCTCGACGCGAGCCTGCGCGTCGGCCAGAGCCTGCTCGACCGTCTTGCTGCCGAGGCGGGCGGCCTCCAGCTCCTGGTTGATGATGTCCTGAAGCTGCGGCTGGTTCTCGATGACGGGCGGGTTGACCGCGAACGCCAGCGACTGGAACACCGCTTCGCGGTTGGCGGGAACCGGCTTGGAGAGGTAGGCGGCGAGAGCGTCGGCTTGGTCGAGCGAGAGGGCGGAGAGCTCCCAGTTCGTCTCGATGCGCGCTTCTGCGACGGCGGGGTGGGCGGCGAGGAACTCGACCCACTTGTAGGCGGCCTCTGGCACATCGCTGGTGTTGGCCACGACGGCCGCGTTGGAGAAGAAGTGCGTGCCCTTGTTGGCGCCGCCGGGCTCGACCGCGACGTCCCAATCGAAGGTCGCCTCGTTGATGAAGTGATCGAACATCCAGATGCCGGTGACGATCATGCCGAGCTGCGAGTTGAGGAACAGGTCGATGTCACCCACACCGCTCATCTCGGCATCAGACGGCATGACCCTGTGCACCTGGACCTTGTCGACGAGGTAGTGCGCGGCCGCCAGGTTCTCGGGCGTGTTGATCTGCACCGTCGGCGAGACGCTCAAGCCGCCGCCGGCCTGCGCCGCCGCCTTGTAGAACTCCCAGAACTGGATCGGCTGCGAAATGCCCCAGACGCGGTTGGGGGCATCGGTCAGGGCCGCGGCTGCGGTCAGGACATCGTCCCAGGTCCACTCGTCGTTCGGGTAGCCGATGCCGGCTGCGTCGAACATGTCCTTGTTGTAGATGAGCATCACGGTCGAGAACGTGATCGGCAAGCCGAACTGCTGCCCTTGGAAGGCGAAGGCGTCGAGGGCAGCCTGGTAGAAGGTGCTGTCGTCGACGACGTCGCTGGCGTCCATGTAAGACCGAAGGTCGAGCATCGTGCCGCGCGACGCGAAGGTCACGAACGTCTCGTAGTTGAGCTCGAAGACGTCGGGCGCGTTGCCGGCCGCGAAGTCGGTCTGCAGCTTGGTGAAGTACGAACCGAAGTCGGCGGTCGTGTAGTTGATGCGGATATCGGGGTTCTCGGCCTCGAAGACGTCGATCAGCGCCTCCAAGGTCTCGAACCTGTCCGAGCTCGTCGTGAACGAGAAGTAGTCGACAGTGGTCTGAGCCTGCACGGCTCCCGCCGCCAACGCCACGGCGGCGAGCGCCGCGAGCAGGTGCCTGAACGTCGACTTACCGGGTTGTTGCTGCATCTCTTCCTACTTGCTTGTCTCGTTGCTTGGTGCCGCGCTTGCTTGCCTCGGTGAGTTCGGCGTGGACATGGCTGGATTGCCGCGACTCAGTCGCCGCCCATGGTCGCGCCAGCTGCTTCGAGTGGAATGGTGGCCGCCTCGAGGAAACGCGCTGCGGCCAGCCCGGCCGCGCCCCTCGCCCAGGCGTCGTCGCCCCAGGTGTCCACGACCAGCTCCAGCTCGTCGCCGAGGCCGCCGAAGACGTAATCGTCCAAGGCGGCTCTGACGTGAGGGAGCAGGAACTCGCCGTTGCGCATCCCCTCGCCGCCGAGGATCACGAGCGTCGGGGCGAAGACGTTGACCAGATCGGCGATGGCGACCCCGAGGCATGAGCCGGCGTCCGCCAGCAGGTCGAGAGCGGCGGTGTCACCGCCGGCCGCGCGCTGTGTGAGGTCGTCGACGCCATCCTCCTCGCCGAAGCCCCGCACCAGGGAGCGCGCTTGGCGCAGCAGCGCCGCGTCGCCGAGCAGTCCCTCGAGCGTCGTCGTCGCCGTGCTCATGACGCGCGGTGCGATAGGCGTGGCGCGCGTATGGCCTAGCTCACCTGCGCCGCCGCGCGGCCCGCGGTAGAGCTGGCCCGCTATGACGATCCCCAGCCCGACGCCGCGTCCGACCGTGACGACGAGGAACGAGCCGTGGTCACGACCGTGCCCGAACCAGGCGTGAGCGGCGGCCAAGGCGTTGACGTCGTTCTCGACCAACGTGGGCAGACCGAGGCGGTTCTGGAGGAGGTCGGCAAAGGGAACCGTGTCCCAGCCGAGGAGCTCGGAGTGCCTGACGGCTCCCGCGGCCAGATCGACCACGCCGGGCAGGCTCACGCCGAGCCCGATGATGCGCTGAGGAGCGACGCCCGCAGCGCCCTTCAGCTGCGCGGTCAGCTCGGCTATCGCATCGACGACGGAGTCGACGTCGGTACTGGCCAGCGGCACGCTGCGAACCTGCTTGACCTCGGCGTTGAGGTTCGTCAGCGACGCGAGGACGGCCTGGTTCATCACCTTCATGCCGAGGACGTAAGAGTGGTCGTAGTTGATGCCGAGGAGGATCGGCTTGCGCCCGACGGAAGCCGACACGCCCACCTCGGCCTCGATCACCAGGCCCTCCTCGACGAACGGCGCCGTGATGCTGGTGATGGCGGCCGGGCTCAGGTGCAGCTCGGCAGCGAGGTCGGTGCGCGATATGCGTCCGTACCTGTGGATCGCGTTTATCACTGCGCTCTGGTTGAGAGAGCGGATCCTCTCGCGCCTGAGTGCGCCGCCGTGCGTAGGCTTCATCTCGCCGCCTTCATTGATTCATTTTGTGCAGTAAGTATTGTTCCGGCGTGGCGGCGTGTCAAGACCCGAGCCATGGAGCGCGTTGTGCCGTGCCGCGAGCATCGACTAGACTCGCTCCAAGCTCTTGCGAGACCAGACTCACCTCAAGGAGACTCGGATGCAGATCCCCCGCCGCGGTTCCTTCGTCACTGTCACCGTGCTGGTAGCGCTGGTCATCGCGGCATGCGGGCAGACCGCCGTGCCGTTCGGCTCGCTCAGCTTCACCGTCAGCGGGCTTCCCGGTGGCGTCGCTCCACTGGTGGAGATCAGCGGCCCGAACGGGTACCTCGAGGAGTTCACTGCCGCGCAGACCGTGGTCGGACTTGCCCCAGGGAGTTACCAGGTCACGGGCCTCCAGGTCTACGCCGACAGCCTCACCAGCGTCGGCTTCGAGTACTTCGAAGCGCCGCCTGTCAGCGCGGCCGTCCAATCCAACCAAGAGGCCACCGCGGCCGTTCACTACCCCTACTCAGGCTTGGGGGTCGACGACCCCGAGGGCGACGCTGTCGCATCCGGCGGCACGCCCGCCCAGTACGTGTACGACGTGGTCGCCATGAACACGTTCATCGAAGGTACCGACCTGGTGATCTACATCGACTTCAGTGGGGGCCAAGACGACCTCTCACAGTCTTACGGCGAGTTCTACTTCGATGTCGACCAGAACGATCTGACAGGTGAAGTCCCCTACTTGGACGATTACTGTTCCGAGGGCTCATCGATCGGCGCGGAGTTCTGGATGTGGTTCACGCCCGTCGGAGAAGAGATGTGGCTTGAGACGTTCCCCGAGTTCGCCGATGTCACCCTTGTCGAACGCTTCGACTCAGGCGCATCCTCGGTCTTCGTGGTGCCGCTCAGCGCCCTCGGAAGCGCCACCGGCCGTGTCGACATCGAGCTGGTCGTCGGCAACGCCGACGAGCCGACGGACTGCCTCGCGCGCGGCGACGTGAACTGGCCGACAACGGTACTCAACTGGGCTCGCTGAGCTAGTGGTTCGCCTCAACCGTCAGGCTCGCGTGGGTCTCGAGGGTGGCCGCCAGCTTCGGCCAGGCCAAGCTGAGCGCTGTCGCGCGCGTCAGCAGTTGGATGAGCAGCGCCAGCCATAGGCCGTGGTTTCCGAGGAGCGCACCGAGCGGGATGGCCGCAGCGACGAAAACGACCGCCGCTAGGATCATCGAGTTGCGCAGCGGCCGCGTGCGCGTGGCGCCGAAGAACACCCCGTCCCACATGAACGCCCACACTCCCGCCAGCGGCAGCAGCACCTGCCAGCCCCAGAACCGTCCAGCCTCAGCCACCAGCTCGGGGTTGACGCTCATGCTGGGAACGTAGAGGTCGCGCGCGGTGAGGACCAGTACGGCGATGATCGCGCCCCACGCCAGCGCCATGTATGAGCTGCGGGTGACGACGTGCCTCAGCGCCCTGCCGTCCTTGGCGCCGACGGCGCGACCGGTGAACACCTCGGCCGCCATCGCCACGCCGTCGGCCAGCGTCGCCACCAGCAGGTACGCCTGCAGCAGCACCTGGTTGGCGGCGAGGGTGAGCGTGCCGAGCCTGGCGCTGCGCTCGTTCATGAACGCCAGGCTGAGGCTGATCAGCAGCGTGCGAACGACCAGGTCGGCGTTGGCTGCCAGCAGCGGGCGCCAGGCGGCGGCATCGAAGACCTTGGGCCACTGAGCCCGCCACGCCGAGTACGGGGCGCGCCTCAGCAGCAGCGCCACGACCCCGGCGGTGGTGGCGGCCTCGGCGATGACCGAGCCCCACGCTGCGCCGCTCACGCCCCAGCCGAGGCTCAGCACGAAGGTGGCCGTCAGGACCGCGTTCAGGACGTTCATGAAAACCTGGGCGACGAGGACGGTGCGCGAGTCGCCGGTACCCATCACCCACGCCAGCAGCGCGTAGAGCGAGAGGGAGAACGGCGAGCCCCAGATGCGGATGTGGAAGTACTGCGACGCGATCTCTGCCACGCGCGCCTCTGGAGCGATCAGCGCCAGACCCAGCGCGAAGATCGGCACCTGGAGGATCAGCAGGCCCGCGCCGCCGATCAGCGCCGCGACCAGCGGCCTCAAGCCCCGCACCAGCTTCTCGCCCTCGTCCTTCATGCTCGTCGCCTGCGCCACCAGGCCGGTGGTGGTGTAGCGCAGGAAGGCGAACGCCCACACCAGCACCGTGAAGACAGTGCCGGCGACGCCGACGGCCGCGATCACTGCCGGGTCGCCGAGGCGGCCGAGTATCGCCACGTCGACTATGCCCATCAGCGGCGGCGCGATGCCGGCGAGCATCGCTGGCAGCGCGAAGCGCGTCAGTTGGAAAGTGGTCGGGTAGAGGGTGTCGGAGGTGTCTGCGGGAGGTATGGGGGATGGTACCTCCTACAGGTTGCAGCTACAGGTTACAGCTACAGGTTGCAGCTACAGCGTGCAGAGGAGCGTGCCCAGCCTGTCGAGCGCCTCGTTGGCGGGGTCGCCGAGAGCCAAGGAGTACGAGAGCTGAACGACGGCACCACCGCTGCACAACATGACCGCCTCCCTGAAGAGTCCCTCAGGGTCTATGAAGAACTGATGGTGCTGCCTATCAGGGGTCGTGTACCGCGCCCACATCTCCTCCCCGTAGGAGTCGACGGTGAACTCGAGCAACTCCTGGAAGATCTCCGCGCCGTCCACGATGTACTTGATCATCAGCGAGCGGATCAGGCTGTCGGCAGGTTCGAAAGCGCACAGGTACGCGGCGCCGAACGCCTCTAGGTAGTCCTCGTCTAGGAGCCTACCCTGGGCGTCGATCTCGTCGGATGCGTCGCTGAGGTAGAACCAGCGCTGCCCATCGCCTACCGCAGTGGAGACCTGATCCTCGGTGACGATCGCGCAGCCCGTCTGGTACTCGGCGACCTGCGCCAGCAGCGCCGCGCCGGAGCCGGCCACCGTTACGTTGGGTGCTGGAACGAAGCCGACGAGCAGCACGAGCGCAGCGAGGCCAACCAGGACGACTAACACGTTGCGGTGTAGGGTCATGTCAACTCCTCGGAACAGAACTCAGACGCTAGCGCTGAGCTGCCGCGACACCCAAGCAGGATGCGAACTCAAGACAAGGATGACAGCAAGGCGGCGCCGCGTCCAGCTGCTTGCAGCGAGTTCGACCGGCGCGAGGATGCCGCGGAGCCGCGGAGGATCTCCGCCTAGCCGGTCCTCGGAGGCGTACGCTCTAGCGGGTGGAAGCACCCGCCCGCACCAACGAGCCGCAACCGTTGACCTCGCTGAGTCGCCGCGAGAAGCTGCTGGCGTTCGGCGGGGTGCTGATCGTCTTGTTCCTCACCTCGCTCAACCTGACCGTCGTCGGCACGGCGTTGCCGCGCATCATCGCCGAGCTCGAGGGTTTCCAGCTCTACGCCTGGGCGTTCACGGCCTTCTCGCTGACGCAGACGGTGTCGCTCCCCGTGTTCGGCAAGCTCTCCGACCTGTACGGACGCAAACGCGTGCTGCTGTTCGGGATCTTGCTGTTCAGCGCGTCGTCGGCGCTCGGGGGCTTCGCTCAGTCGATGCCGCAGCTGATCCTGTTGCGCGCGCTCCAGGGTCTCGGCGGCGGCGCGCTGACCAGCATGTCGTTCGCCGCCATCGGCGACATCTTCACTCCCAGGGAGCGCGGCGCCTACAACGGCTTCACCGGGGCGGTGTTCGGCATCTCGAGCGTCATCGGGCCGCTGGTGGGCGGGCTCATCACCGACTCGCTCGGGTGGCGCTGGGTGTTCTTCGTCAACGTCCCCATCGCGCTGATCGCCTTCTACGTCATCTCGCGCTTCTTCCCGGGGCCCAGAAGCCTGGGAGGCGGACGCGTCGACCTGATCGGCACGATCTTGTTGGCGCTGGCCGTCGTGCCGCTGCTGCTCGCCCTGACGTTCGGAGGCGTCGACCTGCCGTGGCCGTCTGCGCCGGTGCTGGGGCTCCTAGCGTTCGGCGCTGTCATGCTGGCGGGCTTCTTGGTGCGTCAGCGGCGCGCCGCCGATCCCATCCTCGACCTGGGGTTGTTCGGCAACCGCACCTTCACGGTCGCCAACATCAGCGGGTTCCTGACCGGCGCCGGGATGTTCGGCGCGATCATCTACCTACCGCTCTACATCCAGGGCGTGCAGGGCGCGTCGGCGGCGGCGTCGGGCTTCGCGCTCGCGCCGCTCATGCTCGGCATGGTCGTCAGCAGCACCATCTCGGGACTGAACGTGTCGCGCACCGGCCGTTACAAGCGCCTGATCCTCGCCGGACTCGCCACCGCCGTCGTCGGTTTCGCGCTCGCTGCGACCTTGGACGTCTCGACACCCGTGCTCATGACGGTCGCGATCAGCATCCTGCTGGGGCTGGGGATCGGCCCGACCAACTCGCTCTACGTGCTCGCCGTTCAGAACGCCTTCCCCATCGCAAGGCTCGGCACCGTGACGAGCGCCAACATGTTCTTCCGTCAGATGGGCGGGACGCTCGGCGTCGCGGTCTTCGGGGCGATCGTCGCCGCGAGCCTCGCCGGGTTCGTCCAGAACGGCCTTCCACCAGCGCTCGGCGCCGTGCCGCCCGCAGCGCTCGAGGAGATCGTCTCGCCCAACCTGCTCACCAGTCCGGAGCAGCTCGCTTCGGCGCGTGAGCGCATCGGCGACTTGGTTGAGGACGGATCCGCCGACACCGCGTTCGAGGCTCTCGTCGCCGGTCTGCGCGGCGCGCTCTCCTCTGCCCTCGGCACGGTGTTCCTGGTCGGGGCGGCTCTCGCGACGCTGGCGCTGATCGTAACCACCAGGCTGCCGGAGCTCGAGTTGCGTGGGCCGCGCAGGACCGCCGGCGACTGAGGTCAGACCCCAGCGACCCGCAGATCGGCCGCCACGAACGCGACCTCGCCACCGCGTATCGTCAGCCGGCACCGCAGCCGCTCACCCGCTACACGCTCGACCCCACGCGAGTCCCACAACCTGGTCGCGACAGGCTCGAGCGTCAACGCGGCTATGTCGGCGGGGGCTCCGACCTCCAGCGCTGCGGTCTCCCCGATGACCCCGGCGGGCGCGGCGGAGCTCGCGTGCAGAACGCTTTCCAGCGCTAGGCCGGCCGCCAGCATCTTCGTCATGGTCGTGCACATGTCGTACACGGGGCCTAACACCGAGCGCTTGTGCAGGTCGGTGCTGACGATGACAGGCGGCCCTGCGGCGCGCACCCAAGCCTCTGCTGCCGGGAACGAGAAGCTGCCGCTGCCGTGCCCGATGTCGAGGAGCACCCCGCGGTCGATGGCGCGCGACACCTCGGGTCGAGGACGACCGTCGGGGCCGACGACGCAGTTGTCGTAGGGCGTGAAGCAGTGGGTTAGCACGTCGCCGGCGCGCAGGTGGTCTAGGACCATCCCTAGCTCGGGCGGCGCCTCACTGACGTGGACCATGACGGGCAGGCCGGTGTCGTCGGCCGCTTCGCGGACCGCGCCGAGCGCCTCGGCAGCGAGAGCGCCGACCGTGTTCGAGGAGGCGCGGATCTTGAGCCCCTTGATCAGCTCAGGGTGCGCCTTGACGACCCGCACGGCAGCCTCGACATCGGCCGAGCCGGGGTGCAACAGCTCGCCGTACGGAGCGGCCAGCCCCCCAGCCGCGATGTTCAGGAACGCCTTGGTCCTGACGCGAGCGTTGCGCATGATCCGAGCGAGCCCATCGAACGTGTAGGCGCCCGCGCTACCGGCGTCGACCACGGTGGTCACGCCGCACGCGAGGCTGGGCGGATCCATGTCGATGCCCCAGAACGTCCCGCCGGGATAGGCGTGAGCATGCAGGTCGGTGAGGCCGGGCATGACTAGGCTGCCGTCCATGGCGGCGGAGCGCGCGGCGAGATTAGGATCGATGCGGTTCTCGATGGCGGCGATGACACCGTCCTTGACGGCGATATCGCCCCGACTCCATGCGCGCTCGGCCGGGTCGTAGAGTCGCCCACCCGTCAGGACGAGGTCGTACTTGCGCTCAGCGGCGGACAGAAGCGGCCACCTTGTCTAGGTCCGGGAAGGGAGGCAAAGAGAAGGTGGCGGAGAGCGCCCGCCCCGCTCGGAGCAGGTGGAACTCGCTGGCGGCGCGGCCGATGAGCTGCATGCCGATAGGTATACCTTCGCCGCTCACCCCGACCGGGAACGACAACCCTGGATGGCCGGTGAGGTTGAACGGGGATGTGTAGGCCGCGTTGCCACCGCGCCTGTGCGTCTTCGGGTTCCGCGCGGTCGAGGTCCGGGTGACCGGACTGGTGGGCGTGAGGATCATGTCGACGTCACCGAGCACCTCGTCGATCTGGTCGCGGACCAGCTCGCTCACGCGCAGCGCATGGAGGTAGTCGGCTGCGCTGAGGCAGGCGCCAGGCAGGTTGTAGAAGCCGGCGCTCTTGCCGTAGTGGGAGCGGTCCTTGCCGGGGCCTTCGTGGTCGAAGTAGTGCTCGGCCGCGATGATCACGAAGTTGGCGCGTACGGCGTCGTGAAGGATGGCGAGAGCCGACTGCGGCAGCTCGACGATGCGGTGGCCGAGCTCTTGTGCTGCGCGCCTCGTGGCTTCGAAGGCGCGCATGACGTCGCTTTCGCCGCCCACGTCGGCCAGGTAACCCGTCGGCACGGCGAGCGTCAGTCCCACGGGCGCTGCCGACACGAGAGCGACCCACTCCGCAGGCTCGCCGCGCAGGCGCTCGCTGGCGCTCTCCTCGTCAGGGTCGATGAGCAGCGCGGCGAGGACGGCGGCGGCATCGACCGCGTCGCGCGCCAGCACGCTGACCTCCGACACCCTGCCCTCCGTCACTCCGGCGGAAGGCACGCGGTCGTGGCCCGGCTTCAGCCCGAACAGTCCCTGCTGGCCCGCCGGCAGCCGGGCGGAGCCGCCGCCGTCGGTGCCGAGGGCGAAGGTCGCCAAGCGGCCCGCCACGGCGGAGCCTCCCCCGCTGCTAGAGCCGACCGCGAACTCCTCGGGGAACCAGGTGAGCCGTGGTGGCGGAGCGAGGTCGTCCTCGCTCGGCAGGCTCCAGCCGAACTCGTTGAGGTTGTGCTTGCCCACGAGCACGGCTCCCGCAGCGCGCAGGCGCCTGATGCACTCCGCGTCGCGCTTCGGAACCCAGTCGCGCATCAGGGGCGAGTTGTAGGTGCAGCGCATCCCGGCGGCCGGGATGCTGTCCTTGGCGCCGAACGGCACTCCGTGCAGTAGGCTGCGCGACTCGCCGACGGCGAGCTCGGCGGTGAGCGCCGCGGCGGTCGCGACGGCACCGTCTCGGTCGACGGTTATGTACGAGCGCACGCTCGCGTCGTACTCGTCGATCCTCGCCAGTTGCGCCGACACGATGTCGAGCGGCGAGAGTTCGCCGGCAGCGTAACGACCGGCCAAAGCGACGACGCCGCTGTCGAGCGCGCCTGGAGGTACGGACCGCGCGGCCGCGGGCGCCGCAACCGGGCGGGGGTAGCGAGCCTCCTGGCCGGGTGAGGCCGGCACGTTGCAGTGAGCCGCCCGCAACGGCAGATCGGCGAAGCGTCCCTCATGACCGGGCGACGCCACGTCGCGCAGCCTGTCCGCCATGTCCCACGAGTCGACGACGTACTCGCTGAGCCGCTGATGCTCGGCGGCGTTCAGCCCCAGCTTGGCGCGGACCGCGAGCGCCGCGACGATCTCCTGTGTCGTCGGAGCGCGCTGCTGATCTTGGGCTTGAGCTGCGCTGTCGTCGGCCATCTGGTTTCGCCTCCGTCGTCGCCCTTGCTTCGTGGGCCGTGGCTGGCGCCGGTTGACGCCATCAGCAGTGATATGTAACATTTCAGATATTACACGACAGCAGTAGGTGGTCAAGCAGCGAGCCACCGCGCCAGAAGACCGAAGGAGACGACATTGCTGGGCTCAGACAGCCTGACGGCGATCAGAACTGAACGCGTCACCGACACCGTCTACCAGGTGCTGCGGGAGCGCATCATCGAGCAGCAGTTCGCGCCCGGGAGCAAGATCAACGTCGACGAGATCGCCAAGCAGCTCGATGTGAGCCGCACCCCCGTTCACGAGGCGCTGACGATCCTCGCCAACGACGGTCTCGTCGAGGTCAAGCCGCGCCGCGGCACCTTCGTCACCTCGTTCACGACGCGCGACTTCGCCGAGACGCTCGACATCAGGCGCGCGCTCGAGCTGCTCGCCTGCGAGACCGTCGTCCAGAACGCCACCGACGCCGAGATCGCCGACCTAAGACGCCTGGTCGAGCAGATGGAGGTCGCGGTCAAGAGGGCCGCCGACCCCACCGAGGCGGCGCGCGTCCACGACGCGATCAACCTCGAGTTCCACAACCGTCTGGTGAGGCTCTCCGGCAACCGCAGGCTGATCGGGACCTACGGCGACCTGCGCGCGCACATCAAGATCGCCAGGGCTCACGTCGACGCGACCGGCTGGCAGGACCGCGTCCCCATCGAGACGCAGGAGCACCTCAAGATCATCGAAGCCCTCGCCGGCCGCGACGTCGCGGCCCTCAAGTCGGCCCTCGACAACCACCTCAGGCGTTCGGCCAACTCGCTCATCGAGGACGTGCTGGCCACCGAAGGGAGGACGTCGCCTAGCTAGGACCGCCCCACGTCCCGTCGCAACTGCTGTCACAGCAGTCCAGCACCCCAGCAAGGAGGAAGCATGCAGCTTCGCAGGTTCCGCACGCACGTCATCGCGCTAATCGCAGCGGCCACGCTCTGGTCGTCAGCGGCGTTCGCGCAAACGATCACCCTCGACATGCCCTCGTGGCAAGCGACAGAGCCGGGCACCTCCGACTGGTTCAAAGAGCTCATCGCCGCGTTCGAGGCCCAGAACCCCGGCGTCAAGATCGAGTTCACGCACGAGCCTTTCGCCGGTTACAACGACAAGATGGTCACGCGCTTCGCCGCCGGCAACCCGCCTGACATCCTCCACCTGCCCGCAGCCAACTTCATGATCTACGCGCAGGAGGGCTGGCTCGAGCCGCTCGATGCGCGCATGGCGGCGAGCGGGAGCGCGGTCCTCGACCAGTGGACACCCGTTCAGGAGGGCTGCGAGTACCTGGGCCAGACCCTGTGCGTCATCGTCCTCGGCTACGGCTACGTCCTGGGCTGGAACGAAGCCGCCTTCAACGAGGTCGGCCTCAGCGGACCGCCGACGAACAGCGCCGAGCTGATCGACTACGCCAAGCGCCTCACCCTCGACCGTGACGGCGACGGCACCATCGACCAGTACGGCTTCGTGTTCCCCACCGTCACGCACGCCGGGGTCGAGACCCACGCCACCACCTTCCTGTTCGAGAACGACCCGGACGGCCACTGGCTCGACGCCGACGGCCAGCTCAACCGCGACGCCGCCAAAGCCGCCTGGGCCGTGCTCAAGCAGCTCGTCGACGACGGCTCGGTGCCCCTCGGCGTCGACAACAACGGTAAGCGCCAGTTCTTCGTCGAGGGTCGCTCGGCGATGATGCTCGAAGGTCCGTGGATCCAAGGCAACATCAACAGCGCCGCGCCGGAGATCCAAGCCGGCCTGCGCGTCGCTCAGACCCCGACCAGCGGCCAGATCTACGGTGGCGCCAGCAACGTGCTCGCCATCCCCGCCGGGCTGAGCGCCGAACGCGCCGAGCTGGCCTGGGAGTTCATCCAGCTCTTCACCTCGCAGGAGTGGCAGGCGAAGTACGCGACCATCGCCGGCCAACCCCCGGCTCGCGCCGGCGTTCTCTCGGCCGAGATCCTCGCCGGCAACGAGAACATGAACCAGTACGTCATCGCCGCCGACAGCGCCCGCGACTACATCGCGCCCGGCACCGCCGAGAACTACACGCGCTTCCGCGACCTCGTCATCGAAGCCACCCTCGCCGTCGTGGTGCAGGGCCAGAACCCCGACACGGTCCTCGACCGCCTGCAGTCGGACCTGAACCGCCTGCTGCCCTAAGGCGCACGACCAACAGGAGCCGCCCGGCGTCGACGCTGGGCGGCTCCACCCCAGGAGGCACTCGTCTTGACCACCAGCCAAGCCACGACCAGCGGTGCCGGCGGACTCAGGCCCGGACGCCGGCCGCTGCGCAACGCCACCAGGAGCAGGCTCTACGCGTTCACCCTGCTGGCGCCGGCGATCGTCGTGGTGCTCCTGGTCATCATCTACCCGCTGATCATGGCGGCGCAGATGAGCTTGTACGAGGTGAGGATCTTCCGCGTCGACCGCGGTCTCACCGGCAACGTCGGCCTGCACAACTACCGGGACATGTTCGACAACCCGGCGTTCTGGCAGTCGCTGCGCATCACTCTCTACTACGTGATCTTCGGCGTCATCGGCTCGTTCGGCATCGGGCTGTTCACCGCGGTGCTGCTCAACCAGCCGTTCAGGGGCCGCGCCCTCGCGCGCGTGCTGATGGTGCTGCCGTGGCCCATCCCCGGCGTCGTCGCGGCCACCATCTTCGTGTGGATGTTCAACTCCTCCTTCGGAGTGCTCAACTATCTTCTGCTCAAGACCGGCGTCGTCGCGCAGCCGGTGCAGTGGTTCACGCAGTCGGTGCCGGCGTTGATCGCGGTGACGGCAGCGACCATCTGGAAGGGCTACCCGTTCTTCACGATCTCGCTGCTGGCCGGAATGCAGTCGGTGCCGAAGGAGCTCTACGAGGCCGCTCGCGTCGACGGCGCCAGCGCCGTGCAGCAGTTCCGCTGGATCACCATCCCGGCGCTGGCGCCCGTCATAGGTATCTCGCTCGTCATCGCCACCCTCTGGCAGTTCCGGGTCTTCGACATCATCTTCGTCATGACAGGCGGCGGTCCTTCCGGCGGCACCGAGACGCTCGCCATCCAGATCTACCGCGAGGCGTTCCAGTACTTCGAGATGAGCTACGCCGCCGCCGTCGGGATGATCACCCTCGCCCTGTCGATAGTCAGCACCTTCTTCTACCTGCGGATGACGTCGAGGTCGTTCTACTGATGAGCAAGGGGTTCTGAGGTGCCGCAATCGCGAACCAACACCGCGGTCGTTTACGCGCTGGTGATCGTCTCGCTGATCGTGTTGCTGTTCCCCATCTACTGGATGGTGGTGACGGCGGTGCGGCCAGGCAACGAGCTGCTCTCCTACCCGCCGCGCTTCATCCCCACCGACGGCTCGCTCGACATCTTCGTACGCGTGCTGCGCGACTCCGACATCTTCCGCTGGTTCGCGAACTCGACGATAGTCACGGTCATAACCATCGCGGTGGCGGTGCCGGTGTCCTCGCTCGCCGGCTACGCGATGTCGCGCTACAAGTTCGGCGGCATCCGTGAGACCGGCTACCTGCTGCTGATGGCGCGCATGCTGCCGGCCAGCCTGCTGATAATCCCGCTCTACATCATCTTCGCGCGTCTCGGCCTCATCAACAGCTACCTCGCCCTGGTCATCGCCAACACCACGTTCATCGTGCCGTTCGGCGCCTGGATGATGAAGGGCTTCTTCGACAGCATCCCCAGGGACCTCGAGGACGCCGCGATGATCGACGGCACCACGGCCTTCATGGCGCTGGTGCGCGTGGTCATCCCGCTGTCCCTCCCCGGCCTCGCCGCGACCACCATCTACTGCGCGATCCTCACCTGGGGCGAGTTCGTGTTCGCGTCGACACTGATGTCGGGACAGGCGCGCTGGACCGGGCCGATCGGCATCGCCTCGTTCAACCAGCAGTACCTGGTGCAGTGGAACGAGATCATGGCAGCTTCGTTACTCTTCATCATCCCTGTGATCCTCCTGTTCGCGTTCTTAGAGCGCTATTTGGTCCAGGGTATCGCCGCCGGAGGTGTCAAGCAATGAGCCGCGCTGGTAACCGCATCCATGGGATCGTCCCGATCCTGCCCACACCGTTCCTCGCCGACGGCTCGCTAGACGAAGGCGGGATGCGCCGGGTGGTGGCGTACGTCCTGCAAGCCGGCGCCCACGGCGTCGCGTTCCCCGCCATGGCCAGCGAGTTCTACGCGCTGACCGACACCGAGCGGCTGCGCCTCACCGAGCTGATCGTGCACGAGGTCGGCGGGGCGGTGCCGGTGGTGGGTACCGCCACCTCCACCAGCCCCCAAGGGGCGCTGGAGATGGGGCGGGCGGTGGCAGCTATCGGGGTGGACGCGATCATGGTCATGCCCCCATACATCGTGCGCGACGGCCTGCCCGGCACCACCCGCCTGCTCACCGACCTCGCGGCGGTGACGGGCCTACCGCTGATGCTGCAGAACAACCCGCCCCCTCTAGGCTCGGCCTACGGGGTGGAGGTGCTCCGCACCCTGTTCGAGAAAGTGCCCGGCCTCAGCTACCTCAAGGAGGAGGTAGCGCCAGGTGGCCAGCGCATCACCAAGCTGCTGGCCGACTCGCCACCCTCGCTGCTGGGCGTCTTCGGCGGCGCCGGCGGGCGCTACCTCATCGACGAGCTCAACCGGGGCGCCATCGGCGCCATGCCAGCTTGCGAGATCACCGAGGTGCACGTGCGCATCTTCGAGCTGCACCGCGCCGGCGACGTGGCCGGCGCCCGCGCCCTCTACGATCGCAGCCTGCCCCTGCTCACCTTCCAGGCGGTGTTCCGCATGGACATGACCAAGGAGGTGCTGCGCCGCCGCGGCTTCATCGCCTCCAGCCTGGTACGGATCGGCGCCACGCCGTTCGACGCCCTCGACCACGAGGAGCTGGGCGTGCTGCTGGACGGCCTCGGCGACCTGCTGCTCGCGCCCGCCGCGGCGACGGCCTGAGGGCGCGGTCCTACGGCGACGACGCGGTCTGAAGGGATGCGGTGTCCGACTTCCTGAGGCGCTACCCGTACAAGGTCTGGGGCTTCGGCGAGGCCATCGGGCTGCGCGCCCTGCGCTTGCAGGGCGGTGATGACGCCGCCTTCGTACACGATCTGGTGCACGGCTGGTGCGCTCGTCGTGTCAAGCTGCGCCACACCGACCACGTGGCGCCGGGCACCGTGATCCTCGACCTCCACACCGAGACCGGCGACCCGGTCTTCCTTGACGCTGCCCTGCGGCTGGGCGAGCTGCACCTAAGCTTCGGCGAGGTCGACGGCATCCCCATCCACCGGCCAGAGCTGGAGGGCTTGTCGGCGCTGATATGGGTCGACTGCCTGGCCCTGGACACTCCCTTCCTGGCCGGCCTGGCGCGGACCACCGGCGACGCTGCCTGGGCCGAGCTCGGCCTGCGCGGCTGGCGCGCTTACGACCGCGTCCTGCGCGACTTTGGCGACGGCCTCTATCGCCACGGCTACGACACCGCCACACGCCGCCGCAGCGACTGCGCCTGGGGCAGGGGCAACGGCTGGGCCATGCACGGCCTGGTCGACACCCTGGAACGGCTGTCAAACGACCATCCTGCGAGGAACGAGCTGCGCGAGGCGCTGGCTGGCCAGGCAGCCGCCGTGCTGCGCCTACAGGACGAGGGCGGACTCTGGCACACGATCCTCGATGACCCCAGCAGCCCGCCGGAGAACTCCACCGCTGCCTTCTTCCTCTCGGGCCTGCTCAAGGCGCGCCGGCTGGGACTGTGGGCACCGGCCGACGAGGCGGTCTTCAAGCTCGCGGTCGAGCGCGCGGCGCAAGCCATGCGCCTCGCCTACGCCGCGGGACCGGGGCTCATGGTGTCGTACGCCACGCCGGTCGGGGCGCGGGAGACGTACGTCAACGCGCCGCTCGGCTGCTTCCCATGGGGCGAGGGGCCAAGAGTGCTGGCGGAGGCAGAGTTGGCGGAGGCAGAGTTGGCGCGGGCCGGCAACGGTCCTCGGACAGTCACAGTCGCGGCTAGCGAGAGAGGAAGTCCATGAAGATCCGTAGCGTCGAGGCGATGGTCCTGAAGGCGCCGGTCCCCGGCATCAGTACCTGGCAGGCGGCCAGCTTCGCGATGCCGTTTCGTTTCGCCGAGACGACGCTGGTGCGCGTCGAGACCGACAGCGGTGTGGTCGGCTGGGGCGAGGTGCACGCGCCGGTCGCGCCCGAGGTGACCAAGAGCGTCATCGACACGCTGATAACGCCGAGCCTCATCGGTGCCGACCCGCTCGACCCCGCGGTCTTATGGGACAAGATGTACGCCCTGATGCGGCCGCGCGGCCACGCGCTCGGGTTCATGCTCGAGGCGATGAGCGGCGTCGACATCGCGCTCTACGACGTCGCCGGCAAGGCGCTGGGCGTGCCCGCCTACCGGTTGCTCGGCGGCGGGAGACGGACCAAGGTCCGCACCTACGCCAGCGTGCTGCAGTGGCTCGAGCCCGAGCTGCTCGCTCAGACGGCCGCCCGGCACAGGGACGCTGGGTTCACGGCGCTGAAGCTCAAGGTCGGCCAAGACCCTACCATCGACCGTCGCAAGGTCGAGCTGACGCGCGCCGCCGTCGAAGAAGGTTCGTTCGAGCTGATGGCCGACGCCAACTGCCGCTACAGCACCGCCGAGGCCGTGAGCATGGCGCGGGTGCTGGAGGAGCACGGCTTCGTGTGGCTCGAGGAGCCGATCCCGCCCGAGGACGTTGCCGGTTACCGACACCTGCGCGACAAGCTCGACATCGCGGTCGCCGGCGGCGAGTGCGAATGCACCCACTACCGCTTCGCCCAACTCATCCAACAGGGCACTTTCGACGTGCTGCAGCCCGACATCTGCCGCGCCGGCGGCTTGACGGCATGCCATAAGATCGGCGTGCTGGCCGACGCGCACAACCTGCGCGTGGCGCCGCACGTCAGCATCGGCTCGGCCATACACATCGTCGCGTCCCTTCACTGGGCGGTCAGCGAGGCTAGCGTGTTCATCCACGAGTACCCGGTCTTCGAGAACCCCCTCGTCGACGACCTTCTCGCCGAGCCGCTCGACTGGCGCGAGGGCTACCTGCACGTCTCCGACGCTCCGGGTCTGGGCATGAGCATCCGTGACGACGTCGTCGCGAAGTACCGGGTGGCGTGATGAGGATCGTCGACGTCGAAGCCATCGCGATAAGCGCCCCCAACCCCGCAGGCACCTACTGGGGCAAGGCATCCTGGGGCGCGGAAGAGGCGTCCAACCCCCTCTCGCACTGGCAGCCGACGCAGGTCCCGCACCCGGCCAGGATGCGCCCCTCCTACGCCGTCGGCATCGACACCACGCTGGTGCGGATCGAGACCGACACAGGCATCGTCGGCTGGGGCGAGGCCAAGGCCCCGGTGGCGCCGCGCGTGGCGCAGACGATCATCCACGACCTGCTGCGCGACCTGATCGTCGGAGCCGACCCGCGCAACGTCGAGGTCATCTGGGAGACGCTCTACGCGTCGATGCGCCTGCGCGGCCACGACAGCGGCTTCCTGATCGAGGCCATCAGCGGCATCGACATCGCGCTGTGGGACATCATCGGCAAGGCCACCGGCGAGCCGATCCACCGCCTGCTCGGCGGCGCCCATCGCGACCGCATCGAGGTGTACGCCTCGGGCGTGCCAGCCACCAAGGCGGCTCGCGGCGAGGCCGACCACGCTCGCATGCTCGCCGCCGCCCAGAGCGCCGTCGACAGAGGCTTCCTCGGCCTGAAGATGGCGATAGGCAGCGGACCCGAGGCGGATGTCGCTTCGGTGCGCGCGGTGCGCGAGCTGGTGGGGCCGCAGATGGCGATCTTCGCCGACGCCGCCGGTAACTACGACGTAGGCAGATCCGTGATGGTCGGCCGCGAGCTCGAGACGCTCGGCGTCGGGTTCCTCGAGGCTCCTCTCCCCCACGAGTTCGTGGACGGCTACGCCGAGGTGGCGCGCGCGCTCGCCATCCCGATCGCCAACGACGTCATCACCACGCGCTATCAGGTCCTCGACTACCTCAAGAGGTCCGCGCTCGACATCGTGCAGCCCGACGTCTGCCGCAGCGGCGGGATCACCGAGCTGAAGCGGATCTCCGTGCTCACCGACGCGTTCGGGGTCGCCTTCACGCCGCACGTCAGCATCGGCTCTGCCGTTCACTTCATCGCCAGCGCTCACTGCGCGGCGGCTGCGCCGAACCTGCATCAGATGGAGTACTGGTTCGGGCAGAACCCGCTGGGCGACGCGATCCTGAAAGAGCCCGCGCTGGGGTTGATCGACGGTCATCTGCCGGTGCCGCAAGGGCCGGGGTTGGGGATCGAGATCGACGAAGACGTCGTGTGGTCGCTGGCCGTGGGCTCATGACAGCGGGCTGTTACGCCCTCGTCGACTCCGGTACGACGACGACCCGCCTGCGAATCTGGCGCGCTGGTCGGGTGGTGTGGAGCGAGAGCCGGGCGGTTGGCGCCAAGGACACGGCGATCGACGGATCGACCGCGAAGGTAGCTGCCGCGCTGCGCGAGCTCTTGGACGCCTCCGGCGCCACGCCGGACGCGATCATCTGCTCCGGCATGATCACGTCGAACATGGGGCTGTTCGAGCTCCCGCACCTGAGTGCGCCCGCCAGCCCGCTCGACATCGCGCGGGGGATGGTGGAGAGGCGCTTTCCCGAGATCAGCGACGTGCCACTGACGTTCGTACCCGGCGTGAAGACTCTGCCCACCACGGCCGGGTTGGACGGGCTGTCGAGCGGTGACGTGCTGCGCGGTGAAGAGGTGGAGATAGCCGGGTTGAGGCAGGCGCTCGGCACCTTCGGGCCGAGCCTGTTCCTGCACATCGGGTCGCATCACAAGGCGATCGATGTCGGGGCCGACGGAAGCATCCTCGCGTCCAGGACGGCGATCACGGGAGAGCTTCTCGCTGCCGTCATGGCGCAGACGATCCTGAAGAGCAGCGTCGTGCCGCTGGACGCGGTCGAGCCGCTCGACATGGACGCAGTGCGCGCTGGTTGCAACGCGGCACTAGAGCACGGCTTGGGGCGCGCACTGTTCCTGGTGCGCGTTGGGGAGCAGCTCGCGAGTCAGTCGCGGAAGACCATGACGTCTTATCTGTTAGGCGTGCTGGCTTCTCTCGATCTGCCGCTCCTCGAAGGAGTGCCTCTCGCGGCTCCCGTTATCGTCTACGGCATCGGGGCGTTTCCACGGATCCTGGGGGCGATGCTACCGTCGCGAGGGTATTCAGCCGTCAAGGTGGTTGATAACGACGCCGCTGATGTTGCCGCAGCGGCGGGGGCTGTTGCGTTGTTCGAGTCGGCATGACCGCAGATCGGTTGCGCGATGAAGATGTACACAATTCGTGTCACCGCGTGTTAGACTTCGGCGTGGCGTCCTCACCTGCCAGAGTGAACATCGTGCTCGATGCCGAGTACGCGGAGAAGCTCCGAGTGCTCGCAGATAGGACACACGTCAGCCCAGGTACGTTGGCGCGCGCACTGCTTTCATCCGCCTTGGATGAAGTCGATCCTTCTCCACGAAACGTGGCCCTGCTGCTTGACGGGATAGAGGGAGCTTTCGAACGTGCTCAAGCCGGTTTGGCCGATGTTGCTGCCGGTCGAGTCATCGCATTAGAGGATCTGTGACCCGTGCCGAGGGTCGAGTTGACCGCGTCCGCGGTCGAGGACATAGAGCGCCTCATCCTCACGCACTCGCTCCCGGTCGACACGAAGCAGCGCCTCGCAAAGGCGCTTCTCGGGCTACGGCAGTTCCCGTTGCTCGGGCCGGCACTTCCAGGTCGCTGGAGCGGGTTTAGGTTCGTACTCGGACCCTGGCGCTGGATGATCTGCGTGTACGTCTACAGCGAGAACACAGACACGGTCACGATCATCACCGTGCAAGACGGTCGGAGCTCGCACTCCGCGACTGATTCTGGCCTCTGAACCGAACGGATCAGGCCGACGGAGACACCCCGCGCTGACGTAACCTAGAGCGTCTCGGAGGCTCACTTACCATGACGACATCCCACAACCCGAAGATCTACTGGACCAAGGTCGACGAGGCCCCGGCCCTTGCCACTTACTCCCTGCTCCCTATCGTCAAGGCGTACGCCGCGGTCGCCGGCATCGACATCGAGAAGCGCGACATCTCTTTGGCCGGCCGCATCCTCGCGCAGTTCCCCGAGGTCCTGCCGGAGGGCAAGCGCGTCTCCGACGACCTGCACTTCCTCGGCGAGCTCGCCAACCGCCCCGACGCGAACATCATGAAGCTGCCGAACATCAGCGCCTCGGTGCCGCAGCTCAAGACCGCGATCCAGGAGCTGCAAGCGGCCGGCCACGCCATACCCGACTACCCCGACGAGCCGGCCACCGACGCCGAGCGCGAGATCCTCGCCCGCTACGACCGGGTGAAGGGGAGCGCCGTCAACCCGGTGCTGCGCGAAGGCAACTCCGACCGCAGGGCCCCACCTTCGGTGAAGGCTTACGCCCGCAGCCATCCGCACTCGATGGGCGCGTGGGATCCGGCGTCGAAATCGCACGTCGCGACCATGCGGTCCGGCGACCTGCGCAGCAACGAGGTCGCGACGACCGTCACCGCCGAGCGGGCCGGCGCCGCCCGCATCGAGCTGGTGGGCGAAGGCGGCGAGGTGACCGTCCTCAAGGCCAAGGTCACGCTGCAGGAGGGCGAGATCGTCGACGCGACGGTCATGAGCCGCGCGGCACTGCGGGAGTTCCTCGCGGAGCAGGTCGCTGACGCGAAGCGGCAGGGCGTGCTGTTCTCCGTGCACCTCAAGGCCACCATGATGAAGGTGTCTGACCCGATCATCTTCGGGCACGTGGTCGAGGCGTACTTCGCCGAGGTGTTCGAGAAGTACGGCGCGACCTTCGCGCGGCTTGGCGTGAAGTCGAACGACGGCCTCGGCGCCCTGTACGCCAACCTCGCCGCGTTGCCTGAAGGTGAGCGCGCCGCCATCGAAGCGGACTTACAGACTGCCCTAGCCCAGGGTCCGGCGTTGGCGATGGTCGACTCGGACAAGGGCATCACCAACCTGCACGTGCCCAGCGACGTCATCGTCGACGCCTCCATGCCCGCCGCGATCCGCAACTCCGGCAAGATGTGGGGGCCTGACGGCGAAGCTCACGACACCAAGTTCGTCATCCCCGACAGCTCCTACGCCGGCGTCTACCAGGCGGTCATCGACGACTGCAAGGCCAACGGCGCCTTCGACCCGCGCACGATGGGCACGGTCCCCAACGTCGGGCTGATGGCGCAGAAGGCGGAGGAGTACGGCTCGCACGACAAGACCTTCGAGGTCGCGAAGCCCGGCACCGTGCGCGTGGTGGCGGCCAACGGCGAGACGCTCCTCGCCCGCGAGGTGGCAGCCGGCGACGTCTTCAGGTCCGCAACCGTAAAGGACGCCCCCGTGCGCGACTGGGTCAAACTGGCCGTCAACCGCGCGCGCGCGACGGGCACGCCGGCGGTGTTCTGGCTCGACTCTCAGCGCCAGCACGACGCTCAGGTGATCGCCAAGGTCGAGCGCTACCTGAAGGACCACGACACCAGCGGGCTCGACATCCGCATCCTGTCGCCGGTGGATGCCACGAAGCTCTCGGTGGAGCGCATCCGCCAAGGGCTCGACACCATCTCGGTGACCGGCAACGTGCTGCGCGATTACCTCACCGATCTGTTCCCCATCCTCGAGCTCGGCACCAGCGCCAAGATGCTGTCGATAGTGCCCCTCATGAACGGCGGCGGCCTGTTCGAGACAGGGGCGGGTGGCTCGGCGCCGAAGCACGTTCAGCAGTTCGTCGCAGAGAACTACCTGCGCTGGGACTCGCTCGGCGAGTTCCTGGCGTTGGCCGCGTCGCTCGAGCACCTGGCCGAGCAGGCTGGGAAGCCGCGCGCCAAGGTGCTCGCCGACGCCCTCGACCGCGCCACGGCGCGGTTCCTTGACAACGACAAGTCGCCCGCCCGCAAGGTCGGTCAGATCGACAACCGCGGCAGCCACTTCTACCTGGCGCTGTACTGGGCTCAGGAGCTGGCGCAGCAGACGGACGACGCCGGTCTGGCTGCGCGCTTCGCGCCGCTCGCGCAGGCGCTGACGGACGCGGAGAGCCGGATAGTCGGCGAGCTGTTGGCGGTACAGGGGCGGCCGGTCGACCTCGGCGGCTACTACCGCCCGGACGACGCCAAGGCGAGCGCAGCCATGCGTCCCAGCGCGACGTTCAACCGGGCTCTGGAGGCGCTAGCCGGCTGATCGGCTCAGGGGCAGTAGATGTAGCAGATCCCGTCGTCGTCGCACTCGATGACGCACGCCTCCTGCGTCTCCCCGCGGACCACCGCCTGAGCCTTGCCGATCGGCGTGGCGTCTGGTGGGATCTCGGTCGCGCCGCTGTCGACGAGGAAGACCTCCAGCAGGATCGAGTCGACGTGGCGCTCGTTCAGCACCACGGGGTCGTTGTGGAAATACCAGATCTCGGGTGAGGTCGTGTCGATGACGACGCCGTCGGTCAGGAGATCGGAGAGCTCACCGTGGTTCCCGCTGGTCGACCAGCGGAAGCGGTAGTCCCCGGCCGGTGGGTCTCCGATGGCCCTGATCGTGAACTTCTGGGCGGCGTACTCGGGACGGATGGTCGCCGACGGCGGGTCTATCAGGAAGCGCGCCGGCATGGCCTCGGCCTGCCACGCTGCAACCAGCGGGTTGGTCGCCAGGTCGCTCATGATCTTGGTGACGTCGCCACCGACCAGCACCGTCTGAACGGCGAACGCGATGGCGCTGGCGGCGGCGCGGGTGGCCAGCTTCGCGTCGAGCGCCTCGACCGAGAGCTTGTTGGCTTCGCTCGTCCCCAGAGCCTCGGTGAGCATGTTGATCATGTCGCTGCGCAGCGTCCTGTTGACGACCATCTCCTCCAGCACGAACTTCAGGCCCGCTGCGTAACCGCCTATCGGGTCGGCCTTCAGGTACACCCCTAGCTGCAGCAGGTGATTGTCGTAGATGATCCGGACTTTCTCGCGGGCACGCCTGAGCGCGGCGGCATCGAACTTGGCCACCTTGCCCAGCGCGTAGACCTCGAGCAGCGGCACGAGCATCTCGTCGAGGACCAGCTCGACGGACTTCTCGAGAGCGATGTCCTCCCACTCGTCGCGCAAAGAGGCGAACCGGGAGTCGTACCAGATCGGCGGCCTGTCGCCCGACAGGCTGGGGCCTATGAGGACCAGCTCGTACTGCGTCAGCGAGGCGCCGTCGTGACCCGGCAGGATCATGCCGGGGCTGTAGACGGGCGCCCAGGGCGCGTCGCCGGTGATGATGTCACCGAGCGCCGCGAAGAACTCGAGGTTGCCGGTGGCGGGAACCTCGACCCTCGCAACCATCTGCGGCGGATCGACCTCCGTCTGGACCTGGTCGACATCGCGCCACGAGACCTCGTACGCGAGGAGCGCACCGGGGCGCCTGAGCTCGTTCATCGCAAGGATGCCGAGGCCGCCCTCGTTGTGGAGGATCATCGCACCGGCCCGTTGAATCGTGCCGTCGTGGATGATCACGCTCAAGGTGCCCGCCTGCATCGGGACCAGGTCCGGGCAGATGCCGAAGGCGTGCGTCGCTTCGTACAGCGAGTCGGTGGCCAGCAGGCTGGCGTTGGCTGCCGCCATCGCGTCCATGAGGCCTTCGTCGGGCTCTAGCAGGCCGTTCCCGCCTGCCAACAGCAGGCGCTCGAGATGCTGAGTCAGGCCGGCGATCTCTAGTCGCCCGCGCAGCAGCGCCCTGAGCACGTCCTGCTCATCCGCCGGCAGCCACATGCCGCCGACCAGGTAGTAGAGCAGCGCCTCAGAGGTGCTCGTGAGCGAGAGCGCCGAGCTGGAACCACCCGTGACGCCGAGGAGCAGCAGGTCGCCGCCGTTCGTCTCGACGCCGACCTCGGAGTCGCCGTCCTTTTGGACCAGCGCCGAGTACTTGCCGTCTGTCGCCACCGGGTAGCTGCCGAAAGCGGTGACCACCGCGAGCGACGCGAGATCGACACCGTGGCCGGCCGGCAGCACCACGCTGCCTTCGAGCCTCATCGCCCCCGTAGGAAGCTGCTCCCCTGGGGAGCAGGCGCCGAGCAGCACGGCCAAAGTGGAGGCCAGGACGAACCAGCTAGCCGCGCGTTGCCATCTGTGCATGCACACAGTCTGGGGGACTGGCTGTTAAACCAGCGTTAAGGCGTCACGCCGTCCGCGGTCTCGGGCAGAGCTCATCGCAGCATCCGCCCGCCGCGAGGAGTAGCGGCCTGAGCCGTTCTATACTCTGCGCGAATCGACAAGGATCCCATGCCCGCCTACTCACCTCGCTGGCTCTGGCACTGTTACAACTTCTTCGAACGGCTGCCAGTGCCTTACTGGTTGATCGGTTTCGCACTGGTCGTCGTGCTGGGTCTCGCCAAGCACCTGATCGCCTGGGATCTGGGGCTGTTGCCGCGATGGCAGGTGAACCGGTACCTCGCCACCGGCAGCCTCTACCTGATAGTCGTGCCGTTCGTGTGGCAGATCCTGAACTACCACGCAGTGCGCGCCTTCGCCGAGTTGCGCGCCAGAGTGCCCGATCAGCAGCTGCGCGTGAGCCTGACGGAGTTCCTTTCGCTTCCGAGCTTCACCGCCTCGTTCTTCGCTGTGGCGGCGGCTGCTGCCGGCTACTTCGAGTTCAGGCGCTCAGCGGCTTCCGTCGAGCCTCTGTCGGCTCAAGTCCTGCCGGGCGTCGGCGCCGCGGAGTGGTCGCTCACGTTCCTGATCTGCGGCCTGTTGGTCTTGAGGGTGATCGTGCAGGTCGGCATGATCCGCAAGCTCTTGGACGGCCTCGACATCGACTTCTTCAACCCCGGCCCCGTGTACACGCTGTCGCGCTACTGCGCTGCTTACGCCACGACCGTGCTCTTGACGTTCCATGGGCTCACCCTGCTGTCGCTACCTAGCTACTACCTCTCTTCCAGCGGGCTGGTCTTCCACCTTCTGCTCAGCACCGGAGCCTTGGTGACTTTCATCGCTCCCCTGACGACCATCACCAGGCGCCTCAGCCGCGCCAAGGAGGCGCTGTTGTGCCGCATCGGCGACGACCAGCGGCGCATCAACGATCAGTTGCATGAAGCCATCGGCGCGAGTTCGTTGGGAAGCCTCGGCGAGCTCAGAGTCGCGGTCGGAGTCCTCAAGGAGCAGCGCGAGGTGCTCGAGAGGTTGCCTACGTGGCCATGGATGGCTCAGTCCATTAAGGGTGTCGTGCCGGCGCTGCTCATCCCCGTCGTGGTCTACATAGTGCAGCGAGTCGTCGGTCTCGTCTTGGGGATCTAAGCTCTCAGGGCCGCGCGCACTCTAGGATCAGGCTCTGGCGGCTACTCGAGCCATGCGATTCGAGGATCCTGGTGCCTGACGCACGTTAAGGTGTCACGAGGGGGAATGACGGTAGGTGTGCCCCTCAGTTGCGGGCCCGCCAACAGGGAGTTGAATCTACTGATGGTCGGCATCCTCTCACCAGGTCGTTGGATAAGCGAACGTGGCGCGGTGGCGCGCGTAGGTTCCGAGGTAGCGGTCCTCGGCGACTCGGCTCTGCTGGTTCACGGCTCCGTTGGCTACGGACTGGTCTCTGACACCGTGCGCTCCTCCTTGGCCGCCGCCGGCGTGGCGGTGACCGAGGTTCAGCACTCCGGCTACTGCGGCGCTGCCAGCGTCGAGCGGCTCGCGGGTCCCGCGCGAGCCGGCGGGTATCACGCCGTCATCGGCGTCGGTGGCGGGCGCGTGCTCGACGTCAGCAAGGGCGTCGCGCACGCTCTCGACCTGCCGTTCGTACTGGTCCCGACCAGCCCTGCGACGTGCTCGGCGTCCACCACGGTCATCGTCGACTACACGCCGGAAGGCGCGCACATCGGTGGGCGGGCAGTGCCTCGTCCCGCCGCCGCATCGTTGATCGACCCTGAGCTGCTCGCCGCTGCGCCCGACCGACTGCTGGTTTCCGGCATCGCCGACGCGCTGGCCAAGGCCGTCGAGGTGCGGTCCGCGACCTCTCGCATCCCTGACCCCGCACCGTCGACGATCGCGGCTTTCGCCCTATGTGACGCTCTCCAGGACATGCTGTTCAAGCACTCCGCCGACGCCGTGGCCGGTGGGGCCTCGCGCGAGCTCATCGCGGAGGTCTCCGTGCTGTGGCCCGGTCTCATCGGGACGCTGGCCGGGGAGCAGGCTCGGCTGGCGGCCGCGCACTCCGTGCACAACGCGCTGACGATCCTTACTGGGAGTCACGCTTCGATGCACGGGGAGCTGGTTGGGTTCGGGATCCTCGTGCAGCACGTCCTCGCAGGGGACGCCACGGCGTTGGAGAAGACCGCTGCTTGGTTCGCTGAGATCGGGTGTCCGGCCGATCTCGAGGCGCTGGGCTGCGGGGAGTACGTAGCTGACGCGGGGGCTCGTGAGCGCGTCCTGCGGCGGGCCTGCGATTCCGTGCCGTTGACCGCTGCGTTTCCTGGGATCGAGCCGAGCGCGTTGGCTGCCGCCGTGGCGCGGGCCGATGAGGTGGCGGGGGCTGTCGCCCGAGCTGCTTGAGGAGCGTGCGTCTAGGGCGGCGCTCCTGGATCGCAGAAGTTCCTGCTCGCCAGCAGGCTAGACTGCCCTGATGTTCGACAACGAGTCGGGGTGGCAGGCGCTGGTGGCATCGTGACGAGACCGAAGCGAAGACCTGCCCGCATCGTCGCGAAGCTGCTGCTGGTGCTGGTCAGCCTGGTAGTCATCGCCCTGCTAGTCGGCTTCCTGGCGTTCAGAGGCAGCCTGCCGCGGCTCGACGGCGAGGTGCGCCTGCCCGGTTTGAGCGCGCCGGTGACGATCGAGCGCGACGCTCAAGGCACCGTCACCATCCGCGCGTCGAACCCGCTCGACGCCAGCCGCGCCCTCGGGTTCGTGCACGCGCAGGAGCGCTACTTCCACATGGACCTGATGCGGAGGCTGTCGGCCGGTGAGCTCGGCGAGCTGATAAGCGCCGACCTGCTGGAGTTCGACGAGCTGAAGCGGGTGCACCGCATCCGCGCCCGCGTCGAGGCGGACCTTGACGCGTTCACGGGCGAGTTCGGAGGCGAGGCGGCGGCTTACGTCGACGGCGTCAACGCCGGCCTGTCGGCCCTGCGCGTCCGCCCGTGGCCGTACCTGTTGCTCGGCAAGCGGCCTGAGCCGTGGACGGCTGTCGACTCGATACTCGCCGCCTACGCGCTGTTCTTCGACCTGCAAGAGGGGCAGTTGGGCGCCGAGCTCGACCGTTGGAAGGTCGGCCAGGTGGTGCCGCCGGCGCTGCTCGACTTCCTCAGCCACGAGAGCAGCGCTTGGGACGCGCCGCTGTTCGGCGACGCATGGGGCTACAGCGAGCTGCCGACGGCAACGGAGCTCGACTATCGGACCCTGCCCAGCCCCACGTCAGCCGCCGTGCCGTTGGCGGAGAGCGCTCTGGTGGGGTCGAACAACTTCGCCGTCTCGGGCGAGCTGACCGCTGACGGCCGCGCGATCCTCGCCGGCGACATGCACCTCGGACTCGCCGTGCCCAACATCTGGCAGCGCGTGCACCTCGTCTACGACGACCCGCGCGCTCCCGGCGGCGTAGTCGACGTGCACGGCGTGACCCTGCCCGGCCTGCCCGCCGTCATCGCCGGTGACAACGGCTCGGTCGCGTGGGCGTTCACCAACGCCTATGCCGACACGGCCGACTTCATGTACTACGACCCCGCCTGCACCGCCGACCCGGCGTGCTTCACCGTCACGCGCTTCGATGAGGTCATCGCGACCGCGTCAGGCTCGTCCACGCTCGTCGTCGAGGAGACCGCGTGGGGGCCGATCGCGCTCCGTACCGATGACGGCGGCGCGTTGGCGCTGCGCTGGGTCGCGCACGAACCCGGCTCGATGAGCCTCGACCTGATGAGCTTCGTGCTGGCGGGCGACTTGGACGAGCTCTTCACCTTCGCCGACTCCGCGAGCGTCCCGATCCAGAACATGGTCGCGGTCGACACCAGCGGGCGCATCGGCTGGCGCATCCTCGGGGCCCTGCCCGAGCGCGCGGCGGGTTGCGGCCTCAGCGACTTCCACCTCGCCTACGACGCCGGCATGGGCTGCGAGCCGTGGCCGATCCGCTCCGACATCGCACCCAGCCTCGTCGACCCGCCGGCCGGGCGACTCTGGACGGCGAACGCACGCGTGGTCGGTGATACAGGCTTCGCGCAGGTCGGCTCAGGCGGTTACGCGCTCGGTACGCGCGCGTGGCAGATCCGCGACCTGCTCATGGCTCGAGACGAGTTCACCGAAGAGGACCTGCTGAGGATCCAGCTCGACGATCGCGCCCTGCTGCTCGAAGGTTGGTGGAGGCTGTTCCGCGAGGTCGTCCAAGGTTCGGCCGACCCGGTGTTGCAGCGTCTGGAGGCCAGCACCCGCGCCTGGGAGGGGCGAGCGGTCCAAGGCGCGGTGAGCTACCGCGTCGCGCGCGACTTCCGCGACGATGTCCGCAGCATCGTCCAGCACGGCCTGCTGGCGCCGTTCACCGACGGGACCCCGGCTCAGGGGCTCGGCCCGGGAAGCTCCGCGTTCGAAGGGTGGTTATGGCCGCTCGTGAACGAGCAGCCCGCCCACCTGTTGCCGCGGCCGTACGGCTCGTGGGACGAGCTGTTCACCGCCGCCATCAAGCGTGGGCTGGAGCGCGTGGAGCGCTCCGGGCGCGATCCGTACGCCTCGACGTGGGGCGAGGCCAACGTCGCCGCCATCTGCCATCAGTTCGCCGGCTTCCTGCCGGGATCCCTCGGCTCGTACCTGTGCATGCCGGCCGACCAACTCACAGGCGACAGCAACGTGCCGCGCGTGGCGCGGCCGGACTTCGGGTCGTCGCAGCGGACCGTGGTCTCGCCGGGGCACGAGCGTGACGGGATCATGCATCTGCCCGGTGGGCAGAGTGGGCATCCGCTGTCGCCGTACTGGGGCGCGGGTCATCAGGCGTGGGTGAACGGGGAGGTCACGCCGTTCCTGCCCGGGGAGACGAGGTACTCGTTGGTGGCGCGGCCTTAGGTCGAGCCGCTAGTCCATGTCCTCAGCCGCCCGGATCCCCTCTCCCACGGGAAACCGCGGCACGCCGTCCTCCGAGACCTCGAAGTACGACACCTTCAACATCTGCCCGTAGTACCTCTCCCCCTCGGCGAACCAGGCGCGCCGCTCCTCCATCGTCCCTTTCGACGACACATCGAACGTCTTGCCGCTCGGCAGCCTGCACACCCAGATGACGGCATCCGCGAACTTGCCGACTCCAGCTTTGTGCCCCACGATCTCGAACTCGTCGTCGAGGAACGACTTGACCTTGAGCAGGTCGAAGCTGCGCGCACCGTACTGGTAGCGGCCGCCGGGCAGCCGGGCCATGGCGCCTTCGAAGCCCTCGTCGACGAAGCGCCGCTGAGCCTGGTAGACGTCTTCCTCCCTGTTCGCCCGCGCGGTCTTCACCGTCTCGATGGGCGAGTCGGCCTTCAGCTCGCCTTCGAGCCACGCGAAGCGGGCGAAGCGCTCGCTGAATGGCATGTCTAGGGCGTTCCTGTCGATGACGTCGTAGACGTGGAACCGCAACCGCTCGCTCTCGCCGGGGCGGTACTTCTTGACCAGACGAGTCGTCTGCTGGAAGGTCTCACCATGCGCATAGACCTCGCCGTCGAGCAGCAGGTTCGGTGGCAGGAACGCCTCGAGCGTTGAAGCTATGTGCTCGACGGTTCCCAGGTCCCGCCAGCTCTTACCGCTGCGGCTGATCATCTCGAGGTAGTCGCCGTTCCAGAACGCGAGCGCCCGCACGCCGTCGAGTTTCGGCTGCACCAGTACCGGGTAGGTGACGTTCTTGTCCTTGCGCTTCTCGAAGTCGCTCGCCAGCATCGGGCGGATCAACTCTGCCTGCGCGTCGGCGATCGACTCGGCGTACTTGCGGTCGCGCTTGAACTGCCACATCGCCCTGGCCTCTACCGACGCCTGCTCCTCGGCCGTGGTCGCGTTGGAGCGGCCGACGTTCTTCGGCGTGGCCGTCTTGCGAGCAAGCTGCTTCTCGCCCTCGACCAGGCCGTACTCGGTGACGATGTCGGCGCCTTCCGTCCAGACGCGCCAGGAGTAGATGCCTCCGGCCTTGCCTTGGTGGTAGAGGGTCATCAGCTCGTCGTCGTTCAAAGTCGAGTCCTTCCGGTGCCGTTCGGTGCCTGCCTACGGAGTCGCGCCCACCTCGGACTCAGGTCTTCGCGCTCCACCCCTCGGCCACGAGGTCTCCGACATTCTCGACGATCGCCGACAGCTCGGTGACGTGCTCGGAACGCGCCCGCACCAGCGGCGGTCTGACGCTTCGGTCGGTGCCCCAACGCAGCTCGACACCCGCCTTGATCAGCGCGACGGCGTAACCCTTCACCCGTCCACGCAACTCCGCGAACGGGACGAAGAAGTCGCGAAGCAGGCGGTCGACGACCGCCATGTCAGCACCGTTCAGAGCGCGATAGAACGCCCACGCGACCTCAGGCACGAAGTTGAACACCGCCGACGAGTAGTGCGGCGCGTTCATGCCGGCATAAGCCAGTTGGAACGTCTCGGCTGTCGGCATGCCGTTGAAGTACGCCAGCCGGTTTCCGACCGTCGTCACGATGCGCTGGAACAGCTCGACATCACCGAGGCCGTCCTTGAACCCGACCACGTTCGGTAGCTCAGCCAAGCGCGCGACCGTCTCAGGCACGAGCCTCGCGGTATCGCGCTGGTAGAGGATCATCGGCTTCGCGGTCGCCGCCGCCAGGGTGCGGTAGTACTGGTACAGCCCCTCTTGCTCGCCGCTTAGCAGGTACGGCGGAAGGACGAGGAACCCAGTGGCGCCTGCGGCGTCGGCCTCGCGGATCATGCTCTCGGCCACCTTCAGGCCATGCCCGACGCCTGCGATGACGGGAGTCCCCGTGCCGACGACTTCGACAGCGGCGGCTACCAGTGCGGCTACCTCCAGCTCATCCAGCGAGCTGAGCTCGCCAGTGCCGCAGGCGACGAACATGGCAGGAGGCTCGAAAGCCAGCAGGCGCGCCACGTGCTTCTTGAACTCCGCCAGGTCCACGGCACCCTGGGTGGTGAAGGGTGTGATGGGAAACGCCAGCGGCCCGCCGGCGAACAGCTCGTCACCGCGCACTACTGGTCGACCTCCACGATCACTTCGACCTCGACGGCGGCCCCTCCGGGTAGTTGGGCGACACCGATAGCGGAGCGGGCGTGGCGACCCGCATCTCCGAAGGCCGCCACCAAGAGTTCCGAAGCGGCGTTCATGACATCGGCCTGCTGCGTGAAGGCAAGGTGGCTGTTCACGTAGCCGGTGACGCGCACGAAACGCTTGACCCGCGCCAACTGGCCGAGGTGCGCCTTCAGCCCCGCCAACGCATTGAGCAGCGCGACGCGCGCGTACTCGCGAGCCTGCTCGAGCTCGACATCGCCACCGACCTGACCGGCGAACACCGTGCCAGAGTGCCTGTCGATCGAGGTGTTGCCTGATCCGTACACGATGCTGCCGACCTGCACGAGCGGCTCGTAGGGACGCGGCGGCGCCGGCGGCGGAAGCCTAACCGGGTAACCGAGCTCGGCCAACTTACTCTCTGGGCTCATCTTCGCCTCCGTAGCTCGCCAAGATCTCCTCGGCATACGGGAACACGATCGGCAGTCCCCCGGTATGTACGAAGACGACCCGTTCCCCTGGGGCGACCTCGCCACTTTCCACGGCGCCGATCACGCCTGAGAACCCCTTGCCCGAGTAGACGGGGTCGAGCAGGATGCCTTCGCGTTGGGCCAACCTGCGCAAGGCGGCGAGACCAGCTCGCGACGGGATGCCGTAAGCCTCGCCCACGAAGTCGGTGCGGTTGATGACGTCGCCGTTCTCAAGCTCGATCCGGCAGCCAAGCCGCTCGGCTGCATCCAACACCATCCGTTGGATCGTCTCCGGCGGGGAGTACGCCTCGTGGTCCGGCCCCATCGGGTTGATGCCGACGATGGTCACGTCGACGCCCAGGATGCGCGCCGCGGCCAGCAGCCCTGCTTGGGTAGAGCCTTGCGAGGTCGTGAAGATCCAGTCGGGCAACCTGTCCTCGCCGAGCTGCTCGACGATCTCGACGAAGGCGTCGATGTACGCGACGGCCGCCAGCACCAGCGCCTCGCGGGCTCCCATCCCGACGATGTAGGGCCTGCGGCCTTCGGCTCGCAGGCGCTCGGCGAGCTGCGTCTTCGCTTCGATGCTGCTCGATCCGAGCGGTATCGGATGCAGCTTCGCCCCGTAGAGGTGGCTGAGCAGGAAGTTCCCCTGCACCGGCCGGCTACGGGCGTCGAGCCACGGCGTCAAGTGGACCTCGAGACCGAGGCGCGCACCGGCGGCGGCGAGTTGACGCGCGTGGTTCGACTGCGACGCCGCCCCCTGGATGATGCAGTCGTGACCCTGGCTCAGAGCGTGGCCGAGGATGAACTCTAGCTGACGTGTCTTGTTACCCCCGAGGGCCATGCCGGTGGCGTCATCGCGCTTGACCCACAGATCGACCCCGCCGAGGTCGGCACCGAGGTTGGCGCAGTGGTCGAGCGGCGTCGGTAGGTGAGCGAAGCGCGCACGCGGCAAGGCGGCGAGTCGCGACTTCAGGTCGGTCAGTCTGGCTGCAAACGTCATGGCTGCTCCATCCCGGCTCGTTGGCTGGTGAGGTCGTGAAGTAGTCGCATCGCCGGCAGCACTGCGTCGAGCGGCACCGGAGCGGGCCCACCGCCTCGGCAGGCCGCGAGGAAGGCGCCGTCTTGCGCATCGACGAGCTCGCCGAACGGTCGCCCTTCGGTCAGCTCGGCCGCTCCGGCGCCCGGGGCGTCCTGAGCCAACTCGACGTGGGTCTCGTCAGCGACCAACGCGTAACGCGTGAACTGCTTCTTGGCGTGGTACGTCAACGCGACCGTAGCCAACGCGCCGCTGGCGAACTTGAGCGTGATTCCGGCGTCCATGACACCGCCATGCCGCTGGTGATGCGCTCCGGTCGTCAGTCTCGACTCGATCAGGGCGTCGCCCTCGAAGAGGTGCATGACCACATCGAGCACGTGCAGGCCGTGATGCCACAGCAGGTCGTCGACCCAGTCGCGTTCGGCGCCCTTCCAGTTTCGGTTCTCGCGCTTGTCCGTGCCCATGGCGCAGATGACGTGCCTCAGCGTCAACCGACCGTCCTCGACCTGACGGCGCAGCCTGCGGATGGCAGGGTAGTAGCGAGAGATGTGAGCGGCCATCGCCACCAGCGAGCTCGACCTGGCGCGGTCGGCGAGGTCTTCGGCATCGGCGAGGCTCATGGCGACGGGGATCTCGATCAGCACGTGCTTCCCATGAGCCATGGCCGTTCGCGCCTGCTCGGCGTGCGCGGCGTTTGGTGAGGCGATGACTACCAGGTCGACGCGCGGGTCGGCGATGGCTTCGCGCGAGTCTTGGGTCGAGCGCAGAAAACCGTGCTGTGCGGCGAACTCGCGCACCTGCGCCTCATGCGGGCCGGCGACGAGGTACGGTGTCACGCCTCCGAGGCGCGCGAACGCCAGAGCATGCTCCTCACCCATGGCACCGGGACCGATGAGCGCTAGGTTCACCGCCGCGCTTCGCCGCCGTGGCGGGCCGACAGAGCGCCGGTGGTGAAGAGCTCGTCGATGATGGCGAGCCGCGCGCGCCTCAGATGTTCCGACATCCGCTGGAACGCGGCGTTCGCGTCGCTGTCCGCGATCGCGGTGAGGATCTGGATGTGCTCGGTAAGCGAGGTGCGCTCGGCGCCCTGCGACTCGTGCAGCAGGTTCCTGAGCAGATGCGTCTGCATGCGCAGCGTCTCGTAGATGCGCTGCAGCATCCGGTTGCCCGACCAGCGCGCGATGGCGTCGTGCATCTCGGCTCCGAGGCTCACCAGCTCCTTCGTGTCACGCGCACCGTCCTCTGCAGCGTTGAGCATCAGCGACCTCAGCTCCAGGGCCTCGTGAGCGGGCCGATGGCCGGCCGCCAACATCGCAGCCAGCGGCTCGAGGGCCTCGCGCAGCTGGAACAGCTCGATCACCTCACCGGCGCCGAGCTTCTTTACGAACGCGCCGCGGTTCGGGTGCACGTCGACCAGGCCGTCGCGCTCCAGCATCCACAGCACTTGGCGGATGGGTGTGCGGCTGATCCCGAAGCGGTCTACCAGCGCCCGCTCGGGTAACGGGGTGCCGGGCGCCAGATCGCCTGTGACGATCTCGTCCGTCAGGGTCTGGAAGACGGAGTCCTTGTCGTTACGCTCTCTCCCCGTCACGACAGCCAGCCACCCCGGCGGCGCAGCGACAGCGGACGCGGACCGATCCGGCGCGGGTCGGTCGGCAGCACCGCTCCGTCGAACACCACGCGCTCACCGCCTAGATAGGTCGCCGTCAACGAGCCGAGATCCTCGATGCGCTCGGCGGGATCACCTCTGACCACGATGAGGTCGGCGAGCTTGCCAGCCTCGACCGTGCCGACGTTGGCCGCCACGCCGAGCGCCGCGGCGGCGCGCGCGGTGACGGCCGCGATCGCCGCCAGGGGCTCCAGACCGAGCCAGCCGACAGCCACCGCGGCGCTGCGGTGCAGCTCGGAGAAGTGCGAGCCGGGCACGCCCGCATCGCTGGTGATGAAAGCGTTGAGCCCGCGCGCGAACATGTCTCCCTCGAGCTCGAAGCGGCGCTTGAGGATCGCTGTCAAAGGGGCACCCGCCGGATCGGCCAGCCAGGCGCTGTACGCGTCACGCATGTACCCCACCAGGGTGACGCTGACGTGCGTGCCCTGGCGCGACATCAGGTCGAGCAGGTCGTCGTCGAAGGCCCAGACGCCACCTGAGTCCTGCCAGTTGCAGTGCTCGATCGTCGTGACGCCGGCAGTGACGCTGTTCCTGATGCCCTCGATCGACAGAGCATGGGAAGCGACCAGCCGCTCGAGCCGCCGCGCCTCCTCGACGAGGGCGGTCATCTCGGCAGCCGTGTACTGCGCCCTGAAGATGTTGCTGTTGCGCGTCATGCGGCCGCCTGTCGCCATCACCTTGATGACGTCGGCGTCGTCCTCGACCAACTGCCTGACTGCCTTCCTGACCTCGGCCTCGCCATCGGCTCTGAGCCCGAAGAAGTGACAGTGACCGCCGGTCGTGGTGATGGGCATGCCGCTCGCCACCACGCGTGGCCCGCGTGTGACGCCCGCCGCGATCGCGTCGCGCAGGGACTGGATCAGGGTGCCGGGCCCTCCGCAGTCGCGCACCGTCGTGACGCCGCCGCTCAGACAGCGATGGCCGTTCTCGATGGCCATGGCCGCCAACCTGAGGTCGTCCGACTCGACGTACTCGGCCAGCACCTCGTCGGCCGTGCGGCCGGCGCTGAGCACCAGGTGCACGTGCCCATCGATGAGGCCGGGCAGGATCGTACTACCCGGGAACTCATGCGCCTCGAACGCGTCCGCGTCGGACCGCGAGCGCCAGGCGTCCTGAGTGGTCACCTCCACGATGCGCTCGCCGACGATGACGACCGCCGCGTCGGCGCGCACGGCTCTGCCCGAGCCGTCGATGAGCCTGTCGGCAAGGACGACCCTGCGCGCGAGCGCGGCGTCAGAGTCCTTGGAAGCGTCGTGATTGGCTGGCATGATGGTCCCTCGTCTCCCTAGTCCGACCTTGGGTCGAGCGCGTCGCGCAAGCCGTCGCCCAGCAGGTTGAGGCCGAGGACGGTGAAGGTGATGGCCAGCCCGGGGAAGATCATGATCCAGGGGGCGTCGATCATGTACTCCCTGCCTTCAGCCAGGATGTTTCCCCAGCTCGGCACCGACGGGGGCGCCCCGGCGCCGAGGAAGCTGAGGCCGGCCTCAGAGAGTATCGCGTAGACGCTGATGAACGTCGCCTGCACCACGATGACCGACACCGCGTTCGGCAGGACGTGAGCGAACAAGAGCCGCCAGTCGCGGCCCCCGAGCGCCCTCAGCGCCTCGACGTACTCGTGTTCCTTCGCCGCCAGCACGGCGCTGCGCACCAGGCGCGCCATCGCAGGCGTGTAGACGATGGTCAGCGCGACAGCGACGTTCATGACGCTGCGCCCCAGGATCGCCATGATCGCGAGGGCGAGGAGGATCGAGGGGAACGCCATCATCGCGTCCATGACCCGCATCAGGGGGCCGTCGACGCGGCGGTAGTAGCCGGCGAGCGCGCCGACGAGGACGCCGAACAGGGTGGCGGCGCCCGCGACCAGCGCGGCTACGCGCAGCGAGGTCCGTGCGCCGTGCACGACGCGCGACACCAGGTCGCGACCGAAGTTGTCGGTGCCGAACAGGTACTGCGAGCCGGGCGGGTGCAGACGGTCGATGACGAACATCTCCTCGGGATCGTGGGGGGCGATGACTCCCGCCAGGATCGCGACGATCATCGTCACCGCGACGATGCCGGCACCGATGAGCGCCAGGGGGTTGCGCAGCAGCGAGCGCACTGCACGCCGCTGTGGCGAGCGTCCGGCTTCATCGGCCCTGGCTTGCAGGTCGGTCCCGAGGCCGGCGTCAGTCATAGCGGATCCTCGGGTCGAACAGTCCGTAAGAGAGGTCGACCAGCAGGTTGACGAGCACGTAGATCCCCGTCACGACGAGCAGCACGCCTTGGACGAGGTTGTAGTCGCGCTGTTGAACGGCGCGTACGACGAGCCGCCCGATCCCTGGGTAGGTGAACACCGTCTCGATGATGACAGCGCCGCTGAGCAGCGCGCCGAGCGTGACGCCGAGGACCGTCACGACCGGGATGAGCGCGTTGCGCAGGACGTGCTTGAGGTTGATGGTCCGTTCCGGGAGTCCCTTCGAGCGGGCGGTGCGCGCAAAGTCCTTGCGCATATACTCGAGCATGCTCGAGCGCGTGATCCGCGCTGTCAGCGTGGCGTGAAGCGTGCCGAGCGAGATAGCTGGCAGCGCGGTGGCCCGCAGGCCACCGATGAAGTCTTCGAAGATAGGTACGTAGCCGCCGGTCGGGAACCAGCGCAGGTTAACGGCGAACACCCACATGAGCATCAGCCCGAGCCAGAACACCGGCAAGGAGACGCCGACGAGCGAGAACAGCATCACCAACCTGTCAAGGAGCTTGTTGTGATTGATGGCTGCGATGATGCCTGATACAACGCCCACGACCATCGCGAACAGCAGCGCCAGCGCCGTGAGTTGGAGCGTGGCGGGGATGCGCTCGGCGATCGCGGTGTTCACGTCGCGCCCGAGGAAGAACGAGCGTCCCAGGTCTCCCCTTATGACGTTGCCGAACCAGTAGACGAACTGCACCGGCAGCGGTTGGTCGAGGCCGAGCCTCTGCCGGACGGAGTCGATCTCGTCCTGGGTCGCGGCTGGGCTGAGGAAGGCCGCGGCCGGGTCGCCGGGTGCCAACCTGATCAGCACGAAGGCGAGTACGGCCGCGATCAGTACCGTCGGGATCGTGGTTATCGCGCGTTGTAGTACGTAGGTCAGCAAGAGCTGCGAACTCCAGGTCGCGATCCGGCGCTGTCGGTGCGTGGTGTGCGGGTGGAGGGCGATGAACCCTCCACCCGTCGGCTAGGTCTTGGTGTCGCTCAGTCGCCGATCTGGACGTTCCAGGCGCGGATGTACGGCCACGGCCTGTAGCCCTGGACGTCGGCGCGCGTGCCCTGGAAGGTGTTCTGGTCGAACAGCTTGATCCAGGCGACCTGCTCGAACACGCGGCGCTGGACCTCCGCGTAGATCTCTTGGCGCTTAGCGAGGTCGGTCTCGCGCCTGCCCTGATCGAGCAGGTCGGAGACGACGGGATCGTCGTAGGCGAACGGCGAGGTCGCGGGCTGGAGGTGGAACTCGGTGACGGTCGGGTCGACCTGCAGCAAGTGTCCGCTGATGAACAGGTCGTACTCGAACGTGTCGCGCACAGCGCGCGAGCCGGCCCAGTCGTACACCTGCACCTCGACGTTCATGCCGATCTGCTTGAGCTGGCGCTCGATCATCAGCGCGCTGCGGTACATGACGTCGTAGTCGGTGTTGGTGACCAGGACGACGGGAGTGCCGTCGTAGCCGGCGGCCGCCAGGTAGCCGCGGGCCAGCTCCTGGTCGCGGATGTCGAAGTACTCGGAACCGGCGTCGGAGCTCCACACGCCGAAGCCGATCGACGGATCGACGGTGCCGTAGCCCTCGGCTGCGACCGCCATGATCTCCTCGTGGTTGAGGGCGGCCTGGATCGCGCGCCTGATGTCGAGGTCGCCCGTGAGGCGCGCTTCCTGTTGGTTGACGTAGATGAAGGGCTTCATGTACTGCTCGAACTGGAGGATCACGACCGCGTCGTTCTCCATCAGGCGTCGACCGGCGCCGTAAGGCACGCCGTCCACGATGTGGTACTCACCGGTCTGCAGACCCGCGGCTCGCGCCGCCTCTTCCGGAACCGGGATGAACAGCACCTCCGCGACGTGAGCGGTGCGCGCGCCGGTGTTGCCGCTGGCCTCGCCCGGGCTCTGGACGTACCCGTCGAAGCGGGCGAGACGCACGTGCTGGTCGGGCAGCCATTCGACGAAGCGGAACGGACCGGTGCCGATCAGCTCGTTGCCGGTGAGCTCGGCGCTGCCGACGACCTCGGCCGGGATTATCGCCATCAGGGGATCGGCGAAAGCGCTGAACAGCGACGCGTTCTGCTGGCTGAGGGTGAGCTGGACCGTGTGATCGTCGACGGCCGTCAGGCTCGTCACGTCAGCCAGTCGCGCGCGGTAGGCGCCGACGGCTCTGATGCGCTCGATCGAGGCGATGACGTCCTCGGCGGTCAGCGCGCTGCCGTCATGGAACGTGACGCCTTGCTTGATCGAGAACGTGTAGGTCAGGCCATCTTCCGAGACCTCCCATGAGCTCGCGAGCAGCGGTTGCGGGCTGAAGTCCTCGCCGTAGCCGACCAGCGTCTCGAAGACGTTGATGGCGATGTCGGCGGTGGCGCGGGTCGTGCTCAGGTGCGGGTCGAGGGTAGGCGGGCCGGCGAGGTACCCGATGCGCAGCGTCTGGGCGCTGGCGAGGCCGGCGACGACCAGGACTGTCGCGAACAGTGCGGCCATCAGGCCACGATTAGCGAGCTTGCGAATCATGTGTTCTCCTCTGCAGTAGGTTCGAGCGCGTTTCGCTGCATCCTGCTGGTCCGATCGGTCCTGTTCACCTGCCTTCCTCGTCGATGCAAGCCTGCTGTCACGGGCGGGCCGTAGCAAGCGGTAGTAGAACCTCGCGATGCTCGCGTGCCGAGATCTCGGCAGCGAGGGCGATCTCCATCGCACTGAACGCGTCCTTGCCGCTGACGAGCGGCGGCCTGCCGTCCAAGATCCCCATCGCCATGGCTTGGACCTGCGGGGTGAGCCTGTCGACGAGCGGGATGTGCTTGAACGTCTCGTTGGCGATCCACAGACCTTCGTCGAACTCGTCCAAGCGGCCGAGCCCGCGCGAGCCGGTAGCGACCAGCTCGAAGTGACCGCTCCGCGGGTAGGTCGGCGGCAGCAGCCAGCCCGACTCGACGACCCCGACCGCGCCGTTGGCGTAACGGATGGTCGTGAACGACACGTCGTCGACCTCGTACCCCTTGGCGCGCATGACGCCGACCGCCGAGGCGCAGTAGACGGACACGGGTTCGCTGTCTACGTACCAGTTGACGATGTCGATGTCGTGGACGCCGAGGAAGAGCAGTGAAGAGACGCGGCCGCGGAGTCGGTCGACGACCCCTACCTGGTTCTGACGCCTGGCGTAGACCGTGGCGAGATCGCCAAGCTCACCAGTTCGGATCCTGTTGTGCAGGTCAACGTACTTGGGATCGAACCGCAGGCAGTGAGCGACGCTGAAGGAGATCTGCGCGTCCTGCACCGCTGCCAGGATGGCGCGGCCATCATCGACGGTGGTGGCGATCGGCTTCTCGAGCAGGATGTGCTTGCCTGCCGCCGCCACCTCTCTGACCGCTTCGACATGAAGCGCGTCCGGCGTCGCGATGATGATCAGGTCGACGTCGCTGCCGTCGAGCATGGCAGCCACGGAGCCGAAAGCCTGGCTGCCGGTGCGCGCGGCGATCTCCGTCGCCCGGGCGACGTCGACATCGACGACGGCTGCGAGGTTCGTCGCCGTTGCCGAGCGCACCGCGTCGACGTGCGCCGCTCCGATGGCGCCAAGCCCGACGACCGCCACATCCAGGTACGGCGACGAACGCTGCTTGGCGCGACCTACGCGTGCGGTACTGGCTCCCATGCTGCTCCTAGCCTTCCTGTGCGCGACCCGGTGACGAGTCGGCGATCACTAGCTCGGATGCGGTTCACCGATGGTCAAAGAGATTGAACGCCATTGGTATACCAGCGGTATGTATAGTTGGGATTATGTCGGAGCGGGGTGAGGATGTCAACGCGGCAGCTGACCCACAGGCAACCGCCGTGAAGACGCGCGTCGCCACGCCCACCGACGCACCTGAAGCGACTCGCGCTGCTCCCCGCGCGATCATGTACGCCTACCCGTGGGACCTGTACGAGCACGGCGTCGACCGCGCGCTGGACGACCTGGAGTCGTGCGGGATAGACGCGGTGCAGCTATCGTTCAGCTACCACGTCGCCACGTTCCTGACGCCGCGAGCCGCGAGTGGTCGGGTCAGGTTCGGTGAGCACGGCGAGGTGCAGTTCGATCCTGGCGTGCTCGCCGGCGACTGGCCCCTCGAGCCGCCCATCGCCGCTCACGTCAGCGGCCCCGACTACATCGCAGCGTTGCTCGCCGCGATTGCGAGCCGCGGCATGACGACCATCGCGTGGGTCGTCTATCTCTACAACCACGTCCTAGCCAGGCGCCGACCGGATCTATGCGTCCAGAACGCCTACGGCGACCGCCACGGCGCCCAGCTCTGTCCCGCGAACCCGACGGTGCGCGCCTACGTCGGCACGCTCACCAGCGCCGTCCTGACCCACCAACCTCTGACTGGGCTGGTGGTCGAATCGCTCAGCTTCCTCCCCTACGACTACGGCTTCCTCAACCTGAAGGCGGCCGTCAGGCCGAGCAGCGCCGCGGGTCTCCTCCTGTCGCTGTGCTTCTGCGGTTCGTGCCGCGCGCGCGCCGCGGATGCAGGTCTCGACGCGGAGACCCTGCGCCGCCGTGTCGTGCAGGTCGTCGACGCCGAGCTGGCCCTGCTGCCCGATGGGCAGGGCGCGGCGGACGGCACACTGGAGTGGGTCTCGCACGATCCTGCCCTTCAGGACTACTTGTCGCTGAGGACGGTGACAGCATCAGCGCTACAGCGAGAGGTGCTTGCGACGGTACGAGCGCGAGGTCTACGCAGCGGCAGCAACTCGGCCGAGGGGCAGGACGAGCGCGTGACCGGCGTACCCAACGACACCCTGCGAGACCTGCGCAGCGAGTATCGCTTCGAGGTTCTGCCTGACCACAGCGGTGCCGATCTCAGCCGGATCGTCGCAAGCGCCCGCGCCGCCGCCGGGCCCAACGTTCCGCTGTATGCGCTCGCGCAACTGAGCGCCTTCGACTCGGAAGCCTCGTTCAGGTCGACCTTGGCCGCCGTCAAGCAGCTCGGCGTCGACCGCTTCCGTCTCTACGAGTACGGCCTGTTGACGACCCGGCAGCTCGAGTGGCTGAAGCGCAGCAAGGACCTCTGGACCGGCGACCCTAGCGGCGCCGGCGCCTTCGGACCCGGAAGGGGTGGACATTGATGGCAAAGCAGGCGCACTACCGCTACGACAAGATGTCGTGGCCCGAGATCGACAGGGCCGCCGTCGATGGCCGCGTAGTCATCATCCCGGCCGCGACGCTCGAGGATCATGGCCGGCATCTGCCCGTCGACACCGACGTGGTGCTGGCCGATGGCGTCTGCCACGCCGCGGCGCGACGGATCCCGGACGAGGTGGTCGTGCTGCCGCCCATCACCCACGGCTACAGCCCCCACCACATAGACTTCCCCGGCACCATCACAATCGGCTGGAAGACCTTCATCGACCACACCCTCGACATCACTCGCAGCCTGGTCCACCACGGCTTCCGCAAGATCCTTCTGGTCAACGGTCACGGCAGCAACCGCCCAGTACTGGACCTGGCGGCCCGCCTGACGGTGATCGAGCACCCCTACGCGCACTGCGGCGCCCTGTCGTGGTGGGAGCTCAGCAAGGTCCGCGAGGTGTTCGCGCCCATACGCGAGTCGGAGTGGGTCGCGCACGCTTGCGAGCTGGAGACGTCCGTGTACCTGGCGCTCGACCCAGACAACGTCGAGATGGACAAGGCCGAGAAGGACACCTCGTTCAACAAGAGCCCGCACTTCTGGTCGGACCTGGCCGGCGCGCCGCCCGCCGGCTACCGCAACGCCGTCGGCCTCACCGAGTTCTGGAGCACGGTGACGCGTGACGGGGTCAAGGGCGACCCGACCAAGGCCACGGCCGAGAAAGGCCGCGTTCTGCTCGAGGCCGCGGCGGACGAGCTCGTCGCGATCATCCGCGAGTTCAGGGACAGGCCGATAGTGCCGCGCGTAGCGCACCAGACCATAAGGCCGCCGGAGGGTCCGTTCTTCCGTGACTCGCCGAAGCCGTCGCCAGCCGTCGGCGGGACTCTCGCAGGTGACGACCTCGCGTATGAAACGGAGAAGTGATCGATGAAGACGGCACCCGTCACCAACGCAGACCTGAACCGTTCCGTCATCTCCGTGCCGCCGTTGGCGCGCACCGACGACTTGGAGCTCAACGACGCGGCCAACCGGAACCTCCTGAGCCACCTCCGCGACGGGGGCGTCTCAACGGCCATGTACGGCGGCAACGCGAACCTCTACAACATCGGAATGCGGCAGTACCGAGAGCTACTAGAGAAGCTCCCTCACTGGGCTCCCGCGGACATGTGGGTCATCCCCTCCATGGGTCCGTCGTTCGGGCAGATGCTCGATCACATAGAGGTGCTGCGCGACCACGCCTACCCCACCGCGATGATCCTGCCGCTCACCAGCCCGGCGACGCCCGCCGGCACGGCTACCGGAGTGCGGAAGGCCGTCGAGCTCTACGGTAAGCCGATCATCCTCTACATCAAGTGGGAGAGCTATCTGACTCCCGATCTCGTCGGCGAGTTGGTGACCGATGGTCTGGTTTGCGGGATCAAGTACGCGATCGTTCGGGAGAACCCATCGGTCGACGCCTACCTCCGCTCTCTGCTCGCGAAGGTCGATTCGAGCCTCGTGATCAGCGGGATCGGAGAGCGCCCCGCCATCGTCCACTGGCACGAGTTCGGTCTGCGGTCGTACACCTCGGGATCGGTCTGCATCGGACCCAGGCAGTCGACGCTGCTGCTCGAGCATCTGAAGGCCGGGCGCCTCGCGGAGGCTGAGGCCGTCAGGCAGCGCTTCCTGCCGTTCGAGGACCTGCGCGACGGGATCAATCCGATCCGTGTGCTGCACCACGGCGTCGCTGCCGCCGGGATCAGTGAGACCGGACCGTTGTTGCCGCTGCTGTCGGGGCTCGAGGTCCGGGACGCGGTCAGGGTTGGGGAGGCGGCGCGGGTGTTGGCGGCTGCGGAGCTTGGGGGTTGAGTTGAACCGCCGAGCCAACCACATCGAAGACCTTCACCCCACTCGGCACGGCCTCGACCCAAACCTTGTCGCCTTCTCTCAACCCGACAGCGGAGTTGTCCCTGACGGTAACGACCTCATCCCCCATCTTCACCCGGTAGTACCAATCAGCCCCGGTCGGCAACACCGACACCACCTCAGCCGCAGCCCTGCCCTCACCAGCCGCGGCCGCCAACCTCACGTCCTCAGCCCGTAGCCCCACCGTTACCCGCTCCCCGTCAGCCACACCAGGCGCCGCCACCCTCAGCTCTCCGCAGGCGGCGACTCCGGAGCTGACGACCCCAGGCAGCAAGTTGATGCGAGGGTTCCCAAGGAAATCAGCCGCGAAGAGGTTAGCCGGCCGCGCATACAACTCCAACGGCGCCGCGAACTGCTGCAACTCCCCATCCTTCATCATCGCGATATGCGTACTCATGGTCAGAGCCTCGAGCTGATCATGAGTCACATAGATAACGGTAGCCCCAGTCTCAACATGCAGCCGCTTCAACTCAGCCCGCATATCCATCCGCAACTTGGCATCCAAGTTCGACAACGGCTCATCCAACAACAACACCTTCGGCCGCATCACCAGCACGCGCGCGATGGCGACGCGCTGCTGCTGCCCGCCTGACAACTCAGAAGTAAACCGCTTCAGATAAGGCTCGATCTGCAACGCAGCAGCCACCTGCTCGACGCGCTCCGTGACCTCGCGCCGCCCCAGCCGCTTGACCTGCAGGCCGAACGCTATGTTCTCGAACACCGTCAGGTGCGGCCACAGCGCGTAGCTCTGGAACACGAGCCCGAGACCGCGTTTGGACGGCGGCACGCTGCGGCCGCGCGCCAGCGAGAACACGACGTCGTCCCCGATCGCGATCTCGCCCGAGGTAGGCATCTCCAACCCAGCGATCATCCTCAGGGTGGTGGTCTTCCCACACCCGGAAGGTCCGAGGAAGGTGGTGAACGACCCGTCCGGCACGACGAGGTCGAGGTTCTTGACAGCCGGCGCGGCGCCGCCGGCGTACTGCTTAACGATGCTGGTCAGGACGATGTCGGGCATCGTTAACCTCCAAGTCCCTTGGCGAGGTCCGTCTTCATCAGCTTGCGCGACAGGGCGGTGCTGGTGACGACGATGACGATCAGCAGCAGCACCATCGCGTTGGTGTACGGGTACCAGCCGCGGTCGGTGTAGCGCAGGGTGATGGTGGTGGCGAGCTGCGTCGCCGGGGTGACGAGGAGGATGAGCAGCGAGAGCTCGCGCGTCACCGAGATGAACGGCAGCAGCATGCCGGAGAAGTAGCTGGCCTTCTGCACCGGGAAGAGGATCCGGCGCATGCGCGTCCACCACGACGCCCCGGCCACGATGGCGGCTTCCTCCAGCTCGGGCCCGACCTGCATCATCGCTCCGACGCCGGCCTTCACCGCGTACGGCAGGTAGCCGATGGTGCAGGCGATCACCAGCAGCCAGAATGAGCCGTAAAGCGCGGGCACGGGGCCGCGGGAGACGGCGAACATCGCCAGGTAGACCGAGCCGAGCGCCACCGACGGCATCAGGTACGGCAGGAACGCGAGCTGGTCGAGAGCCTTCGACAGCCAGGTGCCGCGCAGCCTGACGATCAGGTAGCCGAACACGACGCCGAGCACCCCGCAGATCAGCGCGACGGTCACCGCGAGCTTCATCGTGTTGCCGAGCGCGCGCATCAGCGCCGGGTTGCGCAGCACGCCGGCCTCGCCGGTGCCGAGCCCGATGTTGAGGCTCGCCTCCCCTATCCAGTAGTGCAGCGAGAGGTTGCTCCAGGTGTAGACACCCGGCCGCAGCATCAGCGTGTCGATGATGAGCGCCCCGATCGGCACGGCGATGACGGCGCCGATGAACAGCAGCACCAGTGCCGCAACGGGCCGGCGCCACACCCCGAGCTTCACGAGGTTGGCCCTGGCGCCCTTGCCGGAGATCGTCACGAAGCTGCGCCTCGCCCCGATCACCTTATGGTTCATGTAGAGCACCAGCACGCCCATCAGGACCATGAACAGCGCCGCGATGTAGCCGATGCCGGGCCGCTGGCCGATGAGGTTGGCGTACAGCGAGGTCGAGAGCATGAACTCGCGTACCGGCCCACCCAGGAACGCGGGGGTGCCGAAGCTGCCGAGGCCCTTGCTGAACGTGAGCAGGAAGGTGCTGAAGACGGCGGGCAGCACCAGTGGGAACACGATGCGGCGCAGGATCGTCATGCGCGAGGCGCCGAGCAGCTCGGCGGACTCCTCGAGCTGTGCGTCGATGTTGCGGATCGCGCCGCCGATCAGCATGAAGCCGAACGGGAAGTAGTGCAGGGCCAAGGTGAGGGTGATCGGGAACAGCCCGTACGCGAACCAGTCGGGCGTCGAGATGCCCGTCAGCGCCTGGAAGATGCCTGGCGTGCCCCCGATGCGCTGGTTCTTGAAGATCGCCAGCCACGCGAGAGCCAGCGTCCACGACGGCATCACGTACGGGATGATCGCCGCGTTCGAGATGAGACCCTTGAGCGGCAGGTCGGTGCGTATCACCAGCCACGCCAGGCCGCCGCCGATGATCAGGGCGAGCACCGACAGGCTGACCGACACGATCAGCGTGTTGATCAGCGGCCGGTAGAAGAAGGCCATCGAGTTGCTGCCGACGAAGGTGCGCTCGTAGTGCGCGGTGGTGTAGTCGCCGGGCAGGGAGCCGGGGATCTGGAAGCGCTCGAGCGGGTGGACGATGAACGTCTCTTGGATCATCACGCCAAGAGGCACGACTACGAAGAACGCCAGCACCACCAGCAGCAGCGCAGCGAAAACGCGCTGCGGCGTCAGCTTGAAACGTAGACGTCGCAGCGCGTCCATCACAGACTGTTAGTTCCTACCGTTGCGCGTACTTCAGCCAGGTGTCGAGCACCTCACCGCGGTGCTGAGCGGCGAAGTCGAGGTCGTAGCCCCACAGCCGCTCCTCCCACCACGACCACGGCATGTCGCCCTCGAACGGCACCTGGTTGGGGTTGGGCGTGTAGACGCCGGGCGAGTCGGCCCACGGCGCGAAGCCCTCGAGCGTGCCGAGGTACTCCATGAACAGCTTGGCGGCGTTCGGGTGGCGAGCGTCGGCGGCAAGCTGCAGGACGATCGGGTAGTAGTAGCCGAGCGTCGGCGCGATCTGCCTCGACTCCGACAGCGCGAGGTCCTGCAGCGGGATGTCCCGGTGCTTGGAGAACACGTAGAACATGCCGTAAGGCGGCGCGTCCTGGCCGCGGGCGCCGACGGCCTCGCCGATGCGCGTGTCTGACGTCATGATGATCGGGTCGTTCATAAGGAAACGACGGATGAACTCGAGGCCGGCGTTGGCCTCCGTCAGCACCAGTGCCTCGCCGGTCAGCTCGGTGTAGGCGGCAGCGAGCTCATCCGAGCGGCGCACCCACTCGGTGAAGGCGTTCTGGTGCTCGCCGGTGATGGCCATGTCGCGGATCATCACGCGGCCTCTGAACTCGGGCATGGTGAGCTGCCAGACGTTGGTGAAGGGATCTTCGTCCGGGTGCGCTTCGGTGTTGTAGCCGAAGATGCGGTTGATGTAGCCGAGGACCAGCGGGTCTTGGTGGTGCGGAGCGAAGCTCGCGGCCGCGGTCGGCGGGACGTAGTTGACGAAGTAGCCGGTGGCCGAGAGCAGCTCGCGGGCCGCGACCCAGTCCTCGACCACGATCAAATCGACGTTGCGGGCGCCGGCGCGAGCCTCTTGATAGGCGCGCTGGATGAGGTCTTGCTCACCGAGACGCGTCACCTCGACTTGGATGCCAGTGAGCTCGCTCCAGGTGTTGGCAGCGGTCTCGGTGCGGCTGGTCGTCGAGTAGACGACGAGCGCGCCCTCTGCCTTGGCTGCGGCCTCGACGGCGGCCCAATCCTCTTGGGCGAGGGCCACGGTGGCGAGCGTCAGAACTGCCGCCAGCGCGGTCGCGAGCATCGATCTTGCGCGATTGGTCATCTTTGGAGCCCTCCGGGTGCGGTTCGTTCGTGCACTCTACTTCGTCTTAGGGTCAGGGTGCCCGTTCAACTGCCTTGGGTGGGCGGGTGCGTTCGGCCGCATCCCTGGCCTAGGCAGAAGCCCGCCTCGCTAGTTCGCTAGTTGCTGCGCGAGATCGAGAACGTCCCCGTCCCGCCGGCGCAAGCTCCGCCCTCGGTGCTCCACGTACCGTTCATCACGTCCTCGGTGACCTCGGTCGAGACGAATGTGATGGTGGTCGCACCGGCGACGGAACCGAAAGTGACCCCAGCGCCAGTCACGCTGCCGGTGATGGAGCCCTCCGTGATGCATGGGGAGTCGCCGACCGTCACCGTGCCGGTGAGCGAGGCGCCGTTCTGAGTGAACGTCGCGGAGACCGAACCGCCGACCTCGCCGCTGGCCCAGCTTCCGCTCCAGGTGCCGGACAGGTCTAGAGTCGGCTCGGGCTGCGAGGTGCCGCAGGCCGCGAGTAGCGTCAGAAGCAACGCGGCACAGACCGCGCTTAGCGAACCACGACCCCGACGGGTGATCGCCTTGTCGACAGTGGAGAGCATGGATGGTCCCTTCAGAACTCGAGTCGCGTCTGCGCGGATTCTAGCAACCGCCTCCGCACAGGTATCGTCGGGCGCGTGAAGAGCGGCTGGGTCATCTTCCTCACGTGGCTCCTCGCGTACCTGCTGTCGTACTTCTACCGCTCCACCAACGCGGTCATCGCCGCCGACCTGCGCCGTGACGTCGGCCTGGACAACGAGCAGCTCGGCTTCATGTCGAGCCTGTTCTACCTGACCTTCGCCCTGGTGCAACTGCCGCTCGGCTCGGCCCTCGACCGCTACGGGCCGCGCCTCGTCACCCCGACGCTGATGATGGTCGGCGCGACGGGCTCGCTGCTGTTCTCGCTGGGCGAGAGCTTCCTCGTCCTCAGCGCAGCCCGGGCGCTACTCGGCATCGGTTTCGCAGGTGTGCTGATGGGCGCGATGAAGGTGTTCGCCACCTCACTGCCCGCGGACAGGTTCGCGACGATATCGAGCCTCCTCGTCGGCGTCGGCTCGACCGGAGGGCTGCTCGCCGGCACGCCGATGGCGTGGCTGGTGGGCAACGTCGGCTGGCGGCCCGTCTTCGCGTGGGGTGCGGCTGTCGTGGTGGTCGCGGCTGCCATCGTCGTCATCGGCACCAGCGACACCCGCTCGCCTTCGCGCGGCGCGCGAGCCGGCTTCGGCGAGGTAGCCCGCGATCACCGCTTCTGGCGCATCGCGCTCCTCAACTTCGCGACAGTCGGCGTGATGCTCGGCGTGCAGGGCCTGTGGGGTGGGCCGTACCTTGCTGACATCTACGGTCGCAGCGAGCTTCAGATCGGCAACGCGCTGGTGGCGCTCGGCGTCGGCGTCGTCATAGGCAACCTGTCGTGCGGCTACCTCGCCGACAGGTTCGGGCGCGGTGTCGTGGCGCTGGCCGGCGCCGGAGTGTTCCTCGCCTGCCAGGCACTGCTCGCGCTCGCCCTGCCCGGGGCGCCGGTCGCCGCCATCTACCTCACCATCGGCGTGTTCGGCTCTTACTACGTGGTGTTGATCGCCGAGGCGCGCTCGATCTTCCCCGCCGAGCTGACCGGTCGCGCCATCACGGCCGTCAACTTCTTCGGCATGGTCGGGGCGATGGTCGTGCAGTGGCTGATGGGCGTGCTCATCGAGAGCGGTGGCGGCGTGGACGGGTACCGGTTGGCGTTCACGGTCACGCTCGCGTTGGGCGCCGTCGCTATCGGCGCCTACGTGCCCGTCGCACGGGCTAGCACTAGGTGATGGCTAGCTGCGCGCAAGCTTCAGGTGCACGACCCCATCCCCCTGCAGCGCCCTGACGAGCTTGAGCCCGTACATCTCCGTCCCCACACCCTCGAACAGCCGCGAACCGCCACCGAGCAGCAGAGGCACGACGTGCAGCTCCATCTCGTCGACGAGCCCGGCAGCCAGGTACTGCCCGGCCGCCTCGGCACCGCCGCCGATCGACACGTCCTTGTCGCCGGCCGCACGCCTGGCCTGCTCCAGGGCCGACTCGATGCTGTCGGTCACGAACGTGAACGACGTCCCGTTGTCGAACCTGAGCGTCTCGCGCGCGAAGTGAGTGATGACGAAGACAGGGTGCTTGAACGGCGGCGCCTTGCCCCACCAGCCGTTCCAGGGTTCGGACTCGCGCCACGGGCCGGGGTGACCGCCGAACATCTTGCGGCCCATGATCGTGGCGCCGACGTTGGCGGTCGATTCCTGCATGACGAGGTCATCGGCGCCCTCGTTGCCGCCCTCCAGTCCATGAGCCTCACGCCACGACCGCAGCCTGACCACCCATTCGTGCAGGCCCTCACCGCCGACGCCCAGAGGCTCTCGAGGACTCTGGGCGGGACCGGCGACGTAACCGTCGAGCGAGACGCTGATCCCCAAGCGCAGCTTGGACATGGATCGTCCCCCTAGGAGCTCTGATCCATGAACCGCCGCAGCCGCTGCGCCATCACACTCATGACGTGCAGACCGAAGCTCGGCGACTTGCGGATGAGGTGCTTGAACCACTCGGCGTCGACAGGCTCGACCGAGGAGTCGGCCACCGCCACGGCATCGGCGCTGCGAGGTCGCTCGTCGACTATCGCCATCTCGCCGAAGATCGCACCGGGCTCCAGCACCTCGATCACCTGGCCGTCGCGGCGGATCTCGACGCGGCCGCTCAGGACCACGTACATCTCGTTCGCCGGCTCGCCCTGACGGAAGAGGTGAGAACCAGCCGCCACGGCCTTGGCTTTCGGCGAGTCCTGGAAGATCGCGAGGATGTCCATGGTGCCTCCTAAATCGACGCTTGCTGTGACTAACGTTGCCTGACGCCTAGGATGCCACAGCCGACGCCTAGTGCGCACCACCGCCGTCCTCGGCACCGTGCTTCAATGACTGGGCGCATGAACGAGCCCGTCAAGCTGCTCCACACCGCCGACTGGCATCTAGGCAAACGGCTCCGAGACTTCCCTCTGCTCGAGGAGCAGACCGCGGTGGTGGAGCAGGTGGTGGAGCTCGCCCAGGCGCTGGCAGTGGACGCGGTCATCGTCGCCGGCGACGTCTTCGACACCGCCAACCCCGGCGTCGAGGCGTTGAGGGTGTGGGGCTCGGCGCTCGACAGACTGGTCGCGGCCGGTGTCAGCGTCTTCGCCATCCCCGGCAACCACGATCAGGCCGACAGGCTCGGTCATCTGGGCAGCCTGCTGCAGCGCACGGGCGTACACCTCCGCGCCGATCTGGCGCAGGTCTGCGAGCCGCTGGTGCTCAGGGACGTCGCGCTCTACGGCCTGCCGTTCGCGCGGGCCGCGCGCGTCAGGACGCACTTCGCGCTCGACCCGCAGACGCTGCCAGACGGCGACGACTCCGGCACCCTGCGGCACCTCGCCAGGCACGTGTTGGACGCGCATCAACGCGAGCGGCCGGGTCTCACGCCGCTGCTGGTGGCGCACGCGTTCGTGGCGGGGGCAGAACGCGATGCCCTGAGCGAGGACGAGGGCGAGGATCCGATCGCCGTCGGCGGGTCGGGCGCGGTACCACTCGACGTGTTCGACGGCTTCAGGTACGTCGCACTCGGGCACATCCATGGGCGGCGGAGCTTCGCCGAAGGGCGCGTGCGCTACGCTGGCAGCCTCTACCCCACCTCGTTCGCCGAGGCCGGCCACGCCAAGAGCGTCTCGCTCGTCACCGTTCTCGGCGGCGAGGTGACGGTCACTGAGCACCCCCTCACCCTGCCGCGCGAGCTGCGCGTCATCGCCGACCTCAGCTTCGACGAGCTGCTCGCCCGCGCCTCGAGCGAGGACGCGGCCGCCCGCGACCACTACGTCCTGGCGCAAGTAACAGATGTCGAGCCGATCGAGAACGCCACGGCGCGGCTGCGCGCCTACTATCCTCGCTCGCTGCTGGAGCTGAGCACTCACTCGCCCGGCGAGTCGACCTGGGGCGGCAGCGGCGACCTCCGCAGTCTCGACCCTCGCGACGTCCTGCGCGAGTTCATCAAGGACCGCACCGGTCAGCACCCCAGCGATGCGCAGCTCGAGGTCATCGAGGCCGCCCTCGCCTTCGAGCCGGAGGACGGCGCATGATCCCGGTGCGGCTCGAGCTCACCGCGTTCGGCCCCTTCGTCGAGCCACAGGTGGTCGACTTCGAACGCCTCGGCGCGCACGGCCTCTTCCTCATCCATGGGCAGACCGGGGCGGGCAAGAGCTCGCTGCTCGACGCGTTGACCTTCGCCCTGTTCGGTGACACGTCAGGTGGCGGTCGCGACGGCGAGGACATGGTCAACTCTCTTACAGCCGGCCGCAAAACGAGCGTGGCGCTCGAGTTCACGCACGCGGGCAAGCGCTACCGGGTCGAGCGCTCACCGCGACAGGAACGGCCGTCCAAGCGCGGTGGTCGGATGACGACCGACAACCCGACCGCGCACCTGTATCAGCTGGCTGCGGACGGCAGACCATCGGAGCTACTGGAAGAGGGCAAGGCGGCCGTAACCAACAGGATCGTCGACCTGCTCCACTGCGACGCCAAGCAGTTCAGGCAGACCGTCGTCCTACCGCAGGGCCAGTTCAGGCAGGTGATCGAGGACGACGGCACGCGCCGCACGACGCTCGCGCAGCTCTTCGACACTGGACGGTTCAAGTTGTTGCAGGAGCAGCTGGTGAGGTACGCCAGGCACTTGCGGACCGAGGTCGCGGGCGCGGAGGAGGAGCTGCAGGCGTTGCGGGAAGCACACACTGTGCCCGACCTCGCCGGTTTGGAGTCGAAGCTGGCGGACACGAACGCCGAGCTCACCCTCGCCGTAGCCGCGGTCAACTCGGCCGAGGATGCGTACAAGCTCGCCATCGAGGCGCACACGGCTGGCAAGCGGCTGGACGCTGACTTCCAAGCGCTGGCCGGGGTTCAGCAAGAGTTGAAGGAGCTGAGCACCGATGTGGCCGCGATCGAGACCGCTCGGGAGCGACTCAGGCTCGACAGCCGGGCCCGGGACGCGGAGACCGCTGTCGCTGCTTGGGTCGCCGCGCTGGAGGCAGCCGAGGAGCGCGCGGCAGAGATCAGCCGGTGCGAGTCGAACCTCGTCGACGCGACGAACCTCGCGAAGGAGGCCGCCGAGAGGGTCGCTGAGCACGAGAAACGCCGCTCCGAGCGTGAGGCAGCGGACGAGACGGCCAAGCGCCTCAAGATGCTCGAACCGGAACTGCTGGTGTTCGCGGAGGCCGGCAAGCGTTTGAGGGACGCCAAGACCACTCTGGCCGCAGCGGCAGAGGCACTGGCGGTGCTCAAATCAGAGCACGAGAGGCTGGTGAGCAAGCGCGACGAGAACGACTCGGCCTTGGCCACGGCCGAGAAGGCGCACCTCGAGCTAGCAGACACCGGGGCGGCGCTGGAACGGGCCAACACCAGACTGAGATCGGCCCAGAGGGTCTACGAAGCGCTACGAGAGCTGGACGAGAACCGCATGGCGGGTAGTGATTTCGATCTCGACGAGTTGTGGGAGCCGCTGTCGAGGGCGCTGGCTACGCGGCTCGAGCGTGGCGAGCCGTGTCCCGTTTGCGGCTCGGCCCATCACGGTCGGGACGCACACGCTGTCGTCCCAGCCACGGCGCTCGCCGACCTGGAGTCGGCCCTCAAGTCAGCGCAAGCGACGAGCCTAGAGGCCGCCGAGGCGCGTGCCGCCGCTGCGGCGCGGCTGAAGGCGGGGTTGGAGTCCGGCGGCTGGGCAACCGAGTCGGAGTTGCCCGCTCTCGAGACGGTGATGGCCGAGGCCGACGCGGCAATCGCCGCGCACAACCAGGCCAAGAGCCTAGCCGAGGAGCTAGCGCGCCGCAGGGCTGAACGCGAGAAGTTGGCTGGAGCCACGGTCGATGCGGCCAAGACTCTATCTTCGGCAGATACTGACCGACAGTCGGCAGAAGTAGAGGCGGCCTCGGCCAAGACCGCGTTCGACGCGGTCGCGAACAGGCTCGAGCCGCGTTACCGAGAAGATCCTGCTGCGTTCAAGCGCGAGCTCGATCAAGCAGAGAAGTCGGTTGCGGCATTCGACGAGCTCGCGGCGAAGGTAGCAACAGCCGTCACAGAGGCCGAGAGAGACAGGGCGATCGCCGCCGAGAAGCTCGATCGGGCTCATAAGGAGTCGAAAACAGCGACCGACAAGGCGCACAAGGCCCACACCGCAGCAGACAAGGCGCTGAAGCGTCAAGGCTTCACGACCGAGACAGGCGAAGCCTACCCAGAGGCTCAACGCGAGGCGCTCATCGACCCCGACGAGCGCGAGAAGCTGGCGGCGCGCGTCAAGCAGCACGACGACACGCTGACGGCTGCCAAAGCCCGCGAGGACCAGCTTCTCAAGTCGACGGAGGGTCGCACCCAGCCCGACCTGGTCGCGCTCGAGGCTCGCGTAGCCGAGACGACGGCAGCGCGAGAAACGGCCTCGGATACCGCCGAGCAGAAGCGTCAGCTCCTCAACTCGCAGCAGCAAGACGTAGACGAGTGGCGGCGCATCGAGTCGGAGCTAGGCTCGAAGCGCGAGCGCCACAGGACGGCCCAGGGCCTCGCGGACCTGACCAACGGCACGGCCAAGGGCACCTACCGGCTAGACCTCGAGACCTACGTCCTGCGCCGCATCCTCGCCAACGTCCTCGCCTTGGCCAACAAGCACCTCGCAGGCATGACCGGCGGCCGCTTCCAGCTGCGTCTGAACACCAGCGAGGAGGAGAAGCACGCGAGCGGCCTGCGGCTCGATGTCGAGGACCGGCACGCTGGCGGCAGCCGCCGCTCGGTGAGAACGCTCTCCGGCGGCGAGGGGTTCCAGGCGAGCCTTGCCCTGGCGCTCGGTCTTGCCGAGACGGCTCAGATGACGAGCGGCGCCGTGGAGATCGGCGCGCTGTTCGTCGACGAAGGCTTCGGGAGCCTCGACAGCGCCACGCTCGAGGAGGTCGTCACGATCCTGCGCCGCTTGCCGAGCGAGCAGCACAGGATGGTCGGTGTCATCACACACGTGGAGGGGTTGAAGGGACGGATCGCTGCGCAGCTGGAAGTCGTCAGCGGCGCCGCCGACGGCAGTGGGAGCAGCGTGCGGCATCTGTTCGGATAGTCAGGTAGGGAAGAACACCGGCGTAAGCAGCAACACCACAACGGTGACGATCACCTGTAACGGCACTCCCACACGCGTCACGTCCGAGAACTTGTACTGACCAGGCCCTAACACCAGCGTCGTCACCGGCGAGGAGATCGGGTTGATGAACGTGCACGAAGCGCCGATGGCGACGGCCACCAGCATCCCGGCCGGCGCGTAACCGAGCGCCTGCGCGGCCTGCAGCGCGATGGGTGCGACGAGCACGGCCGAGGTTGTGTTGCTGAGGAACTGCGTCACCACGACCGTCAGCAGGTAGATGCCGGCCAGCAGCGCGTGAGGGCCGGCGTTGCCCAGCGTGTCGGTGAGCCAGCGGGCACCGAGCTCGACGGCGCCGGTTGTCGACAGCGCCGTCGCCAGCGGCAGCATCCCCGCCAACAGGATCACCGATGGCCAGCGCACGCTGCGGTACGCCTCCCCCACACTGAGCGACCCGCTGACGACGAGCGCGACCACCGCCAACAACACGGCGAGCACCAGCGGCACCAGCTCAAACGCCATCACGACGAGCATCGCGGCGATGATCGCGGCCGCGACCGGAGCGCGCCGCGCGCGTGGCGCAGGTAGATCGCCGTCGACGGCTTCGCTGAGCAGCGCGGCGTCGTCGCGTTCACGGCGCATCAGCGCGATGGCGGGCGGCATCCCGCGCACCAGCAGCACGTCGCCGAAGCGCAGTCGCTCCTGGGAGAGGTCGCCACCGAGGCGCTCGTCACCGCGCTGGATGCCCAGCACCACCAGGCGATGGCGGTCCCTGAACCGCATCTCGGCCAGGGTCTTGCCTAGCCAGGCGGAGCGCGGGGTGACGAGCAGCTCGGCGAAGACGAGGTTCGACGGCACCACCTGCCCCTCCGAAGGTCGCACCTGCTCGAGCTCCACCTCGTAGGCATCGGCGAGGTCGTCGAGGTCGGAGCGGGCGCCCTGCAGCAGCACCCGATCGCCCTCGTTGAGCAGCGTGAAAGGGCCGATGCGTTTGGAGACGCCGAGGTGGCGGCGCGACCTGGTGCCGGCGCGGATCGCGTCGGGGTCGGTGTCGATCGCGATCACCCGCACGCCCATACGCTCGGGCCAGCGCAGCTCTCCTAGGGTCTCGCCGATGAGGATCGAGCCGATCGGGATCGTGAAGCGCCACAGCTCCTCGCTCAGACCGAAGCGCTCGGCGACGCTGCCGAGCGCCACAGGGCCGCCCTCGTCGGCGGCGGGGGCGTTCGGTGCCCGGCTCGGCAGGAGCCTAGAACCGAAGACGGCGAAGTAGGCGATGGCCACTGCCACCAGCACCAGCCCGATCGGCGCCATGGCGAAGAAGCCGAGCGCGCTCTCCCCCGCACCGACCAGTGTCTGGGAGGCGACGAGGTTCGGTGGCGTCGCGATCAGGGTCAACGTGCCGCCGAGCAGCGCCGCGAACGCGACGGGTATCAGCAGCCGGCTGGGGCTGAGGCGCTGCTTCCACGCCAGCCGCACCGCGATGGGCAGCATGATGGCGACGGTCCCTGTCGAGCTCATGAACGCCGACAGCCCGGCTGTGGCCAACATCAGCACCGCCGTCAGGCGCGCCTCGCCGCTGCCGGAGACGCGTGCGATCCAGTTGCCGATCGAGGCGGCCAGACCGGTCTCGACCAGCGCGCCCGACACAACGAACAGGCCGGCGATCATCACCACCAGCGGGTCCGCGAAGCCGGCCAACGCCTGCTGCGGCGTCAACACGCCCGTGAGAGGCAGCGCTATCACGACCAGCAGCGCGACGAGGTCGAGCGGCACTCGGTCGGACACGAACAGGATGAGCGCCGCGCCGAGCACGACGAGGACCGTGATCATGTCGCCGCTCATGCCCACCAGACTAGATGCGCGCGCCCAACGTACACAGGGACACGCCGCCCTACGCACTGTCGCTGGCGGCCTGCTCTATACTCTTCGCGAGTCACGAAAGGAGCATCTCATGGCCAAGACGGTCAGTAGGGCAGACTTGGTGGATCTCGTCGCGGCGGACACCAAGCTCTCCAAGAAGACGGTGAAGGACACGGTGGACGCGCTGCTCGCGTCGATGTCCACGACCATCGCCAAGGGCTCCAAGGTGACGTTGACGGGTTTCGGCACGTTCGAGGTCCGCAAGCGCAAGGCTCGTACCGGCGTGAAGCCCGGCACGACCGAGAAGATCAAGATCCCCGCCAGCAAGTACCCGGCGTTCAAGGCCGGCAAGAGCCTCAAGGACAGGGTCGGCGGGAAGAAGTAGCAGCAGCTAACCGAGCTGGGCGATGAGGCTGTCGACGTTCTCCCGGAACGGCAGCGCGGCGTCGATTACGATGAGGTCGGGTAACTCATCGGTCGTCGGCGGCTCGAGCGCCTTGAACTGCGACGCGCCCAGCGCCGGGTTGAAGAAGTGTCCGCGGCGGCGCGCCAGGCGCTCCTCGACGACCTCGGGCGTTATAGCCAGGTAGACGACCCTGAGACCCGGCACGGCGTCAGCCAGCACCCTGCGGTAGGTGCGCTTGAGGGCGCTGCACGCCATAACCACGCCCTCCCCCACGGCCTGCTTCTCTGCCATGGCTGCGCCGACGGCGGCCAGCCACGGTGCGCGGTCCTCGTCGGTGAGCGGGGTGCCGGCGCTCATCTTGGCGCGGTTGGACTCGGGGTGGTAGTCGTCGGCGTCGAGGAAGGTGGCACCCAGCGCCTTGGCGATCTCCCTGCTTATCGCCGTCTTGCCCGCTGCCGACACCCCCATCACCAGGACGGCATGGGGCGTGCTCAAGCGTCCCTCACGCGATAGAGCGTCTCGCCGGACTTGCGGACCAGCAGCACCCCTTCGTCCTCGCGGTTCGCCCACTCCTCTACGTCGATCTCGTCGGGATCCATGTAGCCGAGGTTGAGCTCGTCACAGACGTGTTTCGGGATGCGGGTAGCGAGGGTAACGGTGGCGCGCGGCGTCTCGACACCGCTGGTCGCGTCGTAGTCGCCGTCGCCCTTGACGTGGGTCGAGTGGGCGAGAACGCCGAGCGGCACATGCGAGAACCTGTCCCACTGCTTGAGGAAGTACGGCAGCGGGTGGTAGCCGACGGCGTGAATGTGCTTGCCGTGCACGAAGCTGACCTCGTCGAGGTGGGGGGCGTAGATGATCAGCTCGCCGCCCTCGGCGAGGGCCGGCTCGAGCTTGTACATCGCCTTGCCGGCGGTCCACAGCTCGTCGTACATGGGCGGCGCGCACGACAGCACGCGCTTGAAGGGCTTGTCGACCCAGTTGATGTGCCGTTGCGCCGACAGGTCGGCGGCGGCTGACCAGGCGCTGAGGTGGTCGCCGACGAACACGCCCGCCAGGCCGCTGCCCTGCACGACCAGCGCCGCCAGCGTTATCTGTCTCGGCACCAGCTCGACGGCGGCGTGGATCATGGCGCGCACCGGGGTGTCCTTGATGCCGATGGTGCGCCTGACACCGGCGAGCGCGCCGAGCCAGTGGGTCACGTCGATCATCGCGGCGCCGCTGATGCCAGGGAACAGGTACTTGCCGCCGCCTGAGAAGCCGACGACCTCGTGCGGGAAGGTCGGGCCGAGGATGAGGATCTCGTCGTAGTCGAGGACGGCGCGGTTGAGGGAGACATCGACGTCGCCGCCGAGGGTAGGGTGCCACCTCTCGCCGGCGATCTCCTTCACCCGGCTCTGCGGCAGGGTCCCGACGCTGTGAAGGGTGTCTGGATGGTCCCAGGCGTGGTTGAGGAGGCCGACGTGCTTGTAGCGCCCGGCTCTCTGCTGAGACGTGATACCGACGAGCTGGTTGAGCCGCTCGTCGGAGAGCGGTGGGTGGGTGCCGAGCGCGACCATGAAGTCGAGCTGCGCAGCGTCAGCGAGCGCGTCCACGACGATCTCGAACAGCAGCGGCAGCGGCACGCTGCGCGTGTGGTCGGGGATGAGGGTCAGGACGCGCCTGCCGGTGAAGCGGCCGCTGAGCGCTCGGGTGAGCGTTTGGCGGACCTCGCTCTCGGCGAGCGTGCCGCCGCCCTCGGCGATCTGCTGGTGCAGCGTCATCTCAGGTCTTCTCCGTTGGCGTGGACGAGGGCGCCTCTGACCCACACCTCTTCTATCGTGACCTGGCGCGCGGCCTTGGACGCTGACCGGCCGGTCTCGGATGTCACCTCGCGTACCCCTATGCTCAGCTTGAGCCTATCGTCTCTAGGCTCGAGTCCCATGGCGCGTTCGGGCGCGCGTGTGACGAGCTCGAAGATGGCGTAGGGCTCGATCTCGAGCACCGCCAAGGCGGTGTTGACCCCGGCGAGTAGCAGGCTGGCGCTGCCGGCGAGGTAGTTGCTGTCGGCCTGGGTGAGGCGGCCGTTCGGGTGCAGCTCGACGGCGCCGCCCACGTGCTCGGTGTACCTGCCAGGCGGCATGCCGGCGAGCGAGACGGCGTCGGAGACGAGCACCAGCAGCCCTTCGCCCTTGACCTCGTGCAGGACGCGCATCAGGTTGGGCGGCAGGTGATGACCATCGAAGATCGCGGTGGCGGTCAGGCGGGAGTCGGCGAGCTGGTCCCAGATCTGGTTGTGGTGCCTGTTGATGGTGGCTGGGATGCCGTTGCCGAGGTGAGTGCTGAGGGTCGCGCCGGCATCGACGGCGGCCGCAAGCTGCTCGGTGGTCGCAAGCGTGTGCCCGATCGCGATCCTGACGCCGCGACCCGTCAGCTCGCGGATGAACTCGACGCTGCCAGGGTGCTCGGGCGCGACCGTGACCAAGGTGATGCGGCCACCGGCGGCGGCCTGCAGGCGGTCGAACATGGCTAGGTCGGGCGGCCGCACCGCCTCGAGCGGATGCGCGCCGCGCGCACCGTCCACCGGCGAGATGAACGGCCCCTCGAGGTGGATGCCCGGCACCGCGTCTGCAACGAGCTCGCTGGCAGTGACCGCCTCGTCGATGGCGCGCAGGCACGCGCTCAGGTGGTCCTCGAGTCCGGTGATGACGGTCGGCAGGAAGCGCGTCACGCCGGCGCGCCAGTTGGCCCTGACGGCCTTCTCGAACTCGGTCGGCGTGACGCCGGCCCTGTTGAAGTCCACGCCATCGAGCCCGTTGATCTGGAGGTCGAACCAGCCGGGCGAGGTGACTGATCTAGGGGTTGTGTGGCTCGTCGCTACCACCTCATGACTTCGTCTCCCCCTAAGGCGCCCTGCGGCGCCCATGGCTTCAGCATCGCACTTTCTCGCGCCCAGAGGCGCAGCGCCCCGCTCGGCACCTCAGTCGGCGTCCGAGAGCGCGCGAGCCAGCGCCTGAAGCCCAGCGCTCAACACCTGCTCGCTACCCGGACTGAACACGCCAGGCTCGCCGTAGAACATGAAGGCGGAGTCGACCTCGTAACCGCCCTCGAGGTGCGCTGCCGCCGTGGGCAGGTACCCGGGTGCATCGTTGGCGTACCCGATCGGGATCACGCGACCGGGAAAGGCGCGCCTCAGCGCCAAGCCGTACTCGACGAACGGCTCGCCTGGGCAGAAGACGAGACAGACGCCCTCTATGCCTAGGCCCTGCAGTTCCAGACGCCTGCTGCGCGCTACGCTGCCTTCAGACCAGGCCGGCGCCCACTGTTCGGCCCACCCCGCCATCAGGGGCAGGACGGCGGCGCGGAAGTGGTCACGGGTGGCGGGTCGGGTAGCGGCGCCGAGCGGGTCTAGCTCGCGCCGCCATTCGGCAGCGGCTTCGTGCAGCTCGCGCTCGGGCGGGAGGTACTCGAGTTCGACGCTCAGGCCGGCACTGCGGATCTCGCCAGGTCGTGGCGGTGTGCTCGCGTTCGCAACGGCCTCCTTCACGGCTTCGGCCAGCCACCGCCCCACCCGGCCAGCCTCGGCGAAGCTGCGCCTGTCAGAGGGCGCGCCGCTGCTGGCTGTCGCCAGGTGGCCGTGGTTGATCTGGCCTGCGAAGCCGGTCGCCCACATGGGCACGCAGCCGGGCAGTGAGCCTCCGACCTCGTCGAGGACGAAGCCGATGTAGTCGCGAGTCAGCAGGAGGTTGTCGGGACCGAGCACGACGGGATGCAGGGCGAACGCTGCCAGCAGCCCGCTTGGCGCGGTCACCAGGCCGGAATCGGCGAGCCTCACGCCGGCAGCGTCGAACTCGACCGGCGCGGCGGGCCAGAAGCCCAGCACCTGCAGCTCGGTATCGACAGGGCCGCCTGGCACGCGGCGGTTCCTGGCGAGGCCGTCGACGGTCGCGCTGCCGTACCTGAACCAACCGGGCTTGACGTCGCGGACGGCTGCGGTAGCGGCCTGGTGGGCGGCCGCGACGATCAGGTCGAGGACGCCAGGATCGACGGTGCCCAGGCGCGCCGCGCTGAGCGTGGCGGGTCCGGAATGCGTGTGGGTGGCGACGACCGCGACGCGGTCCGGCGTCAGCGATGCGACTCCAGCGAGCACGGTGCGAGCGGCTTGGGGCGAGCGCAGCAGGTCGTTGATGGCAGAAGCGACGGCCTCGCGGACCGCCGTGGCCAAGGCAGCGTCGACCCCGAGCACGTCGAGGGTCACCACCGCCACCGGCACGTCAGCGGCCCCGCCGGCTCCGAGCGCGAGCATGCAGCGCGCCTCGAGGCGGTCATGGATCCCGCGGCTGGCGCCGACGCGCGCGGCGAAACCCGACATCTCGACCGGCTGCTCGGGGGTGAGGTCGGCGCGGCCGAAGCCGGCGCGGGCGCTGCAGGGCTTCACGAGAGCACGGCCGGCCTGGGCGCGCACCGTGTCCGGAACGGCGTGATGTTGGCTTCCTTTCGCACGCTCGGCAGCTTACCCTCCGGGTTACCCTCCTGGCCGGGAGGCACCATGAGCTTGCTGGACGACTACTTCGACACCGTGACCACCCTCATGAAGAAGCTCTTCGACGAGGAGCACGCGTCGTTGGCTGCGGCGAGCGAGGCCGTGGCCGACGCCATCGCGGCCGGGAAGCTGCTGCACGTGTTCGGGCCGGGCGGGCACTCGGCCCTCGGGGCCGAGGAGGTTTTCTTCCGAGCCGGCGGCTTCGTGGCCGTCAACGCGATGCTCGACGACGGCGTCATGCTCGGCGGCGGCGCGCTGCGCAGCATGATGATCGAGCGCACCCCCGGTTACGCCAAGATCGTGCTCGACGAGTACGGTCTGGCGAGCGGCGACCTGCTGCTGATCGTCAACGCGTACGGCGTCAACTCCTGCACCATCGAGGCTGCCATGGTCGCGCGCGAGCGGGGTGCCACGACCATCGGAGTGACGAGCAAGGCGCTGCAGGCCGCGCTGCCGCAAGGCCACCCGAGCCGCCATCCGAGCGGGAAGAACCTCGCCGACCTGGTGGACATCTGTGTCGACTGCAAGGTGCCGATGGGCGACGCGCTGATAAGCGTGCCGGGCGTCACCCAGAAGGCGGGCTCGTCTAGCACCTTCCTGAACGCCCTGGCGCTGAACATGATCACCGTCGGCGCCGTCGGCAAGCTCGCCGACCGCGGCATCGACCCGCCGATCTGGCAGAGCGCCAACAGCCCCGGCGGCGACGAAGCCAACGCCGCGCACCTCGCGGCGTTCAGGGGGCGCATCAAGAAGCTGTGAGGCCGCCGCCGAACCGTCGGTGCGGCCACGAGGTGAACCGCCTATGAAGGTCGTCGACGACGCAAGGCGGTAAGCTGTCTAGGCAACCAACCTCGGCCCCGAGGCGGACGTACTCTCGTTCGCCCGCAGCGCCATCCCCCGGAGGTGGAAGGTGTTCATCCGCAACAGGCTCAGGAACCTAGCAGCCGCTCTGCTGGCCGTGTCGCTGGCCGGAGCTGCCCTCGCCCAGAACCTCGTCGTCTACAACGCCGGCTCCTCGGAGCTGATCGAGGACACGATCGCCGCCTTCAACGCGGCGCACCCGAACATCAACGTCACCGTGGTGTCGGCCGGCGTCGGCCAGCACACCACCCGCATCGAGGCCGAAGCCGCCAACCCGCAGGGCGACATCTTCTTCGGAGCCAGCGTCGAGAGCTTCGAAGCGATCATCCAGTACTTCGACGCGTACCAGACCGCCAATGACGCCGACTTCGACCGCGCCTTCGTGCACCCCGAGTACCGCTACTACGGCTACTCGCAGCCGTTGCAGGCGTTCGTGGTCAACACCAACCTGCTCGCCGAAGCCGAACGCCCGAGCTCCTGGGCCGACCTCGCCGACCCTAAGTACCAGGGCAAGATCATCATGGCCAACCCGTCGCTGTCGGGCTCGGCCTACGCGCAGCTCGCCCAGATGCTGCAGCTCTACGACTGGAGCCTGATCGAGGGCGTCGTCAAGAACACGACCTTCGTCACCTCCTCGCAGCTGGTGTTCGAGAACGTCGCGCGCGGTGAGATCGAGATCGGCATCACCGGCGAGTCGAACATCGCCATGCTGATCGCCGACGGCTGGCCCGTCGAAGCCATCTACCCGAGCGAGGGCACCGGCCTGCGCTTCGACTCGATGGGCATCATCCTCGGCGGCCCGAACCCCGAGTCCGCCCGCATCTTCATGGACTGGGCGACGAGCCTCGCCAACTACGAGGTCGCGGCTAGGCACTACCGCCGTCCCGTGCGCGCGGACGCTCCTGCGCCTGCCGGCCTGGCCCCGACGACGGAGGTCCCCACCTTCCCGTACGACCCCGACCTGGCCGCCGCCAACCGCGAAGCCGACCTGGCCCAGTTCGACGAGATCTTCTCGAACCGCTAGGCCCAAGCAGCCGTTTAGCCGGGACCTGCTCGGCCCCAACCTGTTCAACCGCAACCCCCCGGGCGCGAATCGCCGCGTCCGGGGGGTTGCTATCGTTACCTGATGCGTCTCGAGGCTTTCAGCGCCGCCAAGGACCCCGCCAGGCCGTGGACCAACGACGACCGCGTGATCGTGTGTGGCACCAACGCGTTGGCCGTGATCGACGGCGTGACGGACAAGAGCGGTGAGAACCTGCCAAACGGGCTTAGCCGTGGGCAGTTCGCGGGCGTGGTGATCGAGCGGGAGCTCGCTAGGCTAACTCGGATTGGCCCGGCGTCCGACGTTCACGCCACCGACCTCGCCGACGCCGTCACCGACGCACTGCAGGCCGAGTACCGCGCCATGGACCTCCTAGCCCAGGCCGAGCGCGATCCGCACCGGCGCTGCGGCGCCCAGGTCGCCGCGCTGGTCAGGACAGAGATCGGCTGGCGGCTCCTAGTCATCGGCGACTGCGGCGCCAGGCTCGACGGCCGCGAGACCCTGACGGGCGCCAACCCCGGCGATGCGCTGACCTCGCTATGGCGGGCGACGGTGTTCGCAGCGGTGACCGCGAACGGCGCCGACAGCCAGGAGGCGTTGGCGCTGTCGCGCCGCTACACGCTGGTCGGCAGCGGCACCTACCTGACCGAGGGCGAGGACCGGCTGACGCGCGACCAACACGCAGCGCTCGCAGCGCAAGCTCTGACGACCGCGACCGCGCGGCACCCCGAGCTGCCGCCGGAGATCGTCGAGGGCGCCCTGGCAGGCGGCATCCTCGGCATGGTTCAGCACAGGAACCAGCCGGGTCCACTGGGCTCGGCCTGCCTGGACGGTTTCGCGGTGCCAAGCAGCCTGCTGATCGAGCGCGACCTGCCGAGGGGCAGCGTCACGACGGTCGAGCTGTTCAGCGACGGCTACTTCGGCACGCCGGCGCAGGGCGAGACCGGTGTCGACGCCTGGGAGTCTCATATCGCCCAAGTCGAGAGAGTCGACCCGCACAAGGTGCGCGAGTACCCGAGCACCAAGGGCTCGGCGCCGGGCGGGTTCAGCGACGACAGATCGGTGCTGGTGATCCGACTCGACCGGGCGAGACCTGCGGCGCCCGCGGCACCGAAGGTGCCGAGCGAGGAGAGGTAAGCAGTGGCAGACGAGAAGCTGACGGTACAGGGCCTGACCAAGGTCTTCAACACCGCCGAGGGCCAGGTCGTGGCCGTCGACGACGTCGACCTCGAGGTCAGCTCGGGCGAGTTCTTCTCGTTGCTCGGACCCTCGGGCTGCGGCAAGACCACGACGCTGAGGATGATCGCGGGGCTCGAGTCGGTGACCTCGGGCTCCATCCGGTTCCGCGGCCGCGACCTCGCCTCGCTGCCGCCCGCCTCGCGCAACCTCGGCATGGTGTTCCAGTCGTACGCGCTGTTCCCGCACCTGAGCGTGCTGGAGAACGCGGCTTACGGCCTGCGCGTGCGCAAGGCGAGCAACGCCGAGGTGAAGGACCGCGTGCCGGCGCTGCTCGAGACCCTCGGCCTGGCTGGCCTTGCCACTCGCTACCCCTCCGACCTGTCGGGCGGGCAGCAGCAGCGAGTATCCATCGCCAGGGCTCTCGCTTACGAGCCCGACATGTTCCTGCTCGACGAGCCCCTCGCCAACCTCGACGCCAAGCTGCGCGTGCAGATGCGCGAGGAGATCCGGCGCATCCAGAAGGAGCTGGGCGTGCTGGCGCTCTACGTCACGCACGACCAGGAGGAGGCGATGTCCGTCTCCGACAGGCTCGGTGTCTTCTCGGCTGGCAAGCTGATGCAGGTCGGTCAGCCCGAGGCGATCTACCGTGACCCCGCCACGCTCTTCGTCGCCGACTTCATCGGCAAGATCAACTTCTTCCCCGCCCGCACCGCTGGCGGTGCGCACGTCGCGGGCGCCGCGCTGGCGGGCGGCTGGGCGCTCGGCCTCGCCGGCGGCTACACCACCTCGCCGCAGCGCAAGCACGAGCTGACGGCGGACGAGAAGAGGTCGTTCGGCGTGCCGGGCAGCGCGCTGGTGGCGGTGCGGCCCGAGCACGTGCGCATCAGCCCCGACAACGACTCAGACGCCGACTCCGTCGGCGTGCCCGGCCGCGTCAGGCGCGTGCTGTTCCTCGGCAGCATCATCAGGTACTTCGTGACCTGCGACGGCGCATTGAAGGAAGTGATGGTCGAGAGCGCGCGGCCGGTGGCCGGCATCGGCGAGGGGAGCGGTGTGCGGCTGTCGTTCGACGACGCCGACGCCATCGCCTACCTCAGCACAGGAGCCGCCTGATGGCTCTGCAGACGAGGGCAAGCGCGCGGCCCGATAACACGCCCCGCGGCCGCGACTGGTTCCCGATAGTCGTCGGCGTCATCACCGCCTTCGTGCTGATCGGGCTGCTGGTCTACCCCATCGGCAAGTCGCTCCTCAGCAGCCTGGTGCCGCAAGGCTCGGCGCTGTCGTTCGAGAACATCTCGCTGGTCAACTTCAGGCGCTTCTGGACGTCGTCGCTGTACATGTCGGCGTTCCGGCACTCGCTGGTGGTCTCGCTGGCGACGACGGCCATCGCCACGCTCATCGCCCTACCGGCCGCCTACGCGATGGCGCGCATCAAGATCCCGTTCAAGAACCTGCTGCTGTCGCTCTCGGTCATCCCGCTGATCGCGCCGCCGTTCATCGGCGCCTACTCGTGGGTGTTGCTGCTCGGCCGCAACGGGATCGTCACCTACTATCTCAACGAGTGGTTCGGCATCACGCTGCCCTCGATCTTCGGACCGTTCGGCATCATCCTCGCTCTGTCTCTCTCCTACTTCCCGTTCGTGTTCCTGATCGTCCAGGGCGCGCTGGCCGCCTCCGATCCGTACATCGAGGAGTCGGCGCAGATCATGGGAGCTTCGCGCTGGCGCGTCTTACGAACCGTCACCTTCCCGCTGGTGGCGCCGTCGATCGCCTCCGGCGCGATCATCGTGTTCATCCGCGCCCTCGGCAACGTCGGCGTGCCGTCGGTCCTCGGCTCCGACTACTACGTGCTGCCGACGCTGATCCTGTTCCAGGTCGAGGGCTTCTTCAACCTCAACGGCGCGGCCGCCATCTCGGTCGTCAACGTGCTGATGGTGCTCGCCTTCCTGCTGCTCATCAGGCGCTTCAGCGGCAAGAAGCGCTTCGTGACCCTGACCGGCACCACGCAGGCTGCGGCGCAGTCCTCGTCGTTGGGCGCGCGCATCTTCGGCAACGTCTACGTCTGGGGTCTGATGGCTCTCGCCCTCATCCCGCAGGCGATGGTCGTGTTCTCCTCGTTCGCGACGCGCTGGGCCGGCACGCGCCTGCCCACCGAGTACGGCCTCGGCAACTTTGAACTGATCCTGGGCCGCGTGATGCAGCCGATCCTCAACAGCGTCGGGCTCGCCGGCGCCGCCACGTTGATGGCGCTGGCGTTCGGCACCATCACCGCTTACGTCTCGCTGCGCAAGCGCTTCACGGGCAAGTGGCTCTTGGACCTGACGATCATGCTGCCGTTCGTGCTGCCAGGCATCGTCACTGGTGTGGCGTACCTGACGACCTTCAACAGCGGTCCTGTGGTGCTGACGGGCACGACGCTGATCCTGGTGTTCGCGTACTTCGTCAGGCGCCTGGCCTACGCGTTCCGATCGGTCTCGGCGAGCATCGGGCAGGTGGACCCGCAGCTCGAGGAGGCGTCGACCATCTGCGGGGCGACCTGGGCGAGGACCATGCGTCGTGTGACCCTGCCGCTGATCGCGCCGGGGATGCTGGCGGGAGCGATCCTGGTGTTCGCCACCCTGATCGGCGAGCTGAGCGTGACGATCATGCTGTTCTCCGGCCAGACCAAGACCGTGTCGATCGCGATCTTCGAGTACCTGAACTCGCACCGCATCGCACCAGCGAGCGCCATGGGCTCGATAGTCATCGTGTTCACGCTGCTGCTCGTGTTCATCTCCAGCAAGCTGCTCGGCAAGAGCATGGCCGACATGTTCAGGTCGGGGGGCTAGTCGCCGCGGCGTCTAGCCGAGAGGCGCAACCGACCTGCGGGACGCCGGGGCGACTCGTTACAATGCCCGTCAGATGCAACCTGAGTGGATGGTGGCGGACAGCCTGCCGGCGTTGCTCCGGCGCAGGGCGCAGGACGGCGGGATCGCGTTCCGCGTCAAGCGCCTCGGACTGTGGCAGTCGTTGCGTTGGTCCGAGTACGCCGACAAGGTCAACGCGCTGGCGGCGAAGCTGGCGGACTTAGGCGTCCGGCCGGGCGACCGCGTGGCGCTCCTGTGCGAGAACCGGCCCGAGTGGCTGATCTCCGACATCGCGATCCAGACGGCCGGCGCGGTCACGGTCGGGGTCTACACCACGAGCAGCGCCGAGCAGCTCGCCTACTACCTGAACCACTCCGACTCGGTGGGCCTGATCGTCGAGGACGCCGAGCAGCTCGAGAAGTGGCTGAACTGCCAGGCGCAGTGCCCCAACGTGGCGTGGGTCGCGATCGTCGAGCCGTCTGACGAGGTCTCGGGCGTGCTCGAGTTCGACGCGCTCGTCGACGAGGGCCGCGGTCTGTACCGCGCGCGCCCCGGGGTCGTCGACGAGCGGCTCGAGGCGGTCAAGCCGCACGACCCGGCGCTGTTCATCTACACCTCCGGCACCACCGGCAACCCCAAGGGTGCGGTGCTCAGCCACGCCAACCTGCTGTGGGCGATGGACTCGCTCTACCGGTGGCAGCCCCTGACCGAGCAAGACGAGCTGATCTCGTTCCTGCCGCTGTCGCACATCGTAGAGCGGCTGATCAGCGTGGCGGCCCCGCTGCGCTTCGGCTACACGGTCAGCTTCACCGAGAACCTCGACACCGTCATGACCAACCTGCAGGAGATCAGGCCGACGGTGTTCTTCGCGGTACCGCGCATCTGGGAGAAGATCAACTCGCTGGTCGAACTGCACATGAAGGACGCTCAGGCCATCAAGCGCGCCGCGTACAGGTGGGCGATGCAGGTCGCCATGCGTTCGGCCGCGGCGGGCTCTGTGCGCGAGAGGCGCGGGGCGGCGCTGTTCGCTGCCCACACGCTGGTGATCCGGCTGCTGAAGTACCGCCTGGGGTTGGACCGGATCCGGATAGCGATCTCCGGCGCCGCACCGATCAGCCCCGACATCCTCGCGTACGTGATGGCGCTCGGCATCGACATCCGTGAGGGGTTCGGCCTCACCGAGTCGAGCGGCCTCATCTCGATGAACCCAGCCACCACGCGCCTCGGCACGGTGGGCACAGCCTTCCCCGGCGTCGAGATCAGTATCGCCGACGACGGCGAGATACTTTCGCGCAGCCCCGGTAACTTCCTGCGCTACCACAAGGACCCTGACGCCTCGGCCGTGGCGCTGGCGGACGGCTGGCTGCACACCGGCGACATCGGCGAGCTCGACGCCGACGGCTACCTCAGCATCACCGACCGCAAGAAGGACATCCTCATCACTGCCGGCGGCAAGAACATCGCACCTCAGAAGATCGAGAACCAGCTCAAGTCGAGTGTCTACATCAACGACGCCGTCGTCATCGGCGACCGCCGCCCCTACCTCACCGCGCTACTGGTACTGGACGAGGACAACGTCAGCCACTGGGCGGCCGAGCGGCAGCTCGCCTACTCGACCTACACCGACCTCACTCAGAACCCCGAGGTCATCGCGCTGATCGGCGCCGAGGTGGAGAGGGTCAACGGCACCTTGGCGCGCGTCGAGACGATAAAGAGGTTCAAGATCCTGCCCAAGCGCCTGCATCACGAGGATGGCGAGGTCACCGCCACGCTCAAGGTGAAGCGCGCCAGCATCGCCGGCAAGTACGGCCATCTGATCGAGGAGCTCTATGCCTGAGGCCGCGCCGCGCCTCCCCCACCTCTTCCGCCGCGTGCCGCGCACGCCCGTCGGCTAGGCAGCCGTGCTGTTCCGCGAACGCTACGAGCAAGACCTGCTGCTGGTGCGAGGCTCGCAGGCCTGGATAGCGCTGATACTCGGTGCGGTGGTCCTGTTCGGCCTCCCGCTGGTCGCCAAGGGCTACATCCTCTACAACGTCACCCTGTTCTTCGTCTACGCACTGGTGGCGATGTCGCTCGGCCTCCTGGTCGGGCTGACCGGGCAGGTGTCGCTGGGGCACGCCGGCTTCCTGGCGGCGGGAGCTTACACGCAGGCGGTGCTCACCGACTACGGGCTGCCGTTCTACCTCAGCGTCCCCGGCGCCATCCTCGTCGCCGGGATCCTGGGGTTCATCATCGGCGTCCCGGCGCTGCGGCTCGAGGGGCCGTACCTCGCCATCGCCACCCTCGGCTTCGGGCTCGCCATCCAGCAGATCCTGACCAACTGGCGCTTCGTCGGCTCCTCCACCGGCAGGCTCGTCGACAGGCCCGAGCTCCTTGGCATCGACTTCTACGGCGACAAGCCGTTCTACTGGCTGGTGGCCGTCATCGCGGTGATCGCCTGCCTGGCGATCTTCAACCTCGAGCGCTCTCACATCGGCCGCGCTTTCAGGGCGTTGCGCGACGCCGACCTCGCCGCGCAGATGTCAGGCATCGGGCTGGCGCGCTACAAGACGATGGCGTTCGTGATCTCGGCGGGTCTGGCGGGTCTGGCCGGCGCGCTCTACGGCCCCCTCGTCGGCTACATCACTCCCGAGAGCTTCAACCTGCTGCTGTCGGTCAAGTTCCTGCTGATGATCATCGTCGGCGGCTTCGGCTTCCTGCCTGGCGCGATCATCGGCGCCGGCTTCATCACGGGCTTGGATCTGTACCTGTCGACCTTCAGGTCGTGGTCGCAGCTAGTGTTCGGGCTCGTCGTCATCGCCGTGATGATGCTCGAACCGGCAGGGTTGTACGGCCGCTGGCTCAAGATACGGCGCTACTGGAAGAGCTGGCCGCTGTGAAGGCCGCCGTGATGCTCGCTGTGAGCATCGCTGTGATGCCAGCCGTGAGCGTGAGACCATGAGCGGCTTCGACACCTTCCTGCAGGTGGTCGTCAGCGGCGCCACCATCGGCAGCATCTACGCGCTCGTCGCCATCGGGCTCGTCCTGCTGTACCGCACCACTCGCATCCTCAACTTCGCTCACGGCGACCTGGGAGTCCTTGGCACCTTCATCGCCTACGCGCTGCTCACCTCGCTCGACATCCCGTGGGGCGCCTCGTTCGCGTTGGCGCTGGTGGCCGCGGCGCTGATCGGCGCGCTCATCTACGTGCTGCTGGTGCGGCCCGCCAAGAACCAGACCGAGCTCGGCCTCCTGATCCTGACGCTGGGTCTGGCTCTCACCCTCGGCGGGCTCGACGCGCTGGTGTTCGGCACCGACAACAAGATCGTGCCGACGCTGGTGGCCGAGCGCATCGTGCGCATCGGCGGGGCTTCGTTCAGCCTGGTGTCGCTGGTGACGGCGGCGGTCGGGGTGGTCCTGATGCTCGCTCTGTGGGCGCTGCTCACCTACACCAAGCTCGGCGTCGCCATGCGGGCGGTGGCTCAGCGCGAGGACGTAGCCGAGGCGATGGGGCTGCCCGTCAAGAAGGTGCTGATGGCGACGTGGGCTGCCGCCGCGGTTCTCGCCACCGCCGCGGGACTGCTGTTCGCCCCCACCACGCTGCTCAACCCGACCACGATGCTCGACCCGATGAGCAAGGGCTTCGTGGCGGCCGTCATCGGCGGGATGAACAGCCTGCCAGGCGCTGTCGTCGGCGGTTACGTTCTTGGCATCCTCGAGCTCGTCGTCGGCATCTACGTGTCGCTAGAGTTCAAGGCTTCGTTCGCGTTCCTCGCCGTCATCCTGGTGCTGGTGTTTAGGCCGCACGGGCTGCTGGGTCGGGCCGACGTCAAACGCGTCTGAAAGGCTACTAATCGAGCCTTGAGCGGCGCGTCTGCGCGCACTGGCACCGTGATAACGTTGACCTTGACTTAGAACCCACAGCGACGGACCTGGCGGGCTGACGGCCACGCCGGCCGCGCAACCTAGGAAGGAGCAGTATGAAGAGGCTTCTGACGTTCCTCGTTTCCGCCCTTATGCTCGCGCTGGTGGCCTCCGCCGCCGCGCAACCCGGGGTCACCGCCAACCAGATAATCATCGGCAACTGGGGTCCCCAGTCCGGGCCTGCCGCAGCTTGGGGCGCCGTGACCACCGCTGTCGAGGCGTACTTCAAGTACATCAACGCCCAAGGCGGCATCCACGGCCGCGAGCTGGTGCTCGTCACGCGTGACGACGGTTACGATCCCGCCAGGACCGTCGCCGCCGTGCGCGAGATGATCGACCGCGACAACGTCTTCGCCTTCGTCGCTGGCGTCGGCACCGCCAACGGCCTCGCGGCGCTCCCGCTGATCCAGCGCGCCAACACGCCCTGGGTCGGCCCCGCCTCCGGCTCCGAGCAGTTCGGCGAGCAGTCGGGCGGCCTGGTCTACTCGACCTTCACCGACTACGTCGTGGAAGCGGCCCTGATGACCCGCCACGCGGTCGTGGAGTTGGGCAGCAGGAACATCGCGATCTTCTACCAGAACGACGGCTACGGCCAGGCCGGCCTGCGCGGTCTCGAGGAGGAGATCGCACGACTTCAGGCTCAGGGCTACGACGTCACCGTCGGCGACAAGGTCAGCTACGAGCGCGGCACCACCAACCTCGGCGTGCAGGCCCTGCGTCTGCGCGGCTCCGGCTCCGACAGCGTGCTGCTGTTCTCCGACCCGACCGCCGCCGCCAACCTGGTCAACGAGTTCCAGCGCCTCGACTTCAGGCCTCAGATGCTCGCCACCGTCACGCTGCTCGACCCGAGCCTGATGGCCAACCCGGGCATGCAGGGCGCGCTGTTCAGCGTGTTCCTGCGCCTCCCGACCGTGATCGTCGGCGAGGGCAACGGCGACCCGATCGCCGACGCGCTCTACCGCGACGTCGTGGTCGCCTACGCGCCGGAGATCGCACGCGACCCGTTCCGCGCGCTGGCCGGCATCGCGTTCGCACAGCCGCTCGTGGAAGCCTTGAGGGCCGCCGGCCCCGACCTGACCCGCGAGGGCCTGCTCGAAGCTCTCAACGCCATCGATGGCTACAGCGAGGGCCTCTACTACAACCTCAGCTTCGCCAACGGCTACAAGGGCAACAACTCGGTGATGCTGCTCCAGGTCACCCCGCAGGGCCTGCGTCCGGTCTCCGGCTGGCTCGAGCTCTAACCCCTATCCAGCGCGAACCGTGGGGCGGCCAAGCGCCGCCCCACACCCTTATCTAGTGCCAGGACTCATCCAACTCGACGACGTCAGCCTCGCCTTCCGCGGGCTCAACGCGCTCTCGCGCGTCAGCTTCGCTATCGGAGAGGGCGAGGTCGTCGCGCTCATCGGTCCGAACGGGGCCGGCAAGACCAGTATCTTCAACGTCATCTGCGGCTTCTACAAACCGCAACAGGGCGCCGTCAGATGGCGCGGAACTGACATCACCGGCAAGCAGCCGCACCGCATCGCCAGGCTGGGCATCGCGCGCAGCTTCCAGAACATCGAGCTGTTCAAGAACCTGACCTGCCTCGACAACCTGCTGCTCGGCCGCCACCTGCACATCAAGTCGAACGTGCTGAGCGCGATGCTCGCCACGCCCGGCTGGGCGCGCGACGAGGTGGCGCAGCGGCGCAAGGCCGAGGAGCTCCTCGATCTGCTCGACCTGCAGGCCTACCGCGAGCAGCGCGTCGGCGCGTTGCCGTACGGCGTGCAGAAGCTGATCGAGGTCGCGCGCGCCTTGGCGGCGGAGCCGACCCTGCTCCTCCTCGACGAACCCACCGCCGGGATGATGGTCGAGGAGAAGGACGACATGATGGTCACGCTGCTGCGGCTCAAGGCGCAGCTTGGGCTCACCATGCTGGTCGTCGAGCACGACCTGCGCGTGGTCAGCCGCCTGGCTCAGCGCGTGCTGGTGCTGGATCACGGCACCCTCATCGCCGACGGCACGCCCGCCGAGGTGCAGGAGCACCCGGCAGTGGTGCGGGCGTACCTGGGCGGCTCGCGCCTGACCGCGGAGGCCGCGCCGTGAGCAGCGACGCGCTGCTAGAGGTAGTCACCGTCGAGAGCGGCTACCACCGTCAGCTGCGGGTGCTGAAGGGCGTCTCGCTCAGCGTCGAGCGCGGCAGCTGCGTCGCGGTGCTCGGCTCCAACGGCGCCGGCAAGAGCACGCTGCTCAAGACGATCATGGGCCTGGTCGAGGACGAGCCGCGCAAGGGCAGCATCCGCGTGATGGGCCGCGACGTCACCCGCTGGGACACCGAGCGCATCTCACAAGCCGGCATCGCGTACGTCGTCGAGGACAGGGGCATGTTCCCCGACCTCTCGGTAGGCGAGAGCCTGCGACTAGGCGCGTACCACCGCCGCGACGCCGCCGGGGTCAAGGCCGACCTCGACGAGGTCTACACGCTCTTCCCACGCCTCCTGGAGCGGCACAAGCAGGACTCGGGCACCCTGTCGGGCGGCGAGCAGCAGATGCTCGCCATCGCGCGGGCGCTGATGGCGCGCCCCAAGGTGCTGATGCTCGACGAGCCGAGCCTCGGGTTGGCGCCGCTGCTGGTGGAGGAGATCTTCGGCGTCATCAGGAGCATCAACAAGCAGGGCATGGGCATCCTGCTGGTCGAGCAGAACGCCAACCAGGCTTTGGCCATCGCCGACTACGGCTACGTGCTCGAGGGCGGGCGCTTCGTGCTCGAGGGCAGCTCGGCGGAGCTGCAGGACAACGAGAACGTCCGCGAGTTCTACCTGGGCGTCAAGAGTCATGCGCCGGAGGAGGCGCGGCTGCACGTCAGGCGGCGGCGGCGGCGCTGGAACTGAACCGCAACCGACCGCTCAGGGCCGGCCTCGAGCGCCAAAGAGACGCCCGGCCGGGCGCCGCGCTCTCGCACGAACATCCCGACCGGGCCAGGGGCGTTACCCCTTAGGTGTCTAGAGGATCAGTAACGGCCGCCGGCAGCCTGCGCGGTGACAACCACGTTGGCGGCCTGGAGGCCCTTCTTGCCCTGTTCGACGTCGAAAGTGACTTCGTCGCCTTCGTTGAGGTTACGGAAGCCGGAGCCCTGAATAGCAGTGAAGTGAACGAAGACGTCGGGTTGACCGCCGCCCTGTTCGATGAAGCCGAAGCCCTTTTCGCCGCTGAACCACTTGACCTTGCCTGTTGCCATGTACCTTTTCCCTACTTGCCTAGCTCACGCCAGGCACACTTTGATTTCGGGCCGCGAAGCCCAAGTTCAGAAACCTCCATGCGGTTGTCCCGGAACGAGGCTGAGTGTAAGCGGTGGGGTGCGGGAATGCAAGCGCAGTTGACCTCACGTCTCGTTTAACTTGGTCGCTACCGCCCCGGGAGGCCCCGCAAGGGTTAGACTCCCAGGGTCGTGTCCGATCACCGCGACCAGAGCACAGAGGCCGAAGCCGCGCGGCTGACCAAGCTGGCGTCGGAAGCCAAGCCGTTCGTCGACTACAGCTCGCAGCTGAAGCTGAACGAGAACAAGACGGTGCGCCTCGCGCTGCGCCTGGCGGGCCTGTTCTTCCTCGGGCTCGGGATACTCGGCTACATCCTGCCTGGGCTGCCCGGCACCGTGTTCATCCTCATCGCCGCGTACCTGTTCGCGCGCTCGAGTCCCAAGTTCTACAACCGCATCATGAACCACCCGGTGTTCGGCACCTGGGTCCGCGACTTCCAAGCCGGCAAGGGCGTCCCGCTGTGGCTGAAGTTCTACGCGCCGAGCATGATCGCGCTCTTCTCGACGGGCAGCATCGTCTACTTCGCGAGGACCGGTCCGGTGTGGTGGGCGATCGGGGCGGTCGCCGTGGTCGCCGGCTACGGCATCTGGTACATCCTGCGACTCCCGACCCGCCGCCCACCAGAGCGCTGAAGCTTAGACGACCAAGCTCAAACCAACGCAGCGTCCAGCGTGATCTCGAGCGCCGCCAGCGCCTTCGAGACGGGGCAGCCGGCCTTGGCGGCCTCGGCCTCGGCCTGGAACGCCTCCGCGCTCATGCCCGGCACCTTGGCGCGCACGATCAAGTGGCTCTTGGTGATGGCCACGCCGGAGTCGCCGCGGCTCATGGTGATCTGAGCTTCGGAGTCGATGCTCTCCGCCGTGAAGCCGGCGGCCACGATGCGGCCGGACAGCGCCATCGCGTAACAGCCGGCGTGCGCGGCGGCGATGAGCTCCTCGGGGTTGGTGCCCGTCTCTTTGCCGGCGCCCTTCTCGAAGCGCGAGACGAAACTGAACGGGCCTTCGTAGGTGCCGCTCGGCAGGCGCATCGTGCCCTTGCCCTCTTTGAGCGTGCCTTCCCAGCGTGCGTTGGCGGTGCTTACTGGCATGTCGGTTCTCCCTTGTGCGGCGCCTGGCGCCGCCTGTGGACGTGTCCGGCGCTCATGTTAGCCCTGCTCCGTCATGCGCGGGGGTAGCCAGGGTATCTGCTCGCGCACCCCTACCCTAGGCAAGAGCCGAGTGCGGCTCGGCAACTGCCGAGCACAGGGGGACGCGGAGAGACACCCCAGACCGGGGACTCACCTACCGGACCCTGTCACGACACGACCAGCGCGGACGCTCGTGTTAGCTTTCTCGGATGTCAGAAGCCAGCAGCTCGAGCGACAAGCCTCCCCGTCTGATCATCGTCCTAGGCAGTACCAGACCCGGCCGGATCGGCTTACCCGTCGCCGAGTGGCTCGCGAACCTCGCAAGCGACCACGGCGGTTTCGACATCGACCTCGCCGACCTCAAAGAGATCGACCTCCCGATGATGGACGAGCCGAACCACCCTCGCCTCAAGAAGTACCAGTTCGAGCACACCAAGGCGTGGAGCGCGCGCGTTGACGCCGCCGACGCCGTCGTGCTCGTCACCCCTGAGTACAACGGCACGTTCAGCGCGCCGCTGAAGAACGCCCTGGATTACCTGAGCCTGGAGTGGGTCCGCAAACCCGTGGGGATAGTGTCGTACGGCGGTATCTCGGCGGGCTCGCGCGCCGCTAGCGGGCTACGGCTCGTCACTTCGGTGCTGGGGATGGTGACCTGCCTCGTCAACGTGTCGATCAGCATGGTCAGTAGTCATAAGCGCGAAGATGGCACGTTCGCGCCGCCCGAGGCGACCAACGCGGCGGCGAAGGGCATGCTCGACGAGCTCGTGAAACTCGCCAAGGCGCTGAGACCGCTCAGGCCCTAATCCGGGTCGAGCTCCTCGTAGCCCTGCAAGTAGCCGCGCGCCTGACGTAGGAACATGCGGGCGTAGATGCCGCTGAGCTCCAGCAGTTCGTCGTGCGTGCCGTTCTCGATCACCTCGCCGGCCTGCAGCACGACGATGCGCTCGGCCATCCTCACAGTGCTGAAGCGGTGCGAGACGATGACCGTGATGCGGCCCTGCGCCTGAGCTCGCAGCGACTCGATCACCTCGAACTCGGCGTCGGCGTCCAGCGCAGAGGTGGGCTCGTCGAAGATCAGCACCGAGCCGCCCCTGAAGTAGAGCCTGGCGAGGGCGATGCGCTGCCACTGACCGCCAGAGAGCTGCCTGCCTCCTTCGAACCAGCGGCCGAGCATGTTGTCGAAGCCTTGCGGCAGCGCCTCGACGAACTCGGTGGCCCCGGCGCGCTGTGCCGCCTTGGCGACGGCCTCGTCGTCCGCGGCCGACTCGATGCGCCCGATGGCGATGTTCTCCCTGACCGTCATCTGGTACTGGCCGAAGTCCTGAAACACCGTGCTCATCTCGCGGCGCAGGCTCGACGGGCTGAAGCGCCGAGCATCGAGCCCGTTGATCAGCACCTCGCCCTTAGTCGGGCGGTAGAGGCCGGTCATGAGCTTGACGATCGTCGACTTGCCCGCGCCGTTCTCGCCCACCAACGCCATGGTCTGGCCGCGCTGAACCGTGAACGAGACGCCGTGCAGGACGTCGCGCTCGGTGAGAGGGTAGCGGAAGTAGACGTCCTTGAACTCGATGGAGTCGATGGCGCCCTGCCACTGTTCGCCGGCGTCGTGGTCGGTGGTGGGCAGCTCGAGGAACTCGAACAGGTTGCGCATGTAGAGCAGGTTCATGTAGACGCCGTTGATGCCGGAGAGCAGCGTCGAGAACTGGTTCTGGAGCTGGTTGATGCCCTGCAGGAACAGGCCGAAGTCGCCGACCGTCAGCGCGCCGGCCGCCGCGCGCCTCAGCACCATCACGGTGGCGGCGCCGACCATGCCCGTCGACAGCAGCGAGGCTGCCAGCCCCCAGCCGCTGCGCCGCGAGATCAGCGAGACCAGCTGGCGCCTGAACCCGAGGTAGTAGTTCTGCCACTGCTCCATCAGGTAGCCACCGAAGCCGAACAGCCTGATCTCCTTGACCATCTGATCGTTGGTCATCAGGGTGCCGAGGTAGTTCTGGCGGCGCGCGTCGGCGGCCTGGCGGCGGATCATCCTGTAACCCTCGGTGCCGAAGCGCGACTGCACGATGACCGCCGGCACCGAGGCGAGCAGGACCAGCGGGACGATCAGCGGCCCGAGCTGCAGCATCAGCGCGCTGACCGAGCCGAGCGTCACCAGCGACCGCCCCAGCGAGATGATCTCGGTGAACACGCCCAGCGGCCTGCTGCCCACCTCGCGGTAGGCGTTCTGCAGCATGTCGTAGTTCTTGGAGTCCTCGAACTGCGCGAGGTCGAGGCTGTTCGCCTTGGCGAGGATGCGACGGCTGATGCGGTTCTGCAGGCCGTCGCCGAGCAGCTCGCGGGTGGCGCCCTGAACCGTGCCGATGACGTTGCCGACCGCGATGATGCCGATCTGCAGCGCCAGCAGACCCAGCATCCTGCCGAGGGCCTGCTCGGGCGTGCCGAGCGAGCCGGCGATGGCGTCCGCCACGGCGTCGAGCAGCAGCTTGGCTATCCACATGCCCAGCGCCGGCATGATCGCTTGGGCGAGGCTCAGCGCGATGATCAGCAACGTGCGCGAGCGGCTCGTCTCCCATACGAGAGACAGGGTCGAGCGCAGGTCGGCGAGGTGCACCCGCCAGCCGACCGGGGCCGGCGTCGGTGTCTGTGGTCTGCCTCCGCGGTGCACGACGGCGTAGCTTAACCCCGGACGGCCACTCCGGACGATCTTCGCCGCGGCTCAGGCTCTGCTCACCGGCTTCATGAGAGCCTCACAGGTTGGCTTGCTAGGTTGGTCGATGTGCCTCAGCAGCGCCGACTGGCATCCGCTGTGTACGGGAGCCCTCTCACACGCCGCTGCGAAACCCCTAGCGGCGCGCTCGCCGCGCCGACGATTCGACCAACGGAGGTGGCCTGATGGCTACACAGTCCGAGACACGCAGAACCGACAACGACGTCAGCAAGGAGCTAGCCAAGCTGCAAGCCGAGCTGGCCGACATGCGCGACCAGCTCAAAGCGGTGGCGAAGGCAGGCAGCAACAGCGTGAAGGAGGGCGCCGCGGGAGCGCTCGACGCGGCCAAGGACACGACCGTGGCAGCGCGCGACAAGCTGGTCGAGGAGGCCGAGGCGCTGCTCACGAAGCTCCGTGAGGGCGCCGCCGGCACCGTCGACACGATCAAGGAGACCGGCAAGAAGGCGATCGGCAGCGTCGAGCACACGATCGAGGAGCGGCCGGTCACCTCGGTGCTGACCGCGCTCGGCGTCGGCTTCGCCATCGGCTGGCTCGTCACGAAGAGCAAGTGAGCCATGCTGCGCAGCGTGGTGGACGTAGGCATAGCGTTCGTCGACCTGTTGGCGGCGCAGGCACGCGACCTTACCGACGACGTCGAGCGCGTGGGCTCACGTATCGCGCTGCTGATCGGCTTCGCCGTGGCTGGCGCCCTCCTGTTTCTAGGGGGCGCCGGCCTGATGGTCTGGGCGCTGTTCCTCGCGCTCGACCAGGGGCTGAGCCGGCCGCAGGCGGCGCTGCTCACAGGCCTGATCGTGTGGCTGGTGGTGGCTCTCCTGGGTTGGGCCGCGCTCAGGGGCACCAGACGCCGAGCGGCGCGGTGACGGGCGTGCGCGCGTGTCGGTCGGGGTAGAGCTAGCCAAGGCGCGGCTGCGCCTGGCGGCGGACCGAGCCGAGCCCAGCGACCTGCTGCGCGCGGCGGTGTCGCGCTCGCCCTACGGTTCTGTGCTGGCGGCGGTCGCGCTGGGCTTCCTCAGCCAGCGCTCCGCCGGCCTGAGGCGAGGCGTCGGTCTGCTCCTCGCGGCCGTCCTTCAGCCCTCGCGGTACAGGCGGCTCGGTAGGTAGAACTCGACGTACAGCACCTTGATGAAGGCGCAGATCGGCACGGCGAGGATGCCGCCGATGAGCCCGAAGGCCGAGAACCCGCCGACGACGGCGACGATAACCGTCACGGGATGGAGATCGGTGCTGCGACCGAGGATCAGCGGCGTCAGCACGTGGTTGTCGACCTGGTTCACCAGCACGAACAGGCCGACGACCAACAGCACCGGCACCCAGCCCTCGGTGATCACCATCAGGACCGCCGGGATGGCCGGCACCACGCTGCCCAGGAACGGCACGAGGTTCATCAGCGCAGCGAGCAGGCCGATCGCCGCGGCGCCGGTGACGCCCAACAGCGCGAGCCCTAGCCCCACCAGCACGCCGACGCACAGGGAGACGAGCAGTTGGCCGCGGATGAAGGCGCCCATGACGGTGTCCAGCCGCCCGGCCAGCGAGCTGACGTGGTCCTGGTAGGGCCTCGGGACCAGCGTCATCAGCACCTTCGAGAAACCGCGGTAGTCGTAGAGCACGTAAGCGGTGACGACGAGGATCAAGAAGAGCTGCAGCGCGCCGGCCAGCGTGCCGCTGACCAGGCCGAGCAGCTCGCCGCCGAGCGAGGCGACCTGCGGGATCGCGTTCTGGAGCGTGTCGGCCAGCCTGGAGCCGAGCGTGGAGAGCGGTTCCTCCAGCATCGCGGCGACTTGCGGCGGCAGCAGGGTCATCAGGTTGGCAGGCAGGCTCTCCAGGAACTCGACGACGGATTCCGCCAGCGCCGGCCCGTCCTCACCAGCGTGCACCATGCCGTTCAGCAGCCCGCCAAGCAGGCGAGCGGCGAACACCATCCCTACCGCCAACGCGCTGTAGACGAGAGCGACCCCGAAGCCGCGCCGCGCGCCCAAGCGCTCCAGACGACCGACGAGCGGGTTGACGACGTACGCCAAGGCCAGAGCCGTCCCGAACACCACGACGGCGGGGCGCAGCGCGCGCAGGGCGAGGTAGGCGGCGACGACGAGCAGCACACCGACCAGCACCCGCACGTAAGGGTTGGACCAGACGGTGCGGACGGCTCCGATCATCTGGCGCTCGACTCAGCCGGTGCGTCGCTTTGGCATCGACAGCGTCCGCCACTGTGTGCCTCTGATGTGCTTGGCCAACAGCACGATCTGGCCGACGTGGTGCGCGCTGTGCGCCAAGCTCCGCGTCAAGGCGCGATGCACCGTATGCGACTGGCTGCGGATGAACACCTCGCGCTCCAAGTCGGCGTCGGTCAGGCCACCTATCGAGTCGAACGCCACTCCCCAACCTCGCTCCCAGACGGCTCTGAGCTCCTCGACGCTGTCTTGGCGGGCCTCGAACTCACCATCCCGGTCGCGCCACTCCTTCTCGCCGTCGGTCGTCAGGAAGTCGGTCCAGCGCGAGATCAGGTTCCCGCCGACGTGCTTGAGGATCTCGGCGAGGGAGTTGGACTCGGCGTCGAGCGCGAAGAACAGGTCGGCATCGGCGAGCTGCGCCAAAGCGCGGTCGGCTATGCCCTTCTGGTTGCGGAACTCGGCCAGGATCTCGCCGACGATGCCGGTGCCGCTGCCTTCGATGCGTGTGGCGCTGATGTCCATGGGGCATGGTACTGCCCGACGGCGCTGATCGTGGTCCATCGGCAGGTCGTCGGCATTACCCCTTCGGTCGTCGGCGCGCTCACGCCCAGGACTGCAGCTCGATCACGTTGCCTTCGGGATCGGTGACGTAGCACCAGGTGACCCGTGCTCCGCCTGCCCGCTCGAGAGTGACTATCTCCCCCACCGGCATACCGCCCTCGGCCAGTACCTGCCGCCGCGCCTCGGGCACCGAATCGACCTCGAACGCCACATGGCCGTAGCCGGGCCGGTTCACGGCGGTCGGCAGCCCGTCGAGCGCTGGTTGGTAGCTGTAGATCTCCAGCGTCGGGCCGCGCTCGCCGTGACCGGGTAGACGCAGATGCGCGCCCGCCATGTGGGCGCCGGCCACGCCGGTGCCGGCCTCGAGGGCCGGGCCTGTGTCGTCGCGCTCGGGTGGCACAAGAACGCAGCCGAACAGGCGCGTGTAGAAATCGGCGAGGTTTCGCCAGTCGCGGGCAACGAGGTTGGTATGGACGTAGCGGGCGCCTGAGATCATGAGTCATTCTCGCGCGTCGCTGGCGGCTAGACTCGCAGGCGATGAGCTGCGATGCGACACTCCCTATAGGCTCGAGCTGGGGTCCCCTCCACCTGTCTGTCACCGATCTGGAGCGCTCAAAGCTGTTCTGGACGCGCTACGTCGGACTGGAGGTGACCGATGAAGGTTCGACCCTCGGCGTGGGTGCCGGCGGTCGGACGCTGGTCGTGCTTCATCCTGGCGCCACCGCGCCCGTCACTCCCCGCCGCACCGGGCTCTATCACGTCGCTCTGCACGTGGTGAACCGCCGCGAGCTGGCTCGTGTCGTCGCGCGCCTCTACTCACTGCGCTACCAGAACTCCCCCACCGACCACACGATGAGCGAGACCACTTACCTGTGGGACCCAGACGGGCACGGGATCGAGATCACGCTCGAGACGCCCGAGCGCGGCGAGTTCGTGCAGTTGGAGGGTGGCGGCTTCGCGGCGCGCCGCACCGACGGCACCATCACCAGCGGTCGCGATCCTGTCGACCTCGACTCCCTGTTCGCGGAGTTAGGCGAGGGCGAGGACCTGCTCAAACCCTTGGCGCCGGGCACTCGAGTCGGTCACGTCCACCTGCACGTAGCCGACCTCGCCGCCTCCCGCGCGTTCTACCGCGACGTCATCGGCTTCGAGCTCGTCAACCACGAGGTGCTGATGCAGATGTCCGACTTCGCGTTCCCGGGCGTGACGTTCAAGCACTCGCTGGCGATCAACACCTGGTCGGGCGTGAACGCGCCTCCCCCGCCTCCCGGCACGGCTGCGCTGCGGTCGTTCTCGCTGCAAGTGCCCAGGCGTTCGGACTTAGAGGCGCTGCGCGGAAGGTTGGAGAGCGTCGGATGGGCCGTCGACGGCCGCGAAGATCGGCTGAGCATCCACGATCCGTCCGGCAATGAACTCACCGTAGGGATCGAACATGGCTGACGCGATGGCAGAGTTCCAGCCCGAGCCAGCCACTCAGCCAGCCGACTCGTAGGCAGAGCGCAGGTAACCAAGCAGCTCGTCATCGATCTGCTCGACCGACTCGACGAACACACGATGCGTGCACATGCCTCCCGGCGGCATGACCTCACGGCGCAGGGTAGCCGGAGCGCCGCGCTCGTTGAGCCCGACCTCGAGCCGCCCGCGCGAGCCGGGGCCGACCATCGCGAACTGCTTCTTGCGCCGCAGGCTGATGTACGCCTTCTTCGGGGCGATCTCGAACTCGCCCAAGCTCTCGATCTGGGCCATCACTCGCTCGTGCAGAGCCCTCAGGGAGGCCTTCGAGCCGGTGTAGATACCGTCCAGGGGGTCGGCCGGCGCCGTCTCGCCTCCCGAGTCTTCCTCCTTTAGCCAGTGCGCCAGCATGTTGGCGTGGCCGTGGCCCAGTCCCAGCTCCGACTTGACCTTGGTAACGAGCTGTCCATGCTTCATCTCGCCCCAGCTCCGCATCAGCGCGAGCAGCTCCGGGATCGTCTTGCCTGTCTGAGCTTCGATGTTGGCTCTGAAGGTAGCGAGTTGATCCGCCATCTCAACCTCCCTCGACGGCTGCCCGGATGGCGTCCTCGAAGCTCTTCAGGTCGCCGTAGAGCCTGATGCCGCGCTCCTGCTCATCGGTTATCGCGCCGATGATGACGCGCGACGACCTCAGGCGGCAACCGCCTTCCGCCTTCTCGATGGTGTTGAGAGTGTCCATGACCGTGCCGGCGTGTATGCGGCTGCGGACGCCGACGCGCTCGGGCGGGTCCCAGTCGGTGACCTGACCGTAGAGGTGGCCTCTTCCCTCGCCCCAGTCCTCGTACTGCAGACCCCCGACGCGCGGCTCGAACACGACTCGCTCGACGCGCTCGCCGCCGTACGTATGCGGGAACCACTTCATGATCTGCTCCGGGTCGGTGATCGCCCTGAAGACCCGCTCCGGTGGCGCCGCGAGGTCCATCTCGCTCTCGATCCTCAGGATCCTGACCGACTCGCTGCCGTCTGACTGCATCGACCCCTCCTCCTCGACGTGGCGCTTCAGAGCCGTGAGCTCCTGCGCGGCAGCGTCGGCGTAACGGTTGACCCAGCGCTCGTAGAAGGTCCGGAGCGCGGCGGCGTTGACGTGGTTGAAGCGTTGGCGACCGCGACGCTCGACGATCACGATGCCGGCGTCGGTGAGCACCTCCAGGTGCTGCATCACCGCGAAGCGCGACAGCGTCGGCAGGCCCTCGGCCAGGTCGCCGGTGGTGCGCGGGCCGTCGCGCAGCAGGTCGAGGATGCGCCGCCTCCAGCTGCTGGCGAGGGCCCGCCAGAACGCTTCGGCGTCGACGGGGGCTCCCTCCCTGCGCTGAGCCAGCTGAAACATGTGATGTTTATATCACATATCGCTGTGCCTCGACCTCGCGAGCGAGCCCGACCGATGTCGTAGCGTGAAGGTCGCGGGAGGTGAGTATGGCAAAGACCGATTACCGATCGATCGACGAGTACCTCGCAGATCAGACCCCACAGGCTAGCGCCGCCCTGAGCGAGGTGCGCGCGGCGATCAACGCCGCCGTCCCTGACGGCCAGGAGGTCATCAGCTACCAGATACCCGCGGTCAAGCATCACGGCTTCGTCTTCTACTTCTCCGCCGCGAAGAGCCACTTCTCGTTGTCGCAGCCACCGCCGTTCGCCGCGTTCACCGAGTTCGCCGGCGAGCTCGCGCGCTATGGCCGCTCCAAGAGCGCGGTGCGCTTCCCGTACGCCGAAGGCGTTCCTACCGACCTGATTCGCCGCATGGCTGCCTTCCAGGCCGACTGGAACGAGAAGAACGCCGAGCCGGCGGGCAAGTCCAGGAAGTAACCCAGGCAGAGGGCTGATGACTCTCGGCTGAGCAGCGCAGACTCGTTATGAACAGGCGATCGTACGCAGCAGTGGAAGGCCGCTAGCCCCGCAGCATGCGAGAGGTCTCGACCATAACCGAGGACCTGCGCCGGCTCGGCGTGATCGGCGGCGACACCGTGATGGTGCATGCCTCCCTCAGACGCCTGGGTCAGGTAGTCGGCGGCGCGAGCGGCGTGATCGCGGCCCTCGACGCCGCGGTCGGCGCGACGGGCACCCTGCTGATGTTGGTGAGCGCCGAGAACGATCACGCCTGGGTCAACGAGCGTCCAGAAGCGGAACGCGAGGCGCTGCTGGCTGACGCAGTGGCCTTCGACCATCTGAACACGCCCGCAGCGTCGGATATCGGCGTCCTGGCCGAGGAGTTCCGGCGCGCGCCGGGCACGCTCGTCAACGACCACCCCGAGGCGCGCTTCGCCGCGCGCGGCCGGCTCGCTGCCGACCTACTGACGGACGCGCCGTGGCACGACTACTGCGGCACCGGCTCGCCGTTGGAGCGGCTGGTGCGCGCCAGGGGCAAGGTGCTGCGCCTCGGTGCGGACCTCAACACCGTCACGCTGCTGCACCACGCGGAGTTCCTCGCCGACGTCCCAGCCAAGCGGCGCGACAGGCGCCACCGCAAGGTTCGCACCGCAGGTGGCGGCAGTCGGATCGTGGTCATCGACACCCTCGACGACACCTACGGGATCACCGACTACCCGCACGGCGACTACTTCGATGACCTGATGGCGGACTACCTGAAGACCGGCGCGGCTGCGGTAGGTATGGTCGGGAACGCTCGTTCGGAGCTGATCGATGCCGAAGACCTGGTTCGTTACGGTGCGCGGTGGATCGAAGCGACGCTCGGCAGACGACCTTAGTGGTTCTGGCAGCCGCCTCTAGCTAGGTCCCGCCAGCGCGCCTATCTAGCTCCTCGCAGCCGGCTCGTCGCGCTCCGGTCAGCGCAGTCGCAGCGCCCGAAGCATCAGCTCGAGGTGGCGCCGCAGGGCGCCCGGTTCGTCAGAGGGCGCGTTCGCGATGATGCCGGCGTTGGCCGATGCCAACAGCATCACGTCGCTCAACGTGACGTCTGGCCGCAGGCTGCCGGTGGCCTTGGCGTTGGCGATCAGGCGCTCGGTAAGGGTCTGAAGCTGCTCCCGCAACGCCTCGACCCGGGCGGCGTTCGGCAGGTGCAGGTACGGGGCGTGGCAGAGACCGGGCTGGGAGGCCTGCAGCTCGCACATCCCCTCGAGGAAGCTGGTGAACCCTTCCGACGGATCCTCGAACGTCAGCGCGCGTTCGATGGCGTCGACGTAGTGCTCGAGCTCGTCCTCCACGACCAGCGCCAGAAGATCCTCGCGGGCCGGGAAGCGACGGTAGAGCGTGGCGATACCCACTCCGGCCTCCGCAGCGACGCTCTCGAGAGGAGCGTCGGTCCCCTGAGCGGCGAAGACCCGGCGGGCAGCGGCGAGCAGCTTGGTGCGGTTCTCGGCAGCGTCCTTGCGGAGGCGATCCCGGGCTGGATCCGAGGCGATGGTGCTTCCCTGCCGACTACCGGCCATGCAGCGAGTCTAGCATTAGCGGAGGTTGACCTCCGCTTAGCATCGGTGATACGTTCTCCGTTATCGGAGGGCAGCCTCCACTTGAAACCTCGTTGTGGATCGGAAGGCGGAGATGGTAGTCGCACTGTGGGTCGTTCAGATACTCCTCGGGTTGATGTTCGGACTGGCCGGCGTTCTGAAGATGAGCAAGAGCAAGGAGGAGCTGGCACCGAGGATGCCGTACGTCGAGGACTTCTCGCCCGGCATCATCCGCTTTATCGGCGCCCTAGAGCTGCTGGCCGCGATCGGTCTGGTAGTGCCGCTGCTCGTCGGCATAGCGCCCGGACTGACGGCCTGGGCCGCCGTAGGGCTGGTCCTCGTGATGATCGGCGCCGCGCTCACCCACCTGAGGCGCAAGGAGCCGCAGGCCATCGGCATGAACCTGGTGCTGCTGGCGCTCGCGGCGTTCGTGGCCCTGGGGCGGTTCGGCGTCTTCTCCTGAGCTAGGGGGAGCGGTTCGGAGCGCGCGACTGTAACAGCGCGGCGAGCAGACCCGCTGCTGCCAGGCATGTCGCGCCGCTGACAAGCGTCCTATACACCCCCGGGGGTATACTCTCGACTCATGGCATCAGTTGAGATAACCAGCAATAACTTCGACGCGACGATCAGCGGCAACGACATCGTCTTCCTCGACTTCTGGGCCGAGTGGTGCGGACCGTGCCGCATGTTCGCGCCGGTCTTCGAGCAGGCCGCCGAGAAGCACGCCGACATCGTGTTCGGCAAGGTCGACACCGAGGTCCAGCAGGAGCTGGCAGGCGCGTTCCAGATCCGCTCGATCCCGACCCTGATGGTGTTCCGCGAGAAGGTGCTGATCTACTCCCAGCCGGGCGCGATGAGCGGACCGCAGTTCGAGCAGCTCATAACCGCGGTCAGGGACGTCGACATGAAGGACGTGCACGCCCAGGTCGCCGCTCAGGCCAAGGAGGCGGAGGCCGCGCAAGGGAGCAAGGCTTGACCGAGCGCGATCCAGAAGCCCAACGCCGCGTGCTGCATCGCCTGCGCCGGGCTCATGGGCAACTCGCCGCCGTCATCAGGGCGGTCGAGGAGGGCAAGCCGTGCCGCGACGTCGTCACTCAGCTTGCCGCGACCTCGAAGGCGCTGGACAAGGCGGGCGTTGCCCTCATCAGCAGCGCCATGCACGACTGCTTGGCGGCTGCCTCCCCTGACGGCGGAGACGCGAGCACCGAGATCACGGCTGCCGAGTTCGAGAAGCTGTTCATGATGCTCGCCTGACGGCTCACCTGACGCATAGCGCTACGTAATCGCCCAACAACCGGGCACACTTGACACCCGAGCGGTTATGTGGTTCATTAGTTGAGTAATGAACCCATCAGCCCCGGGTGGACACATGGATGACGCGAGTCCTCTGTTCCTGCAGATAGCCGAGCAGGTGGAGGACTCGATCGTCGAGGGCAGCCTCGCGGAGGAGTCGCAGGCGCCCTCGACGAACGAGCTCGCCGCCTTCTACAGGATCAACCCGGCCACGGCTGCGAAAGGTCTGAACCTTCTCGTGGACAAAGGCGTGCTCTACAAGCGTCGCGGGATCGGGATGTTCGTCGCTCAGGGCGCGCGCGCAGCGCTGCTGGCCGAGCGCCGCGCCGCGTTCTCCGCTCGTTACCTCGAACCCGTCATCGCCGAGGCGGAGCGGCTCGGCCTCAGCATCGACGACCTCACCTCGCTCCTCAGAGAGCGCTCCCGGAAGGAGCCGGTCATATGAACCCTGTGATCAGCGTGCGCGGCGTCAGCAAGTACTACCCGCGAACGACAGCCCTCGACGACGTCAGCTTCGACCTTCAGGAGGGCAAGGTCTACGGTCTGCTGGGCCGCAACGGCTCCGGCAAGACGACGCTCATGTCGATACTCACCGCCCAGGGCTTCGCTTCGCGCGGGAGCTTCACCGTCTTCGGCGAGGCGCCCTTCGAGAACTCCGCCGTCCTGAGGCGCATCTGCTTCGTGCGCGAGAACCAGGTCTATCCCAGCGACGCCAAGCCCGTTCACGCCTTCGATTCGGCACAGCTCTTCTTCGCGAACTGGGACCAGTCGCTCGCCGACAGGCTGATCCGCGAGTTCCAGATCCCGCTGCATACGCGCATCAAGAAGCTCTCGCGCGGGCAGCTCTCCGCGGTCGGGATCGTGATCGGCATGGCGTCACGTGCCGAGATCACCTTCTTCGACGAGCCGTACCTCGGTCTCGACGCCGTCGCGCGGCAGATCTTCTACGACCGCCTTCTGCAGGACTACGCCGAGACCCCTCGCACGATAGTCCTCTCCTCTCACCTCATCGACGAGGTCGCCAACCTCCTCGAGCACGTCCTGGTCTTAGACCGCGGCCGCCTGATCCTCAACTCGTCGTCGGACGACGTGAGGGGCAGCGCGGTCAACATCGTCGGGCCGACCGAGACCGTCACGGCGTTGACTCGCGGCCGCGAGGTCATCCATAGCGAGAGCCTCGGCCGCGTTACCTCGGTGACGGTGATGGGGCGCCTGTCTCGCGAGGAGCAGAACGCCATGCAAGCTGCAGGGCTCGACCTCGCACCCGTCTCGCTTCAACAGCTCGTGGTTCGCGCCAGCCAACACGCCGCCAACTTAAGCAGTACGGAAAGGGTCGCCTGATGCCGCGCCTGCTCAGCGTCGTCCGCCTTCAGCTCGTCAACCGCCAGACCTACCTGTGGATGCCGCTGATAATCCTCGGAGGAGCCGTCGTGCTCTCGATCCTCATCTTCCAGCTCATCCCGACGTCGGAGCTCAAGTACGCCGGCGGCGCGGCGGCGGCTCCCCTCTGGTACTTCGGCATCGTCGGCGCACAGTCGCTGTCGCTGACGTTCCCGTTCGCGCTGGCGCTCAGCGTCACACGGCGCGAGTTCCACCTCGGCACGCTGCTGACGGCGACTCTGGCATCGGCGATGCTCGCCGGCATCTACTGCGCGATCGCGCTGATCGAGATGGCCACCGATGGCTGGGGCGTCAACGGCTACGTCAGCACGCCCGGTCTGGGCGCCAACGAGCTTGGCGTCGCGTTCCTCACGTACTTCGCAGTGAGCATGAGCTTCTTCGCCATCGGTTACATCGGCGCCGCCGTGCTGAAGCGCTGGGGCGGTCTCGTGCTGACAGTCGTGGTGACGTTACTGGTGCTGCTGTTGACCGCCGCGCTGATCCTCATCGTCCGCCAAGGGGCCGGACCCGCCGTCGCCGGCTGGTTCGTCGGTCTCGGGTACGGCGGCGGGGCGCTGCTGGCGCTCGCAGTCGTCGCGATGATGTGGGTCGGCTCCTACATGCTGGTCAGGCGAATGACGCCCTGAGCTAGCAGCAGGTGGCTCCGGCGGCCTTGTCGGTGCAGCAGACCCCAGCGCTGGGCAGGACCAGGCTCACCTGCTGCGCCGCCTCGATGTCCCCAGCCAGGTACGAGACCACCGAGCGCACCTGCTCGTAACCGGTGAGCAGCAGGAACGTCGGCGCGCGCCCGTAGCTCTTCATCCCCACCGCGTAGTAACCGGCCTCGGGATGGGCTAGCTCAGCCTCCCCGTGAGGTGGAACGGTGCCGCACGAGTGAACGTTGGGGTCGATCAGTGGAGCTAGGCGAACCGGCGCCTCGGTGACCGGGTCGAGCTCGAGGCGCAGCTCCCTAGTCATGTCGAGGTCTGGACGGAAGCCCGTCGCCGCGATGATCTCGTCTACGAACAGGCCTCTACCGTCCTCGGCAGTTACCGCCAGCCGGCCTTCACGAGCCTGGATGCCCTCGACCTGGAAGCCGGTGACGAACTCGACCGCTCCGTTATCCACCAGCTCTTTGACACGAGAGCCGAGGGCTGCTCGCTCCTGCAACTCATCGGCTTCGCCGCCACCGAACAACGTGCCGGGATCGTCACGCCTGACCGCCCAAACCACCTCGGTGCCGGGCGCTGACTCCGCCAGGCGAGCGAGGTCGATGACGGAGTTCTGCGCCGAGTGACCAGCGCCGACGACCAGCGTGCGGCGCCCCGCGTAGCGTGTCCTACCCCTCCCAAGCGCGTCGGGAACGCCGTAGCCGATATGCGCGGAGTGCTCACGCTCGCCGACGGCGGGCAGCCCGCTGGCGCCCAGCGGATTTGGTCTCGTCCAAGTGCCGGTGGCATCGATCACGGCCCGAGCTCGCAAGCGCTCTTCACCCTCGGGTCCTTCCGCGACGACCAGGAACGGCGTACCCTCGCGGCCAGACGTCTTGAGCTTGTCCATGCCTAAGCGAACGATCGACGTCACGCGACGCCCGAAGCGAAGCCCAGCCGCGATCTCCGGGAGAGCCGCGAGAGGGTCTAGAAGGCCCTGAACCAGCTCGCGCCCCGTCGGATAACCGTCCGGCGGCGGGGCCGTCCAACCGCTGCCAGACAGCAAGCGGCCCGATTCCTCGTCCACCAGGTAGCGCCACGGCGAGAAGAGCCTCACATGACCCCACTCCCCGATGCTCGCCCCGACTGCCTCACCCGCCTCTAGAACGACGAACGGCATGCCGCGAGCATGCAACCGAGCGGCCGCGGCCAGACCGATCGGTCCGGCACCCAGTACGACGATGGGCAGCACGTCCGCTGCCTGGTCGGCTCGATCACCCGATACGCCTGGACTTCTCATCGATACTCCTCTATGGGTTGCAGCTAGCGACGAGGATAGTAAATACATTGACGTCTGTCAATGCGTCGCATGGCGCCGGGCGCCTGATTGCGACATCGATTAACATCGATGCCATGATCTCGCTCTCCGACAGGCTGAAGCTCCTCGGCGACCCGACGCGCTTCAAGATCCTCGAGTTCCTCGCCGACCCCCTCGAGGAGTGCTGCGGCCGCGGCGATGGCGTCTGCGGCTGCGACATCGAGACGTTCACCGGCCTCTCGCAACCGACGGTCAGTCACCACATGAAGCAGCTGGTCGACGCTGGGCTGGTCAGGTCAGAGCGTCGTGGACGCTGGGTCTACTACGCGCTCGAAGCAGACACTCTGCTGGAGATCTCCGCCGCCTTGGCGAGGCTGGCCGACGCGTCCAGGCTGCGTAGCGAGGGCCTCGTGACCAGCGTCGCATGAGGATCCTCGTACTCTGCACCCACAACAGCGCTCGAAGCCAGATGTGCGAAGGCTGGCTGCGTCATCACGCGGCCGAGGCCGGCCTAGACGCCGAGGTGTGGTCAGCGGGAACGATCGCCACGAAGGTGAAACCGGAAGCCATCCAGGTCATGCGCGAGGTCGGCATCGACATCTCCTCGCACACCTCTAAAGCGCTGGATGACCTGCTCAACGCCGTGGCGTTCGACGTCGTGATGACCGTCTGCGACGCCGCCAACGAAGCCTGCCCGGTCCTCCCCGCCGCGACCACCAAGCTGCATGTCTCTTTCCCCGATCCGAGCGGACATGACCTAACGCGATGGCGCGAGATACGCGACGCGATCGGCCAGACAAGCCGACGCCTCGTGGAGGAGCTGCTCACACCGGTCACAGCCTAGCCGTGCAGAGTAGGCGCATGACCAAGACCCTCGCGGTCCTCCTTTGCGCACTCGTGTTGCTCCTAGCCGGAGGGGTAGTCGCACAGTCCATCGACACCTCCAGCGAGGAGTTCCTGCTGGCCGCCACCGTCGTCACGACCTTCGACCATTTCATGGCGAGTTGCGACCTTCGGACCCTGTCAGCCGGCGAGGCGGCGGAGTTGGACGGCTGGCAGCAGGCGAACGCCGTGCAGCAGATGCGCGACTTCCTCGCCGCCGAGGATCCCGAGCAGCAAGGCTTGGTCTGGGAGATCAGGGACGAGTTGACTTCGGAGTTCACGCGGCGCGGCATCACGGGCTGCCTGGGCGCCCTGGCCGTCATCGACATACCGCAGTCCGACCTTCGCTCAGTCGCTCCCAACGTGATCGGCGCGCTCCTAGCGTCGGGAGCCGGCTCGACCGCACCGACGAGTCCGACACCGCCTTCGACGTCCCTCAGCGGAGCGCTTCCGCTAGCGGACCAGATCGACAGCTTCGCGTTCGACGCCGAGTACGGTATCGGCTTCGGCGGCTTCATGACCGTGGACGTCGTGCCGGTCGTGCTCTTCACCTCCGGCGACGCGCTGCTGGAGATCGAGCAGCTCTCGTTGGTAGGCAGCATCGAGGAGGGTCGTGCGCACGACCCCGAGGCGTGGTCGCGCTGGCGCCGGCAAGGCGGCGCGATCCAGATCGAGCGCTCGGCCGGCTGGGAGGACCTCCCGTTCACCGCCACCTACGCCGCCCTGCCGCCCGGTTTCGAGTTGAGCGGACGGTACCTGTCGCTCGGAGGCGGAGGCGACATCGCCTTCGGAGGCACTACCTCGGTGGCTGCTTGGACCGAGTACACGTTCCTGCCGGGTGGTGTGGTGGTACGCGACGGCGGCGCCGGAGGTCGTAGCGAGTTCGGTAACTCGAGCGTGGCCGTCGCCAGCCTCCCGCCCGACCAACGCGGACGCTACACGATCGACGGCATCATGCTCAGCCTACTTTTCGACGATGGGACCTTGCATAGCTACGTCTTGGTCACCGATCCGGACGACGCAGGTAGCGTCATCTGGTTGGATGGCGTTGCGTACTCGCCGAGAACAACGCCCAGATGATCAGCCCTGCCGCCAGGCTCCAGAAGCTGGGGCCTATGCCGAGGATCACGACCGGGCTGGCTGCGACGAGGAAGGTGACGACGACCGCCACGTGCTGTGAGCGCGCCGCCACGGCTGCCGACAGCGCGGAAGCAAGGGTCCCGAGCAGCGCCAGGCCGGCGACCGCCTCGATCAGGCCGGCGGGCGCAGTAGCGGCGAGCGCGACGAGCAGCGGCGTGAGAGCACCGAGGACGATATAGCCCCAACCGGCGGTATGCGCAGCGATCCAGCGGCGCCCAGGGTCCGGATGCGCCTCCTCTGAAGCTGGCAGCGCAGCCGTGATCGCGGCCAGGTTGATGGCGTGCGCGCCGGCAGGCGAGCCGAGCATCGTTCCGACACCCGTGGTCAACAGCGTCTCGCGCCACGGCACCCTGTACCCGTGAGCGGCCATGATCGCCAGCCCCGGCACGTTCTGGGACGCCATCGTGACGACGTACAGCGGAATCGCGATGCCGACGAGCGCCGGGAACGTGAACGACGGCGTCGTGAACGCCAACGACAGCGGGGCGATGACGATCGAGTCTCCCCGCGCCAGGACCGCGATCACCGCGATGGCGAGGGCCGCCACGAACGCGACCGGCGCAGCCCAGCGGGGCGCGAACCGGGCCAACAGCACCCAGGTGAGCAGCACCGGCCCGACCAGGAGCGGCGTCTGCGTGAACGCGACGACCGGTTGCACACATAGGCTCAGCAGGACGCCGGCCAGCATCGCCTGCGCCAGCGGCGCGGGGATGGCGGCGATAAGTCTGCCAAGACCTGGCAACGCGGCCGTGAGCACGATCAACAAGCCGGTCACCAGGAAAGCGCCTACCGCGGCGGGCCAGCCGCCCTCCGCCGTACCCGCCGAGACGAGGATCGCCGCACCGGGCGTTGACCACGCCACCATCAGCGGCGCACGATGCCGCCAGCTCATCCAGGCCGTCACGGCCCCCATCAGCACGCACAGCGCGATCAGACCCGTCGTCGCCTGAGCCGTCGTGCCTCCCACCGCCGCGAGTCCCGCGAGCACGACGGCGAACGAGCTCGTGAAGCCGACCAGCGCGGTGGTCACCCCCACCGATACCGGTCGCCACACGGAGCTTCTCACGAGCAGACACAGTACGCCGAAGGCGATCTCGAAGGTGGGAAACGCAAGCGAGCGGTCGGATCTACATCGACCGCTCGCTCTGTTTTCGCGTCCAGGACGCTATTTCTTTGGTGGAGCTGAGGGGATTCGAACCCCTGACCTTCTGAATGCCATTGACTCCGGGCCACTTCGCCCGTCTACGACTCAACGGCTCTACTCCGAAAACATCTACATGAATCCACCGTTCGGACTCCCGCGGCTCTACGGCAAGACCGCCTCAAAGCAGCCAATCCGGGCAGTCTGACACCACGCCTGACACATCGACACAAGCCGGCTCGAGCCACAACGCGAGCCGCGACCGACGATCTCCCCACGCCTCGAGCTGGCCGACAACGGCGGCCCTTTGCCGGTCCCTGATCCGCGCCCAACACGCCGCCGACGTGCTAGCGACAACCTACATGCACAGTGGTGACGTTACGCCAACATACGCCGGTATACGCCACGATACGCATCGTTATGCCGCTTGGCATAGGCTCACAACCGGAACACCGCTATATGACGGATATTCATTAGTCTAGTGCGACCCTATAGGACAAGAACGCACCCGCAGGGACAAGAACGACACAGCACGGCACACAATGAGCCTAAATGGACCACCCCGAGCATTGTCAGCTGACAAGAGAACGCCGTCCCACGCGAACACTACAGCTGTTGACGATGTCAGTCAGATCACAAACGCAGGCCCAATGACGCCACCCACTTGCAGAGCCGAATCGGTATGTTAGTGTCGGATCAGCGGGAACGAAACTCCCCGTAAGACGGGAGAGGGTAGAGACGCGCTCTAAGGTCTGGCCGACCGCGCGTCCCTACAACTCAAGCTCTCCCAGACCAGGAAGGTCTACCTGTGACTGTACATCGCCCACACCCACCACGGCAGCAAATGAGAGAAAGGCGACTCACAGACGCGAAGAGCGTAGCCGCAGGCCTCGCGCTACCCTTGGCGACCCTCTACGACCTCGCCCGCGACCGCAAAGTGCCGGGCGCCATTAGGATCGGTCGCCGACTCGTCTTCGACCTCGACACGCTCGAGCCTTGGCTTGACGCAGGCGGCCACCTGGCGCCACCTGACGCGAGCCAAATGTGAGACTGCCCGCGGGCAGTAACCGCGGGCAGGCCATCAACATCAACGCGAACAGCAGCCTAGCACCCGCAGCAGGCCAAGAGGATCACGCCCAGAACCCGCGCATAAGCGGCACGCCACATAAACGCCATCGCAGGACGAAGGCCGAACTCCGAGAACTAGACGACCAGCTGCTCGAGGTCGTCGCCGAGCACGCCCCCTGCACCGTCAGGCAGGTCTACTACCGCGCCGTAGTCGCCTACCTGTGCCCGAAGACGGACGCCGGCTACAACCTAGTGCAGCGGCGCCTCCTGATCCTGCGCCGAGCCGGTGAGCTGTCATACGGCACCATCAGCGACAACCTCAGAACGCACTACGGCCGGCCGCGCTACCGCAGTCTCGAGGACTTCGGCATCGCGGCAAGCCGCTACCTCTACGCCTACGACTACTGGCGAGACAATGACCGCAACGTCCAAATCTGGGCCGAGAGTGACAGCATCGCCGGCACCCTGACGAGAACCGTAGTTGACAAGTGGGGACTTCGCCTACATGTTGCCCGAGGATTCAGCAGCGAGACCTACCTCTACGAAGCCGGCGAAGACATCCAAGACGACGGCCGCCCTACCTTCGTCTACGTGCTCTCCGACTACGACCCGTCAGGCGTCAGTCTCGCCGAGGACATAGCCGCCAAGTTGGAGCGCTTCAGCGGCGACGTGCCCGTGACGGTGGAGAGAATCGCACTCAGTGGCGAGCAAGTCAGATTGTGGCAACTGCCTACGCACCCTCTGAAGAGCAGTGACTCGCGCGCTGCACGCTTTCAACGTGAGCACACTGGCGAGGCGTGCGAACTCGAGGCCGTACCCCCGAACCTTCTCCGCAGCCTCGTCAGCAAGTCGATAGAGCAGCACATCCCAGCGGAGAAGATCGAGGCAGCGCGACGAGACGAAGAACTGCAACGCGAAGCACTAAGAGCACTTCCCGCGCACTTCAGAGGCGCACGATGACAGCCGCTACGCGAGAGTCTGACCGCCTCGCTCGGCTGCAATCCGCAGTCGAGTTAGTGCGGCCCGCATTGCGGAGCCAGAACCCAACCGACGCCCACCGCCTAGCAGCGGCCTACTTCGACCTCGGATTAGGCAAGATCGAGTTAGCCGCCGGATTCGCCACCGGCAAAGTGACCACCGTCAGGACCAGCCTCTTTCAGCGCCTCAAGAGCGGTATCGAGGCCGGCAAGCTCGACCGCATATACCGCCGCCACGATCTCGAGCGAGCACTTCAGCGGATAGACGCCGCGCTCGCCGGTGACGCAGCAGCCGAACAGGACATCACGCGCTGGCTACAGCGCGAATACGTGCGACGGGCGGCCGATGTCCCATGAGCTACAAGTGGACCCCCGACTTAGTGCGCCTCGCCGACGTGCAGCCCGAGGCCGTCAACTGGCTTTGGCCGCCGTACATACCGCGCGGAAAAGTCACCATCGCTCAAGGCGACGGCGGCCTAGGCAAGAGCTGGCTATCGCTCGCTCTCGCAGCAGAGATCAGCCGCGGCACAACTCACCTACTGCCCGGCCATCCTGACGCTCGCAAGCCAGCCGAGAGCGTCGTCATACTGTCGGCCGAAGACGACCCCGCAGACACGATCCGACCCCGCCTAGACGGCCTACAAGCCGCCAGCGAGCACATCTACGCTCTACGCTCCAAGAGCACGACATCTGACGACGGCGAACGAGTCGAGGCCAGCATCACCCTCGCCGACATCGCCGTACTTTGTGAAGTCGTCGAGAAGGTCCGACCCTCGCTAGTCGTCATTGACCCGCTCGCCGCTTACCTCGGAGCGAAGACCGACATGCACAGGTCAAACGAAGTGCGGCCACTACTGGCCGCACTCGCCGACCTGGCGGCCACCTACGACCTCGCCGTGCTGATCATCCACCACCACAACAAGAACACAGGCGCCCGAGCGATGCAGCGCGGCGCCGGCAGCTACGACATCCAAGCCGCCGCCCGCAGCGTCCTAACCATCGCCGAAGACCCAGACGACCCGCAGCGACGCATCATCGCGCACTCGAAGTCGAACCTCGCCGCGCCCGGCTCGAGCCTCGTCTACACCCTCGCCGGCGGCAGCTTCCAATGGGACGGCACAAGCAACCTCACCGCCGATCAGCTACTCGCCCAGCCCGCGAGCGAAGGCGAGCGCTCAGCGCTCGCCGACGCGACCGACTGGCTAGAGAGCGAACTGAGCAGCGGACCCGTGCCAGCCGGCGACCTGAAGCGATCAGCCGCCCAAGCCGGTCTATCTTGGACCACCGTAGAGCGGGCTAAGTCAGCTCTCGACATCAAGCCTCGGCGAGCTAGTCACGGGAACGAAGGTAGAGGCCTCTGGCTTTGGGAACTACCAACGGAAGACACGCACGCCCCTACAACAAGCGTTGACGGTCTTGCGGCCTTGCCAGAAAGACCGATGAACACGGCACTCTCGCAAGGCAGTCAGGACGAGACGTTGACGGTCTTGCCAGAACCACGATTAGGACGAGACAAACCCGCAAGACCGCAAGGCCGTCAAGTCACGCTCTACGCGCGCGAGGACCAGCCTCAAGCGATGACCGATTACCTCGCCGCCCACTCGAACAGAGAACCGTCACCTATCGAGCGCGAACTAGAGCAGATCATCACCAAGGACTCCAACCTAGACCGGCGCGCCGCCGACCTCTACGCCCAGCTCGCAAGCGAGACCGCCGAACAGCTCGCAGCTCGCATAGCCGAGAAATGGCCGAGCGCCAACGCTCAAGACTGGTGGCTGAACAAGGCCAAGAGCGAACCGCTCGCAGTCGCTATTGCCGTCGAGCTACGCACACAGGACGGCGCCAAGGCCAGCGCAGCGCACCACTACCTAGCCGCCGGCAACCGCGCGGCCAGCGAGGCCAGAAAGTGACACCACGCCGACACTCACGCGGCCGCAGCAGCGTCACAGACACAAGCCTAGAGCGTCGTCAGCCATCCAAACAGACGGCCACAGCTGGATGTCTCCGCGATCAGGTTAGGTGCCTTGCACGCGCAGCTAGACATCGTGACTGCCACTACCCGCGAGAGACAACGCATCGATCTCGGCGGTCTGGGCAATCGGATACCTCGCTCTCGACGGCAGCGAGCTGCTCGAGTGGGTCGAGCGGCCACTACCCGACGAACCCGGCTATGCTTCTAGCAGGCCAGCCGACTAGGAGAGCAGCAGGCAAAATGACTAGCTCGCCGGACACTTCGGACAACCTCACGCGCGCGCGAGTGGCGCGACTTGTCGCACACAAAAAGGCTCTAGGCCCCCGTCACTTTCGCGGATCTTCGCCCCTAAAGAAGGCCTACGCCGCCGACTCCCCGGGGGTAAGGGCGAGAATCCCGTGCACCACGGCTCTACCCCTCGCTACGCGCGCTCTAAAGTGGGGGGCAACGACGCATATGCGGCCGTTACCGGCACGATCTACGCGAGTGGGCCGAGTGGCGGCAGCAGCAGGCGCGCCTACGCCGCCTCGCCGGCCGCGCGCTCGACGCGCTCGAGAAGGCACTAGACGCCGGCGGCCCCGACGCCGTGAAGGCCGACGCGCTGATCCTGCGCACAGCCGCAGCGGCTAGAGAACCCCGGCCGCCGTTCCGGCACATCCTCGAGATCATGAGCAACGAAGAGCTAGCGGCCGGCATCATCGAGGGCGAGAAGTGACAGATACCGGACACATCTTGCAGCAGGCACTAACGCCGTGCAGGACGCCGCAAACGCCCTCTAGATGGGCCGAGAAGTGTACAACTTGCCTAATGATTTCGGAGAATCCTAGAGGCGTAGAACGTGGGCGGCTACGGTAGCGGCCGCGTCGGCTGGCGCACGCCGCGCAGCACGACCGAGAGTCTCTTACGCCTAGACGTACGCCGCCTACACCGCTACGGGCAGCTACAACCCGGCCGACGCGATAGCAGCTCCTGGCTGCGCAACGGCAAGCCCTCCGGCTCTATCTCGCACCGCGCCGTTGGCTACGGCAGCCGCGCTAAGGCCCTAGTGCTCGAGTACCGACTCACGACTAACGGCCAGATCGAAGAGGTAGAGCAGCGAGTCTGGCTGGCGTGGACACCTTGCAACTACGGCGGCGCCCGGCCGTGGCTGCTCTGCCCCCGCTGCGGCCGCCGCGTCGCGATCCTCTACGCCGGCCACCGCTTCTACTGCCGGCGCTGTCACGACCTCGCCTACAGCAGCACCCGCGAGAGCGTCATAGATCGCGGCATCTACAAGGCTCAAGCCATCCGCAAGCGCTTAGGCGGCAGCGGCGATCTCACTCAGCCGTTCCCACCCAAGCCCAAAGGCATGCACTGGCACACCTACTACCGCCTTGAGGACGAAGCGCGCGACGCCTACCACAGCGCCCTCCTCGGCATGGCTAACCGCCTGAGGCTCAGCATAGGCCGCCTCGAGCGCTGAACAGCTCCACGTCCGCTTCTGGCCGTCCATCGGGGCTACAAAGTTGGCAACCTGAATCGACTCACTTCTAGACTCGACGCCATTGGAGCACGCCAGCAAGACTAGTTCGCTACTTCGAGAGAGCACGAGGCTTGGGTAGGATTGTCTATGGCAGCTCCGCTAAGTGTTGACAGTCTGATAGAAGAAGCCGCGGCGTTCGCAGACGCATTGTCAAGCTTTCAGGAACCGACTCTCTATGGCGTCACTGACGGCAAAGCGGTGGGAACCTACATCGAACACGGGTTTCGAGCATATCTTCAACGGTCCTATGCTTTCGAGATGGGCAACTCCGCCTCAGGAATCGACTTTCCGGGGCTGGGAGTTGATCTGAAAGTGACTAGTGTCAAGCAGCCACAGTCGTCTTGCCCGTTCAAGTCGGCCCAGCAAAAGGTCTACGGTCTCGGCTACGACCTGCTCGTCTTTGTCTACGAGAAGACCGACGATCCAGTTACTCAAACTGCGAATCTCGCGGTTCAACACGTGATCTACATCGACGATGATCACACAGCAGACTACGTAACTAGCAGAGGGGTGCTGGCCGTTCTCAAAAACGGTGGAAATGAAGACGACCTGATCGCCTTCATGCATGACCGGAATCTCCCTATCGATGACATTGGAGCTACGGCACTAGCCCGCCGGATACTCGTCGACCCCCCTACGCAGGGCTACTTGACCATCTCCAACGCGCTACAGTGGCGGCTCCAATACGGACGCGCCATAACGAGCGCCGGCACAGTCTCTGGCGTCCGGAAGGTCTTTCAAGGCTACTAGGATGACAATGCACCGGGACTCTCTCGGCGACTTCCAGACTCCGCCTGGGCTTGCCCAACGCATCATCGCGACGCTGGCCCGCCGGCGAAGTAGTTTCGGATCGATCCTTGAACCGAACTGTGGGAGCGGTAGCCTACTGTTAGCTGCTGTCCAGCACTATGGGCAAGAAGGCGCTCCTGCATTTGGGTTCGATATCAATGCCACCCGCGTTCGAGAAGCGAGAGAAGCTGCCGCCGCACAGGGACTCCAAGTCCAAGTTGGGACAGCCGACTTCTTCAAGACCGACTGGAGCGCAATACTCGAGGCACTGCCAGACCCACTACTAGTAGTCGGCAATCCTCCGTGGGTTACGAACGCCGAGCTAAGCCGCCTGGGTAGCTTAAACCTCCCAGACAAAAGCAACTTTCCGCGCCACCGCGGTCTCGACGCAGTCACGGGCAGAAGCAACTTCGACATATCTGAATGGATGCTTCTGCAACAACTCACGTGGCTGCAAGGCAGGACAGGCACCATAGCAATGCTTGTAAAGTACACGGTCGCTCGCAAGGTCCTACGCTACCTCTGGCAACTCAGCCGCCCTTTTGCGACTACAAGCCTATACTTTGTTGACGCTCAGGAGCACTTCAATGCGGCAGTAGAGGCTTGCCTTCTGGTGATTGATGTGGACACGACACCTGGAGAGCAGCGCTGTGACGTGTTCATCGAACTCGAGGATCACGCACCGAGCCGGGAACTTGGGCTCTACCGAGGCAATCTCGTGCCAGACCTCGAGACTTGCCTTACATACGACCATGTTCTGGGCGGTAACCGTGACTACACATGGCGCTCTGGCCTGAAACACGACCTAGCCAAAGTCATGGAGCTTCGGCGCAAAAACGACACATATGAGAATGGACTAGGAGAGCTGCGAGACCTGGAGGACACCTACATGTACCCGCTGCTAAAGAGTTCAGACATCGCCAAGGGCGACACTAGGGAACCTCGCAAGTGGGTACTCGTGACCCAGAAGAGCATTGGCGAGCCCACCGATCCCATTCAACAAAATGCACCCAAAACCTGGGAATACCTCCAGTCCCATCGATCGGACCTTGATGCTCGCAAGAGTTCGATCTATCGCAATCGACCACCGTTCTCCGTCTTTGGCGTGGGGGATTACACCTTTGCCTCTTGGAAGGTGGCGGTTTCTGGCTTCTACAAGAAGCCCACCTTCCAAGTCGTGGGGCCCTACCAAGGCCGCCCTGTTGTGTTCGACGACACCGTCTACTTCATTGCATGCCAGAGTGAACCAGAAGCAAGCTACCTAGCGCAGTTACTCAATCATCCCCTGACCCAAAAGCTACTCTCCGCACAAGCCTTCTTCGGTGACAAGCGGCCCATAACGATTGACCTCCTTAGGCGCCTCGATTTCTACGCCCTCCCTCTTGCACTCGAGTTAGACAGCGTGGCTCGCATCAGAGCGCCGGCCGCCACCGAAACCCGCCTCTTCTAGAACCCGCACATAGGAGTGAAATCCTCGCTCCATAGTACTTAGCTCTTGGGACTGCTCAATCGGTCCGACACCTCTTGCGTCTGGACTTGGGACCGCTTCGAGCGCGGTCCGAACGGAAAAACCTGATAATGCAGCTTATCCGCTCTTTTATTGACACTGACCGAATATAGATTGACTTGATACGTCGCTCGTCGTACTATGTCAACATGGCAAACGTGAATAGCAAGATCAGGGAAGCCGTCCGCATCGAACTCGCCCGACTCGACAAGAACCAAGCCCAGCTCGCGCAAGAGGTCGGCGTCTCGCGCCAATACATGAGCGACATCATGCGCGCCAAGGCCGGCAACGTGCCGGCCGTCTGGCAAAAGGTTCTCGACGCCCTCGGCCTAGAGATCGTCGCCAAGAGCAAGAGCCAACCGTGAGCCGCTACGTGCGCGTAGACCGCGGCAGCGGCAGCCGCCCCGGCCAACTCTTGCAGCACGCCAGCGACCCGAACCGCTGGCAAGTGAAGGCATTCATCGGCCGCGACGCCAAAGGCCGCAAGCAGTACCGATCCGAGGTCGTCTACGGCCGCAAACGCGACGCCGAGGCGCGCCTGATCGAACTCCTACAGGACAAGAACACAGGCAAGCTCACTCCGCGCAGCACCGCGACACTCGCCGACCTCGTGCGCGAATGGATACCGCACAAAGCGCAGCACGTCGCAGCCAGAACCATCGCCGGCTATGAGCACACGCTACGCACCTACGTACTGCCGACACTCGGCCACAAGCGCCTAGCCGACCTCACACTGAGAGACATCGACCAGCTCTACCGCAACATGCGCGAAGGCAAGCTACCCAAGCCCGAAGCCGACAAGGACGGGAAGATAGCCGGCTGGCAAGGCAAACCGCTAGGCCCAAGAACCGTCCACCTGGCGCACGCCGCGCTCTCTCAGGCACTCACTCAAGCCGTCCGCTGGCAGATGATCAGCTACAGCCCCGCCAGAGACGCCGAAGTAGTCAGCGGCAAGCCGAAAGAGAAGCGCGCACTCACCGCAGCCGAGCGCGCCGCTTTCCTCGAGGCCAGCGCCGGCGCCTACTACCGAGTGCTCTACCGAGTGCTCATGGATACGGGCCTCAGACCCGGCGAGGCGTGCGCCCTCATGTGGACCGATCTTGACTTTCAGAACGAACGCCTGACCGTGGCTCGAGCCGTCACGCGCGGCGCCGACGGCGAACGCATCGCCACGCATCCCAAGACCAGCAAGAGCCGCCGCACGCTGCCGATGTTCGGACTATGCGACATGCTGCTAGAGCACATGGCAACCCAGAGAGAAGTCGGCCACGACGCCAGCGGCTACGTCTTCGTCAATCAAGAAGGCCAACCGCTCGCGCCCTGGACCTTCTCACGCCGCGAACTCGACCGCACCCTAACGGCCGCCGGCATCACAGACACCTTCTCGCTCTATTCGTTCCGGCACACCTTCGCCAGCTTGCACCTAGCCAGCGGAACGCCGCTTACCGTCGTCAGCCGCTGGCTCGGCCACTCGACGATCAGCCAGACCGCCAACACCTACCAGCACCTAGCCAACGAAGTCGCCGAGGACTGGGCACAGCGGCACGTCGCCTACCTCGAAAAGACCGAGAAGGCCGCGGCCTCGAGAGTCGCCAACTGACACCCTGAAAACCTGTTGACACCACGCCTGACACACCACAGCTAGAAGAGCGGCCGACTTCGCATCGGCCGCTCTTTAGTTTCTACCGTCCTAGACGGCATTTCTTTGGTGGAGCTGAGGGGATTCGAACCCCTGACCTTCTGAATGCCATTCAGACGCGCTCCCAACTGCGCCACAGCCCCACACCTGCAACAAACCCTCTCCCGCAGTCGAGGGCAGACGTTAGTGTACCGGCCAAGACGCGAAGTGTAAAGCCGATGTATGCGTTCAGGTCCTTTGGCTCGATGCTTACGGCTGCCCGCGGCATACGATCGATCCTTCACCCGCCAACATATCGCTGTAGTTCCACTGGTCAACCACGCGGTCTCCGAACATCAGGAAGATCGTGTCGCCGGAGTTGTTCCACACGCCCTGACCGGGGTTGTCGACGCGCAGCTCACCCATCGACTGCGGTCCCGCTGGCAGGTAGAAGCTGGTGTTCGAGCCGGCGTCGTAGATGCGGTAGCCGGTCGTGTCCATGGCCTCCCTGAGCCATACCGACACCCACTCGCCGTTCTCGTCGTTGGGGGTTGCCGGGTTGTACAGGGCGCACTCGATGACGATCGGTCCGTCAGGCAGTGGCGCCAGGTCGAGCCGGGAGCCTGCGGGCAGCTCTTCACCCCAGAGACCGAGCTCGGCGTCCATCGCGGCCGTCTGCGCCTCCGTGTACAAGCGCGAGTAGCGTTGGTTGGGTTGGACCGTCATCGTCGCGGCCATGCCGGCTCGAACCATGGCGAGGTTCAGTTGCGTGGCGGAGACCTCGCCGAGCCGCCACTCCCCTTCCGGATCGGCGACGTACACGTACGCCAGCAGCCGACCGTAGACGTCCTCGAGGCCGAGGTCGAGCTCGAGCCAGACGAGCTTGTCAGGCGGCAGCATCTCCGCGAGCGCTCGGGCGGCTCGCGCGCCCAACGCACCGAACCAGGTGTCGGCATGACCCTGTTCCGGGGCGTCGATCCCGATGAGCCGCACCTTGCGAGGCCCCACGTTCGAGGTGACGACGATCGTGTCCCCGTCGAGGATCGACTAGACCGGTACGGGACCGTAGGTGATGCCGACGGGTGCACGCTGCGCTTCGACGCCGACGTTGGCGAGCAGGACCGCAGCTAGGACCAGTGGTCGGAGGAGTGTTCGCACCTACCCCTAACCTACGCAAGCCCCCCGGCTTGACGCAGTGAGACCTTAGGCGGCTCTAGCCCGCAGGTCGGTCGCAAAGTCCAACGTGTGATGAAAGTTAAGGATTCTTGGCCGAGTAGTCAGAATCCCGTAAGGTCGCGCCTGACATCGTTACGTCGTGACTCTGAAGCCCAAGTCCGATCTCGTTGCGCCCGCGGTGAGGCCGACTAGGCTGCCTGATCGCACCCGTTCTCGCGGGAAGCGGCCGGTCGCACCGCGTGGTGTTCAGGAATCGGCCGGCGCTTCGCAGGGCGAGCTGATCGCGGCTCTGAGTCACGCCTTCGACGTCTCGGAAGGCTACCCTCACCAGCACTCGCTGCGGACCGCCGTGGTTGGGATGCGGATCGGCTGCACGCTCGGCCTCGACGAGCAGGACCTCTCGGACCTCTACTACGCGCTACTCCTCAAGGACCTCGGTTCTTCGAGCATCTCGGCACAGGTGCATCACCTGTTCGGAGGCGACGAACGCCAGGTAAAGCACGCCATCCGTAAGGTAGATTTCGGGCTCTTCCGCGAGGGCGCTCAGTTCATCATGGGCCAGCCGGCGGTGCGAGTGCCACTCGGACGGCGCCTGCAGTACCTCTTCGACCTGAGCCGTGGGACCTTCGGGGCCGCGGCCGCGTTGAGCCGTACCCGCGGCGAGCGGGGAGCGAAGCTCGCGCTCGAGATGGGCATGACCGAGGCTGTGGCCGAAGCCATCGCGACGATGGAGGAGCGCTTCGACGGTCGCGGCAAGCCGCAGGGTCTCGCCGGGGAGGAGTTGCCGCTGATCGGCCGCATCGCTGTGGTGGCGCAGGCGGCGGAACTGGCCTTCACCATGGACGGCGCTCAGGCCGCTCGCAGAGCCATCCGTTCGCGCGCAGGCAACTGGTTCGACCCGCGAGTCGTCGAGGCGTTCGAGCTGACGCACGCAGGCAACCTCTGGCAGGACCTCGATCAGTCTTCGATCTGGCAGTCGCTGGCCGAAGCGTCGCCCGACGAGCCGGTGCTGGACATCGACGACGCGCAGCTCGACAGGATCGCAGCCGGCATCGGCAGGTTCGTCGACGCGAAGTCGCCTTGGACCTACCGACACTCCGAGCGGGTGCGCGCGCTCGCGCTTGGCGCCGCCGCCAACCTGCCGCCCTCCGAGCGGCTCGACAGCTCCGAGCTGCGCGCCCTGTCGCGCGGAGCGCTGCTTCACGACGTCGGCACCCTCGCTCTCTCCAACTCGCTGCTCGACAAGGCTGCCGGTCTCGATCCGCGCGAGACTCAGTCGGTCAGGCGTCACACCATCTACGGTGAGCACATCCTCGCCTGGGCGACGCCGTTCACGGAGGCGGTTCCGCTTGCCGCCGGTCATCACGAGCGTGTCGACGGCAACGGTTACCACAGCGCCGTCCCAGCCTCGCGGCTCGGCATGAACGTGCGGTTGCTCAACGTCGCCGAGCAGTTCGAAGCGCTGACAGCCCCCCGGCCTTACCGCGAGCCGAACACTCCCGACGCGGCCCTAGGTATCTTGCGAGACCAAGCCGGCAGCGGCGTCGACGAGTCGGCGACCAACGCTCTGGAGTGCTTCCTGAGCTCACCCGGCGCCTCTACGTTGCTGGCCCCGCGCGGTTTCGATCCAGAACAGCTCGTCGTCGTCGAGAGCTGAGCCTTGGACAATCCAGCAAGAAGAACGCCCGCATCTCTGCGGGCGCCGTCGTTAAGGATGGGGAGGCCGAGCCGAGCTCAGTCCTTGTTGCCGTCAGAGCGCGCGGCGCGGGCGGCGGCGCGATCCTCTTCCTGTCGACCGACGTCGGTCTTGAGGCGAGCGGCCTTGCCGCGCAGATCGCGCAGGTAGTAAAGCTTCGAGCGGCGGGTGCGGCCGCGGCGCACCACGGTGATGGCGCTGATCATCGGCGAGTTGACAGGGAACACGCGCTCGACGCCCTCGCCGAAGGAGACCTTGCGGACCATCACGGTGCTGCGAGCGCCCTTGCCGTTCTTGCGGGCGATGACGACACCTTCGAAGGCCTGGACGCGGCTGCGGCTGCCTTCGACGACCTTGTAGTCGACACGGATGGTGTCACCGGTGTCGAACTCCGGGATGTCGGTGCGCAGGTAGGGCTGCTCGATCGCGCGCAGGATGGCGCCTTTGTTGTACTTCATCGTCGTCTACTTTCCCGGTGGCTCGACCGTTCTTGAGGCTGCGCGAGCTCGAGTCCCTCGAATCGTGCCGACTTCTCGTCAGGCACAGCAGCGTGGGCACGATGTAACAGGTTGCATGTAACAGGGCGCGCCTCATCGCCGTCTCGACAGCCTTGCTATGCTACCTCAGCAGCCCACATCCTTTCAAGTGAGGCCGCACCACCGAACCGCGCCGGCAGCGCCGCCGCGGCGTCCGGTGGATCTTGGCCCGTCGAGAGTCGAAGCGCATGGCGTTCAGAACTTCTGGTATCCACCACGTGACCGCCATCGCGGGCAAGCCGCAGGCCGCGATCGAGTTCCACGCGCGCACGCTCGGACTGCGGCTGGTGAAGCGCACGGTCAACCTCGACGATCCGCAGACCTACCACCTCTACTTCGGCGACGCAGCGGGACGACCCGGCACCGTCCTGTCGCTGTTCCCGTGGCCGGGCGCGGGCCGCGGCGAACGCGGCGACGGCGAGGCTCAGCGCATCAGCTTGCGCGTCCCCGATGGCTCCCTCGACTACTGGGCCGAGCGTCTCGAACGCGCTGGGATCGTCACGTCACCGGCGAGCAGGTTCGGTGAGGCGTCCATACGCTTCGACGATCCCGACGGCATCCCGCTCGAGCTGACGGCCGTCGGGTCGCCCGGAGCCGCAGCGTGGCGCGGGTCGGGGGTGCCGGACGAGTTCGCCATCGCGGGCTTTCACGCCGTGACGCTCAGCGCACCGCGACTGAGAGAGACGGTCGAGCTGCTCGAGTCGGCGCTCGGCATGATCGTCACCGGCTCGGACGAGGTGACGCGCCTCGCGCCGGCCTCAGGCGCAGCCGGGGGCTACCTCGACCTCGTCAGCGTCCCGGAACCGCAACGCGGCCGCTGGGGTGCCGGCAGCATCCACCACGTCGCGCTCAGAGCGGCCGACGAGGCGCAGCAGGACGAGGCGCTGGCCGCGCTGCGCGAGCACGGCTTGAACCCCCGCGACTACAAGGACCGCTGCTACTTCCGCGCCCTCTACTTCAACGAGCCGTCCGGCTCGATCCTCGAGATCGCCACCGACGGTCCCGGCTTCACCGTCGATGAGCCGCTCGACGAGTTGGGTCTGGCCTTCAGGCTGCCGCAGTGGCTCGAGAGCGACCGCGCCTTCCTGAGACAGCGCCTCGCCGTCACCGCCAGCCCTGAGTACGCCGACCGTTTCGGCGCGCCAAGTCCGGCCGCCGGTCGGGCATAATGGCCGGAACTGCGAACCAGGAGGTAGCGGGCTAGATGCCCTCGGAACCGAGCACCCCGGCGCAGAACTACGCGCAGAGCCACGAAGCCTTGGCCCGGCTCGACGAGCTGTTGGCCCAAGCCGTGGCGTGGCGCGGTCGGGACGCTGAGCGGCAACTGGAGCTCGCGCGCGCCGCCGCCGAGCTTGCGCAGGAGCCGAGACAGAGCGAGTCGCTGTTGCGGGCTCTCGCCCTCGCCACCGAGGCCGCCGGTCAGGTGATGAGGCTCGAGGACGTCGTGCAGCTCGGGAACCAGGCGCTCGTCGTCGCCGGACTCGACCCGTCAGAGGAGTCGTACAAGTGGGACAAGGAGCTCGAGCTCATGAAGCGCGAGACCGTCGCCCTCGTCCTCAACGCGGTGACCGCGTTGGCAGTCGCGACCTTCCGCATGAGCGACTACGCCGAGTCGCTGCGCATCGCGCATCTGGAGGCGCACATCGCGCGCTTCATGGGCGACGAGGTGCGCGAGGCCCAGTCGTTGATCGGCCTCGGCTGGGGCTACGACAAGATGGGCCTCTACACCCAAGCGCTCGAGCACCACTTCCGCGCGCTGAGGACGCTCGAGCGCCTGAGGCCGGAGCTCGTGGCGGGCCCGCTCAACGGCATAGCCGCCGCTTACCTCGACCTGGGACGCCCTGACAAGGCGATCGAGTACGGAAGGCTGGCTCTGCCGGCCGCGCCCAACCGTGGCGACACTGCGCGCGACCACAACACGGCGCTGAGGATCATCGGGCTGGGCCACCAGGCGCTGGGCGAGATATCGGAGGCGCGAGCTCACTTCGAGGCGGCGCTCGCCACCTCTGACGCATACAGCCGCAGCCTGGTACAGCTCAGCCTAGGCGACCTCAGCCTCGCGCTCGGCGACGACGACGCCGCCCTCGAGCACTTCCACGAGGCGCTCACCATCCATCGCGACGGCGCGCGGCGCCGAGCGGCGGCGGCGGCGCTGGTAGGCGTCGGCAAGGCGTACCTGGCCAAAGGCGAGCCAGAGTCGGCAGTAGCGCACCTCGCCGAGGCGATAACCAGGGGCGAGGCCAGCAACGCACCGCTGGAGACAGCCACCGCGCATCAAGCGATGTCTATGGCACTGCGGCGGATCGGACGTTTCGAGGAGGCCCTCGAGCACTTCGAGGCCTACCACTCCCATCACGAGAAGCTCTTGCGCGAGACCTCCGACCTGCGTAGCCAGCTCCTCACCATCCAGTTCGACGTCGAGCGCATCCAGAAGGACCGCGAGATCGACAGGCTCCGCAACGTCGAGTTGGCGCGCGCCTACGCCGACCTGCGCGAGCTGCACGAGCAGCTCGGACGGCAGGCCGCGAAGCTAGAGCGCTTGTCGCGCACCGACGAGCTCACCGGACTCGCCAACCGCAGGGCGTTCGAGGAGCTGCTGGAGGTCGAGGTCACCCGCGCGCGGCGCAACCCGCGCCCCGTCTGCCTGGTGATGCTCGACCTCGACGACTTCAAGCGCGTCAACGACGAGCGCTCGCACGCCGCCGGGGACGACGTGCTGCGTTCCAGCGCCAAGGCATTGCTCGACGGCATCCGCGACGTCGACACCTGCGCTCGGATCGGCGGTGAGGAGTTCGTCGTCGTGCTGCCAGAGACCGAACTGGCGGGCGCTGAGCTCGTCGCGGAGAAGCTGATACAACGCGTGCACGAGCGCGTGCTGTTCGAGCTCGGCATCCACATAACCGCCAGCGCAGGGCTGGCGTGCCTACGCGACGACGAGTCCCCTTCCGCCCTCCTGGCTCGCGCCGACGGCCTCCTCTACCGCGCCAAGCGCGAGGGCAAGAACCGCGTGCGGTCCTGACTCCCGATGCTTAGAGCCGCGCTACTGGCGATCGTCTTCGGGGTCGCAGGGATCTTCGCTACCCTGTGGTTACTGGGCGAGAGCGTCTCTACGCTCGCACGCATCCCTCTGCCCGCGCTGGCGCTCGGCGGGCTGCTGGTCGTCACCAACTACGCCGCCGGCTCCCACCGCCTGTGGCTGCTGATGCGCTACGCACGCGCGCCCATCACGCTGATCCAGGCGCTACGCGCCTACGCGCTGGGACTGTTCACCGCGGCGGCATCACCGGGCAACGCCGGACAGGCGCCTGCTGTCGTCCTGTCGCTGACGCGCGATGGGGTGCCTGCCTCGCGCGCGTGGTCGGCCAACGTTCACATCTGGGCCCTCGACCTCATGTTCCTGACATGGTCGTTGCCTGTCAGCCTCATCGCGCTGGGGCGCAGCACCAGGATCCTCAAGGTAGATCACATCGAGGTGATCGCGGTGCTGTTCGCGCTCGGAGCCGCGGCCCTGATCTGGATCTTGCAGTTCAGGCTCGAGTGGCTCACCGTGGCTCTGACAGCGGTCTTCAGGCTCAGGCCGCTCAGGCGTTGGCAGCAGAGCGTGGCGGCGTTCGGGGCGCGCGTCCACGAGGCGAACAGCCAGATCAGCGCCATCGACCTGCCCGGCAGGATCTGGCTGCACCTGCTGACCATCACCGTCTACCTGAGCACGCTGCTCACCTTCTACGTGATGGTGCGCGCCTTCGACCCGAACGCCCCGCTGCTGGTGACGATGGCGGCGGCGCAGGTGCCGATGGTCCTCGCCACCTTCTTCCCCACCCCTGGCGGCGCCGGCATCCTCGAGGTGCTGACCGCCTCGATCCTGAGGGCGGGCACGGTGCGGGTCGTCGGGACCTACTCCGGCGACCTCGAGTTCGCACCCGGCGAGGACGTGATAAGCAAGAGCGGTACCGTCGCGGCGGCCATCCTGGGCTGGCGACTGCTCACCTTCTACTCGCGCTACGTGATAGGCCCCGTGCTGAGCGGCGCGTGGTTCACCGGCAAACGCGCCCGCAACGATCAGGACGCCGCGGGACGATTGTCCGAGCAGTAGTGAGGACGAGGCGGCTATCATCGCTAACCGCATGACGAGACGAGCGCTATGACGCCGACCCTGCCGCTGGCGTTCCTGGCAGGCGTGCTGTCGTTCCTGTCGCCGTGCGTGCTGCCGCTGGTGCCGAGCTACCTGGCGTTCGTCGGCGGGAGCGCCGACGCCAAACGCGTCGTGCTGGTGCGCAACAGCCTGTTCTTCATCCTCGGCTTCTCGCTGGTGTTCATCGCTCTCGGAGCGTCGGCCAGCGCGCTTGGTGCCGCGCTCCGCTCGAACCTGACGCTGCTCACGACCTTCGGCGGCATCCTCGTCATCGCGATGGGACTGGTGATGCTCGGAGTGATTAGGGTGCCGTGGGTGTATCGCGACACCCGTCCTCAGTACCGCGGCGAGAGCCGCACGCCGTGGGGCGCGATGCTGCTCGGCATGGCGTTCGCGGCCGGTTGGACCCCGTGCATCGGCCCCATCCTCGGCGCGATCCTCACGCTCGCCGGGGCCGGTGGCACCCTGGCGCACGGCGTCGGGCTGCTGGCGGTCTACGCCCTCGGGCTCGGCGTGCCGTTCCTGCTGGCCGCGCTCCTGCTCGAGCCGTTCATGCGCTTCTCGCAGCGCTTCAGGCGCTTCCTGCCGCTGGTCGAGCGCGGCGCGGGCGTGCTGCTGGTGATCGCGGGGCTGCTGATGCTCACCGGCACCTTCACCCGCCTCAACTCGTACCTGATCCAGATCACGCCGAGCTGGCTGTTAGAGCGCCTGTGACCGCCGCGCCCACGACCGATGCGCCGGCCATCGAGCTGCGCGCCATCAGCCGCAGGATGGGTCGCGACCTCGTCCTCGACGGCCTGAGCCTCGAGGTCGCCAAAGGCCGCGTCGTGGTGCTGCGAGGTGGCAACGGCGCCGGCAAGACCACGCTGCTGAGGCTCCTCGCCACGCGCTTGCGTCCGAACGAAGGCAGCGGCTCCGTCCACGGCTTCGACCTCGTCAGGCAGGCGCAGGACGTGCGCGCTCGCATCGGGCTGCTCAGCGTGCACGGCGGCAACTACGCCGTGCTCACCGCAGCCGAGAACCTGCGGCTGGCACTGGAGCTTACGAACCGCCCTCATGTAGATACCTCCGACGCCGCGATAGCCGCTGCGCTCGACAAGGTCGACCTCGGCAGCGTCGGCCGCAAGCTGGTTAGGAGCTACTCGAGCGGCATGAAGAAGCGCCTCGGCGTGGCGAGGCTGCTGCTGCTCGACCCCGAGCTGTGGCTCCTAGACGAGCCGTATTCGGCACTGGACGACGACGGTAAACACCTGATGGACGACGTGATCAGCGGCGCTAGACGGCGCGGACGCACGGTGCTCCTCGCCTCGCATGAGAACGACCGCGACGCGCTGAGGGTCGACGCCGTGCTGACGCTCGCCGGCGGCGCGCTGAGGGCGGCGGCTTCTTAGGTGAGCGACCTCGGCGCGGTGCTCGCCATGGCGCGCAAGGACCTGCGCCAGGAGCTGCGCAGCCGCGCCGCCACCGTCGCCACCCTGTTCTTCTCCGGCATCACGCTGGTGCTGGTCGCGTTCGCCCTCGGGCGCGACTCGCGCTTGCTGGCGCAGGCCGCTCCGGGCGTGCTGTGGGTGGCCGTCGTGTTCGCCGGCGTGATCTCCGCCGCCCAGAGCTTCCAGTCCGACCGCGAAGAGGGGGCGCTCGAGCAGACGCTGAGCCTGCCGGTGTCCCGCGCAGCCGTCTACCTCGGCAAGCTCCTCGCCAACTGGCTCTACCTGAGCACGCTCGGACTCGTCATGACGCCGATCGCGCTGGTCCTCTACGGCTCGGGCGGCCTCAGCGGAGCGTCGGCGCTGCCGCTGATCGTCGTCACGGTGCTCCTCGGCGCACTCGGCTTCTCGACGGTCGCCACGTTCTACGCCGCTCTGACCGCCAACCTGCAGGCGCGCGAGGCGCTGCTGCCCGTCCTGATGTTCCCCATCGTGGTGCCGATCCTGCTGGCGGCGGTGAGGGCGACGGAGTCGCTCACCGGCAGCGCCGACGGCGGGCCGGCGGGCGAGTGGCTGCTGCTGCTGGCGGGCTTCGACCTGATCTACCTGGTGTTGTGCACGTCGCTCTTCCACCTGGTGGTGGAGGAGTGAGCGCTTACCCGCGAGCCGCAACGCGACAGCCGAGAGGCCCGTTCCAAGCGCGCCGTAACAGCCGAGGGGCAAACGTACCCGCGCTGGGCATTAGACTTCATAGGAGTCTGCGTGTTCGAGCTCTAGTGCTCGAACACGTGGCAGTTCGCAGTGCATCCTGCTCGAGAGGCTGATCAGATGACACAGACCCTGTCCAAAAGGCCCATGTGGCTGACCGTCCTGGGCATCCTCTGCCTAGTCGGGTTCGGCGTGGGCGCCTACCTGGCGCTCGTCGCCAGCCCGCCCGACGTGAACCAGCGCGAGCTGATCCGCATCATGTACGCCCACGTGCCGGTCGCGTGGATCGGCTTCGCGGCGGTGGCCCTGTCAGCCATCTTCGGGATGCTCTACCTATGGCGCGGCCGCCCCATCGACGACCTCAGGGCCGTGGCCAACGCCGAGGCTGCCCTGGTGTTCTCGGTGCTGACGATCATCGGCGGCATGACGTACTCCAAGCCGACCCTCAACACCTTCTGGACCTGGGACGCCAAGCTGACCCTGACGGCCCTGATGGCGGTGCTCATCGTCGGCTACTTCATCGTCAGGGCTCTCAACGACGACCCGCAACGCCGCGGTCGCATCAGCGCCGTGATCATGATCGTCGTGCTGGCCACCCTGCCTCTGAACTACCTGGCGGCCGAATGGTTCCGCACGCTGCACCCCGCCAAGAGCATCAACCTCGACGGTAGCGGCGTCAGCATGGACAGGACGATGCTGATGATCCTGCTCTTCAACGTCGTCATCGCCGGTCTGATCTTCTTCTACTTCGTCTCGGAGCGCATCCGCATCGGCAAGGTCTACTTGGCGGCGGAAGACCGTCTGGCTGCCGGCCGCAGGCCCGCCATGCCTTCTACTGAGGTGGTTCGTGTTCGATAACCTGTCTCCCTGGTTCTGGATCGCCGCGGCGTGGCTGCAGCTACTCATTGCCTACGGCGGCTACATGATCTACCTCGCGCGGCGCGAGCGCCAAGCCAAGGCAGGCAACGAGGGTCGTTGAGGTGAAGAAGAGAGTCGTTTACGCGCTGCTCGGGGTCATGGTGCTGGCTGGCGCCGGCTTCATGATCTCGCAGGCGCTCAAGACCTCGCTGGTGTACTTCGTGACGCCGAGCGAGTACGCGCGCGACGCCGAGTCGTTCGAAGGCCGCCGCATCCGGCTCGGCGGCATGGTCGAGCCGGGCAGCATCGCGTACGACGACGCCATGCTGCACCTGACCTTCGCCGTCACCGACGGCCTGGCGAGCTACGCGGTCGAGTACGGCGGCGCTCCGCCCGACATGTTCCAGGAGAACGGCGGCGTCGTCATCGAGGGCCGCTTCCACCAGGGCAGCAGCACCTTCGTGGGCGACAACCTGCTGGTGAAGCACTCGTCTGACTACCACCCACCGGCCCCCGGCGAGCCGATCGACATCGAGGCGTTGAAGGAGTCGCTGCGCTGAGGTGGCGCGTTTGACATGGAGCTAGGCACCCTCGGCGGCGCGGCCGTCTTCATCGCGTTCGCTCTGGCCGTCTACGGTGTGGTGGCCGGTACCGTCGGCGCGGCGCGGCGCGACTCACGGCTGCAGACCTCGGCGAGGCTCTCCGCCATCGCAGGCTTCATCGTGGCCACGGCCGCGATAGTCGCGATGGAAGCCGCGCTGCTCACCAACGACTTCTCCGTCGCTTACGTGGCAGGGCACTCGCGCATCGCCTCGCCGGTGTGGGTGAAGGTGGTGACGCTGTGGGCCGCGCTGGAGGGCTCGATCCTGCTGTGGGCGTGGCTGCTCTCCGGCTACTCGGCGCTGCTCGCCATCGTCGCTCCGCTCAGCCCCCTGAGACCGTGGGCGCTGGTGATCATGCAGAGCGTTCAGGTGTTCTTCTACTTCGTCGTCGCGTTCCTCGCCAACCCGTTCGAGGTGCTGGCCGTGCCGCCCCTCGACGGACCCGGCCCCAACGAGCTGCTGCAGAACCACTGGATGATGGCCGTCCATCCAGTGCTCATGTATCTGGGCTTCGTCGGGCTCACAGTGCCGTTCTCCTACGCCATAGCGGCGCTGATAACCAGGCGCCCAGGCAGCGAGTGGATGGCAGAGACGCGGCGCTGGACCCTGACCGGTTGGGGTTTCCTCTCAGCCGCGATAGTCGCCGGCGGCTGGTGGAGCTACGAGGTGCTCGGCTGGGGCGGCTACTGGGCGTGGGACCCGGTCGAGAACGTGAGCCTGATGCCGTGGCTCGCCGCCACCGCCTTCATCCACAGCGTGCAGGTGCAAGAGCGCAGGCGCATGCTCAAGCCTTGGAACCTCGCGCTGATCATCCTGACGTTCTCGCTGTCGATACTCGGCACCTTCCTGACGCGCTCCGGAGTCGTCTCGTCGGTGCACGCCTTCGGCTCCGGGCCCGTCGGGCCGGCGTTCCTCGTCTTCTTCCTGCTGGTGACGCTGTTCGCGTTCGGCCTGCTGGCGGCGCGCTTCGACGACGTTCGCGACCGCTCCGAGCTCGACTCCGTCGTCAGCCGCGAAGGCGGCTTCCTCGGCGTCAACCTGCTGTTCCTCGCCCTCACCTTCGCGGTGCTGCTCGGCACGCTGTTCCCGCTCATCGTCGAGGCGGTGTCGGGCGCGCGCGTCACCGTCGGCGCACCGTTCTTCGATCAGGTGACGCTGCCGCTGTGGATGCTGGTGTTCGCGCTGATGGGCATCGGTCCGCTGCTGCCGTGGCGCAAGGCCGACGACCAGAAGCTGCGGCACAACCTGCTGTGGCTGCTGAGCGCCTTCTTCGTCGCCGGCGGGCTGGCCGTGCTGTTGGGCGTGCGCAAGGTCTACCCCGCCCTCACCGTCGCGCTGGCCGGCTACAACGTCATGAGCGTGATCCTGCTGCTGGCCGGCGCGCTGGCGCCGCGCATCAGGCTGGCACAGCGCAGCGCGTCGGACGTGATGCGCAGCTACGTGTTCGAGAACCGCCGCCGCGTCGGCAGCATGGTCGTGCACCTAGGCGTGGTCGTGGTCGCGCTCGGCGTGGCGTTCAGCGCCGGCTACCGCGTCGACCAGCAGCTCAGGATCGACTTCGGCCAGTCGGTGACGTTCGAGGGCTACACCCTGCGCGCCGTCGACCGCTACGTCGAGCGCAGCGCAGCGCGCGTCACGGCCGGCGCCGTCATCGAGGTGACGCGCAACGGCCGCTTCATCGCCACCATGCGACCGCGCATCCACGCCTACGGCGCCAACCGCAACGCCGTCCCTACCCCGGCCGTCATCTACACGCCGACGCACGATCTCTACCTGAACTTGAACAGCACGCTCGGACCCGACAGCACCTTCGTGGTGCTGCGGCTCGTCAAGAGCCCGCTGGTCACCTGGATCTGGATCGGCGGTTTGGTCATCGTGCTGGGCACGGCCTTCTCGCTCGGCAGCCGCACGCTGGCGCGCATTCCGGCGGCTCAGCTCGCCGGTGACGGGAGCGCTGTCAAGGCGTGAGACGCTTCGCCCTGATCGCCGCTGTGGTCGCGGCGCTGGGAGGACTGTTCCTCTACGGCCTGCTGCGCGGCGCCCCCGACCGCGACATCCCCTCGAACCGGCTCGGCAAGTCGGCGCCCGACTTCGTGATGCCGCTCTACGAGCGCTACCAGCCCGACTACGGCGAGACGCTGCGCCTCTCCGACATGCTGGGCTCGCCGCTGGTGATCAACTTCTGGGCCTCCTGGTGCCTGCCCTGTTACGACGAGGCCCCCGTCCTGCAGGCGTTCTGGGAGGAGTACCAGAGCACCGACGTGCGCTTCATCGGTGTGCAGACGCAAGACCGCGACAGGCTGGACGAGGGCCGCGCGTTCCTGTCGCAGTTCGGCCTCACCTTCCCTAACGGCATCGACAACTCGAGCTCGATAAGTGTCGATTGGGCGCTCTACGGTGTCCCTGAGACATACTTCATCGATAGGAGAGGCGTGATCGTCGAGCGCCACATCGGGCCGGTCACGGCCGACGTCATGGCGAAGAACTTAGAGGCGATCCTGCGGTGAGACTCGCGTTCGCGCAGCGCGCTCTGCTGGTGATGGTCGCACTCGGCCTCGCCCTGACGCTCGCCGCACCCGCTCACTCCCAGCGCGTCGAGCTCGAGGCGCGCGTGTTCCAGATCGCAGGGCAGCTGCGCTGCCCTGTGTGCGTGTCGGAGAGCGTCGCAGACTCGAACTCTCAGATCGCCGTACAGATGCGCGAGCTGATCCAGCAGCAGCTGGTCGAGGGTCGCTCCGAAGCCGAGATCTACGCCTACTTCCAGGCGCGTTACGGCGATTGGATCATGCTCGACCCGCCCAAGCGCGGCGTGCACCTATTGGTGTGGGTGTTGCCGGTGGCGGCGCTGGTGCTGGCCGTCATCGCGCTGGCGTTCCTGGCGCGGCGTTGGCTCAGCGCCGCCAAGACTCCCATCCAAGTCGACGCGGCCGAGTTGGAACGCGTCAGGCGCGAGCTCGGCGCCTCCGAGAGCGACGGCTGAATGCTGACGATCATCGCCATCGCCGCGCTGGCGCTCCTCGCGTTCGCTTACGTCGCGGTGCCGCTGCTGGTGCCCGGCGCGTCCGACCCGCTGCCGGACGACCGCGACCCGCGGCTCCTCGAGCTGCAGGAGGAGCGCGACGCGCTGTTCCGCGCCATCCGCGAGCTCGATGCACGCAGCGGGATGTCGGCGCAGCGTCTCGAGACGCTGCGCGGCCGTTACGAGGCGAAGGCCGCCAAGACCCTGAGCGCCATCGATGCCCGCAAGGCCGAGCTGGCCGGCAGACGCGAGAAGGCGAGCGGCGAGAAGCCGGTGCGCCGCTCGGCGGCGCTACCCGCAGTAGTCCTCGCCATCTTCATCGGCATGGCTGCCGTGCTGCCGAGCTACGTGCTGCCACGTGTCGGCCGGGACGCCACGATCACGACCACCGACGTCGACGCTGCCAGGCGTCTGCAGGCGCTGCTGAGCGCCGCGGCCAACGACCCGACCCCGGATAACCTCATCGACCTCGGCGACTTCTACATCGAGGTGGGCCAGCTCGAGGACGCGCGCGCAGCTTACCTGCAGGTCGCGGGCCGCACCGACGCCCCGAAGGGCGCCTTCCAGCGCCTGGCGATGATCGACCTCCAATCCGACCTGCCGGCGGCGCTCGAGTGGCTGAAGCGCGCCCGCGACGTCGATCCTCTCGATCCCGACACCCTGACCTGGCTGACCGAGGTCGCGTACGCGCTCGGGGACCTGCCCACCTCGCTCGACGCCGCGCGGGCGCTGGCCGAGCTCAACGGCGCTACTGACCCGCAGGCGGCGCAGCGGTTGAGCATGCTCGAGGAGCTGGTGCCGCTCACGCAGGCAGTGGCCGAGGATCCCAGCCAGGCCAACCTACTCGCCCTCGCCGATGTCTTCTGGCGCACCGGCGAGCAGGAGCGCGCCGTCGACGCCTACTTCCAGGTCCTGAGCCAGCACGACCCTCTCAACGCGACGGCGCTGTCGCGCACCGGTCAGATGCTGCTGCGCGCCGGCCGCGCCGACGACGCCGTCATGGTGATCGAGCGCGCCGCGGAGCAGGCGGGTGCTCTCTCCGCCCTCGAACCCTCCAGCCAGTTCGCGCTCGGCAGCGCCTACCTCGAAACGGGAGCTTACGAGTCGGCTGTCGCGGCGTTCGGCACCTACTTGGAGGGCTCGCCGACGGATCCGCTCGGTGCGGCCGTGCTGCTCGAGACCGCCGAGGCGCGAGCGCGGGGCGAGGAGCCGAGCGGGTCGCAGGCGCAGTTGGCGCTGGGTCAGCAGGTCTTCGCCGCGAGCTGCGCGCTGTGCCACGGCGCCGCCGGAGGTGGCGGAGTCGGCGTCAGGCTGACTGGCAGCCAGCGCGCGGCGAACGTCGCGAACGTCACCGACGCCGTGCGCTTCGGGCGCGGGCTGATGCCTGCGTTCCAGGCGACGCTGTCCGCACCGGAGATCGAAGGGGTGGTCGCGTACGTAACCCAAGTCTTGGCGGTGGCTGAGAGCCCGTGACCGACTTAGGCGACCCACCCACCCAGGCTCCCGACCCCGGCCGTCGCGAGCTGGTCAAGTGGGCGTGGCGCCTGCCTGTCATCGCCGCCTTGGGCGGAGCCGGTTACGGCGTCTACGAGGCGGTGCGCGTTCACTTCCTCAAGCCGGCCGCCGGCGACGACCCGCGGTTCGACGACAGGCCGGCGACGCGCGTCGCTGAGTTGGCCGCGTTCACCACCGAATGGGACTCCGTCTACTTCGAGCTAGCGGGAGCACCCAGCCTGCCGGCGGTGGCGGTCCGCGTCCCGGAGCCGATACCTGGCGGTGTGACGCTCAGCAACCCGGTCGGTGTCGATATCGCGCACTTCGCGGCCTTCAGCCGCATCTGCACGCACCAGCACTGCATCGTGTCGTTCAGCACCGACGTCGAGGCGATCAACTTCGCGTTCAACTACCAGGGTCGCCACCCCGCGCTCACCTGCCCCTGCCACCTGAGCGTGTTCGATCCGCAGCGCTCCGGTCGCGCCGTCAGCGGCCCGGCCGTGCACCCCTTGCCGCGCGTGCGGTTGGCGATCGTCGACAACGCTCTCGTCGCCGACGGCATAGAACGCGCCTGAGACAGCCTCCCGGCTCCGCCACGCCTTATCATCAGGCGTCATGAACCCCCTAAAGCGCCTTACCGAGTTCGGCCAGTCCGTCTACCTCGACGAGATCCGCAGGTCGTGGTTGACCGACGGCACCCTGAAGCGCCTCATCGCCGACGACGGCCTCAGGGGCGTCACCTCCAACCCAGCCATCTTCCACAAGTCGATAACCCAGTCGCGCGACTACGACGAGGCGGTCGCCGAGCTGGCCGCCGCCGGTCTCGACGCCTACGCCGCCTACGAGGAGCTGGTCGTCGCCGACATCAAGGGTGCGGCCGACCTGTTCCGCGCCCAGCACGACGCCTCGGGCGGCGTCGACGGCTACGTCTCGCTCGAGGTCTCTCCCGAGCTAGCCCACGACGCCGACGGCACCCTCGCAGAAGCCAGGCACCTGTGGCAACGTCTCGGCAGGCCCAACGTCTTCATCAAGGTGCCCGGCACCGACGCCGGCCTCGCCGCCATCGAGCAACTGATCGCCGAAGGCATCAACGTCAACGTCACGCTGCTGTTCGGCATGAAGCGCTACCGCCAGGTGGTGGAGGCGTACCTCGCCGGCCTCGAGCGGCGCCGTGCCGCCGGCGGGGACGTCCGCGGTGTGCAGTCGGTGGCGAGCTTCTTCCTCAGCCGCATCGATGTGCTGCTGGACCCGCGCCTCGACGCGCTGGGCGAGACCGCTCTGCGGGGCAGGGCCGCGATCGCCAGCGCCAAGCTCGCCTACCAGCTCTACCTAGAGGAGTTCGGCTCGGCCTCGGCGCGCTTCGCTGAGCTCAGCGCCGCCGGCGCCGCGCCGCAGCGGCTGCTGTGGGCATCGACCGGCACCAAGGATCCGAGCTACTCGGACGTCAAGTACGTGGAGCCGCTCGTGGGGCCCGACACGATCAACACGTTGCCGCTGGACACGCTCGTCGCCTACCGCGACCACGGCGACCCGGCAGACCGCATCGCGGACGGCGTGGCGCAGGCGCACGCCGACGTGGCGGCCTTGGCGCAGCTGGGGATCGACCTAGGGCAGGTAGAGGATCAGCTCGAGACCGAGGGCGTCGACAAGTTCGTGAAGCCGTTCCGGCAGCTCATCGCCGGCCTGGACGAGGCCTTGCGGAAGGCTGTCGCGTAACCGGAGCGCCGCGCGTGACCGACCTGAGCAGCAGCACGTAGCCGACGACCCCGACCACGGCGAACGAGAACCACTGGATCGAGTAACCGAAGTGCGAGCCCTCCGTCGGCACCGGCGGGGGGACTACGATCGGATACTGACCGGCCTGCGCGGGCGACTGAGCCGCCAGCTCGACGAACGCCGGCACCAGCTCGCCAGGCATCTGCCTAGAGAGCCTGTCGACGTCGGCGTAGTAGCTCTGCACCAGGGGGCCGCTCGGCGGGTCGCGCGGCGCCAGCGCTGCCGCTGCACCCTCAGGCGGTTGGGTCGGGGCGCGCAGGCGGCCTCGAACGCTCACGCTGCCAGAAGGCGGCGTGGCGACGGCGACCGGCACTGCGTCGTGCTCGAACGGCACCCAGCCGCGGTCGACCAGCAGCAGCTTCCCTGCCCACTCTCCCGCAGCGGCGTCCAGTAGCAGCGGCGTAAGCACGTGGAAACCGGGACGGGTGTCGTAGGCGCGCCCGCGCAGCAGCAGCTCGGCGCCGGGCAGGTACTCGCCGCTGGCCGTCACGGTGCGGAACTCGGGGACCTCGCCGCCTTGGCCCAGCGGCTCGAGCGCCTCACCCACGCCACTAGGCGGAAGCGCCGCCATCGCGGCTAGGCGCGCGTTGTAATCGCGGCGCTGCTCGAGGCGTCCCAGCTGCCAGAAGCCGTTGTTGATGAACAGCGCGATCAGCCCGAGCGCCAGCACATGGCCGAACAACCACTTCGGGCTCTTGAGGTCGGCGCGCGACGCGGTGTCGCCGGGCGCGTCCGATCCGCGGCTCATGCTCAGAAGATCATCCGGTCGAGAGCCATGCTGAGGAACAGCAGCGCGAGGTAGCTCATCGAGTACTTGTAGAGCGGCAGCGCGGTGGCGCGGTCGATGGGCACGCCACCCTGGACCAGGCGGAACAGCGACGCCATGCGCACCGCCAGTACCACGTTGAGCGCCAAGGCAGCGAGGAAGTAAGCGGGGCTGAACTCGTGCATGAAGAACGGCAGCACCGTCAGCACGATGGTCAGCACCGTGTACATGACCATCTGCATAACGGTCGCGCGCTCGCCGATGATCGCGGGCGCCATCGGCACACCTACGGCGGCGTACTGGTCCTTGACCATCAGCGCCAACGCCCAGAAGTGCACCGGCGTCCACACGAACACGACGGCGAACAGCAACCAGGCCATCAGGCTCAGCTCGCCGGTGGCGGCAGCCCAGCCGACCAGCGGAGGGATGGCGCCGGCCGCGCCACCGATGACGATGTTCTGCCAGGTGCTGCGCTTGAGCCACATGGTGTAGATCAGCACGTAGAACGCGATGCCCGCCCACGACAGCAGCGCAGCGGTCAGGTTGGTGGTGGCGGCGATCAGCGCGAACGACGCGATCGTCAGGGCCACCCCGAACACCATCGCGTTGCGCAGCGGCACCACCCGCGTGACCATCGGGCGCTTGGCGGTGCGCTTCATGCGCACGTCGATGTCGGCATCGTAGATCATGTTGAACACGCCGGCGGCGCCCGCTGACATGTAGCCGCCGAAGAGCACGCCGAGAAACGGCAGCCAGCCGGGGAAGCCGCCGTCGGCGATGAACATCGCGCCTATCGTCGTCAGCAGCAGCAGGCTGATGACCTTCGGCTTGGTGAGGATGAGGTAGTCGCGCCAGGTGGCGCGGCGCACGCTCTCGCCCGCGTTCGGAGTGTCTGTCATGCGCGCTCCAAGGTCCCGCTGCGAAGCAGTCGGTGCGCAGCCTTGTCGGCCTCGCCACCGAGTTGCTCGACGCTGTAGGCGAGGAGCAGCCCGAACGCCGCGACGGCCATCCCCAAGTGCAGGAGCTGGATCAGCGCGGGACCTTTGAGGAACAGGTTCGCGGCGCCGACGACCAGCTGCGCCAAGTACACGCCGAGGAGCAGCTGCGCGGTGCGGCGCGCGTCCGAGACCGGCTTCAGCCACCAGCTCAACCCCAGGCCGACGAACAGGTAGGTGCCGACGGCGATGGCGATCAGTGGGTGCAAGATCCGCAGCCGGATCAACGGATGCGAGGCGGGGTCGAAGTCGGCGCGCAGACCCTCGGCCAGGGACTCCGTCGGGAAGATCGTGTTCCCCATGGCGGCGATGCCGCCGGTGAAGCTGAGCAGCAGCGTTCCAAGCACAGCGATGCCCAGGACGCTGGCAAGAGCCGCCTGGCCGCTGAGTCTGAGAGGGTAGGCGGGTCGCTTGGGCCTCGCGTACGCGACGGTGGCCGCCAGCATCCCGATGAGCAGCAGCGAGTTGACGAGGTGAGCGGCGACCCACACGCCTCTCGCCACGCTGGTGTTGTCGCCGGTCAAGCCGAGCAGCACGGTGGCGGCGCCGATCGCGGCCTCGAGCACGAGGAAGGCGAGCGAGGCGGTCGCGAAAGCCGCGAGGCCGGGGTTCTCGCGCCTGTGACGCCTGGCGCGCATGAAAAGCCACACGCCGATCAGCAGCACTCCTAACGAGAGCAGCCGATGGCTGAACTCGATACCCGTCTCGAGCGTCGGGTTGAGCGGCACCACCGTCCCGTTACAGGTCGGCCAGTGGCTGCCGCAACCCGCGCCTGAGCCGGTGATCCTTACGACCGCGCCCTGCAAGATCACGATGCAGTTCGCCACCAAGCAGGTCCAGGCGAGGCGCAAGGTCTTGGTTTCGCTAAGCACTGGGAAGACTCGCTTTCAAGCTGCGCCGCACGCGACGCTCATGCCAGCTGCAATGCTAACTCAAGCGCATCGGCGTGTGTGAACGTCTTGAGGCAGAAGCCACAAAGCACCACCAGCACACCAGTCTCTCACTATCCGGCGCGATGATTGACCGCGAAATGGCTCTAAGGCCCCCTGTTCCGGGATGTTAGAGTCGCGGCAACACACAGAACGCCGGAGGATACGTTGACGACCTACAAACCGTACGGCTCCAAGCTCCTGAGAGGAGCCGCCGTCCTCCTGCTCTCCGCACTGCTCGGCACCGCCTGGGCTCAAGATGGTGGCACGTCTCAGCTAGACGTTCCCTCGCTGATCACGGACGGCAACAGCTACCTGGAGCGCGGCGACTGCTCGATCGCCCAGTTCCTCTTTCAAGAGGCCCTGCGCCTCGACCCCGCCAGCGCCGACGCGCACGTGGGCAGGGGCCGCGCGCTGGCCTGCCAGGGCGCCTACCCGGCCGCCATCGAGGCGTACCAGGCCGCTCTGAACTCGAACGCCAACCACCTGCTGGCGCACGTCCACCTGGCGATCACCTACCAGAACCAGTACCGGCGCGACCCGGTCGCTTACAGCGGTCGCCTAGCCGACGCTCTCGACACCATCCAGCGCGCCGAACGCATCGACGCTGAAGACGCCAGGGTCCAGAACACCAAGGGCATCATCCTGTTCCAGCTCGGCGACCTCGCTCAGGCCCGCACGACGCTCGAGCGCGCCGTCACCCTCGGCACACCCGCTTCGTCAGGCCTGTCGAACATCGAGCGCAGCACCATCCAGGTCAACCTCGGCCACGTCTACCGCGACCTGAACGAGCTCGAGCTGGCGCGCCAGGCTTTCCGCCGCGCCGTCGTGCTCGATCCGGCCAGCCCCACGGCTCACAGCAGCCTCGGCCACGTCTCGTTCCGCCTCGGGGACTGCTCCACCGCCGAGTTCGAGCTCTCGCAAGCCGTCAACCTCGATCCATCCTCGCTGTCGGCTGCCTCGCAGCTCGGGATCGCGCTCTTCGAGTGTGGCGAGGTCAAGACGAGCATCGAGTGGCTCGAGAAGGCCACCCAGATGGACGGCGCCGTGTTCCTGCCGCAGCTCTACACCTACCTCGCCCGCGCCTACTTGGCGGACGGCAAGGTCAACGACGCCGTCACCCGTGCCAGCCACGGTGCGCTGCTGTCCGACGGCGCCACGCTGCCCTCCGACGTCGCCGCCAGCGCCGACTCCTACTACTGGCTCGGCGAGGCGTACCTGCGCCGCAACGAGACCGGCGATGAGGCCAGGGCTCGCGACGCGTTCCGCAAGGCTCTCGACCTCGACCCGTCTTATGTCGAGGCTCAGTTGGCTCTCGACCGGATGCAGTAAGCGCGACCCTTCGCAGGAATCGCTCTCGGGCGCCGCGGTCTGACCTGACCGCGGCGCCCGAGTTCTTGACGGCGGGCTGCAGCCCCAGAACTATGCAGACCAGCTCCGACCCTGTACAATCGATAGGTTTGCCTGGCGGTAGCGGGATGTCCGCCTTGCAACGCAACGGGATGGCGCCAACTGCTGACTACAGCGGACGCGCATCCGATGCCGACCTCAACATCTCGCCACGGAGGAAACAGTGTCGTACCTCGGAATGAAGCAACTGCTAGAAGCCGGCGTGCACTTCGGTCACGAGACCAAGCGGTGCAACCCGAAGATGAAGCGTTACATCTTCGCGGAGCGCAACGGCATCTTCATCATCGACCTGCAGAAGACGCTGGTCGAGAGCGAGAAGTCGTTCAACTTCCTGCGCGACACCGCGGCTCGCGGCGGCACCATCTTGTTCGTCGGCGCCAAGAAGCAGGCGCAGGAGATCCTCGCCGCCGAAGCTCGGCGTTGCGGGATGCCGTTCATCAACGAGCGTTGGCTCGGCGGCCTGCTAACCAACTTCAAGACGATCCGCACGCGCGTCGAGCGCCTGCGCGAGCTCGAGGCCATGTTCGGCGACGAGTCGATCCTGCGCTTCACCAAGAAGGAGCAGATCGACCTCGGCAAGGAGCTGCAGCGTCTCCAGCGCTACCTCGGCGGCATCCGCGACATGACCCGGCTGCCCGACGCCCTGTTCGTCATCGACCCGACCAAGGAAGCCATCGCGGTCAAGGAAGCGAACAAGCTCGGCATCCAGGTCGTCGCCCTGGCCGACACGGATTCGGATCCTGACGTCCTCGACTTCATCATCCCCGGTAACGACGACGCGATCCGCTCGATCCAGCTCGTCACCGCCCGCCTCGCCGACGTCATCGTCGAGGTCCGCGGCGGCGCCGACGTCGATTCCGGCGTTCACGACAGCGGCGAGCGCATGAGCATCCCGACCTCGGCCACCGAGCGCGCGCTGCAGGCAGCCGCGGCCGGCGACATGCCGAGCGTAGGCTCTGACGTCCTGGCCGATCTGGCCGAAGCCGTCGCCAGCGGTGCCGGCGCGAGCCTCGCAGCCGCCGGCTCGGATGACGTCGCGTTCAGTGAAGAACCGCTCGAAGGCGATGACGCCGACGAAGCCGAAGAAGCCTGAGCACCCCGCACGACCCGGCGGCCGCAAGCCGCATCACTGAGCCAAGCAAGAAGCTGGAGAGGAAAGCATGACCGTCACCACCGAGATGATCAAGAAGCTGCGCGCCCAGACCGGCGCCGGCATGATGGACGTCAAGAAGGCCCTCGACGACGCCGACGGCAACATGGACCGCGCCGCCGAGCTGCTGCGCGAGCGTGGCATCGCCAAGGCCGACAAGAAGGCCGACCGCGAAGCGCGCGAAGGTCTGGTCGGCACCTACGTGCACCACAACGGCAAGCTCGCCGTCATGGTCGAGCTGAACTGCGAGACCGACTTCGTCGCCCGCAACGACTCCTTCAAGGACCTCGCCCGCAACCTCGCCATGCACGTGGCGATGGCCAACCCGCAGTACGTGCGCCGCGAAGAGGTCCCGGCCGAGGTCGTCGAAGCCGAGCGCGCCGCCCTGACCGCGCAGGCTCGCGAGGAAGGCAAACCCGCCAACGTGGCGGAGAAGATCGTCGAGGGTCGCCTCAACAAGTTCCTCGCCGAGATCTGCCTGCTCGACCAGCCGTACATCAAGGACGACAAGAAGACGGTCGACCTGCTCGTCAAGGAGACCGCCGCCACCATCGGTGAGAACCTCCAGGTCGGCCGCTTCGCCCGCATCGCGATAGGCGAGTAAGCGTGAAGCGAGCGCTGGTCAAGCTCTCCGGCGAGTTCCTCGCCGGCCCCAGCGGCTTCGGCGTCTCGCCGGAGGCGACCAGCAAGCTAGCCAACGAGATCGCCGCTGCCTTGAGCAGCGGCGTTCAACTGGCGCTCGTCGTCGGCGGCGGCAACTTCTGGCGCGGCGCCCAACAGGGCAGCCACATGGACCCGGCCACCGCCGATTACGTCGGCATGCTCGGCACCGTCATGAACGCCATCGCGCTGCAAGACGCCCTGGAGAACGTCGGCGTCGACACCCGCGTGCAGACGGCGATAACCATCCAGGAGCTAGCCGAGCCGTACATCAGGCGCCGCGCCCTGCGCCACCTCGAGAAGGGCCGCGTCGTCATCTTCGCGGCGGGCACCGGTAACCCGTTCTTCACCACCGACACGGCGGCAACGCTGCGGGCGCTGGAGATCGAGGCCGAGTACGTGCTGATGGCCAAGAACAAGGTCGACGGCGTCTACGACTCCGACCCGAACGCCAACCCGAACGCGCGCCGCTACCAGACGCTGTCGAGCATGGACGTGCTCAGCCAAGGCCTGGCCGTCATGGACGCCACTGCCGTCAGCCTCTGCATCGACCGCGGTCTGCCCATCCGGGTCTTCGACATCTTCACACCCGGCAATCTCGGCAGGGTCCTGGCGGGCGAGGATGTCGGAACGCTGATCGGTAAGCACGTCGAGACCCGCTTCGCCGACTGACCAGCCCACCATCGGCGCGCCATAAACAGGTAAGCACGTCGAGACCCGCTTCGCCGACTAGCGAGGTTTCCGGCCTCCGCCGCGCTAAACTGGCCCACGGACGAAAGTAGCCGCCGGAGGTAGCACAATGAAATCGGTCCTCAACGACGCCCGCGCGCGCATGCAGAAGACGCTCGAAGCGTTCGAGACCAACATCAGCTCGGTCCGTACCGGACGCGCCAACCCGCTGATCTTGAACCGCGTGCACGTCGATTACTACGGTGCCAGCATGCCGCTGTCGCAGCTCGCCAGCATCTCGACCCCTGACCCTCGCACCCTCGTCGTCGCGCCGTTCGACAAGAGCATCGGCGCGGCCGTCGAGAAGGCGATCCGCGAGAGCGACCTCGGCTTCAACCCGAACAACCAGGGCGACAGCATCTTCATCACCGTCCCACCGCTCAACGACGAACGCCGCCGCGACCTCGTCAAGGCCGTGCACGGCATGGCGGAAGAGGCGAAGGTCGGGGTCCGCAACATCCGTCGCGACGGCAACGAAGAGCTGAAGATGATGCAGAAGGAGGGCGACCTCAGCGAGGACGACCTGCGCCGCGGGGAGACCGAGGTCCAGAAGCTCACCGACGAGTTCAGCCACAAGATCGACGAGCGCCTCAAGGCGAAAGAGAGCGACATCCTGGCGGTGTGAGCCAGCCGACGAACGTCACCTCAGAGCAGGGCGGTGAGCTGAGCGAGCTGCCGGTCAACCGGCCTGTCGTCTCGTTCGGCAAGCACCGCACCAGGGTGCTCACGGCGTTGGCGGTGTTCGTGCTGGCTGTGTTCGTGGTGTGGACCGGGCTGCCTCTGCTCGCCCCCGCCTACCTGATCCTCACGCTCGTTGCCATCCAGGAGTACGCCACCCTGATGGCCATGCGCGGCATCCCCATCCGCAAGCGCAGCCTGTGGGTCGCGGCGGTGCTGACGCTACCGGCGGCGTTACCGGAGAGCTACCCCGGCATGCCCACGCTGAGCAGCGGCTTCGGCTGGCGCGAGGCGCTGCTGACGCTGCTCGCGCTCTACCTCTTGGCGTTGGAAGTCGCCAACCCGAACCGCCGCTCGCTCTACGCTGTCGTGTTCACGCTGTTCGGCTACATCTATATCCCGTGGCAGTTCAGCTTCCTGATCACCCTGCGTTACACGCCCGACGGCGTGCTCGGGCTCTGGTACCTCGCCATCCCGATGCTGGCGCTGGTCGCCTCCGACGTCGGCGCCTACGTGTTCGGCACCCTGTTCGGCAAGAACCAGCTCGCGCCGAAGATAAGCCCCAACAAGTCGATAGAGGGCTCGCTCGGCGGGCTGGGGCTGGCCATGGTCGTCGTGGCCGGGGCCACCGCGCTGGCCGAGCACTACACCGCTCTCGAGATACGTCTCTACGACGTGGTGCTGTTCAGCCTGTTGGTCGCGTGCATGGCGCAGCTCGGCGACCTGTTCGAGTCGCTGCTGAAGCGTTGGGCGGGCGTCAAGGACGCCGGGGCGGTCTTGCCGGGTCACGGCGGCGTGCTCGACCGCATCGACAGCGCACTGATGGCGTTCCCCGTGAGCTACTTGTTCGTCACGCTCGTCATCTTGCGCTGACCGGCACCTCGCACCTGGGCTAAAGTGGCATCCGCTCGTGCGCCGCGCCCACAGTGCGTGTCAACCTAGTGCGCCGGCGGAGGAGCTAGCAGCGTGCAGCCTGACGAATCAAGCGAACGCGCCGAGGCGACGGTCCCTGAAGACGCCGAACGCCGCGTCACACCGAACTTCATCACAGACATCATCGACGACGACGTTCGCAACGGACGCGTCGCCAGCGTCGTCACGCGCTTCCCGCCCGAGCCGAACGGCTACCTGCACATCGGCCACGCCAAAGCGATCTGCCTCGACTTCGGGGTGGCGCAGGACTACGGCGGCGTAACCTACCTCCGCTACGACGACACCAACCCGGCAGCCGAGGATCCCGAGTACGCGCGCGCCATCGAGAACGACGTCCGCTGGCTCGGTTTCGATTGGACCCAGCTGCGCCACGCCTCCGATTACTTCGAGCAGCTCTACGCCTACGCGACGACGTTGATCGAGCGCGGCCTCGCCTACGTCGACAGCCTCACCGAGGAGGAGATCCGCGAGTACCGCGGCACCGTCACGGAGCCTGGCCGCCCCAGCCCCTACCGCGAACGGGGCATCTCGGAGAACCTGGAGCTGTTCAGACGCATGCGCGCCGGCGAGTTCACACCCGGTCAGCACGTGCTGAGAGCGAAGATCGACCTGGCCGCGACGAACATGAAGATGCGCGACCCGATCCTCTACCGCATCGTGGACGCGCCCCACTGGCGAACGGGCCGCGAGTGGCCGATCTACCCGCTCTACGACTTCGCGCACCCGCTCTCCGACGCGATCGAGGGCGTCACGCACAGCCTCTGCACGCTCGAGTTCGACAACAACCGCGAAGTCTACGACTGGCTGCTCGACCACCTCACCGAGGGGCCTCGTCCCCACCAGTACGAGTTCGCGCGCCTCAACCTCGATCACACGGTCATGAGCAAGCGCAAGCTGGCGCGGTTGGTGCGCGAAGGGCACGTCACCGGCTGGGACGACCCGCGCATGCCGACCCTGTCGGCTCTGCGCCGGCGCGGCGTGACCCCCGAAGCCGTCAGGGACCTCACCAACCGCGTCGGCGTCTCGAAAGCCAACAGCCGCACCAGCCCGACGCTGCTCGACAACTCGATCCGCGAGGACCTCAACCACCGCGCCAAGCGCGTGCTGGCCGTGCTCGAGCCGCTGCGCGTCGAGCTGAGCGACTTCCCCGAGAGCGAGGTGGCACTGCTCGACGCACCGTACTGGCCGCACGACGTGCCGCGCGAAGGCAGCCGCCCTCTCCCCCTGACACGCGAGATCGTAATCGAGCGCGGCGACTTCGAGGAGGAGGCGCCCAAAGGCTTCAAGCGCCTGGCGCCGGGTCGGGCGGTACGGCTACGTCACGGTCCCGTGATCCGCTGCGACGAGGTGTTCAAGGACGCCGCCGGCAGCGTGACCGGCCTGCGCTGCTCGCGCGTGGTCGAGTCGAACGACGCGCCGACCAAGGTATGGGCGACGATCCACTGGGTCTCGGCCGAGAAGGGCCTGCCACTCGAAGCGCGGCTCTACCAGCCGCTGTTCACCGTCCCCGATCCCGATGGTGGCGACGAGGACCTGACCGAGTACCTCAACCCCGATGCGCTGGTCGTCAAGCGCGGTCTGATAGAGCCGAGCGTCGCCGACGACCCGCACGACGAGCGGTACCAGTTCGAGCGCCTCGGTTACTTCTGGCGCGACCCCGTCGATGGTCGCGGCGACGCGCTCGTGTTCAACCGGATCGTGGCGTTGAAGGATTCGTTCACGGCGGCTAAGCCGGCTGCAGCGAGCTCAGCAGCGGCGAGCCAAGCGGGTGCAGACGAACCGTCCTCTATCGCCCCCGCAGACCCAGGCCCTGCGCAGCGAGCGACGGTCGAAGCCTCTGGGCTCGCAGCAGAGCTGGGTATCGGCGTCGTCGATGCCGGCGTTCTTAGCGCCAGGCCCGAACTGGAGTCGTTCTTCCGGGCCACCATCGCAGCGGGTGCTTCGGCTGCCGACGCCGCCAGTTGGGTCGTCAACGAGGTGGCGCGCGAGCTTAAGGCCGGCGTGTCGACGGACCATCTGACCCCTGGCACGGTCGCTGAACTCATCGGCCTCGTGAGCGGCGGGACTCTGACAGCCAGGGTCGCCAAGGAGCTCTTGGTGGAGGTCGCCAAGACGGGCGCCTCGCCACGCGCGCTCGTCGCGGCTCGCGGGCTCGAGCGCGTCTCCGATACCGGCGCTGTTGCCGGCGTCGTCCAGCAGGTGCTGGCTGCTCACCCCGACGAGCTAGCTTCCTTCAGAGCGGGCAAATCCTCCCTGCGCGGCTTCTTCGTTGGTCAGGTGATGCGCTCGCTAGGTGGCCGCGCCGACCCGGCCGTCGTGCAGAGCGAGGTCGGCAAGGCCCTAGGCGGTTCGGCCACCAACTGAGCTCGCGGCGGTCAGAGCGCTCTCAAGCCACCCAGATACACCTCGACGACGTTGAGCTCGTCGTCGAGCACCAACACGTCGGCGCGCTTCCCTACCTCCAGCACACCGCGCTCGTTGTCGCCGAGGTAGGCCGCCGGCACGGCTGACGCCATGGCGCTGGCCGTGGCCAGGTCGACACCCGACGCCACGGCGTTGCGCAGCGCCCTATCCATCGTCAGGACGCTCCCCGCCAGCGTGCCGTCTTCGAGGCGCGCGGCACCGCCGGAGACGAGGACGGGCTGTCCGCCCAGCTCGCTCTCGCCGTCGGGCTGACCAGCCGCCCGGATGGCGTCGGTTATCAGCAGCAGCCTGCCCGGCTTGGCGGCCGCGGCCGCCAGGAAGCTCGCCTGGTGGACGTGGAAGCCGTCGTAGATGACCTCTGCGAAAGCCGCAGGGTTCGAGAGCGCGGATCCGACGGTGCCGGGCTCGCGTCCCGTCAGCTGCGTCATCGCGTTGTAGAGGTGTGTGAAGCCGAGCACGCCGCCGACGCCACCGTCGCCGGCGACGACTTCGGCCACCAGGCGAACATCAGCGTAAGTGGCTTCGGTGTGACCGAGACTTACGCGCGTGCCGGCCGCCGCGAACTGGGCCGCCGCCGCCACGGCGCCCTCGATCTCCGGCGCGAGCGTCACGACACGGATATCGGCGGTAGACGTGAGGCGTTCGATCAACTCGCGCTCCGGCAGCACCGTGCAGGGCGGCTGCGCCCCGAGGCGACGCGGGCTGATGAACGGACCCTCGAGGTGCGCTCCCAGCACCATGGCTGCGGGAGCGTCCACCTCGCCGCGACGCTGCTGCTCTTGCACCTCCGCGACGGCTGCCAGCGCCGCGAACACGTTGTCGATCGGGTTGGTGATGGTCGTCGGCAGCAGCGCCGTGGTGCCGTGGCGCAGATGGAAACCAGCTAGGGTCCTCACGCCTGCGGGGCCGTCCATGGTGTCGCCACCCCCGCCGCCGTGAACGTGGACGTCTATGTAGCCTGGCAGCAGGTACGGTCCGCCCGCCGGCGAAGCGTGCTCGCTGTCAGCCTCGAGGCGCTCGATGTGGCTGCCGAACGTCAGCTTTCCGCGCAGCAGCAGTCCGTTGGTGACGATCGTGCCAGTCAGGGTCGTCATCGGTCGCCTGCCGATGTGTACGGTGGGAGCGGGTAATCGGTAGAGTGGTGGGACATCCGTCTCGGGTGATTCGTCCCTGTCGGCTCTCGCATCAGCCCACGATACTTGTGTCTGAAAGGGGTATGAGCATGGCACGCACCACCTACTACCCTGAACCGAAGATCAGTCAGTTCCTCTTCGCATCCAAGTACATGGCTCCGTTCTGGACAGTGGTGAGGGTCTACCTCGGCTGGCTGTGGCTCGACGCCGGCTGGCACAAGATCAGCGACCCCCGCTGGGTCGGTCCGGAAGCCGGCACGGCGGTCAGAGGCTTCCTCAACCGCGCGATCGGTCTCTCGACGGGCGACTCCCCCACCGTCACCGGCTGGTACGCCTGGATCGTCGAGAACATCTTCCTGCCGATCGCTCCAGTCATGTCGTACCTGGTGGCCTTCGGCGAGTTCCTGGTCGGCGTCGCGCTGATCGTCGGCTTCCTGACCGGCCTCGTCGCCTTCCTCGGCGGCTTGATGAACGTCTCGTTCATGCTCGCAGGCACGCTCTCCTCGAACCCGATCATGTTCATGCTCGCCACCTGGATGGTGCTGGCCTGGCGCATCGCCGGCTTCTACGGCCTCGACTACTGGGTCCTCCCCTGGCTCGGCGCCCCGCACGGCCCCTTCTCGAAGAAGGCGAGCACGACCACGGCGAAGAACTCCGCCACCACCTAACCTCAGCAGCTCAGAAGCTAGCAGCAGGGCGCCCGCTCGAGGTAGAGCGGGCGCCCTCTTGGTTGCTGACGATTACTGACTGCGACCTGTCGGCCCAGCGGGCCTAGAGGCTAGTACCTGTCGCGCCGACCGCCGCCGCGGCCGCGGTCGTTACCGCCGCGTCCACGATCTCCGCCACGGTCACCGCCGCGGTCCCCACCACGGTCACCGCCGCCGAAGCCACGGTCGAACCCGCCGCGGTCCCCACCACGGTCGCCACCGCCGAAGCCGCGGTCTTGCGAGCCGGGGCGCGGCCCGGCCGAGCGGGTCACGACGACGTTGCGAGCCTGAGGACCTTTGGCGCCCTGTTCGACGTCGAAGGTGACCTCGTCCTCCTCGTTGAGAGTGCGGAAGCCATCGGACTGGATGGCGGAGAAGTGGACGAAGACGTCCTCACCACCCTCCTCTTGTGCGATGAAACCGTAGCCCTTCTCGCTGCTGAACCACTTGACCTTGCCTGTCGCCATGACCTTCCCTACCGGCCCGAGGTTCCTACTTCGGGCGCGTGCGAATCTGTCCGAAGCCGTACGGCGAACCTACGCGTGTGGTGATCCCCCACGTGGAAGTGTTCCGAAGCCGCTCCTGACACAGGAAGTGTAGGGCAAGGCGGCGGTTAGCACAATACACGCGGCCCTCATGAACCAACTCCGGCCGATGGGGTCTAGGCAAGTTAGAGGGCCGGTGCGGCGCGCGCTCGCGCTGTGGGCCGCGTCGGCCGCCCGGCGGTACACTCTGCCAACATGACTGCGACCGCGAAACAGGCCGAGCTCCACACCTCACTCAGGCGACGCATGCGCATGCTCGAGAAGCGACTCGGCGGCGCTCCCCAACAGCCGATCCGCAGAGGAGCCGGCGGCAAGTCCGGTGCCTCCGAAGCCGTGCTCGGCGCGGTGGCGCTGCCGCTGGACGGCAGCCTGGAAGACGCGTTCTCGTACAACGGCGACACGCAGTTCGCTTCGGCCAGCACGATCAAGACTTACGTCCTGCAGGCGACGTTCGAGGCCGTGGCCGCAGGCAAGCTGAGCTTGGATCAGGAAGTCGAGCTGGGCGCAGGCGATCAGGTCGGCGGTTCCGGCGTGCTATCGGCGATGAGCCCGGGCCGCAAGTTCACGGTCCTCGACCTGGCGACGCTGATGATCGTAGTGAGCGACAACACCGCCACCAACCTGCTCATCGAGCTGGTCGGCGTACCCGAGCTCAACGAGTCGATACAGCGCAACGGCTTCAGGAGCACCATCGCCTTGGGCAAGCTGATGATGAACAGGCCGAAGCCGCCCAGCGGCCCGAGCACGTCGCAGACGACACCGGTCGACCTCGCCAGCTACTTCCAGAAGCTGTGGCGCGACGAGCTGCTGCCGCAGGAGCTGAGCGAGATCGCGCGCGGGATCTACAGGCGCCAGCAGTACAGCTACCTGACTCGCGAGCTCGACTACGACCGTTACCAATCGGAGCCGCAGTTCCGCATCGCGTCGAAGACCGGAGCCATCGAAGGCGTGCGCAACGACGTCGGGATCTTCGAGCCGCTCGGCAAGAGCGCGGGCAGGCCGCTGATCGTGGCTGTCATGTCGAAGGGATGCCCCGACATCCGCTACAACCCCAACAACCTCGGCGAGAGAGTGGTGGCGGCGGCCGGCAAGGCGCTGTACCTGGCGCTGCGCTGAACGGTGCCGGTGCCGCGAGAGAGTCTCAACCCTTGATCTGGCGCTCCAGCAGCAGGCGCACCTTGAGGCCGTTCGGCTCCGGTCTGATCCACCAGCGGCGCGCGAGCGCCTTGAACGCCCCCTCCGGTCCGATGACGTCCAGCGCCTCGCCCGCGCTGCAGCGCGCGATGAACGGGCTCAGGCTCCCTAGTCTCAGCTCCGTCTCCCAGTGGATGCCGGTCGAGTCGACTTCCACGATCTCACCCTCGTGGCCGGCTACTTTGGCTTTCGTCGGTACGGTGTCCATGTTCCAAGCATGCAGCAACGAGAAAGCGCGCTCGCAGCGAGTTAGGCGATTGCCTAGTGCCTCTAGGCCGAAGACCAGCGAGCGGACCGGGCTAGCGCCGTGAGCGGCATCGGTTCGCTCAACGAGACGGCGCTGCACGCCGCCCTGAAGACCGCCGTAGCGCCCCCAGGTAGCCGGTTCGAGGTCGATGTCGACGGCTACGTCATCGATGTGGTCGCCGGTGAGCTGCTCATCGAGGTGCAGACGCGTAGCCTCGGCAAGCTGAAGCCGAAGCTAGGGGCGCTGTTGCCGTCGCACAGGATGCGGCTGGTGGTGCCGATCGCGGAGCGTCGCTACCTGGTGAAGCTCTCGGACGACGGCGCCGCGGACAGAAGGCGTCTGTCGCCGAAACGCGGGGCGTTGCTGAGCGTGTTCGCGGAGCTGGTGGCGTTCCCCGAGCTGCTCGATCACGGCAACCTCGAGCTCGAGATCCTGCTCACCGACCAGATCGAGTTCCGCAGCCTGCGGCCGGGCAAGGCTTGGCGCAGGCGTGGCTGGGTCACGGTGGGGCGAGAGCTTCTCGCGGTCAACTCGCGAGCGCTGCTGTGCCGGCCCGAAGATCTGCTGACCCTGCTACCCTGCGATCTGCCCGACGTGTTCTCCACCGCCGATCTCGCGCGAGCCGCGCACGTCTCGCGGCGGTTGGCTCAGCAGACCACCTACTGCTTGCGGCGCCTGGAGCTGATAGACGTGGTGGGCAAGAGCGGGAACACCGTGCTGTACAGCTTCTCTCACAGAACTCCCGCCGCCGCCAGTGCCGCGTCCAGCTCCGCCTGATCCGGCTCCACTATCGTCCCCGACCGCAGGTATACGAGCCGTCCCAGCGGCCTCTCCCCCAGCACCCGCTCCATGGCGTGCAGGTAGAGCCCGAGCTGGACGTGGTAGCGCTCAGGAGCGACTCGCCGGTCGGTCTTGTAATCCTCGACCACCCACACTCCATCGACCTGATAGAGCCTGTCGATGATGCCCTCCCACACGGTTCCCGCGCTGCCGAGCGCCAAAGGCACCTCTGCCCTGTCGACTCTGCGGCTCTCGAGCGAGGGTAGCTCGTTGCCCAGCAGCTCGCGATAGCGCCCCAACAGCTCGGCGACCTCGTACAGGATCTCGGCGCGCTGCTCCTCAGAGAACGGCCACGCCGCCTCCTGGGAGCCGAGCAGTCCGTACCGGCGCTCGTCGAGCTCGAGCCAGTCGCGGCTGATCGCGTAGTGAACGAGGGTACCGAGCGCCCGCCCACGACCCGGGGCAGAGGCGCCGGGCGCCACCGCCGCGGGAAAGCCATCGTCGGACAGGAAGGCGGCAAGCTCCGCTTCAGGACCTGGGTCGGTCTCCGCCACGGTCAGCGGCTCCTCGGTGTCGGTATGAGCCGGCTCGATGCCTGTCAGCTCCTCGCGCTTCAACAGGTCGACGAGCCGCGACGGGCTCATCAGCGGCGTGAAGCGCTTGGCGGGCACGCGCTCGTCGATCCACGGCGCGGCGCTCCGCGCGGGCGGCGCAGCGCCAGCGTCAGCGGCTGGAAGAGCCGGCTGACCAACTCGCGTCCACACCCCTGGGCCTCGCGTCACTGTCACGCTCGGCAGCGGTTCCTGCTCGAGGCCTAGTCCGAGCAGCGCGCCGGCCCAGCCCTGCGGCCTGCCGCGCGCCACGCTGAGCGTGATCAGCAGTAGGTCGCGCGCTCGGCTCGTCGCCACGTACAGGAGCCGGTACGCCTCCTGCTCCTCGAGCGCTCGCCGCTCGGCCTGAGCGCGCTGATCAGGCGCGAACGCATGCAGCGCCACCGCGCCGGTGTGAGGGTCCACCAGCACCGGGTGCGGCCGCTCGAACTGCCCGCCGCCGGCGTTGAAGATGGCGACCACCTCGAACTCGAGACCCTTCGAGGCGTGAACCGTCATCAGCCGCACGCCAGCGCCCCCCTCCGGCACGACGGCGTGCTCGTTGGCCAGAGCCAGCTCGTCGAGCTCCCCGAGCAGCGCCTCGATGTCGGCCGGCGGGCGCCTCGCGACGTCGAGCAGCAGCGCGTCGAGGTTGTCGCGCTCGCGCCGACCGAGGAAGTCGACGAAGCGCCTGCCCGCCACCAGCGGCGCGGTGCTGACCTGACGGACCGCTTCGACCGGAGGCAGGCGAGCGATGCGGCCCAGCTCGCGCACGCGCGCCGCCACCTCGGGATGGTTAGCAGCCAACTCGGACCGAGGTTCGGTGGCGGTCACGACTCGCGCCAGAGCCTCGGGCTCCAACGCAGCGAACGGTCCGCGCAGGAACGCCGCCAGGCTCGGGCCTTCAGGTTCGAGCCCGACAGACAGCGCGTGGTAGACGTCACGGACCTCGCTGCGCCAGTAGAAGCCTCGGCCCTTCAGCATCAGGCTCGGCACCCCGAGCCGCGTCAGGGCCTCCTGCGCCTGGACCAGAGCGCGGTGCGTGCGCGCGACGATCGCCATCGACTCGAAAGGGGTCCCGGCAGCCAAGCGCCTCTCGATCAGCTTGCGAGCCAACAGCTCGGCTTCGGCCTCGCGCAGAGAAGCCAGGCTCGAGTCGCCCTCGACCACCAGCAGCTCCACCCCGCCCTCGACGCCGGCTTGCGCTCCGGCAGGCGTGACGTCGGGCGCCTCGACGGCTGAGAACCCGTAGCCGCCGGCGGCGAGGCGCTGAGTCAGCCGGTTGAGGAACCTGACGACGGAGCGCGAGTGGCGGCGCGTCTCGGTCAGCGGCTCGAGCAGCTCGCCGCCGGCTTCGGCTCTCGCCAGCGCGCGCCTGAACACGCCGACGTCGGCGCCGCGGAACAGGTAGATCGACTGCTTCGGGTCGCCGACCACCTCGAGCCGCGTTCCCGCCTCGGCCAGGAGCTCGAAGAAGCGGCCCTGCAGCGGGTTGACGTCTTGGAACTCGTCGACGAGCACGACCGGGAAGCGCCGCGCCAGCCTCTCGCGAGCGGCGGGCACGTCGAGCATGCGGATGGCGCGACGTTCGATCTCGCCCGGATCGAGGCTCTGTCCGGCGAGCCGTGCCAGGTAGCGCTTGTAAACGGCTTCGAACACGGCTGCGACCGCCTGCTCGCCTTCGGTGGCCCCGAACACGAGGTTCTCGGCCAGCGACCGAGCCTTGAACAGCTCGCGGTGAAGGGCGGGGTCTGCGACCTCCGTGGCAGCGAACCGCGCGTGCAACTCGTCGGACGGCTCTCTGGCGAGCAGCGCCAACGACCGCAGCTCCTCCTCGAACAGCGCCGACGCCTCGCCCGGCGTCATGACCGCGAAGGCTGGATCGAGCCAGAGACGCGGAGCGTTGAGTCTCAGGCATGCGCTCATGAAGCCGTGGATCGTCGTGAGCAGGGCGCCCGACAGCTCGCGCTCGGCGCGTTCGAACGCGCCCGGCACGCGGCCCGTCGCCGTGAACAGGCCTCCCAGATAGGCGCCGGTCGCCGAGGCCTCGCGCACGCCTTGGCCGACGCGCTGCCTCAGCTCGTTGGCGGCGGCGCGCGTGAACGTCACTCCCGCGATGCGCCTCAGCGGTACGCCGCCGTCTATGAGCTCGAGGTAGCGCGCCACCAGGCTGGTCGTCTTGCCGGTGCCGGCGCTGGCGACCCGCGCTCTCACGCTCTGACTCCGAGTCGGCAGACGTCGAAAGCCGGGCAGTCGTCGCACTGGTAGCCGGGGCGAGGTGTGACCTCGCCGCGCAGGTACGAGGGTGCCACAGCCGCTATCTGCTCCCAGAGCTCGCGCAGCTGCCGCGCCGTGAACTGGTTGCGCGAGTCGGTGAACCGGTACGGCGCGCCCAGCAGGGGCCACAGGAAGAACTCGACCAGCGCGGGCGCCTGCTGCGGATGGCCGAGGATCCTGCTCGCCGCCCACAGCTCGCGGCTGCCGGCGTTGAACTCGTCCCTGGCGGTCTGCCAGTCGTAATCGGAGTCGCGTGGCGGCACGAACCGGTAGAGCTGAACGGCGGTCTTGCCCTTGGCGCCGAGGTCGCGGCGGCCGCCCGCGTCGACGGTCGCCGCGATACCGGTGGCGCGGTCGGTGAACACCTGCGCGAGCTTGAGCCTCTGCAGCTCCTCGGCGTGCCGCTCGAGCCACGACGCGGCCTGCGGGTACTCGGCCGCGAGAGCCCGTAGCTCCTCACCCGAGTGCGAGCCGCGCGACAGCAGCGCCGCGCGCAGGCCCAGGCTCCACTCGGGTCCGCGCCAGCTCGCGGTGTCCTCGGAGAGGCGCGCCTCACCGTGCGGCAGCAGCATCTCCTCGGCCCAGAACCGGAAGCCGCACACCGCGTAGCGCTCGAGACGACTCAGGGTCGGTGGCGGCAGCGTGGCCAGCGCCTGAGCAGGCACGAAGCCGACCTCATCGACCAGCTCGCTGCGGCTCGCCGCCAGCGCGCTCGGCGGCGGCGTCGGGGCGGGCGCACCGGGCGCGAGCAACAGCGCTGCCGACGGCGTCAGCTCGCCGGCCTGATCGGCTGTCGGGGCCGTGACCACGACCTCGTCGCTGCCGTGAAGAAGCTCGTCGTACAGGAGCCTGTCGCGCCCCTGGAACCTCTGCGGCAGCCCGAGCTCGCTGAAGCTCCTGGCGAGCGGAAGACGGGCCTCCTCCGGCACGAAGTAGTCCTCGCCCTCGCGCGCCCTGTACGCGTCCTCGGTCGCGCCGATCACGTACAGCTTGGCGAAGCGCCTACCGGATGCCTGCTCGGCCTCGAGCAGAGCCACGCCGCCCGGCTCGCTCCTGCGGCTCCTGGTGTCGCGCAGCAGCGCCGCCCACCACGACTGGAACGAGTGACCGGTCGCGCCCAGCCGCGACGCCTCCTGCGCCAGGCGCGCGGCGCGGCTCTTGAGCTCCGGCGGCGGCTCCTCACCCAACGCCCTCGGGAGCTGCTCGTCGAGCAGGCGGCGCGCCCAGGCGACGCTGGCCGAGCTGTCTTCGGGTGCCGTCAGCCTGGCCGTCCAGTCCCGCCAGACGCTGCGCAGCCCGAGGCTGTGGGCGAGGGCGTCGAGCGCGTCGTCGCCCGCCACCCCCGCGCGCAGGGCGGCATTGGCGATGGGCGTCAGCTCGGGCACCGCGAGCAGCCGTGACGGCGTCGGGTGCTGCGCCAACTCGATCAGATCGAGAAGCGCGCTGCCTGCCGGCGTATCGGCGAGGGCGACGGGTGTCTCGTCCATCAGCGGCACGCCGTACTCCTCGGCCAACGCGACAGCGGCCGGCGCCGTGCCGCGCGGCACCACCAGCGCGAGGTCCAATGGATCGCGGCGCGACTCGAGCAGGTCGCGCTTCAGGCTCCCCATCACGAAACGCAGCTCGGCGACGGGGTTCGGAAGCAGGTAGCGCGTGATGGAGCTGGCGGCGTCGGGCGGACGCTCCAGGACTCGGCTGGGCGGGACTCCAGGCGGCGCCACGGCGAGGCTCAGGTGAACCTGCTTCGCCTCGGCCAGCGCCGTGTAGAGCCTGAGCTCGAGCGGTCCGATCTCGCGCAGGCCGTCGACGATGACGACGTCGGCCTCGCACGCCTCGGGATCGGCGGCCGCCAGGGCCACCGCCTGCGTGCGGACATCGTCGTAGTCCCAGTCGTCCGAGAGCGCGCGCTCGTAGGCGCCGAACACCAACGCGAGGCGGGCGATCTCTGGGTCGGGCTCGGTCTCGGCGTCGGGGATGTCGGCCGCGCCGAGCCCGTAACGCTTGGCCTCGGCGATGGCGTAAGAGTAGAGCCTGGCCTCACCCGGGCTGGGCAGCGCGCCGATAACCTCGGCCAGCGCCTGAGCGACCCGGATCAGGCGCTCGTTGCCGGTGACCAGCGGTCTGAGCCGCTCGCCCTGAGCCAGCAGGCGGTAGTAGAGCTGCTGGCCGCTCATCACCTCGAGGCCGAGGGCGGCGTAACCGTTGGCGGTGACGCGCCTCAGCACGGCTCCGCGCTGCTGCGGCAGGCAGACCCAGAACACCCGCTGTCCCCCGTCGAGAGCGTCCCTGGCGACGCCGACGAGGTGACGCGTGCGGCCGGAGCCGACCGGTCCTACCAGTAGGTCTAGAGACCCGGGAACAGCCTCGCTCCCCACGGGATGCCGACGCCGACCAGCACCGCGGCGATGGTGTAGAAGATCGCGGCTGGCAGCGCCTTGCCGCTCTTCTTGGCGCGCGAGAGGCCGATGTGCACCAGCACAGCCGCTACGACCATCATCAGGGCGTGCTCGATGGCGTAGAAGCGCATCGTCGAGTCGCGCATGGCGGAGCCGAAGTCGCTCAGCGCCGCCCTGGTGATGGGGCTGAGTCCGAAGTAGAGGATCAAGCCTAGGAGCACCTGCACGTCGAAGGCGATCGAGAACCAGCGGCCCAGCTTGGCCTGACCGTCGGAGAACCTCCCGCCGGACATAACGCCCGACCAGGCGCCGAAGACGGCGATGACGCCTAGTATCAGCACCGCCCATCTGACTACGTTGTGAAGATCGAGAATGCCTACGTACACACTGTCCTCCGGTAACTCACGGTGACTCCTAGCGCCTCCCAGCGCCTCCCGCTCAGTACCGCGAGCCTACCAGACGCCGCGAGCCGCCTCATCCAGCTGAGCCGCCAACGCATCAGGTGTGACCACCGGCAGCCGACATGCGCCACTCACGCATAGGTACGCAGTAGGGGCTGAGCGCATGCGACCCTCCAGCAGCGGCAGTCCTGCCAGCTCGTGATCCGGACCCGTGACGTGGAGCAGCGCCAGGTCTTCGAGCTGCGCCCGCCGCGCGACCTCGAGCAGGGCGCCCGCATCCTCGCCGACTATCACCAGCTCGGGCGCGCGTCGCTCCAACTTGTCGAGCAGCGACAGGGTCGAGGCGAACGCCTGAGGGGCGCCGCCCGCCGCCGCCGTCAGGCCCATGACGGCCGCGCCGGCCCGCGCCTCCATGGCGAGGTCTGAGCGGTAGCGCGCCACCCACCACACGAGCTCGGCTGCCGCGGCGTTCTCGCTGGGCGTGGCTCCGTCGACCACACCGACCTGTCTGGTGAGCAGCGCCTCCGAGTCGTAGGCCGTGGTGTAGAAGCCGGCCCCTGGCGCCGCGAACCGGCTCTCGACGGTGTCCGCCAGCTCGAAGGCCCAACTGAGCAGCCACGGCTCGAGCGTGGCGCGATAGAGCTCGAGCAGGCCGAGCCCGACGTACGCGTAGTCCTCCAGCAGCCCCTCGACGCGGGAGACACCGGCACGCCAGACGTGGCGAAGCTTGCCGTCCGCGTAGAGCTCCTCGCGCAAGAACCGCGCGTTGGCGAGGGCGAGGTCCAGCAGATCCGGCACCGAGAAGCAGGTACCGGCCCTGGCCAACGCTCGCAGCATCAGGCCGTTCCACGAGCCGAGCACCTTGTCGTCGGTAGCGGGGCGGGGGCGGTCGGCGCGCGCAGTGAGCAGCCTCGCTGCGCCGTCTGCACAGCGCTCGGCGGCCACGCTCGGCGCCAAACCGACGGCAGCGGCGACGGCCGGCAGGTCGGCCGCGAGGCGCAGCACGTGCCTACCCTCCAGCTCACCCACGGCGCCGACACCGAAGCGACGCGACAGCAGGTCGCCATCGGGGGCCGCAGCGGCAGCGAACTCCTCGCTCGACCAGGTGTAGAAGGCGCCCTCCTCGTGATGCCCATCGGAGACCTCGCTGTCAGCGTCGAGCGAGCTGAGGAAAGCGGCCCCTGAAGGGGTGCGCAACGTCAACTCTCGCTTCAGCCAACCGCACAGCTCGAGCGCCGCCTCCCGGTAGGCGTCGCTCCCGAAGCGCGCATGCGCCGCCGCCAGGTTCGAGAGCAGCTGCGCGTTGTCGTAGAGCATCTTCTCGAAGTGAGGCACGCGCCAGCCGGCGTCGACGGAGTAGCGGAAGAAGCCGCCGCCGAGGTGATCGCGTATGCCGCCATTCAGCAGCCCGGCGAGCGCGCGCCTGGCGAGCCCGTAGGCGCGTTCCGCCTCCTCGGCGTGCGCGGGAACGGCCAGCAGCGCAGCGAGCAGCGCGTGCGGCGGGAACTTGGGAGCCCCGCCGAAGCCGCCGTGCCGGGGGTCCTCGTCGGCCTCCAGCCGCGGCAGCGCGGCGCGCAGCAAGGCGGCGCGCTCCGACGCGGGCACGGACGTCGCGGCAGGCCGCGCGACGCGCGCCACGGCGCTCGCCTCCGACGTCCGCAGGTGGTTGGTGAGTGCGTCGGCCGACTCCTCGACCTCGCGCCTGCGCTCGCGCCAGGCGTCTTTGAGCGAGCGCAGGACCGTGGTGAACGCCGGCAAGCCGTGCCGCGCCACCGGCGGGAAGTAGGTGCCGCAGTAGAAGGGGCGGCCATCCGGCGTCAGGGCAGCGGTCAGCGGCCAGCCTCCCGAGCCCGTCAGCGCCTGCACCGCTTTCATGTAGACCGCGTCGACATCGGGCCGCTCCTCGCGGTCGACCTTGACGTTGACGAACTCGGCGTTCATCAGCTCCGCGACGGCGGGGTCCTCGAACGACTCGCGTGCCATCACGTGGCACCAGTGGCACGACGCGTAGCCGATCGACAGCAGGATCGGGCGGTCTGAGTCGCGCGCGCGGCGGAAGGCCTCGTCGCCCCACGGTAGCCAATCGACAGGGTTGTGAGCGTGTTGGAGCAGGTACGGGCTGAGCTCGCCGGCGAGCGCGTTAGACGAGTCGCTGCCTTTAGCCATGCGGCAGGTTAACCGTCTAGGAGCGCCGGTCGCGTGTCGTCAATGCGAAACCCGTCGGCCGGTCGCCAGATCCCACCAGGACCCATCAGCGACCGGCCGCACGAGCTCTGGTCAGCGCTGGAGAGGAAGACGCAGGTGAGAGGAGGGGTAGGCGCATCAAAGCGCTCCAGCGCGTGCCTAGAAGCTAGCGGTCTCGCACTTACACCTCTCTTACAGGCAGTGTGAAGCAGAGCACTAGACCGCCTTAGACTTAAGGTCATGGACGAGATACCTGCCAGGCGACGCTACCTGCGCGGCCGCCTCGACGAGACCGCGCTGCCGGACGACCCGTTCGAGCTGCTGCTCGCCTCCCTCGCCGAGGCGGCCGCGGCCGGCAACCGCGAGCCGAACGCGATGGCGCTCGCGACCAGCACCCGCAGCGGCGCGCCGAGCGTGCGGTTCGTCCTGCTCAAGGATGTCGCCGACGGCACGATCGCGTTCTTCACCAACTACCAGAGCCGCAAGGCGCTCGAGCTCGAGGAGAACCCTCGCGCCGCCGCCGCGCTGTGGTGGCCGGAGCTGGAGCGTCAGGTGCGCATCGAAGGGATGGTGGCGAGAACCACTCGCGCCGAGACCGACGCCTACTTCAGGACCAGGCCGCGCGGGTCGCAACTCGGCGCGTGGGCGTCGCCGCAGAGCCGCGAGATCGGGGGCCGCGAGGAGCTTCGGCGCCTGACCGACGCCGTCGAGGCGCGGTTCGCGGATGGCGAGCTGCCCTCGCCCGAGCATTGGGGCGGCTACCGCCTCGTCGCCGACCGCGTCGAGATGTGGCAGGGCCGCGACGACCGCCTACACGACAGGTTCCTGTACACCAGACAAGCGAGCGGCTGGCGGCGGACGCGCTTGGCGCCCTGACCGTCAACCGCTCGGACTAACCGGAAACTGCTAGTGAGACCTACTCGCCGCTGTCGAGCCGCTCCGGGAACGTCACTGCCCCACCGCCGCGCAGCAGGCCGGCGATGGCGCTGTCGACGTAGTCGTTGACGATCGACTCGACGACGTACTCGCGCACCGAGTCGAGGCCGGGCGTGGCGGCGCGCTGGTGCTCGTAGACGAGGATGAGGTGGTAGCCGAACTGCGACTGGACCGGGCCGATGGCCTCGCCGACCGGCGCCGTCACGACCGCGCTCTCGAACTCGGCGACCATGCGCCCGAGCCCGAAGCAGCCTAGGTCGCCACCGCGGCTGGAGGTGCCGTCGGTGCCGTGCGCAGCCGCCAGGTCCTCGAAGGCTTCGCCGGAGCCGACGCGGTCGAGCAGCTCCTGAGCGAAGGCCTGTTCGGCGACGAGGATGTGCTTGGCGCAGTAGGTCTCCTCCGAGGCATAGATGTGCCTGTCGGCGAGGTACCTGACGCGAATCTGGTCTTCCGTCGGTTGGGCGTCGGCTCCGAGCGCGTCGAAGAGCTGCTCCATGCGGTCGGCTTCCATGATCAGCCTGGCGAGCTGGGCCTGGCTGGAGAAGCCGGCGTTGGCGAGCAGCGTGCGGTAGTCGCTGCCCTCGGGGACGCTGGCGCGCACCTCGTCGAGGTACGAGCCGACGCGCACTCGGTCGGCGGTGATGCCGCGCCTGTCGGCCTCGTTGAGAAGCACGAGCTCGTTGGCGCGCTGCTCGAGGTACTGCGGGAAGAGCGAGCGGAGCTGGCCGGCCATCTCGTCGCTGTAAGGCATGCCCATGTTGTTCAAGTAGCCACGCAGCGCGATGTCGAAGCGCCATTCGAGGTCGTTCAGGCGCTCGCTGGTGGAGCCGACCTGGATCAGGACGGGGTTCGCATCCGAGCTCTGAGCCAGACCGAAGCTGAGTTGGAGAGCTAGTAGCGCTGTGATGAGCAGGGTCAGGGAGCGGCGCGCCGCCGAGGTGAGGATTGACATGGTCGGCACGCTACCACCTCAGGCTGTTCTACCTAGTGCGCTTCATCGAGTTGAGCGAGCCTCTTGTACAGCTCGGTCTGCTCGGAAGTCAGGGCGCTCGGCACGGTGAGGCGCAGCTCGATGAGCGCGTCACCGCGCCCGCCCTCCTTGTGCGGCCAGCCCTGACCCTTGAGCCGCAACACGCGGCCGCTGGAGCTGCCCGCCGGCACGCTCAGAGCGATAGGGCCTTCGAGCGTGTCCACCTCGGCGCTACCCCCGAGCGCGGCCACGTGCGCCGGCACCTTGGCTACGCTGCGCACGTCGTCGCCACTGAGCTTGAGCGTCGGGTGCGGGAGGTGCCTGATCTCGAGGATCAGGTCGCCGCCGCTCGGCGCCTGTCCGCGCAGCCTCAGCTTGGCTCCGTGCTTGGTACCGGGGGGAACGGTCACCTCGAGCTGCTTGCCGTCGATGCGCACGGTCTTCGGGCCGCCGCGGTACGCGTCGAGGAGCCCGATGTCGTAGTGGGCGTGTGCGTCCATCAGGCGCTTGGGGAAGCGCGAGGGCCTGTCGAAGGCCTGGAACGGGTCTTCGCCTACGTAACCGCCCTGCTCGGGGGCGTAGCCGCCCGTGGCCGCTCCACCGAACGGCGATGCGCCTCCGGCAGTGAACCCGCCGAACAGGCTCTGGAAGAAGTCGGAGAAGCCGGCGAACTCTTCCGGCGACACGTTGGTCGTCCGCGTGGAGCCGGCCCACGTTCCGCCCGCCCACGGCCCGGCGGCCTGGCCGGCGGCCGACGGACCGGCGGCGCCGTACTGATCGTAGAGCCTGCGCTTCTCCTCGTCGGAGAGGACGGTGTACGCCTCGTTGATCTCCTTGAAGCGCTCCTCGGCCGACGGGTCGTTGGGGTTGCGGTCGGGGTGGTGCTTGGCGGCGAGCTTCCTGAACGCGCGACGGATGTCCTCCTTCGTCGCGTCGCGCTCGATACCCAGAGTCTTGTAGTAGTCCCTGAAGCTCGCCACGGTAGCTCTACTCCTGGTAGACGGTCACCGTCGCCGGCCTGATCACGCGCTCGCCCTTGGCGAAGCCGGCGCGGTGCACGTCTCTGATGGTTCCCGCCTGATCACGGTTGGTCGGCGGCAGCGCGGCGACGGCCTCGTGGAACTGCGGGTCGAAGCGCTCGCCGACGTGGCCCACCTGCCTGACGCCCAGCACCTCCAGCGACCTGAGCAGGTTGTCGTGAACCGCCCTGATGCCGGCCACGATGCCGGATGGCTCCGCCGCGGTCTCCGCGGCATGCAGCGCCCTGCCGAGGTCGTCGGCGACGGTGAGCACGGGCAGCAGCGCGCTGTCGAGGCCGGCCTCGCGAGCCAGCGACAGCTCGTCGACCATGCGCCGCCTGTACGTGTCGAACTCGGCGCGTGAGCGCAGGTAGCGCTCGGTGGCGGCGCTCGACTCCGCCTTGACGGCTGTCAGCTTCTCGCTCAGCACGGCCAGCTCGGAGCGCAGGATGTCGGCCTCGGTATCGGCGTCGGCCGGCGCGCGTGGGGCGCCGCTGGTGGCGGCGCCCCCTTCGTTGACGTCGGTCGGGTTCGTACCATCAGGGTTCTCTTCGGACCCGAACTCTTCTCTCGCGTCGTCTCGCGTCATCTAGCGCGCCTCAGCTCGCGGGCTTGAACTCGGCGTCGACGACGTCGTCATCGTCGCTCGGGCCGCTCGAGCCGCTCGAGCCGCTCGAGTCAGCGGCACCGTCATCGGCGCCGGCCGATGACTGCTGGGCGGTCGCCTGCATGAACGCCTGGAGCTTCTCGGCCAGCTCGCGGCCGCGGGCTTCCAGCGCGTCCTTGTCGGAGCCGGAGTCGAGCGCCTGCTGGGCGGCGCTGATCGCGTCTTCGACCGGGCGCTTGTCGTCGTCGGAGGCGTTGGCGGCCTCGTCGAGCGTCTTGCGCGCCTGCAGCTTGAGGCCGTCGAGCTGGTTCTTGGCCTCGGCCAGCTCGCGCGCCTTGCGGTCCTCCTCGGCGTGCGACTTCGCCTCCTCGACCATCCGGTTGACCTCGTCCTCGCCGAGCGTGGTGGTGTTCTGGATGGTGATGCTGGCTTCCTTGCCCGTCGACTTCTCCCTGGCCGTGACGTGCAGGATGCCGTTGGCGTCGAGGTCGTAGGTGACCTCGATCTGCGGCACGCCTGCCGGCATCGGCGGGATGCCCTCGAGGTTGAAACGACCCAGCGACTTGTTGCCGGCAGCCATCGGGCGCTCGCCCTGCAGCACGTGGATGGGCGCCGTCGTCTGGTTGTGATCGGCGGTCGAGAAGGTCTCGGTCTTGCGGACCGGGACCGTGGTGTTCCTGTCGATCAGCTTGGTGAACACGGCGCCCTTGGTCTCGATGCCGAGCGAGAGGGGGGTGACGTCGAGCAGCACGATGTCGTCGACGGTGCCCGTCAGCACGCCGGCCTGCACCGCGGCGCCGAGCGCGACCACCTCGTCGGGGTTGACGCTCTGGTTCGGCTCCTTGCCGAGCAGGTCCTTGACGATCTTCTTGACGGCCGGGACGCGGGTGGCGCCGCCGACCAGGATGACCTCGTCGATGTTCGACTTGCTGAGCTTGGCGTCGGCCAGCGCCTGCTCGACCGGGCCCTTGATGCGCGCCAGCAGCGGGGAGATCAGCTCCTCGAACTTGCTGCGCGTCAGCTTCTTCTCGAGGTACAGAGGCGCGTTGGACGCCGGGTCCATGGCGATGAACGGCAGGCTGATGGTGGTCTCCGGCAGGCCGGAGAGCTCGATCTTCGCCTTCTCGGAGGCCTCGAGGAGGCGCTGGAGTGCCTGCTTGTCCTTGGTCAGGTCGACGTTGTACTCGGCCTTGAACTCGTCGCCGAGCCACTTGACGATGGCGTAGTCCATGTCGGAGCCGCCGAGGTGCGTGTCGCCGGCGGTCGAGCGGACCTCGAAGACGCCGTCGCCGACCTCGAGGATCGAGACGTCGAAGGTGCCGCCGCCGAGGTCGAAGACCAGCACGGTCTCGTTGCCCTTCTTCTCGAGGCCGTAGGCGAGGGCGGCAGCGGTCGGCTCGTTGACGATGCGCAGCACCTCGAGCCCGGCGATGCGGCCGGCGTTCTGGGTGGCCTCGCGCTGCGAGTTGTTGAAGTAAGCCGGCACGGTGATGACGGCCTTGGTGACCTTCTCACCGAGGCGCTCGCTGGCGTCGTCGACGAGCTTGCGCAGCACCATCGCGGAGATCTCCTCCGGGGTGTACTGCTTGTCGGCCACGACGAAACGGACGCCGCCATCGGCGCCGCGCACGACCTCGTAGGGCGCGCGCTCGGCTTCGCTCTTGATCTCGTCCCAGGTGCGGCCGATGTAACGCTTGATCTCGAACAGCGTGCCTTTGGGGTTGAGGACGGCCTGGCGCTTGGCGACCTGGCCTACCAGGCGCTGCTCGTCCTTGAAGCTGACGACCGACGGCGTGGTGCGGTTGCCTTCCGAGTTGACGAGGACGGCGGGCTCGCCGCCCTCCATGACAGCTATGACGCTGTTGGTGGTACCCAAATCGATGCCTACGGCTCTGGCCATGCGTGCTCCTCACGTGATGCTGGGTTGACTGCTTGTTTGTGGCGCTCGCCCGGCTCTAGCACGAAACCTGAGCAGACGCGGCGCAGGGTCCTAACTGCCCAGGAGTATATCGGCATCAGATTGTCTATGTCAACAGATGTGAGTGTGGTTGTATCAAGTTTGAGCCGTGTGCTCGCTACGCCGGCGAGCGGCTCTGTCCCGACTAGGTCCTGTCGTACCAGCGACCGCCGTGCTGGACAGCGTGGGAAACGCCGTTCTCGCGGTAGTGGAAGCGGCCGCCGTCCCAGGCGCCGGCGCTAGTGACGAGCACGAACTCGCGCTCGTCGAGCATGGCGAGGCTGCCCGACTCCTCGGCATCCTCGCCCACCAGCGCCTTGACCGCGCCAGTGGCGTCATCAGCTACCAGCTCCAGCCGGCCCCACGGCTCTCCCGAGGCGTAGACGCCGACGACTCTCGCCGCCAACTCGTCCGCGCTGGAGACAGCCTTGTACTCGCCCGCGTCGTAGAGCGGCGTCTCCGCCGGCAAGCCCATGGCGAGGTTGAGCGCAGCGAGCCACAGCCGCATGACCGGCACCTCGTCGAGGTTGGCGAGGATCGCGATGCCGAGCCCCAGCTCAGGCGCCCAGCCCTGATGCGAGGAGACGCCCTTCAGGCTGCCGCCGTGCCTCAGGATCGTGACGCCGCGGTGCTGGCGGCGGCCCCAGGCGAAGCAGTAGTGGGTGCCGGGAGCCGACCAGACGCGCGGCGTGATCAGCTGCTCGAACGACTCGCGGCTCAAGCCGAGCGCGCTGCCGCCGTTGAGCAGGGCGTGCAGGTAGGCGGCGAGGTCGGCGGCGCTCGACTTCAGGAAGCCCGTGCCCAGGAACGCCGGCGCCTCCTCCCAGGTGTCGGACCTGATCACGCGCTTGTCGGGGGTGCGGGTGTAGAGCGTGGTGAGCTCGCTTGCCACCCGCGCCGCCGCGGCGTCGAAGGTGGTCGAGCGCATGCCGAGCGGCGCCAGCACCTCGCGCCTCAGGACGTCGGGGAAGTGCTCGCCCGTCGCGCTCTCGATGACGGCGCCGACCAGGGCGACGCCCTCGTTCGAGTAGCTCATCACCTCGCCAGGCTCGGCCAGCGCGCGCCTCTCGCCCTTGCGCATGTAGGCGAGGAGCTGAGCGTAGTCTTCGACCTGGGGTGCGTCCGTGTAGTCGCGCCTGTTGTACTCGTTGACCGGGTCTTGCAGCTGGCTGGGGTGGATGGCGTAGTCGAGCGAGCGCAGCGGCGGCAGGCCGCTCGAGTGGCTGAGCAGATGCCGGACGCGCACGTCAGGCGCCAGGCCGGGGTACGCGAAGTCCGGCAGGTGCTTGGTGACGAGGTCGTCGACGCTGAGCACGCCGCGCTGCTGCAGCACCAGGGCGGTCAGGGCAGTGAACGACTTCGACAAGGAAGCGATGCCGAAGACAGTCGTGGGCGTGGCGGGTAGATCGGCCTCCCTGTCGCGGCGGCCGAAGCCGCGCTGGTAGATGGGGCCGGCGCGATCGACTATCGAGACGGCGGCGCCGGGAACCTCGTGCTTGGCGAAGTACGACTCCGCGTAAGTGTCGAATGTAGTCAGCCACTTCGGGTCGGCGTTCACGAGCAGCATTATGACCGTGCATGCTCACGGAGGGCCGCGGTATCGTGGTTCCCGGTCGGAGGCTTTTTTAAGAGATGCTGTTCCTTGTGATCGCACACGACGGTACCGACGAAGGCGCGTTGGAGCGCAGGCTGGCGGTCCGCGAGAAGCACCTCGAGAGATCCAGCAAGCTCAAGGAGGCGGGCACCCTGCAGGTCGGCGGCGCGATCCTCTCCGAGGACGGGCGCATGATCGGCTCGGCCATGGTCATGGAGGCCCAGAGCGAAGAGGCCCTGCGCGAGCTGCTCGAAGCCGACCCTTACCGCGACGGCGACGTATGGCAGCGCTATCAGATCTGGCCGTTCAGGCGGGCGCTATGAGCCCCAACAGGTCCGTCATCGTCGTCGGGGCCGGGATCGTGGGCCTGGCGACGGCTCACGCGCTGCTGCGCAGCCAGCCAGGTCTCGAAGTGACGGTTCTCGACAAAGAGGACCGCGTCGCCAAGCACCAGACGAGTCACAACTCTGGCGTGGTGCACTCCGGCATCTACTACCGCCCAGGCAGCCTGAGGGCCGAGCTGTGCGTGCGCGGCGTCGGCATGCTGCGCGCGTTCTGCGAGGAGCACGGCATCAAGTACGACCAGGTCGGCAAGGTCGTCGTCGCCACCGAGCAGAGCGAGCTGCCGCGTCTGCAGACGCTGTACGAGCGCGGCGTGGCGAACGGCGTGCCGGAGCTGTCGCTGATCGACCCTGAGCGCCTGCGCGAGATCGAACCGCACTCGGCCGGCATCAAGGCGATCCACTCACCGCGCACGGCCATCGTCGACTTCCCTGGCGTGGCGGCTCGGCTGGCTGAGCTGATAGTCGCAGCCGGCGGCGAGGTCAGGACCGGCGTGGCAGTAGAGGGCATCCAAGGTACCGGCTCCGGCGTCACGGTCTCGACCTCAGCCGGTCCGCTGGAGGCGAGCTTCGCCGTCACCTGCGCCGGCGTGCAGGCCGACAGGGTGGCCCGGCAGGCGGGCGCCAACGTCGACGACGTGCGCATCGTGCCGTTCCGCGGCGAGTACTACCTCGTCAACGAGGACAAGCACCACCTCGTCAAGGGCCTGATCTACCCGGTGCCGGACCCGGCGCTGCCGTTCCTAGGCGTGCACCTGACGCGCACGGTTCACGGCGAGGTCGACGCGGGGCCGAACGCGGTGTTCGCGTTCTCGCGCGACGGTTACGGCACCGTCGACGTGCGCCTCGGCGACGTCGCCGACGCGGTGGCGTTCCCCGGCCTGTGGGCGATGGCCAGCAAGTTCTGGCGCATCGGAGCCTACGAGCTCTACCGCTCGTTCTCCAAGGCCGCGTTCGTGGCGGCGCTGCAACGGCTCGTGCCGGAGCTGACGATCAACGACGTCAAGCGCGGTGGCGCCGGCGTGCGCGCCCAGGCGCTCGGCAAGGACGGCAAGCTGTTCGACGACTTCGTGATCCGCGAGAGCCCGCGCGCGCTGCACGTCATCAACGCCCCCTCCCCCGCCGCGACCGCCAGCCTCGCCATCGGCGAGCACATCGCGGGTCTGGTGGCGCCGAGGCTGGCGGTCTGAGGGCCGGAGCTAGAGCGGCTGGGAAGGCAGAGTTGGGCAGCCGAAGTTGGTCATTAGGTTGAGGACCATGGCGATGACCTTATCCATGTTGGCCATCTCCCGCTGGCGGTCCACAAGCAGGTAGTAGGCGTCGGTCGCCTCGCCGTCCGAATCGAACAGCATGGCGCCTATCGAGTCGATGATCAGCTGAGTGAGCATGTTCTTGCGTCCGACCGCGGCCCAGAACTCGTACAACAGATCGTCGCACTGCTCGAGCGGCGGGGTGATCGGTAAGTGCTGGCCCGGCTCCTGCTGCGGCATCAACTCCGCCAGAGCGGTGAGCATGGTCTCGAAGCGGCCGATGAGTGTTGACTCTAAGTAGTACGCCTGTGTCCAGTTGACGTCGCGGGTCGTGTCGCCCTTGTAGAACAGCAAGCCGTAAGAGCGACTCCCATCCTGAGCCGTGACCGATCCGAGCAGGAGGGTCAGCGCGACCAGTGCCGAGATGAGGCTTCTCGTCCGATGGGCCGTACGAGCGCGTCTCACTTGTGGCATCCGATGTCCTCCGCTCGCTCGAGGGCGAACTCGACGACCTCCCACGCCTTACCCTCGTGATCGAGGAACGCCGCCAGGCGCGAATCGTGCCCGCGCGAGCCCGGCGGATGCACCGTCACCGACGAGGACACTCGCGCCAAGCCGGCACCTTCGGACAGCAGCAGACGATGCAGCCGGTAAGCGTTGGCGCCGCGAATCGCAGCAGCCGCGATCTCGAGCGCCTCCTCGCAGGTGTACTCCATCGGCAGAGGGACCTCAGCAGCACCGCGCGCCCACAGCGGGATGGTGGGCAACCCCTTGATCTTGAGCCACAGGTCGTCGGTCGCCGTGAAGCCCTCGGCGGGCACGGCAAGCATGACGTCGCCGTCGCAATCGGCGCAGTAGACGACCAGCGCTTCTGGGCGTGGCGGCTTGACGACGCCAACGGCCAGCGAGACCGCCGGCAACGACGTCTCGTCTTGACCAGCGATGTAACCGCGCAGCAACTGAACGGCCCCGAACGGCGTCTCGAACGACTCGGCAGCGTAGGTGAACCAGATCTCCATCTCGCCGAAGCTCAGGTCGCGGCCGCGGTCCTCGACCATCCCGACGAAGAGGCCGCCTTCTCCGTCGGCTAGCAGCGGCAGACGTCCGGCGGACTCCAGATGCCCGGTCGCCGCCGGCGTCATGAAGGCGTCGCCGAGGAACAGAGCGTCGGCCTCGTCGAAGAACGAGTCGGGCGTGACGAGCAGCAAGGACGCGCGCAGCGGAGTCCCGAGCGACCCGATCGCGCTGCCACCGGCAGTGACCGCCTTGAGGCCGTCGCGCACGCGTCCGACCCCGTCGATCTTGATCCTACCGGCAACGGTCAGTTCCTCGTGCTTGACGCCTCCATCATCTGCGCTCCAGAAGATGCCGACGGCTCTAAGCGCGTGGCCGCTCGCCGTGTCGATCTCGAGCGCGGCCAGCAGGTACTCGAAGTCTCCCTCGGCTCCCGGATGACTGCTCGCTGACACGTTGGTGACCTGGTAGTCGAGGTCGGCCTCGATCCAGCCTCCGGGGCCGGCCAGGTCGAGCAGCTCCTCTATCCCGTCGGCCGGATCGGGCCGCGGGTCGCCATCTTGCATGCACGCCGTGACACAGCCGGCCAAGGCGCAGAAGAGGACGATCCTGATGACGTTCCTCATGCTTCCTCCCTCCTTGGTTCGGCCCGCCAAACCGGCCGTTAACGCATTCTCGGGAGGGGACGTTTCAGACCCGTTTCAGGTGCGGTTCAGAGCGTGGGGCGAGAGAGCCGGATCTGGTGATAGCCAGGCTCGCCTCGTATCAGAGGCCGCCACTCACGCCCCAAAGCTTCCAGCGTGCCATCATCGCGCATGCGCATCCCCGCTTGGCTGGCAGCCTGCCTGAGCACGTTGGCCTTGGCCGGCATAGCTTCGGCTCATCACGAACCGGTCCTCACTCCCGACGAGGTGGCCGCGTGGGCCGAGGACTTAGGCGCCCTCGTCGCCGGCATCGAACGCGTCCACCCCGACCACCACGCGCGCAACGGCGCGGGTGTGTTCGAGGACGTCGTAGCGGACGTGCTCGCATCGCTGCCCGGCATGACGCGCACCCAGGCGCTGCTGGGCGCGGCGCGGATAGCGAACGACTTGGACGGGCACTCGTTCTTCGCCGTCGAGCAGCCAGGCGCCTCGTTCGGGATGGCGCCGCTGTGGCTTTACGACTTCGATGACGGGCTGTTCGTGGTCGAGGCGCAGGAGCCGTACCGGTCGTTGATCGGTCTCGAGGTCGTCGGGATCGGTGAGCACCCGATCGACGAGGTGCTCGCGGCGTTGGAGCCCCACTACGTCTACGACAACCAGTACTCGCACCGCGTCAACCGCGCCATCTGGTCGCTGTTCGGCGATGCGCTACATGCGCTCGGCTTCACCCCCGACCCGACGCGCGTGCCGTTCGTGCTGCGCGACGCTTCTGGCGACCTGCTGCACGCCGAGACCGGGACCATACCTCCCGACCGATACGCGGAGTGGACCAACTGGTTCTGGCCCGGCAGGATGCCGCAACGAGGCGAGCAGCTCTACCTGAGGCGGCATCTCGACGACTCGTTCTGGTTCACGGCGCTCGAGGACGAGGACACGCTGTTCGTGCAGTACAACCTCACCTTCGCGACGACCGCCGACGGTACCAACATGTCTGCGTTCGCCAGACAGGTGGAGCAGGCCTTGGCGGAGCGCAGCTACTCCCGCGTGATCCTCGACATGCGGCACAACGGCGGCGGCAACAACACGACCTACCCGCCCCTGTTGCGCGTGCTGAGGCAGTTGCCGGAGGAGACGACGCTGGTGGTGATGACGAGCCGCCACACCTACTCCGCCGCGGTTAACCTCGCGATCGACCTGGAGCGGTCGATGCCCGTCACGTTCGTCGGCGAGCCGACGGGCGGTCGCCCCAACCTGTTCAGCGACGCGCGCAGCGTGCGGCTGCCGCACAGCGGACTCGTCGCGAACATCTCATCGCGGTACTGGCAGAAGTCCGATGCGGACGATCCGCGCGAGGCCGTCATGCCGCACGTGGTCGTGCCGGTACTCTCGGAGGACTGGTTCGCTGGGCGTGACCCCGCCTTGGAGGCTGCGCTTCGGCTCGTACCGGAAGATGCGGGATCAGCGAACTAGGTGCCGGCCTACATCGCACTTCTCCGCGCCGTCAACGTCGGCGGCACCGGCAAGCTGCCCATGGCGGAGCTCCGCGCCATGTGCCTCGCCGAGGGCTTCGAGCAGGTCAAGACCTATATCGCCAGCGGCAACGTCGTCTTCTCCACCGACAGGTCAGAGGCCGAGGTCAAGACCGCCCTCGAGCGGCGCCTCGCGGCCTACGCGGGCAAGCCGGTGGGCGTCCTGGTGCGCACGGCACGGGAGATGGCCGCCGTCCTCAAGGCCAACCCCTTCACCGACACGCCCCGCAACCTGACCATGACCATCTTCCTGGACGAGCCGCCGCCCGCCGACGCGCTCGCAGCCGTGCGAGGCCAAGAGGGCGAGGAGATCCGCCTGGGCAGGCGGGAGATCTACGTGGCCTACGACGCCGGCATGGCCAGGTCGAAGCTCAAGATCCCGGCCGCCGCGAGGGGCACGGCTCGCAACATCAACACCGTCCAGAAGCTCTCGGAGATGGCTGCCGGCATCTGAGAACCGGCCCGCATCGTCAGCGTCGTGATAGGAACGGACATGCTCGAGCAACGAGATCACCGCGCCATGCTGCAAGTAGCGCTGGCTGAAGCCAGACTAGGCTTGGCGGAAGGCGGCATCCCCATCGGCGCCGCGCTCTTCCACACCGACGGCACGCTCCTTGGCAGAGGGCACAACCGCCGCGTCCAGGACTCTGATCCGAGCAGCCATGGCGAGACGGACGCCTTCCGGAACGCCGGCCGCCAACGCAGCTACCGCGACACGATCATGGTCACGACGCTCGAGCCGTGCTGGTACTGCAGCGGCCTGGTGAAGCAGTTCGGCATCGGGACCGTGATCGTCGGGGAGTCGCGGACGTTCAAGGGCGGCGCCGACTGGCTGCGAGAGCAGGGCGTGACCGTCATCGACCTCGACGATCAGGAGTGCGTGGCGATGATGGAGGCGTTCATCGCGGCGCGGCCGGAGTTGTGGAACGAGGACATCGGGGTCGAGTAGGGCTCGCGCCGGCTGCGACCCCACAAGCCGAGGACGACCACGAGACCCTCGAACGGGCCGACCTCCCGAAAGCGTTCTAGACTCCTAGCAAGCTGGAGGTCAGCATGCTCGAGGTCTACCCCATCGGCAGGGCCGCGGTACCCGCTGCGTTCGATTCACACGCGATCAACGGCGCGATCGACGCGCTCGAGCTACTGCCCGGCGAGCTGAGCCAGGTCGTCGCCGGCTGCACCGACCTCGACCACGCCATACGCGAGGACGCCTGGTCCATCCGGGCGCTGGTGCATCACATCGCCGACAGCCACATGAACGCCTACGTGCGCACGAAGCTTGCCCTGACCGAGCAGAGCCCGTTGATCAAGACTTACGACGAGGTCGCCTGGGCGGGGTTGGCGGACAGCGCGCTGCCGGTGGAGCCGTCCTTGGAGCTCGTCGACGCGCTGCACCGGCGCTGGGTGACTCTGCTGCGGAGCTTAGGTCGCGACAGCTTGGAGCGGCCGTGGCGCGCGCCGGACGTCGAGCCTCGTCCCGTGTGGAGGTTGCCGCTCCTCTACGCCTGGCACGGACGGCACCATGTCGAGCAGATCAGGCGCGCTCGCGAGCATTTCGGCGTGTAGGAGCTCGCTCTGGCTCGGTCTAGCCCGCCACGCCGTCGGCGAGACCAGCCGCCAGCGCGTCGATCACATCCCACATCGCCAACCGCTCGCGCCAGCGCTGAGGGATCCCGCTCTCACCGTAGAAGGCGCCCGCGAGCTGCCCGTACACGGCTCCCGTCGAGTCGGCGTCGTCACCGAGGTTCACTACTCTCAACGCACCCTCCTCGAACGACCGCGTGCGCGCGAACGCCCACAGCGCCGCTTCCAGCGTGCTGACGACGTAACCGTGTCCGGTAACTTCCGGCGGTTCTCGGCGCAGGAACGAGCCGTTGGCGACGTCCGCGACCTCGGGCGCCAGCGCCGCACCCGCCCACAGCCCGCGGATCGGGGAGTAAGACGGTGCGAGCAGCTCGTCCTTCGCGGCACCGCTCATCGCCCCGACGATGAGTCCGGCGTAGTAACGACAGGCATCGACGCAGGTCGCGGCTCCGTGCGTGGTGCGCGAGCTCTCGCCCGCCAGCCGCACGGCCTCGGCGGGATCGACCCGAAACGCCATCGGGACCGGGGCGAGACGCATCAGGCTGCCGTTGCCGGCTGAGCCTGTGTGCGTCGAGCCGCTGTACGGCTCGCCGGTCAGCTTGAACCGTCCGAGAGCTTCGGCCGTGGCGTTGCCGATGTCGAAGCAGTAACCCTTCACCGATAGGTGCCCGTGCTCGCGCCACCTCAGGTAGCGCTCCATCTGGTCGGTGGGGTCGAACCCGCGCTTCTCTACGAGGCTCTCGGCTAGGCACAGCGCCATCGCAGTATCGTCGGTCCACTCGCCGGGTCTCAGGCCGAACGGGCCGCCGCCGACCATGTCGGTCAGCGGCTCGAACGTGCCGGGCGGACGGAACTCGACCGTGGTGCCCAAGGCGTCACCTACGGCTAGGCCGACGAGAGCACCGCGCACGCGGTCACGTGTGGTCAACGGCATCTGATCACTTCTCGCTCAGCGTATCCAAAGGCGTAGCGCGGCGACGCTGGGGCGGTAGAGGTCTCTCCGGCCGACCGTTTCAACGCTGCTGCAGGGCGACCCTGGCAGCCAGGGCGATGAACACGGCGCCGACGACCTTACCCTGCCACTGGTTGAAGCGACGGTTGCGCCTGAGCCTGGCGGCGAGAGGTCCGGCGACGGTGACGAGCAGGATTATGAAAGAGACGCTCAAGACGACGTAGATGCTTCCGAGCAGCGCGAGCTGCCTCGTCACCCCACCGCCGGCCGGGTCGACGAACTGCGGCAGGAAAGCGAGGAAGAAGAGCGCGACCTTTGGGTTGAGCACCTCCGACAGCAGGCCCTGCAGGTAGTTGAGGCGAGCGCCGTCGAACGGAGGGCCGTCCTCGTGCGCCTCGGCAGGCTTCTCCAGGATCGCGCGCACGCCCAGGTAGAGCAGGTACGCAGCCCCAGCCAGCTTCACGACCTGGAACGCCGAGGCCGAGGTCATGAGCAGCGCCGACAGCCCTAGCGCCGCGAACCCGGCATGAACCAAGTCGCCGGTGGCCACCCCCGCTCCGGTCAGCAGACCGGCTCTGGTTCCGCCGCGCATCGTTCTCGTCGTGATGATGAGGATCGCCGGACCTGGGATCACCAGCAGCACCAGCACGGCGGCCAGGTACGTCAGCAGCGAGGCGGAGTCCATGGCGGCACAGTGTACTCGGCGCATGTCGGGAGCGTAGGGACCGCCGGTGTTGGTCTACCGGTGGCCGAGCTTGACGGCGCAGCACGCCGTGCTAGTCGCCTATAGCGCCGTCTCGACCCTCCTGCCGACGACCGCCCTGAACACCACGAAAACCGTCACGGACATGACCGTCAGCAGCGCCGACAGCGCTATCGCCGCGTTCAGATCGCTCTCGAGGGCCGCGTAGACAGCCAGAGGCAGGGTGCGAGTGCGTCCCTGCAAGCTGCCCGCGAACACTATGGTGGCGCCGAACTCCGCCAGGGCCCTCGCCCACGCCAGCACCAGCCCCTCGACGAACGCCGGCGCAGCCAACGGCAAGAAGACGGAGACGAACATCCGAAAGCGCGAAGCGCCGTCCATCAGCGCGGCCGCGGCCAACTCGCCGGGCACCGCGGCGAACCCGCTCTTGAGCGCCCGCACGAAGAACGGACTGGCGACGAACACCTGCGCCATCACGACCGCCCACGAGGTGAAAGCGATGCTCACGCCCAACTCGGATAGCGGCGCTCCGATCAGCCCGCGGCGTCCGAACACCAGCAGCAACCCCACCCCCGCAATGACCGGAGGCAGCAGCAGCGGCAGGTCGACGAGCGCATCGAGAAACCTCCGCCCTCTGAAGTCGTGACGCGCCAGCAGGTAGGCGAGTGGGGTGCCGAGCAGCACCACGACGGCCATGCTCGTCAGGGTCGTCACCAGGCTTAGCCTCAGCGCCTCGGCGGCGGCGGGGCGCAGCAGAGTAGCGAACGCCTCGGGTGCGAGCGCCCGCGCGAGCAGCACCAGGGTCGGCAGCACCAGGAGCGCCAGCGTCGCGCTGCCCAGCGCTATGAGCAACACGGGTGCACGGCGGTCTATGGGAGGCCGGACAGCCGCGCGGCCACGTCGCCTACCGGCTCTTAGGCCGATCGTCTGGTCACGGCCACCGCCGGCGTCTCGCATGGAGCGATAGCTACGGGTTGATGAAGCCGCGCCGCGCCAGCACGGCTTGCGCCTCAGGCGAGAGCAGGAACTCGACGAAGGCGAGCGCCAGCTCGGGCTGCGGCGCTTCGCTCAGTGCCGCGACGGGGTAGGTCGCGATCACGTTGTGCTCCTCGGGGATGTCGATGACGGCGACGCCGGCGAGGACCGCGGCGTCGGTGGAGTAGACGATGGCGGCGTCCGCCTCGCCCAGCTCGATCTTGAAAGCCACCTGGCGGACGTTCGGCTCCTCGGAGACGAGGTTGGCGAGAACCCGCTCGGCGAAGCCTGGGCCATATGCCGTCTCTAGCGAGGCGATCGTCTCTCGCGAGTAGCGCCCGACCGGCACCTCCGGTCCCGCCAGCACCAGCAGCACGCCGCTGACGCCGAGATCCTCGAGCGTCGTGACCTGCGAGCCGGCCGAGGCGATCACGACCAGCCGGTTGTGCGCGAAGAGGGACGGCTCGCCCACGACCAGTCCTGCGTCCTGCACCACGGCCATCTGGACGGTGTCGGCGCTGGCGAAGACATCGGCTGGCGCGCCCTGAACGATCTGGGTGCTGAGCGTCGACGAGCCGCCGAAGTTGAGCAGCACGCTCACTCCGGAGTTGTGCCCCTCGAACAGGTCGGCGATCTCCTCGAACGCCTCGGTGAGGCTCGATGCGGCGAAGACGGTGAGCTCCTGGGCCAGCGCCGGCGCCGACAGGGCGAGCGTGGCGAGTAGTGCGAGGAACGACCTGCTGCGCATGTGGGGCCTCCTAGGCAGTGGGGCGATTGTATGTGGTTGGAATGGTCACGACCGTTCCCGGTCGATGGTCAGTGGCCGGGGCGCAGTGAGGGCGCAAGTCGACGCGACTCTCGTGCGAGCAGAGCGCCAGCGCGGGTCGACCCAGCGTAGCGCGTCGTGCTCGGGAGAACGCACGACCCGCCTGCTAGATTGGACGCATGGTCGTGGCCTTCTGGGCGCTGGCCGTGGCGGCCTTGGCCCTCGGACTGTTGCAGCTGGGCGTCGCGCTGTGGCTGGGCTCGCGCTTGACGCGGGTAGGCTCCGCGCCTCCGCCGCCTGTCCCGCGACCCACCGTCAGCGCGCTGGTTCCGCTCAAGGGCGCACCCGGCGGTCTGGCCGAGCGGCTGCAGCGCCTGCTTGACGCCCTGAGCGACGACGACCAGCTAGTGCTAGCCCTGGAGACCGTGGACGACTCCGCCCATGCGGTCGCGGCAAGGGTCCGCGAGACGAACCCCGGTCGAGACGTCGAGATCGTCCTCTCGGGACCGCCGGGCGAGCGGATGGGCAAGCAGCACAACCTGAGCGCCGCGCTGGCCCACGCCAAGCACGACCTGATCGCGTTCATGGACGATGACGTGCTCATCGAGAGGGCCAACCTCGATGAAGCCGCCGCTGTGGTGGCGGCCTCAGGCGTGAACGAGGCCGGGGACCAGGCTGCCGCTCACGAAGTCGGCGCGGCCTTCGCCCTGCCGTTCTACGGGGTGTCGGAGAGCTCCACTCCTCGCTTGGGCGGCGACCTGGTGGCTGCCTACACCAACCACGGCTTCGCGCCCAACATGGCGTCCCTGGCGCTGCAGTCGTCGCCGCGGTTCATCATCGGCGGCTTCTGGCTGACGAGCCGAGCCGCCCTCGACGCGCTCGGCGGCCTCGAGCGCTTCACCACGACCGTCAGCGACGACGCGGCCATCGGCCGCGCGTTCGATGCGGCTGGACGAAGCAACCTGTTGCTGCGCCAGCCGGTGCGCCTGGAGCCGGAGCGGCTGAGCCTAGTCGGCGGTCTGGCGCACCTGCTCAAGTGGCTCACCCTGCTGCGCGGCGAGGGCATCGGCGTGCTCCTTCTCTGCCTCCTGACGTGGAACCCGCTGGCTACCGGGGTCCTCGCGGCTCTGCTGGCCTGGGTCTCGCCCATTCTGTCCTTCCGCTTGGCGCTGCCGGTACTCATCGCTTTGCTGGTACTGCGTGCGCTGGCGGTAGTCGCGTTGGATGCGCGCGTGTTCGGCCTAAGACCGTTGGGGCGCTACCTGCCGATGCAGTTGGTCTACGAGGCGCTGCTGGCGCCGTGGCTGTTCCTCGTGGCGGTGTTCCGCCGCGAGGTGCGGTGGCGCGGGCGCCGCTATCGGCTCGGCGCGGGTGGGCAGGTCTCGCAGGCGCGGTAGCTACCCACAGCCACCCACAGCCACCCGCGAGCTCCTCGCACGCGCGGCTCCGCTAACCCCACGCCGGCACGAACCCGCCAGCCACCACATCCACCAACCCAAGATCCGTCAGCTTCAGCTCAGGGATGACCGGCAGCCCGAGGAAGCTCAACGCCATGAACGGCGACGGGAGCGTGACCCCCAGGCTGCGCGCCGCCTCGTCGAGCGCCGTCAGCGCGTCGGCGGCCTCGCGTACCGGAGCCTCGGTGACCAGACCCGCCAGCGGCAGCGGCAGCTCGGCGAGGACCGCGCCGTCCGCCACCGCCACGAACCCGCCGCCGAGCTCGGCGAGGCGCTCACAGGCCGCCAGCATGTCGCGGTCATCCACACCGACCACCAGCAGGTTGTGATGGTCGTGCCCGACGCTGGAGGCGAGCGCGCCTCGCCGCAGGCCGAAGCCCTTGACTAGGCAGGTCGCCACGCCGCCCGTGCGCCCATGCCTCTCGACGCAGGCCAGCTTGGCTAGGTCGGCGGCTGGATCGGCCAGAGCCAGCCCATCTCGCACTGGGGGTCGCACGACCTCGGAGCCGGTGACGATCTGGTGCGGGACGGCGACGATGCAGCGCGTGGTGTCGGCACCGGCCGGCACCTTCATCTCGAACGATGCTGCGCTCAAGCCACGCGGCAGCCGCACCGTGCCACGGACGACGGAATCGGCGGCGCCGAACAGCCGCGCTGCGTGTGAGACCGGGTTCCCGTCGAGCGCGACGAGCGCACCGTCCTTGTAGACGCGCTCGGCGGTGAAGCTCTCGAGATCGTCGACGACCACCAGGTCCGCGAAGTAGCCGGCCGCGACGGCCCCGCGGCGTGCGAGCCCATAGTGCCTGGCGTTGTTGTAGCTGGCGCAGCGCACGGCGTAAGGAGTGCCGACGGCCCTCACCAGGTGGTCGACGCCGCCCTCGGCCAGCAGGTCGTGGGGTAGGCGGTCGTCGGTGACGAAACCGACGCGGTCGCCGTTGGCCGGCTCGACGAGCGGCCTCAAGGCGGCGAGATCGCGTGTGACCGAACCCTCGCGCACCATCAGGTAGGCGCCGGCGCGCAGCTTCTCGAGGCCCTCGGCCAGGGTCGTCGCCTCGTGATCAGAGCCGATGCCGCTGGCGAGGTACGCCTGCAGGGCGCGGCCCGCCAGTCCCGGCGCATGGCCCTCGGCGCTCACGCCCCACTCCTCGGCCAGAGCGGCTTTGGCGAGGACCTCCTCGACGCCGGCGACCACGGCGGAGAAGCTCATGATCTCGGCGACACCGACGACGCGAGGATGCTCCAGCAGGCGCGCCATCTCCGCCAGTCCGAAGTCGGCGCCGGCGGTCTCGAGCGCGGTGCTCGGCACGCACGAAGGAACAGTCACCCACACGTCCAGCGCGAGACCTTCGGTGGCGTCGAGCAGCCAGCGCACACCGGCCTCGCCGGCGACGTTGGCTATCTCGTGCGGGTCGCAGACGACGGCGGTGACGCCGCGCGGCACCACCAGCTCTGCATAAACCGCAGGCGAGACCAGCGCCGACTCGAGGTGCACGTGGCCGTCTATCAGACCAGGAGCGACGACTCCGCCACCTAAGTCCACGACTTGGGCGGCTCCGCTCACCCCCTCGCCGACAGCCGCGATCAGGCGGCCGGCAACGAGCACATCGGCCCTAACCAGCTCGTTGGTGAAGACGTTGACGACGCTGCAGTTGGTCAGCAGCAGATCGCCCTCGGCGCGGCCGGCGGCTACCGCCACAGCATGGGCGACCTCAGAGCGTGAAGGCAGCCTGGCAGAGCGCGCAACCGCACGCCCGCCGCCGCCCCGGCTCATCGCCCCCGGGCCGCCTTCGTTTACCTATCTGCCAGAGGGGAAGCGGCTCCGGCCTCGCTCTTGCGAGGGTCGGAGGCGTAGTAGGGGTTCTCGCCCGCTTCGTGGTCGGTCGCGTCCTTGACCGTGTGGATCTCGGGAACGTGCTCCTGCAGCAGCCTGACGATGCCCTGTTTGAGCGTGACGTCCGCGGCCCCGCAGCCCTGGCAACCGCCGCCGAAGCGGATGTAAGCCACGCCGTCCTCGACGGCTTCGAGAGCGACCGTGCCGCCGTGACTGGCCACGCCGGGGTTGATCTGCTGGTCGAGGACGTCCTGGACCTTCTGCGCGATGGGGTCGTCCCATTCAGGGCTGGCGAAGAACACGCGGAAGCCCGACTGGATTACGCCGTCGACGAAGTCGACGGTGGCGCCGTCGAGCTGCACGGCGCTGCGCGGGTCGAGGTAGACCTCGAACGAGCCCTCGTCCTGGACGGTGTCAGCGGGCTGCCTATCCGACGCCTTCACGAGCCACAGGCGCTGCTCCGCCCGGCTGCCGGCAACGCGCAGAGCCCCCACGCCCTGTCCTCCGGCTTGGGAGCTCTGCGCTTGCATGAACTTCAGTACGCGCTGCTTGGCGATGTCGGTGAACTTGAGCATGTGCTAGCAGCCTATCCGAACCGGCGTTCGTTTACAGCACTTGCATGACGTAGTTGTCGGTCGCGCGCTCGAGACCGTCGATATCGGCCACGTACACGCCGCGCGTGCCGGAGAGGGCGCCGTCGGCGCGAAGCTCACCGAGGATGCGCGTGATCGTGACGCGGCTCGAGCCGGTCAGGTCGGCGAGGTCCTCGTGTGTCAGGGCGAGGGGCAGCTTGGTGCCGCCCTCGCGGTCGTCGGACGGGAGTCCGAACTGCCTGGCCAGGCGCAGGAAGGCGCGGGTGACACGGGCGCCGACGGGCATCTCTGCCTCGTCGAGCATCTCGCGGCTGCGGCGCAGTTGGCGCGCCAGGCTGCGGAGCACGTAGTCGCGAAGGCGCGAGTCGTTCATCGCCTGCTGCGGGTCCATGGGCGTGAGGCACGCGTCGTGCACCGCAACGACCGTCTCGGCGTGGCGTCCGCCGTCGAGGGCGCTGAGACCCAGCACGTCGCCGGGGCCGTAGAGGTCGGCGATCCGGTCGCGTCCGAGGCTGGTCGGAACGACCGCCTTGAGCACACCGTGGTTGACGACGTAGAGGCTGCTGGCTTCGCGATCGGCCTCGTACAAGACCTGTCCCGGTTCGAGCGTGCGCTCAGGCAGCGCAAGGGCGGTCGGAACGATCTCTGGTGGATGGCAGTTACTGGGGGCGCCGAGTAGCTGGAAAGTATCGAGCATCGTGGATCCTTTCCGGGAGATCCCGCGTCTCGCTTGAGACGTGTCTGAGAAGAGGCGCAGCGGCGGTTGAGGGGCTTGGCTTCTGCCGCCCCGCCTTACCGGGGCCGGCTTCCGAGAGGGACCGATCCGTCGGCCGTGCGAGCGGTTCGGTCGGGGGTCACCCCGGGCGAGGCGGCCTGCGCGCCGGGGCGCCAACTACAGGAAATATAGCACTACGACCCTCAATTGTCCATAGCGGTCACGGTTCGTGAAAGCATGATGAGAGCCGTCCCAGACGCGCACTTGCCTAGACAAGACAAGGCGCGTCGGGCCAATATCAAGTAGACAATGTGGTTTCTCATCACGTTTGACATTTAGCCCGACTAACCTTAGCATTTAAGGCATGAGCGAGCAAGTAGGCGACCTCGGTTCCAGCAGCGGGGACAGGGCGCCCCTCTCCCCCACCCAGCGCAAGGTGTTCGACAGGCTCCTCGAGCACTACCGGCGCACCGGCAAGACGCCTGAACTCTCCGAGATGGCTCGTTCGCTCGGCATGCATTACGTCTCCTTGCGCCAGCACCTAGAGGCGCTGCACCGCAAGGGGCACCTGAGCTTCGAGAGCCGCGGACGTGGACGTCCGCCGGTCCTGAGCCTGCCCGCGGTAGCCACCGGCATCCCGCTGCTCGGCGAGATCCCCGCCGGCTCTCTCGACTCGGCCTTGGCCAGCGCCGATGCCTACCTGACCTTAGGCGGACTCGGTGACGAGAGCTTCGCGCTCAGGGTCCGCGGTGACTCGATGGCCGACCTCATCCAGCCTTCCGACGTCGTGCTGCTGGCTCGCAGACCGCCGCAGCGCAGCGGAGAGATCTGCGCCGTGAGGGTCGAGGACGAGGAGTCGACGCTCAAGTACCTGGAGCGGCACGCCAACGGCACGGTGACGCTGCGCCCGCACAACCCCGATTACCAGCCGCTCCATCTCGACGCCGCCGACGTCACGGTAGACGGCGTCTACCGAGGCCTCCTGCGAGGCTCGGTGGCCGACGCGCTCATCGATTACGGCTGAGCCGCACGCTTCGCATCGCCAGACACAGGCCCGAACACCGGCCCGAGCACAGCGCCGGAGTCGAACAGCTCGGCGATCTCCAAGCCGCTGAGACCCAACAGACCACTGAGCACCTCCTCTGCGTGCTCACCCAACAGCGGCGGCACCGGTGCCCTGCCCGGCGTCGGCGCCAGGTCGAGCGGGGCTCCGTCGGGGCCTGTGGCGTGCCACAGCGGGCTCGCGATCATGCTTAGCCGGCCCGCGCTCGGGTGCTCACCCGTGACCACGACCTGCCTGGCACGCGCCTGAACGTCCTCGAGCGCCTCCGGCAAGGTCTCGACCGGCGTCGTCGGAACGCCGGCCGCCACGCATCTCTCGACCAGCTCTCCTCGACTCAGGGCGCCGACGAGCGGCATCAGCGCTCCGATCAGCACCTCGCGGTTGGCGACCCTGGCCGCGTTGGTCGCGAAACGCTCGTCGGTGGCGAGCGCCTCAACGCCCAGCACCCGGCACAGTTTCGCGAACTGCGAGTCGTTGCCGACCGCGATGACCACCTCGCCATCCGCCGCCGCGAACGCCTGGTACGGGACGATGTTCGGATGGGCGCTGCCGAGCCTGCGCGGCGCCACGCCGGTCAGTAGCGCGCTCTGCGCCTGGTTGACCATGCTCGCGAACGCGACCTCGAACAGCGAGACGTCGAGGTGCGCGCCCTCGCCGGTGCCCGCGCGCCGCTGCAGCGCAGCCAGCACCGAGACGGCGGCGTGCGTGCCCGTGAGCACGTCGATCAGGGCGACAGGCAGCTTGACGGAGCCCCCACCGGCCTCGCCGGTCATCGCCATCAGGCCGGTTTGGGCCTGCATCGCGGCGTCGTAACCGGCCTCGGACGCGCGCGGGCCCGTCTGACCGTAGCCGGTGATCGACAGGTAGACGAGCCGCGGGTTCTCGCCAGCGAGAGAGGCGTAGTCGAGCCCGAAGCGCTGCAGGTCGCCGGTCTTGAAGTTCTCGACCAGCACGTCGGCCTTCAGCGCCAACGAGCGCGCGAGGCGCGCGCCGGCCGGGTTCTTGAGATCGACGGCCACGCTGCGCTTGCCGCGGTTGACGCTCAAGAAGTAGCCACTCTCGCCGCCTACGAACGGCGGGCCCCAGGCGCGCGTCTCGTCGCCGGCGGGCGCCTCGATCTTCACGACGGTCGCACCGAGGTCGGCGAGCAGCTGGGTGCAGTACGGCCCGGCCAGCACCCGACTCAGGTCGAGGACGAGAAGGCCGTTCAGCACGTAGTGCTCTCGAACGACTCGACTGTCAAGGAACCGCCCAGCTCGGCACGACCGCGGCGTCGAGCGGGCGCCGCAGCAGCGCCAACGCGCGGTCGGGGCGGTCGGTGATGATGCCGTCGACGTCCATCTCGATCAACTCGGCCATCTCGCCGGCGTCATCGATCGTCCACACGTGCACCTCGACCCCGCGAGAGTGGGCGGCTCTCACGAAGTGCGGCGTCACGACCCGCAGCCCCGCCTGCGTCGTCGGCACCTGCAGGGCGTCGAACGGCGGGCTGTACACGGCCGTCAGGCGCAGGGTCGAGAGCACGAAGAACGTCACGACCTCGCGCGGGCTGGCCGAGGTCGAGACCTCGGGGCAGGCGTGCCTGAAGGCGTTTAGCGTCGGCGCGCTGAACGAAGCGACCATCACGCGGTCGACGGCGTCCTCGGCGCGGATCACGTCGCACAGCGCCAGGGCCGTCGCCTCATCGTGCTGCTTGATGTCGACGTTGACGCCCACGCCCGGCAGGGTACGCAAGACCTCTCGCAAAGACGGGATCGAGACGTTGGCGCCGCGGTACGGCAGGGCCGCTCCCGGCGCGACCTCGAGGTTGGTGCCGCTCGGCGTCCAGCGGTAGCCGGCGTCGAGCAGCTCGAGCTGTTGGAAGCCGATCTGCGCCACCGCGCCGCGACCCTCGGTGGTGCGGTCGACCGTGTCGTCGTGGATCGTGACCAGGACGCCGTCGGAGGTGGCGTGCATGTCGACCTCGAGGACGTCGACACCGAGCCGCGTCGCGCTTTCGAACGCCCGCATCGTGTTGCCGGGCCACAAGCCGTCACCGCCGGCGTGCGCCATCACGGCGACACCGGGAACGTCAAGCCCGATGTACGGGTGGTCCGGCCGAGGTTTGGCGAGCACCGACAGCACCACGTACGCCAGTGCGAGCAGCAGTATCAAGAACGTCAAGACACGCGGGATCCGCATCGAGCCTCCTAGCGGCGCTAGCTGAGCGCGAGTGTAACCGGCGCCGCGGAGGCCTAGCCTGCCGAACCACGGGCCGGCTCAGCCGAAACGGCCGGTCACGTAGTCGTTGGTGCGCTGCAGCTTCGGGTTGGTGAACATGGTGTTGGTGTCGCTGAACTCCACTACCTGACCCTCGTAGAAGAACGCGGTGTAGTCGGAGACGCGCGCCGCCTGCTGCATGTTGTGCGTGACTATCACGATCGTCACGTGCTGCTTGAGCGACTGGATCAGCTCCTCGATCCGCATGGTCGACTGCGGGTCGAGCGAGCTCGTCGGCTCGTCCATCAGCAGCACGTCGACTTCGACCGCGAGCGCCCGCGCGATCGACAGCCGCTGCTGCTGGCCGCCCGAGATACCCGAAGCGGGCGCCTTGAGCCTGTCCTTCACCTCGTCCCACAGCGCCGCCTGCTTGAGCGAGCGCTCGGCGACCTCGTCTAACAGCGACCTGTCTCTGATGCCGACGAGCTTCAGCCCCGCGACGACGTTGTCGTAGATCGACATGGTCGGGAACGGCGTGGGCTTCTGGAACACCATGCCGATGCGGCGCCTGATGGCCACCGGGTCGATGCCCTTGGCGTAGATGTCCAGACCGTCGAGCAGCGCCCTGCCCGTGACCGTAACGGTCTTGTTCAGGTCGTGCATGCGGTTGAGCGAGCGCAGGAAGGTCGTCTTGCCGCAGCCCGAAGGTCCGATCAGCGCGGTCACCGTCTTGTCGAGGAACGACAGACTGACGTCGCGCACGCCCGTGTTGGAGCCGTACTTGACGGTTATCGACTCGGTGACGAGCCGCGGAGCCGGCTCCTGACGGTCCATCTCAGTACCCCTTGCGGCCGCGCGTTAAGGTCCTGGCGGCGAGGAAGGCCAGCACCACCAGCGTCAGCAGGACGATGCCCGCCGCCCACCCCATGGCGTGCCACTGCTTGTAGGGGCTGATGGCGAGGCTGTAGAGCCGCGCCGGCAGCGTGTCGACGGGCCCGAGCAGGTAAGCGAGCGGCGTCCGGCTGAAGAAGTTGTTGCCGAACGAGGTCAGAAGCAGCGGAGCGGCCTCGCCGGCGGCGCGGGCGAAGGCGATGAGAGTGCCGGTCACGATGCCCACCCTGGCAGCCGGGAGCACGGCGCTGAGCACCACGCGCCAGCGCGGCAGACCGAGCGCCAGTCCCGCCTCGCGGATCGACCAGGGCACCAGGCGCAGCACGCCCTCGGTGGCCCTAGCGATGATCGGGAGCATCACGAAGCAGAGCGCCACAGCACCGGACAGCCCCGAGAACGTTCCCATCGGCTTGACGACTATCGACCACGCCAGCATTCCCTTGAGGATCGCCGGCATGCCGTTGAGCGTGTCGTTGAGCAGCCTGAGCAGCGGGTTCAGAGGATGGTCGGGGTACTCGGAGAGCATGATCCCCGCGCCGATGCCGAGCGGCACGGCCAGCGCGAGCGCCAGCGTGTCGACGACCAGCGTGCCGATGATCGAGTGGCCCAAACCCGTCGCCTGGTCGCGCAGCGCGCGCGTCGGCGAGCCGAGGTCTTTGGTGAAGAAGTCGAGGTTCAGAGCGGAGACGCCCTGGCTGAGGACGTAGCCGAGGATCAGCAGCAGCGGCGTCAGCACCAGCACGGTGGCGGCGCCGATGAGCACCACCATCAGCCTGTCGCGCCGGTAGCGGGCGGCGAGGGTCCTCGCCTGCGACCCCGCGACCGTCGATCGAGTCGCCATGAGTTAGGTGGTCCTCCCGCCGACGGCGAGGCGCCGCTGCAGGTAGGCGGCGAAGAGGTTGACGGCAAGAGAGATGAGCAGAAGATAGAAGCCGACAGCCATCAGGCTGGAGAGGTGCAGGTTCTCGACGGCCTCCCTGAACTCGTTGACGATGACCGACGGCATCGTCGCGGCCGGCCCGAACAGCGTGAACGGCAGGCGGCTGGAGTTGCCGACGAGCATGGCGACGGCCATCGTCTCGCCGATGGCACGTCCGAAGCTCAAGACGGCGCCGGCGATGATGCCGCCGCGCGCGTAAGGCAGCACGGCCATCCTGATCACCTCCCAACGGGTGGCGCCGAGGGCGAAGGCGGCCTCGCGTTGGTCGGCCGGGACCAGCCTTATCGCGTCGCGGGCAAGCGCGACGGTGTACGGGACGATCATCAGGGCTAGGACCAGCGTGGCTGTCGTCAAGTTGTAACCGGCGGGAGCTCCGAGCAGCGGCAGCAGGCCGGGCGCGTTCTCGCCCGCCCACAGGTAGAGCGGCAGATAGATGCGCTGCTGCACCAGCGGCACCAGCACGAAGATGCCCCAGATGCCGACGACCACCGACGGCACGGCCGCGAGCAGGTCGACGAGGTAGTCGATGATGGTGCTGAGCCAGCGCGGGGCGTACTCGGCGGTGAACACCGCGACCGCCAGCGCCGGCGGCAAAGAGAGCAGCAGCGCGGCCACCGAGGTGATGAGCGTGCCGACGAGGAACGGCAGCGCGCCGAACGAGTCGCGCACGGCGTCCCAGTCGCGGCTGAGCAGGAACTGCAGCGGGCCGAAGCGCTCGAGAGCGAGCCAGCCGCCTTGCAGCAAGACCCCCGCCAACGCCGCCGCCAGGAGGATCACGACGCTGCCGAGCGCGACTATCAGCGCTTGGAACGCGCGGTCTCCGGCCCGCCGATAGATGGCGGGAGGCAGGCGGCGTATGGCGGAGGGTCTCAAGGTCTGTTTAGTAGCCGGCCGCGGTCAGAACCTGGTTGCCGACGTCCTCGCCTTGCCACTTCACCTGCCTGAGCATGGCTAGGTTGAGCTCGAGCACGGCGGTAGGGATGCGCGAGAAGGAGAGCAGCTCGCTCAGGTCCTGGCCGTCGGTGATGGCCCAGAGCACGAAGCTCAGCAGCTCGACGGCCTGCTCGCGCGAGGCGATGGCGTTGTTGGCGTCTAGGTTCTCGTAGATCAGCAGCCAGCTGAAACCAGCGGCTGGGTAGCCGTCGGGAGCGGAGGTGTCGGTGATGAGCAGGCGCGTGTCGGCCGGCATCTCGACGTCGGCGGCAGCCGAGGTGGCGGCGAGGCTGGGTGCGATCACGTTGCCGGAGCTGTTGATCAGGTAGGCGTAGGCGATGTCGTTGAGGACAGCGTAGACGAGGCTGTTGTAGCCGATCGAGCCGGGGGTGTTGAGCACGACGCCGGACACGCCCTCGTTGCCCTGACCGCCGATGCCGGTGGGCCAGCTCACCGAGTTGCCGGACCCGACCGCTTCTGCCCACTTGGGCGAGGCCTTGCTCAGGTAGCTGGTCCAGATGTTGGTGCTGCCCGAACTGTCGGAGCGGTGCACGACGGTGATGGGCAGGTTCGGCAGGCGCACGTTCGGGTTGAGCGCGGCGATCTGCGGATCGATCCAGTTGGTGATGTCGCCGAGGAAGATGTCGGCGAGCGTCGTGCCGTCGAGAACCAGGCCCGCGTCGACACCCGGCACGTTGTAGGTCGCGACTACGTCGCCGAGCGTGATCGGCACGTTGAACGCGACGCCTCCGCCGTTGGCTCTAGCTTCGGCGAGTTGCTCGGCGTTGAGGAACGCCTCGGTGGCGCCGAACTGGATCGTCTGCTCGAGGAACTGACGGATGCCGCCGCCCGAGCCGATCGACTGGTAGTTGACCGTGACGCGTCCGCCGGTCAGGTCGCGGTACTCGTCGGCCATGGCGGTGATGAGCGGCGCGGGGAACGAGGCACCGGCGCCGATGATGTCCACCGACTGCGCACCGGCGACCGCGGAGGTGGCCAGCAGTGCGACCCCGAGGTTTCGAACGGTTCTGAGCATCGGATACTCTCCTTCGGCCTTCGTGTCGCGAGCGCAGCGATCCGGATCTGAGCCGCGCCCACCATCACGATCCGAGCCTACGGAGGCGATGTCAGCTCAATGTCATGGTTGCCTTCGCCCTGCGTCGCTGTGTTACCTTCCATCTGGAAGCCAAAACCGATTAGGAGGAGCAATGCGCAAGCTTCGTTGGGTCGTGGCACTGCTGTCGACCATTCTGATCAGCAACGTATCCGCCCAGGTCGCCCTTTCGATCGCCACCGGCGGCACCGGAGGCGTCTACTACCCCGTGGGTGGCGGCTACGCCCAGATCATCGACCGGTTCGTAGACGGCCACACGGCCACGGTCGAGGCGACCAACGCCTCCGTCGACAACGTCGCCTTCATCTCCAGGGGCGACTCCGACATCGCGCTCGCACTCGCCGACACCGTGATGGCCGCGTATCGCGGGACCGGCAACTTCGGTCCCGGAGGCAACCTGCCGCAGCTCTCCAATCTGCGTGTGGTGACGGTGGCCTACACCAACGCGGTTCACGTCATCACGCTGGCAGGCTCCGGCATCGAGAGCCTGTCTGACCTCGTCGGCAAGCGCGTCTCAGTCGGAGCACCTGGATCCGGTACCGAAGTCTCCGCCAACACGCTGCTCAGCGCGGTCGGTATCTCGTACGACCAGATGCAGGTGCAGCGCCTAGGAGCCAACGAGACCGCCGACGCCCTCAGGGACGGCGCCATCGACGCGGGCTTCTGGTCAGGTGGCCTCCCCACCGGGGCGGTCATGAGCCTCGCCGAGACTCATCAGATCCACCTGGTGCCGATAAGCGACGAGGAGTTCGCACTCATCAACGCAGCCGACCCCACCTTGATCCGTTACGTCTACCCGGCCGACTCGTACCGTGGCATCGCAGAGACGCCTTCGATCGGCACGCCGAACCTCATCGTGGTCTCGTCCGACATGAGCGAGGACCTCGCTTACGCCTTCACCAAGGCACTGTTCGAGAATATCGGCATCGTCCGTGACATCCACCCGTCGGCCAACGAGACAGTGCCGGAGGCAGCTCTGGCGTCGCCGGTTCCGCTGCACGCCGGCACCATCCGCTACCTCGAGGAGATAGGCCTCGCCGTCCCGGATCATCTGAAGGTAGATTGACGCGGCCCTTTCGACACCTAGATCGAGCATCTGTCAGCTGACGCGATAGATGAACCTGACACCCGACCGGGCTAGGAGTGTGCCGGCGTGTACGCCCCTAGTCCGGTCGTGGACCTTCCGCAGGTCTTTACGGATCGTCCTCGCCTGCGGCTATCTACTGACGCCGCTAGCGAGTGCGGCGGATGACCAGCCGCTCCTCGAGCTCGTCGTTGCAACACGTTCCGGGGAGGTTCTCGTGAAAGCGGCTCTACCTCCGGACGGCACCTGGAGCATCGAGTGGGTCCACTCGGTCGCGCAAGTGACGGTGGTGGACGTATACGCCTACCGTGCCGGGAGCATCCTCGTAACGGATCAGTACACGCCCTATCTAGACATCGCTGGTCTCGGAGCCTTCGCTGGACGTGGCCACCTCATCCAGTTGGCAGACGGCACTTATCACCTCGCGGACATAGACTTTCCGCTTCACGGCAACTCTCACGACCTGATCATCGGGAGCGACTTGGCGCCGAGCGTCCTCGTCGTCGGTGACCAACGTTTCGACCTCAGCAGAACCCATCCCGCCACGCACGCAAGGATCGAGGTGAGGCCGCCATGAACGACAGGCAGACCGCGCAGATCGACTTGAACCCAGACGGTCCGAAGGTGCCGATGGCGGTCTGGGTGCTCGGCATCGTCACGGTCCTGGCGCTCATCCTTGGCCTGTTCCAGCTCTACACGGCGGGAGTTCGACCGCTCAACCTCTTCTACCAACGCGGTTTCCACCTGATGGTGATCCTCGTCATCGCGTTCCTCGCGTTCCCGTTCAGGGGCAGGAGGCGCGGCGTCGTAGGCTGGGTCGTCGACGGAATCTGGCTTGCGGCCTCTGTGTACATAGGCGGTTACTTGATCATCGACCTCAACGGGATCATCAGCCGTTCCGGCTTCTTCCTCCCGCGAGACATCTTCACCGGCGTCGTTGCGGTCCTCGTGATACTCGAAGCGGCAAGGCGTGTCATCGGACTAACGATCACCATCGTCGCTCTGGTCGCGCTCATGTACGCCATGGCCGGACCTCGTGGCGCCCTTCCCTGGCTAGCCGACTACATGCCGGGCATCCTGGCGCATCGAGGCTATAGCTTCGATCGAATCATCGGGCATCTCTACCTCGGGCAGGAGGGCATCTTCGGACTGCCGCTCGGCGTCGCCGCTACGGTGGTATTCACCTTCATCCTGTTCGGCGCCTTCCTCGAGTCGACCGGCGCCGGCAAGACCTTCATTGACATGGCCTACGCCGTGGCAGGTCGGCAGCGCGGAGGCCCTGCGAAGGCAGCTGTGGTCGCTTCGGGCTTCATGGGCTCGGTCTCGGGCAGCGCGATCGCAAACGTCGTCACGACGGGCGCCTTCTCGATACCCCTGATGAAGAAGCTCGGCTACAGCCCTGAGGAGGCTGGTGGCGTAGAGGCTGCGGCCTCGACCGGAGGGCAGATCCTGCCTCCGGTCATGGGCGCGGGGGCGTTCCTCATGGCCGAGTACACAGGGGTTCCCTACGCCGAGATAGTCCGTCTGTCGATCTTGCCCGCACTCTTGTACTTCGCGACGGTATTCCTCTTCGTCGACCTGATCGCATTGAAGCGCGGCATGCGGGGCATGTCCCGCTCTGAGTTGCCAAGGGTACGGGAGGTGCTGCGGGATGGCTGGTTCTATCTCGTGCCGCTCGGGATCTTGGTCTACTTCCTCTTGATCAACGTCTCACCCAACCGCGTGGGCTTCATCGCCATCGTCTCGATCCTCGCGGTATCGGCGCTCAGGTTCGTGGTCCGGCACCTGCTCCTCAGGGCTCGGCCCGACCTCAGACAAGACACGAGTGAGGTCTCTTCGATCAGATCGAGCACCTGGGCCGGTATACGCGGTTTCATCGTCGCTTTCCGCATCGGCGCCCTGAACGCCGTGCCCGTCTCCGTGGCGTGCGCCGTCGCCGGGATCGTGGTCGGCATCATCACGCTGACCGGGCTTGGCCTGAAGTTCTCCGCGCTGATGATGGCGTTCTCCGGAGGGAACCTGCTTCTCGCCCTGCTGCTGCTGATCCTCGCCAGCCTGGTGCTGGGTATGGGCCTGCCCGTCACGGCCAGCTACATCGTCCTCGCGGTGTTAGCGGCTCCGCTTCTTATGAACGAGTTCGGCATCCCGCTACTGATCGCGCATCTGGTTATCTTCTGGTACTCCCAGGACTCCAACGTGACCCCGCCGGTTGCCCTCGCCGCGTTCGCCGGGGCGGGCATAGCCCAGGCCAACCCGATGCGAACCGCCTTCCAAGCCTGGAAGCTGGCCAAGGGTCTCTACTTGATCCCGCTCTTCATGGTCTACAACCCAGAGCTGATCGTGGGAGGCGAGACCTGGTACGTGATCTGGACTGTCCTCGTCGCCTTCGTGGCTCTCTTGGCTTTCGCAGCAGCGCTCGAAGGTCATCTGTTCACGAAGATGGACTGGATCTCCCGACTCGTCGCGGTCGTCGGACTAGTCATGATCTTCTACCCATCATTCACCTATGAGGTGATCGGTCTGGCGCTGATGACCAGCATCGTTCTCGTGAACTTGGCTAGGCGTAGACAGGGGCTTCGGTCTGCCTCCACCTGACGCTGGAGGGCTCGGGAGCACTCAGCCCCGTCTCAGACCCTCGCCTGCACAATGCACTCTCCACGTCTGGACAGGCCGGGACGTTTGCCTCTTGCGTTGCTTGAAGGTATCGTTATCCGTCTATGGCTTCATCGGCGCACGGGCATATATCATCGGATTCGCGTGAGTACCAGGCGTACGGAGGATCGGTCCCACCAGCATGGCGGCTTCTTGAGAGTCACGCGTGACAGAGAGGAACCGGGAATGGCGTCAGCAGTGAGAGTGTTCGTCGTCGGTTGCGCGCTCGCGATCCTGTCGGTCGCAGCGGCTCAGGGTCAAGGTTCGCAACAGAACGTCGTGCGAGCAGCGATGGAGGCGGTAGGCACCTTCTCCTGGGTCGTGCACGGCATGGACTACTTCGGCACCGCCGAAGCCCACGGCATCACCGTCATCGGCACCCCTTACGCCAGCAAGCAGGCGACCGAGATCGCGCTGCGCGCCAACGAAGCGGACGTCAAGGTCGACGACTTCCTCGGCCCGGTCCTGCTGCGCGACGCCGGGATCATGGTGAGCGGCATCTATCCGTTCGCGACGGCGGTCGGTGGGCTGGTGGTGCGCGTCGACTCAGACATCCAGAGCGTCGCCGACCTGCAGGGCAAGACGATCGCGGCCGGCAGCCTGCGCGACAAGAGCCTGCTGATCCTCAGGGCCCTCACCATCTCCGAGTACGGCTTCGACCCGCAGGAGGATGGCGAGGTCGTAGCCGCCGCGCCACCGCTGATGAGCGAGCTGACAGCCAACGGTGAGGTCGACGCCTCGCTGCCGCTGTGGCACTGGGTCGCGCGCATGGAAGCCGCCGGCATCAGCCGCGAGATCATCTCGGTGGTCGGGATGCTCGAGCAGCTCGGCCTGCCCGGCGACCTGCCCAACCTCGTGGTCGTCGCCAGAGACGAGATGTCGGCCGAGCTCAAGACCGCGTTCATCGCGGCCCTGCAAGACACGATCGAAGTCATGCTCGCCACCCCGTCCGACGACCCGTTCTGGCAGACGATCCTCGACCTCGAGCTCTACTCGCTGCCGAACGCGGCGCAGTTCCCGCTCGTCGTCGAACGCTGGAAGCTCGGTACCACCAGCAACTGGACCCAAGAGTCGGTGGACGGTCTCGTGGCGATGGTCGACAGGCTCGTCGAGCTCGCCGGCGCCGAAGTCGTCGGCGTCGAGAGCGTCGACCCGGGCGCCTACAGCATCGACTTCGTGCCGCCGGCTGAGTAACGCAGAGGAGTGAGGCCGGCCGACACAGGAGCTGCTGGCGCGTCGGCGCGCGAGGCGGCGACGAGCCTCTCGCCGCGGGAAGCCGCGGCGTTGGAGCGCGCATCCGAACGTCTCAGGCGCGAACGAGTGGAGGGCGGAGTCAACTCCGCCCTCCAGTTGGTGTCTTACGGCTCCTTGCTGGCGCTGTGGCTGATAGGCGCCCAACTGCTGCCGAACCTACTGCCCGGCCCAGTCGAGACGCTGCGGTTCGTGATCAGGGAGCTCGAGCGCGGCACCCTGATCTCGCACCTTTGGATCACGACTCAGCGCGTGTTGGTGGCCTTCATCGTCGCGATGCTGGTGGGTGTGGCTCTGGGCGCCGCGATGGGCTTGTCGCGGCGCATCGACAACCTGTTGCAGGGCTGGTTGATCGTGGCACTAACGATTCCCCGCATCCTGCTGTTCGTCGTCGCCTATCTGACCATCGGCCTATCCGACAGAGCCCTCGTCGTGGCGCTCATCATCACCATCATCCCCACCATCGTCGTCGCCATCCGCGAAGGTACCCGCGCCATCGACTCCTCGCTCGTCGAGATGGCGCGAGCGTTCCGCCGCCCGACCCTCACGATCTGGCTGAGCGTGGTGTTCCCGCAACTCACGCCTTTCGTCGTCGGCACGGCTCGCGGCGCGCTCGCGTTGTCATGGAAGATGGTCGTCCTCGGCGAGCTGCTCGGCCGCACCAGCGGCGTCGGCTACCAGATCTCCTTCTACTTCCAGTTCTTCAACATGACCGGCATCCTCGCTTACGGCGTGACGATGATGGTCCTCCTCGCCATCATCGACCTTGGCCTGATGGGCTCCCTGCAACGCGCAGCGTTCAGGTGGCGCGCACCCGTGAAGGTGAGCGCCGTCGGCTGATGGCGACGATCTCCGTCAGAGGCGTGTCCAAGGCGTACGCGCTACCCGGCGGCGGCGAACGCCTGGCGCTCGAAGGCATCGAGCTCGCGGTCGCCGACGGTGAGTTCCTGTGCCTGCTCGGCCCCTCCGGCTGCGGCAAGACCACCCTGCTTAACATCCTCTCCGGTCTCGACAGGGCCGACTCAGGCGCTGTGGAGGTACGCTCCACCGACGGCGGTCCCGTCGTATCCGGCTACATGTTCCAAGAGCCGCGGCTGCTGCCCTGGTTGACCGTCAAGGAGAACATCAGGTTCGTCCTCGACGGCGACGGAGCCAGCGACTCACAGCGGGCGGACCGGTGGCTCGAGCGCGTTGGGCTCGTGGGTCGAGGCAACGACTACCCCCGCCAGCTGTCGATCGGCCAACGGCAACGGGTGGCCGTGGCGAGGGCGCTGGCCATCGAGCCCGACGTCCTCTTCATGGACGAGCCCTTCTCCGCTCTCGACGAGCTGACCGCTACGCGCATGCGCGAGGAGCTGCTGGAGCTGTGGGCGGAACTGAGGTGCACGGTCGTGTTCGTGACGCACAACCCGATGGAGGCGACCTTTCTGGCCGACACCATCGCCGTCATGACGCCGGGACCAGGGAGGATCGTCAAGCGCTATGCGGTGTCCGAGTTGGCGCCCAGGCCGCGGGATGGAGACGACGTGAGGTTGTGGCATGCCTCGCGCATCGCAGTCAGAGCCATGAGAGGAGACCTGCGTGACGAGCTCGACACCACTCAGCCGCTCGCCCTCGGCTGACAGCGCGGCGGTTCCGATGGTCCAGGTCAGGGACGTCAGCAAGCGCTACGGCCGCACCCTGGCGCTAGACTCCGTCAGCCTCGACATCGGTCGCAGGCAGCGATACGCCATCCTCGGACCCAACGGCGCAGGCAAGACGACGCTGATCCACGCGCTGTGCACCATTCACGAGGTCGACTCTGGCACCATCACGGTCAACGGCTACGACGTCAAGCGGCAGCCGCGGCTGGCTAGACAGCACCTAGGGGTCGTCTTCCAGGAGCCTAGCCTCGATACCAGGCTGACCGTCGCAGAGAACCTCGAGTTCCATGGGCTCATCTACGGTGTGCCTACCAGAACGCGCAAGGCGCGCGCCGCCGACCTGCTCGACCTCGTCGAGCTGACGAAGTGGAAGGACGCGCTCGTAAGGTCGCTTTCCAAGGGCATGCAGCGGCGCCTCGAGATCGCTCGCGCTCTGGTGCACGACGCGAAGCTGCTGGTGCTGGACGAGCCCACCATCGGCCTCGACGCTCAGACGAGGCTCAACATGTGGAACTATCTGACGCGCCTGCAAGCAGAGCGCGACCTGACGATTCTCGTGACCACCCACTACATCGAGGAGGTTGAAGCTTGCGACACGGTCTGCGTCATCGATGCAGGCAAGGTTCTGGCGGTCGGAACCCCTGCCGAGCTCAAGAACGCTCATGGAGAGACCCTGGTGCGCGTCGAGGCTAGAGACGACGCTTCGGCCTCCGAGCTCCGGACGGCGTTCCCGAGCGCCGTGAGAACCGGATCCGACCTCCTCGTAAAGGTCGCAGACGAGGCGGAGATAGAACGACTGCTGGCCGAGTTCGGAGGACGGCTTCGTGCTTTCACGGTCGAGCGCCCCACCCTCGAGAGCGTCTTCCTCAACCTGACGGGCCGCACCATCCGTGACGCTGCCGGCGCTAGCCCACGAGAGCGGCTGCTACAGTTCGCCAGGCAGGGCGGAGAGCACACCCGATGAACGACATTCACACCGACAAGGAGCAGAAACCCATGAACCTTCGTCGCATCGCGCTAGTCGCCGGTGTCACTCTCGCCAGCCTGGTGCTGGCTCTGGCGTTCACCCAGCCTGCCACTTCCGATCCCGATTTCGAGTGGCAAGAGCTGGGACAGACCGTCTTCACAGCCAACTGCTCCTCGTGTCACGGAGCGGCGGGGGCCGGCATACCTGGGGCGTTCCCTCCTCTGGCCGGGCACGTTCCGAGTCTCCTGAACGTAGAGGGCGGCCACGAGCTGCTGGTCAACACGATCCTCTACGGCCTCGTCGGTCCGATCGACGTCAACGGCGTCCACTTCCAGTCGGCCATGCCGCCGTGGGCGCATCTGGGCGACGCTGAGCTGGCCGCCGTCCTCAACCACGTCGCCGTGAGTTGGGGTAACACCGACCTGCTGGCGGAGGGCACGACCCTCTTCGCGCCCGCTGACATCGCCGCGGAGCGCGGCAAGGGCATCACCGGACTGGACGTACATGCGATACGAACCGCGGTGTTGGGGCTGGCCACGCCGACAGATGACGCTTCCGAGTCAGGCGACTCCGGCGCGGACGACGTCGTCTTGCTCAACGACGACACCGGCTACTTCACCGCCGCACAGGCCGCACGCGGTCTGGAGGTCTACCGTGAGAGCTGCAGCAGCTGTCACGGCCAGACGCTGCGAGGCGGTCTGCACGGCCCGGCTCTAACGAACCTAGCGTTCTTCCGCACCTGGGGCGATAGGTCGTTCGACAGCCTGTTCACGTTCCTTTCGACACAGATGCCCATCAACAACCCCGGCGGGCTTCGGTCGGACCAGTACCTTGACCTCGCCGCGTACTGGCTGGAGTTCAACAACTACCCGGCCGGCGACATCCCTCTGACGCGCGATCCGCAGGTGCTCAGCAACATACCCATCGAGCGGCGATGAACGAGGCGGCGGTCCGCTAGTTGGAAACGACGACTAACACGCGACCTGGCGGCGCGGTCGGTGGGCTGGTGAACGGCATCTACGCGATCTGGCTGCGCGAGGTGAAGCGCGCCGTCCGCGACCGCGGCCAGCTCATCGGCGGCGTCAGCCGTCCTCTGCTCTGGGTCTTGATCCTCGGCATCGGGCTCAACCCGTACTTCCGAGGCGAGATCTATGGCGAGGTGCGCTTCGTCGTGCCCTACACGTACCTTCAGTTCATCTTTCCGGCCGTCATCGCTCTGAACATGATGTACACGGCGGTCCAGTCGGCGGTTTCCGTCATCTGGGACAGGGAGTTCGGGTTCCTGCGCGAGGTGCTCGTGTCTCCTCTCCCGCGCTGGGGAGTGCTGCTCGGCAAGGTCTTGGGGGGCACGACGGTAGCGATGCTCCACGGCGCGATCGTTCTTGCCTTGGCGCGCTTCGCCAACGTCGTGGTAACTCCGGAGAAGGTGCTAGCCGGACTCGGCCTGATGCTGATGCTCGGGTTCGGCCTGACGTCGCTGGGGATAGTCATAGCGAACCGGCTGAAGACCTTCGAGGGGTTCGGGGTGTTCGCCAACGCGGTGATCTTGCCGCTCTACTTCACATCCGGCTCGATCTTCCCCATCGACCCGGCACTCACCCGGGCGCAGACTCGCGTCGTGTACCCCGACTGGCTGGTGACGATGGTCGAGTGGAACCCGATCACTTACGCGGTCGACGCGTTGAGGGGCGTATTCATCGGCTTCAACCAATTCGACCCGCGCTACGGACCGTTCGTGCTGCTGGCGATGTGCGTCGTCTTCTTCGGCATCGCTTTGCGTGACTTCCGCAAGGCTTAGGCGGCCAGCGTGGCGAAACCGACGTCCAAGGGCAGCGGTGGCAGGCGCGGGGTGCTCGTCAGCTTCGCAGTCATCGCTGGGTTGCTGGTGGCTGTCAACTTCCTGCCTCCCGATACCTCGCTGCGAGTGGTCAGAGAGCGCGGCAGCCTGCGAGCTTGCGTGCCCACCGAGTTCCCACCGCTCGTCACAGCGGACGACTCGCGCCCCGGGATCGAGATCGAGCTGCTGCAAGAGCTGGCGTCGCGTCTGAACCTGCGGCTTCAGCTCCAGAGGAACCCGGCGATCGGGCGCGACTTCAACCCTCGCAACTGGCGCGTCACACGAGCTCAGTGCGAGCTCATCGTCGGCGGAGTCGTCGCTTCCAGTACTACCCGCTCGTTCTTGGAGACCAGCGTTCCTCACATGGAGACCGGCTGGGCGGTGGTCGTCCCCACCGGCGGGACCGGCCTGGCAGGCGCCAACGTAGGGTTCTTCGCGGGTACGAGCGGTCTCGACCGGATCGCGCTGAGCAGGTACCTGCAATCCCAGGGGGCGAGCGTGCGAGTCGTCAACAGCGCCCAAGCGCTCGTCGCCGGCTTGAGCTCAGGAGAGCTCGCTCTCGGGGTCAGCGAGTCGCTCACCGCCAGACAGCTAGCAGGCTTGATCGGCGGGTCGGCCGCTTGGTTACCCGAGCCGCTCCCGCGCTACCCGGTCGCGATAGGCATGTGGAAGGGCGACCTGACCCTGAAGCGAGCCGTCGACGCAGCCTTGACCGGCTTGCGGCGCGATGGGACTCTCGACCGGATCATCGACTCGTATCAGCTCGAAGACATCGCTGAAGAGTGCATCGTCTGCGGCTGATGTTGAACGCTCTACATCCGTCATCCATAGTCAAGGGACTATTGTCCCGGCAGTGATATATTCCAAGTTGCCCAGCACGAGGACACGCGCATCCGATGCTCACAGAGCGGAAGAGCGCGGCCCGTGACGCGGAGCCCCAAGGAGGAACTATCGATGAGGATCACCCCCATGCGTCTCGCAAGCGCCTTGCTGACGCTCTCTCTGCTGGCGTCATCGGTGCTTGCGCAGAACTCCGTCGCTGGCTTCCAGCCCGTCACCGACGAGGTCCTTCTGAACCCCGCAGACGGTGACTGGATCCACTCCCGCCGTACCTACAACGGCTGGGGCTATAGCCCTCTGGATCAGATCAACTCGGACAACGCAGGCAGCCTGACTCTCGCCTGGGCGCGCGTCATGCGCCAGGGCTCGATGGAGGGCACGCCCATCGTCTACAACGGCGTCATTTACATGGGCCAGGGTCAAGACACGATCCAAGCGCTCGACGCCGCGACCGGTGACCTGATCTGGGAGTACCGCCGCGACCTGCCTGATCCTGAAGGCATCACGGGCATCGCTGCGGTGGCTGTCACGATCCGCAGCGTCGCGCTCTACGAAGATAAGGTGTTCTTCACGGCTCAAGACGCCAACCTCGTCGCGCTCGACGCCCGCACCGGCCAACTGGTCTGGGAGACGAACATCGGCGACTACCGCGTGATCGGCCACAGCGCCGGCCCGCTCATCGTCAACGGCAAGGTCATCAGCGGACGCGCTTGCGACCCGGCACTGCCCGGCGGCTGCTTCATCACGGCCCACGACTCCGACAGCGGCGAAGAGCTGTGGCGCACCTTCATGATTCCGAGGCCAGGCGAGCCCGGCAGTGACACCTGGGGCGATCTGCCGCTCGAGTCGCGTCTGCACGTCGGCGCCTGGGGTAACGTCGGCGCTTACGATCCAGAGCTGAACCTCATCTACTGGGGTACCTCCGTCCCCGCTCCGTCGCCCGAGTTCATGCGCGGCACCGTCGGCGATCCCGTTCTCTACTCGAACAGCACGCTGGCCCTCAACCCCGACACCGGAGAGCTGGTCTGGTACTACCAGCACCTGCCACGCGACAACTGGGACTTCGACCACCCCTTCGAGCGCATGATCATGGACACCGAGGTCGCCCCGGATCCCTCCGAGGTTCCGTGGATCGGCGACGGCGTCGTCCCCGGCCAGGTCTACAAGACCCTGACCAACATCCCCGGCAAGACGGGCATCATCTACAGCATCGACCGCGTCACCGGCGAGTTCCTGTGGGCGCGCCCCACCATCCGCCAGAACGTCGTCACCGAGATCCAGGGCGACGGCTCCGTCCTCGTGAACGAAGACGTGATCCCGACTGGCTTCGACGACCCGTACGGCATGGTCTGCCCCACCCCGCTGGGTGGCCGCGACTGGATGGCCGGCGCGTACAGCCCCGACACGAACGCCATCTACCACGGCCTGTTCAACATGTGCTTCGACCCCGAGATCACCACCGACGAGTACGTGCCTGAAGACATGTACGCGATCACGACCGACGGCTACCTGGCCCCGGGCGAAGAGAACCTCGGCACGCTGCGCGCGTACTCGGCCGAGACCGGTGAGCTGCTGTGGCAGTACGACCAGCCCGCCGCCATGCTCTCCGTCGTGACCACCGGTGGCAACCTCGTCTTCGCGGGCGACGTCAACCGTCGCTTCCGCGCCTGGAACGCCACGACCGGCGAGGTCGTCTTCGAGACGATCCTCGGCTCGACCATCACGGGGTTCCCTGTCAGCTACGAAGTCGATGGCGAGCAGTACGTAGCCGTCGGCGCGGGTGGCGGCATCGGAGTCGAAGGCATCTACCTGGCGGCCGCGGGCATCACCGCGCCGAGCGGCGGCCACATGCTGTACGTCTTCAAGCTCCCCAAGTAAGGAAGACGTGAGCTGAACGGCCAGTGAGCGCGGTGAGTGGGAACGCGAGAACCCACTCACCGCGCTCACTTCAGCAGGACCTATCTGAGAAGGGGTTCCTCGGTTGCTAACCGGACGGACAAGCAAGCTCGTCACAGCGCTGTTGACCGCCTACCTACTGAGTTGGGCATCCGCTCAGATCGATGCAGGCGCGCCACAGATGCCTGACGAGTGGCTCGATCGCACCAACCGCATGCAGGGCGACAAGATCAGCGTCTGCATCAACACCGAGAGCCTGATGGCGCCCTTCGAGCTCGACCTCTGGCGCGCCATCACGGGCGCGCTGTTGATCGAGCTCGAAGTTCGCGAGATCCATGGGCGACGCGCTCAACCTATCCTCGACTACTCGCTCTCGCTATCTGAGACCGAGCTCTATCAAGTGCTGTTCAACGGCTGCCAAGCCTTGGGGGGCTTTCTCTTCTCCACCAGCCAGTTCCCGAACTGGCTCACGATCACACGACCCTACGCGATCATGGGCTTCGTCGCCGCTACCACATCACCCACCGCCGCCACGCTCGGCGATTTCGGCAGCGACGCCCGGATCGGCACCAAGATGGGGTCCTCGGCCGACCTCGCCTTCATCGACCAGGCCGGATCCAGACCCGAGCAGCGGCGCTTCAGGCGGGTGCCGTACCCCAACAACCAGCTGCTGATCGATAGGCTCCAGGAGGGTGAGCTCGAGGCGATGATCATCTGGGAGCCGGGCCTCGCACAGTGGAGCGCAGCCAACCCCGGATCTGACATAAGGATCATCCCGGCAGACCCCGTCCGGCTGCCGCGGCAGCAGTTCGGGATCGTGCTTCTCCAGCGCGAATCGTTCCTTAGGTCCGCGCTCGACGACGCGATCGTCGCTCTCACCCAGGACGGCACCATCGACCGGCTCCTGGCAGAGCATGGACTCCCGGGGCAAGCTCCGCGTTGAACTCCATGAACACCCCACGGCCCCCCGACACGCTCGTCGAGCTCCTGAAGGCGCTCCGCGGACGCCTGCTCAGAGAGCGTTGGACCGCCGCGGCGCTGTGGGCCACCGCGGCTGCAGGCGTCGGATACGGCGTTGTCGCCCTGTTCGGACGGCGAGAGGGCGGATTAGCCGTCGCTGTCGCGCTCGGCTCGTTCGCGCTGCTGGCGCTCGCCAGCGCGTACGGCTCGAGCCGACGTCGACGCCTCGACCAGCCAGCGCTCGCGCGGTTGGCCGAGCATGAGCTAGGGCTCAAGCAGCGCTTCTCCACGGCACTCGAGACCTCGCCGTCGTCAGGCCCGGTTACGGCTGCTCTGCATCAGCAGGTGGCAGCGCTGGCCCGCTCGGCCGATGCGGCCTCGGTGGCTCCCACCCGTTGGCCCATGCGAGGTGTGGCAGCTTCACTGTGCGGCGTTCTCGTGGCGGTGATCGGGGTTCTCGCCCCCGGAGCCGCGATCGAGGCCCTCAAAGCGGTGACGCCGGCACCTGCCACGGCTGTTGAGGTGCGAGTCGAGCGCGTGGTGACACTCGCCGAGACCGTCGCGGCGGTCGCTGCCGAATCTTCCGATCCACTCCTGGCCGCGCTGGCCGAGGCGCTCAAGGCTCTCGCGCGCGACGCCGAGTCCAGCGGCTCCGACGTGATCACCGACAGGGCGGGTCTGGAAGACCTGCTCGGGACGCTGGCGACGGCGATGGGCTCGTCACTGACGGGCGAGCAGCTTGCAGCCGGTCTGTCGGAGCGCGGTCCCATGGCCGACGCGCTAGCGCCGGCAGCGAGCAGCGAGGTATCCAACGCCGAGCTGCCGTTGACCGCCGCGGACCCGGCCGTCGTGGAGCCCACCGAGCTGGCAGACTTCATGGCCCGCCTCGAGAGCACGCTGACGCCCGAAGTGCCAGGCCCTGCGCCAGCCGACTCCGCCGGCGGAACCGTCGAGCGGGAGCCTGGAGTCGTCAGCACCGACTACTTGGCCGGCGCCAGACAGACGCTCTCGCAGCAAGACGGCGATACGGGACCTTCAGACAGCGCGACCGCCATCATCGGAGCCTCGAACGATGCCACCGCGGGAGCCAGTCAGCTTGCCGGACAGGGGAGTCAGCAGCTCGAGGGCGAGCCCGGCGCAACGGCTGAATCATCGCAAGCCGATCTCGTGGCATTGGCCGGCAGGGTGCGCGAGGAAGGGCGCCAGGTCGAGATGGAGCTCGCCCCCGGCGAGACTCAGCTCGGGGCGGATGCCGGTCGGCTCACAGTAGGAGCCTGGGCCTTCTCGCGCGAGGCGATGCTCAAGATCGAAGACTTGCCGCCGAGATACCGTTCCGTCGCCGGCAGGTACTTCCTGCCGTCTCAAGACACGGCAGGAGCCGCGGACGGCGGTGGCTCATGACCTCAGTGCGTGATAAGGAGCAGTAGTGTCAGGACACGGTTCAGACAGACCGAACACCCTCGACTCTGATCTCGCGATGCTCACCGCGGCCAGAAGCGCCCTCGGGACCGTCGTTGTCGGTCAAGAAGCCGTGCTCGACGAGTTGCTCGTGACCGTGATCGCAGGTGGTCATGCTCTGATCGAGGGGGCGCCGGGCCTCGGCAAGACCTTGCTGGTGCGAACGCTCGCTCAGGTTGCAGGGTTAGCCTACTCGCGCATCCAGTTCACGCCCGACCTCATGCCTGCCGACATCACAGGCACCCTGGCGCTGATACACGACGAGGCTGGACACGCTGTCACACGTTTCCAGAAGGGTCCGCTCTTCTCGCAACTGGTGCTCGCAGACGAGATAAACCGGGCTACTCCGAAGACCCAGTCCGCGCTGCTGGAAGCGATGCAAGAGCGCACGGTGACGGTGGCGGGCACCGAGCACAGGATGATGGAACCGTTCTTCGTGATGGCCACGCAGAACCCTTACGAGATGGAGGGCACCTACACGCTGCCCGAGGCTCAGATCGACAGGTTCCTGTTCAAGGTGATAATCGCTGCTCCGTCAGAAGACGTGCTCGACTCGATCCTCGATCTCACGACGGGGACCAGCATGCCGGAAGCGTCACGAGCGCTGGGTCCGGACGACGTGTTGCGCCTCCAGAGGCACGTCAGGGAGGTTCCGATAGCCGCTCACGTCAGGCGCGCTGTCGCCCGGTTCGTGCTCGCGACCTCGCCGCACACCGCCGCCAAAGGCTCCGATGTCGAGCGCTACGTGCGGTTCGGAGTGAGCCCGCGCGGCGGCCAAGCGCTGGTGCTGGCCGCCAAGGCGCGCGCGCTCATCGACGGTCGCTACAACGTCAGCCTCGACGACGTGAGGGCCGTCCTGTTACCGGCGCTGCGCCATCGTTTCCAACTGAACTTCCACGGGGTGGCAGACGGGATCTCGGCCGATCGGCTGTTGCTGAACCTGTTCGAAACGCAGGCCAGGATGGCCGCGACGGCCTGAGCAGCTTCGGCGTGAGCCTCCTGAGTCCCGCGTTGCGGCAGCGACTGACTCGCGCCAGGCTGGCTTCTGGCGGCGCGACCGCCACTGCCGGTGTCGGTGAGCGCCGGTCGCGCGTCAAGGGCGAGGGCATCGAGTTCGAAGATCATCGCGAGTACCAGCCTGGCGACGACCTGCGTCGACTCGACCCCCACCTCTATGCGCGCTTCGGCGAAGCTTACGTGCGGCAGTACAACGTGGGGCGGCAGTTGACGACGACGCTCCTGTTGGACGCCAGCGCGTCGATGGCGTACGGACGCCCCAGCAAGCATGAGTTCGCCGTGGCGGCAGCGACGGGCCTGAGCGTCGCGGCGCTCGCCGGTTCCGACGCGGTGCAAGGAGCCGTGCTGCAAGGCGGCGGCGCCACCTGGCACGCGCGGGTCAGCGGCTCGGGCAGGCTCGACACGGTCGAGCGGTGGCTGACCAGCCGCGCGCCGGCCGGTACTACCGACATCGCTGCCTCCGTTTCGGCGATCGGTCATCGCCTCACCGGCAGCGGGGTCACGTTCTTGCTCAGCGACCTGTGGAGCGACGGCCTACAACGGCTCGTCGATCAGTTGGCCCAGGCAGGTCAGTCGCTGGTCGTGGTTCAGGTCTTGGCGCCGGATGAGCTCGATCCCGCTCGGCTGGGTACGGGCGCTCTGCAGCTCTCCGATGCGGAGTCGGGTGACGAGACCGGCGTCACCATCGGCCCCGAGCAGGTCGAGTCCTACCGGCGCCTGCTCGAAGAGTGGACAGCCGCCGCTAGGCAGACGGTGCTGCGCCACGGTGGGGTGTTCGTCACGGTCTCGAGCGACACCAGCCTCGAAGACCTCTTCATGCGGATACTGCCGAGCGTAGGCGTCCTGCGATGACGCTGCTGGCCCCGGCTTGGCTATGGTTGTTGACTGCGGCCCCGCTCATCGTGCTACTGCACCTGAGGCGACGCCGGCCGATGACGGTTCCCTCGATTCGGCTCTGGAAGCTCGTCAGCGAAGGCAGCGAACGACCGCAGAGGTTGCGGCGTCCACCTACGACGCTGAGCCTCCTGCTGCAGCTCGCCATCCTCGCCTTGGCGGCCCTGACGTTGGCCCAGCCGAGCGTGCGCTCGGCGGACATGCCCGCGACCCGAGTGCTGATAGTCGAAGCGAGCGCGGCGATGGCGGTGTCAGACGAGGCGCGAGCAGGCACGCGGTTCTCGGCGGCCGTCGCGCGCTGGCTCGACGAGCTCTCCTCCGACGAGGCGACCGGCCCGTTCTCCGCCTGGTGGGCCGGACCGTGGACGAAGCCGCTGGCGTTCGAGCTGCGTTCTCTAGACTCCCTGCGGGCTTCGATAGGCGACTCCGCAGCCGCCGATGGCGCTACCGATTGGGGCGCTACAGCCTCCCGCATCGCGGGAACGATCCGCCCTGGCAGCTCGGTGACCGTCTACACGACGGAGCCGGCGACCGCCAGAGCGGCGCTGGACGAGGTAGTCGCTGCCGCAGCCAGCACCCTCAGCATCGTCGATGTCGGAGGGCCCTTCTGGGACCTGTTCCTCGAGCCGGTCGAGGTGTCTCTCACTGCCGCCGGCGAGGGCTCGTGGAGCGTGGCCGGAGCGGTGCGCGTTCTCGGCGAACCGCCCTCACCTCTGCGCGAGGTGACCGTGTCGATCGGCTTCCAGCCTCTGGGGACCAGAAGCCTCCTCCCGTTCTGGACCGAGACGGTCAGGTTCAACCTGTCTGGCAGAGCCCCTTTCGGTACCGACCTGACGCTGCCCGGGCCTGGACACCTGCGCGTCGCCGTGGTGTCGGATGCGCAGGACGCGACCGCGACGGGACAGGCTCTCGCGACCGCGGTGGTAGACGCCTACCGCGGTGACGACGCGCGCTGGCTTCACCTAGACCCGGCACCGGCACCGCTCGTGGCGGTGGTGGTTACGAGCCTCGGCACCACCAGTCCCGCGGCGAAGGTCCTCGAGTCGACAGGGGCGTACCGCGTGTTCGTCTCGTCTGAGTGGCCGGCTGGTCTCCAGGCCGACCTCGCTGTGGTGGAGGCCGCGGCGGATCCTTTCGTCGGGGGCGCGGCTCAGGATCGCCCCGTAGCCGTGCTGTGGTTGGGCGTCGAGCCGGGCTCGACCGGAGCTCAGTCGCCGGCCGGCGACCCGAGCGTCGCCGACTGGAACGCTTCGCATGATGTCAGTGGCGGTACCAGTTGGGGAGGGTTAGAGGCCACGCATGCCGTCTCCGTGTCGGTTCCCGCATCGGCAGAGGCGCTCGTCACCGGCGTAACACAGGTCCTCGTTCAGGCGCGTGCGGGAGCTGCAGGCCGCGACGTCATAGCGTCGTTCGACCCCAGGGACGCGGCTTGGGTGGAGTCGTCGCAGTTCGTCACCTTCGTCGTCGACGCCGTCGCTTGGCTCGCGCCGACACGCCAAACCGTCTCGGCTTGTCAGGTCGGGGTGCCATGCCCCTTGCCGTGGGCTCTGACGGTCGGTGGCATCAGGGCAGAGCTCGGCGGCAGCGTCGCTTGGGAGCTACCTGCTCGCCCCGCCGGACCTCTGCCATCGAACTACTCCGATGCCTGGTTGCCGGATCGGGCAGGTCTATGGGAGCTGATATCGCCCGGTGGAACCGTCACGTACTGGCCCGTCCAAGTCGCCTCCAGCACCGAACCGGCGCTCAGGCAGGCGACCGGAGCCGCGCTTGCAGAGTCCGGCGACGCTGAATCTCTGGCGCGAGGACCGAGGGCGCTCGGACTGCTGCTACTGGCGTTGTGCGCTCTCCTCATCGTCGAGAGCGCCGTGGCGGGGCGCCGGGACGAGCGGTTCTGGCTACCGCAGGTCCTCGCTGGGCCGGGTACCAGCGGCCGCCGCGCCCGGTCGATAGCTGCAGGTCAGGTTCTCGCCCTCTTGCTGTTGGGTGCCGCGCTGCTGCGCCTGGCGTGGCCGACGGTCAGCGATGCGCGGACCTTGGTCGTGGCGGCCGAGTCGCTCGAAGACGCGACCGCCTTGCTCCCGAGCAGTTACGCCGACTGGCCGGACTCGAGAGTCCGGCACGTTCCACTCGTTACCGACGACGGGGCCGTCGACGCCGCCAGGGCGCTCGAGCTAGCGGTGGCCTCGATCACGGCAGGTGAGCAGCTGCGAATCGCTTTGGTCCCGCCAGCCTCTCCGACGCGCTCGCTGTCAGTGCCGCTGCTCAACGTTCTCGGGGCTGTCGCCGCCCCGGTGGATAGCCTTGCCGCGCCGGGTCGACACCAGGGCGACGTCGCCGTCTCACGCTTCGCCGCGGACAGGGTTCCCATGGCGGGAGGAGCTGCCGAGCTACACGCGGTTCTGACGGCCCAGGCCCCGACCGTCGTCGCGCTGACGCTGAGCCGCGACGGTGAGACAGTGGCCGAGTTGCGCTCGGAGCTGCTGGAGGGCGCGACGCTGGTTCGCATCCCGATAGCCGCTTCGGTGGCGGGCGAGGTTCGTTACTCCCTCTGGGCCCAGGCCGACGGCGATCCGGTCGCGAGCAACGACTCTGCTGCCCTGATCTTGACGGTGAGAGAGCCCCCTAGGATCGCGCTGTACGCGCATGAAGGTCAGCCCGCCGCGGCGTTCAAGGAAGCGCTCGAGCTGCAAGGGTTCACGGTCACGCTCCGTCCTCCTCACACGATGGGCCTCGAGGCGAGCTCGTTCCTCGGATACGACGGAGTAGTCCTGATGGACGTGCCGGCCATCGACCTCTCCAGTGCTCAGCAGGAGGCGCTCGAAACCTGGGTCAGGGAGTTCGGTGGGGGTCTGCTCATCACGGGAGGCGAGAACGCTTTCGGTCCCGGCGGGTACCTAGAGACCGCTCTGGACCGCGTCTCTCCACTCTCTTCGAAGATCCCGCGCGAGGCTCCCGCCGTCGCGATGCTGTTCGTGCTGGACAGGTCCGGTTCGATGCAGCAGCTCGTCGGCGCCACCAGCCGACTCGAAGTGGCGAAACAGGCCACGCTCACGGCGATCTCGCTGCTGGGCGATGGCAGCCAAGCCGCCGTTGTCGCCTACGACGACTCCGCCTTCACGCTGCTCGACTTCACCGACAGCTCGGAGACCGAGACCATCACCGCCGCCATCGAGCACCTGATCCCTGGCGGCGGTACGGCGATCCAGCCCGCGCTCGTGCGGGCAGTCGAGCTTCTCGATGGCGTCGACGCCGCCTCCCGCCACGTGATCGTGCTGACCGACGGCCTCTCGCGTCCTGATGACATCAGCGGCGTGATGGAGGAGCTGGTAGCTGCCGAAGCAACGGTCAGCGCCATCGCCATCGGCGCAGGCTCCGACGTCGAACGCGTCAGGCAGATCGCCAGGCTTGGTGGCGGTACCGCCCACACGACGACCGACTTCAGGGCGCTGCCTGGCATCTTGGCCCAGGAGGCGATGCTGTTGGCGGGAGACCCGGTCGTGCGCGATCCGGTGCTCCCCCTCGTCACCGACACCGGAACCGACTTGATGACGGGCTTGCCGACGACCTTCCCCAGTCTCGGCGCGTTCGTCGAGACGACACCCAAGCTGGCGGCGACGGTTCATCTGTCCGACGAGGAGGGTCGGCCGCTGCTCGCGAGCTGGCGCTACGGCTCCGGCAGGGTCATGGCGTTCACGTCGCAGGCCGTCGGAGCCTGGGCTTCAGCGTGGAGCCAGGTCAGCGCCTTTCCGGGCTGGTGGGGCCAGTGGCTGCGCTGGACGATCCAACCCGGTGGCAACGTCGGCCTCGGCCTGACGGCGAGCGTGTACGGCGACGAGGTGAAGGTCGAGGTGACCGCCACCGCCAAGGACGGCAGTCCCGTCCAGAGGCTCGATCTCGTTGCTACCGCCACCACAGTGACGAGTCCCGACGCAGCGCCGGCGGCATCCACGAGGCTGGTCGAGACTGCTGCAGGCAGGTACGTAGGGACGCTCCCGCTGTCCGTCGGAGACACGCTGGTCGAAGTCGCACCCGCCGGGACGCTGCAGGGCATCGACGCCGCGTCCGTGCTGGTGGCTCACGAGTACATGGCTGGCGTCGCCGGCGGCCCAGCGATCGCCGACGGCCTGCAGCTACTGAGCGTTCAGACCGGCGGTCGGCTGCTCGACGCGAATGCCGAGGCTTGGCCCGGACCGGCCGTGAGGCGCGTTACGGCGTCGCCAGCCTACCGGCCGTGGATGGTGCTGGCACTCGCGGTCTGGGGCTTGGGTCTGGTCATGCGTTACACACCGGCGACGTGGCTGACCGGCAGGCTCAGAACGCGATCAGGCGCGCTACCGCGGTCGACAGCCAGCGAAAGGCGGGCGTCAGGAACCCGCTGAGTAGGATCGCGGCCGTCACGATGTAGCCGACGAGAACGACCTTCTGGTCGCGAGCCAGGCTCTCGGCGCCAGGCCGGACGACGGTCCACCAGAGCGAGCCGAGCAGCGGTGGCAGCGGCAGGAGGCCGAGCAGCGCGGTGCCGAGTGCGACGTCTGACACCGCGGCCAGCACGGACGACACGGTGACGCCCACCTCGAACTCGAGCAAGCGCAGCACGAGCTGTCTCGCGACCTGGGCAAGGCAGGCCAGGACCACGAGCGACAGCGTGGCGATGCCGAGCACCGTGGCGGCGCCTCGCCGAGCTCTCGCGAACTCTTTCGAATCGAAGACGATCGGCCGCATCCAGCCGGCGCGGAAGAACACGATCGCCAAGAGTCCGAAGATGTCGAGGTGCGGTATGGGACTGGCGCTGCGTCTTCCGTCGTGCTTCGGACCTTCGTCGCCAACCGCATGCGCCGCCGACGCAGCGGCCAAGCCGTAGACGCCAAGGACGACGGCACCGGCGACGATCCGGTGAAGCAGTTGAGCGACTGTTACGTCAGGCAAGCCTGGGATCATCGTTGCGGACGATGCTACCTCAGACGTCGCTACCCCAGACGTCGGGGCGGGTCACCGAACCCGCCCCGAAGCAGCGCATGCAGGTAGTGTGTCCCTGCTCAGTCGAGAAAATCCCGCAACTTCCGAGTCCGAGACTCGTGATACTTCAGCTTCCGCAACGCCTTGTTCTCGATCTGCCGGATCCGCTCGCGCGTGACGCCGAAGTGGCTGCCCACTTCCTCCAGCGTGTGCTCGCGCCCATCGACCAACCCCTTGCGCAGCTTCAGCACCATCGCCTCGCGCTCGTTGAGCTTGTTCAGCGCCTCGTCCAGCTCCTCGGAGAGGATGATCTTGGAGGCCTCGTCCACCGGCGACTCGATGTTCTCGTCGGGGATGAAGTCGCCGTAGAAGCTGTCTTCTTCGTCGCCGATGGGGGTCTCGAGCGAGAACGGCTCGCGCGTGAGCTTGAACGCCTCCTCGACCTTCTCGGCGTTCCAGTCGGGGCCCATCGCGTCGGCGATCTCGGCGAAGGTCGGCTCGCGCGACAGCTCCTGCTGCAGGCGGCGGCTGGCGCGGGTCAGCTTGTTGATGGTCTCGACCATGTGCACCGGGATGCGGATGGTGCGCGACTGGTCGGCGATGGCGCGGTTGATCGCCTGCCTGATCCACCAAGTGGCGTAGGTCGAGAACTTGAAGCGGCGGCGGTACTCGAACTTCTCCACGGCCCTGATCAGGCCCTGGTTGCCCTCTTGGATCAGGTCGAGGAAGCTCATGCCGCGGCCGTTGTACTTCTTGGCGATCGACACGACCAGGCGCAAGTTGGCCTCGATCAGGTGCTTACGGGCCAGGTCGCCGTCCTCGACGACGCGCTGCAGGCGTCTGCGGCCGCGCTCGTCGTAGCCTTCCGCGCCCTCTTCGATGACGGCCCTCGCGGCCTCGCCGTCCTCGATGCGGCGGGCGAGGTCGATCTCCTCGTCGAGCGTCAGCAGCTTGACGCGGCCGATCTCCTGCAGGTACTGCCTGACCGGGTCGTTGGTCTTGACCTTGGCGTCGGCCATCGCCTCGGCGCGAGCTTCGATCTCTTCGCGGTCGAGCTCGTCGACGTCGCGGTCGAGCTCGTCGTCGTCGATGTCGTCCTCGTCGACCAGCTCCTCATCGTCGGCGAGGTCGGCGATGGCGATGCCGCTGCGCTCGATCAGCTCGATCAGCTCGTCGAAGTTCTGCTCTTCCGGCTCGAGCGCGACGCTCTCGACGGCGCGCCTGAACGCGTCGGCGATCTCCTCGGTGTCGAGCTGACCCAGCTCACGCCCGCGCTGCAACAGATCCTGGACGATGTCGGTCTGGACCCACGCTGCACCAGCGGCGACCTTCTCGGCAGCAGCCGGCTTGGCGGCACCCTTGGCGGTCTTGGTCTCGGGCTTGGCTTCTGACTTCGACTCGGTCCTCTGCGCCACCTCGGCGGCAGCCTTCGCGGTCGTCTTGGCCGCGCTCTTGGCGGCAGGCCTGCTATCGGCCTTGGTATCAGACTTGGTCTCGGCCTTGCCCGCCGCCTTCGCAGCGGCCGGCGTCTTGGTCGTCTTGGCCGGCTTGGTGGTCTTGGCCGGCTTCTCGGCCGCAGCCTTCTCTACCGCAGCCTTCTCGACCGCAGCCTTCTCGGCGGCCGGCTTGGCCGCCGCCTTGGCGGTCTGGCTCGACTTCGCCGCGGCCGGCTTGGCGGCCGGCTTCGCAGCCGTCTTCGCCGGCGCCTCGGTCTGCGCCGCCGCGGTCGCCTTGGCGGGCTTCGCCGCCTTCGTCTCAGCCTGCTTGCCGCTTGCCGCCTTGCTCGTCTTGGAGCCGCTCGCGCTGGTTGCCACTAGGATCTCCTTCATGTTCACGCGCGCACCACACACGGTGGCACGCCAGCCTGTCGCCGGTGATCGTGTTTCAGATGGTTCGTGGCCGCGCCAGCGCCGGAGGGCGCACCCGAATCGTCGGTCGCTGCGGGCCGTAACGGGAAATGTTAGCACAGCTGCTCGCCCCTAGGGCGGAGCAGCGCTACCGGCCTCAGGGGCGCGGGGTCATTCGGTCAGAAGCAGCTCATCGAGGTCGCTCGCTGCGCGCTGCTGGAACATGTGCAGGTCGGCGAAGGCGTCCTTGGTCGGAGGCACGGGCGCCTCCTGGCGCAGCCGGCCCTTGGTCCGCGACTCTTGGGTGACGCGCCTGAGCAGGCTCTCAGCCTGGGCAGGCTGCATGGGTCTGGCGAAGAAGTAGCCCTGGGCGAGGTCGACGCCGAGGCGCCTGAGGAAGTCGCGCTGGTAGGCCGTCTCGATACCCTCGGCCACCACGATCTTGTCGAGCTTGTGCGCCATCGCGCAGATCGCCTCGATGATCGGCCCGGGGCTCGGGTGGCGGACGATCTCGGAGATCCCGCTCGACTTGGTGATGCCGCTGGCGTGCGTGCGCCACGAGCCGGTGTCGTGCACGTCGTTCGTCAGGTGGCCGAAGCCGCTGCCGTCGGTGCTGTGGATGGAGGCCTCCAGCGGCTGCGGCTGCAGGCTCTGGATGAACGACCTGTCGATCTTGAGCGTCTTGATCGGCAGCCTCTGCAGGTATGCGAGCGAGGAGTAGCCGGTGCCGAAGTCGTCGAGCGCGGTCGGCACGCCGAGGCGTTCGAGCTTCACCAGCGTGCGCAGCGCCAGGTGGTAGTCGCGCACCAGCACGCTCTCGGTGACCTCGATCTCGAGCAGGTGCGGTGGGATGCCGGAGTCGGCGAGCGCGCCCTTGACGGTGTCGAGGAACGTCGCCTGGTGGAACTGCACCGTCGAGACGTTGACGGCGATGCGCACGGGCGCCATGCCCTGCCTTATCCACTCGCGCTGCTGCAAGGCAGCCTCGCGCAGCATCCAGTGGCCGATCGGCGAGATCATGCCTGCCTCTTCGGCCACGGGCACGAACTCTCCGGGCGGGACGAGGCCGAGCTCGGGGCTGCGCCAGCGCAGCAGCGCCTCGAACGCGACGAGCTGTCCGTCGGAGAGCTGCACCTGCGGCTGGTAGGCGACCTCGAGCTGGTTCTCGGTGATGGCGCGCCTGAGCTGCCGCTCGAGCTCGAGCCGGCGGCTGAGCCGGGTGCGCACCTCGACGGTCGAGAAGACGAAGGCGTTCTTGCCGCCCTCCTTGACCTGGTACATGGCGGCGTCGGCGCTCTGCAGCAGGCTCTCGGGATCGAGACCGTCGCGCGGGTAGAGGCCGATGCCGATGCTGGCCGAGACCTGCAGCTCGCGCCCGTCGATCTGTATGGGAGCGTTCAGTTCCTTGACGAGGCTCTTGGCGACGTTCGCCGCCGCCCGCTCGTCCTTGACGTTGACGAGCGCGACGGTGAACTCGTCACCGCCGGCGCGGCCGACGAGGTCGTCGCCGCGCACGCTCTGCCTGACGATGCGGCCGACCTCGCGCAGGAGCTTGTCGCCCATGTCGTGGCCGTAGGTGTCGTTGACGAACTTGAAGCGGTCGAGGTCGACGAACAGTAGCGCCAGCGTCTCGTTGCTCTCTTTGGCGCGCTCGAGCAGCACGCTGAGCCGCTCCTCGAAGGCGCCGCGCGTGTAGGCGCCAGTGAGCGGATCGACTTGGGCGCGCTTCGAGAGCGCGCGCTCGCGCATCAGCGTACGCTTGATCTTCTGCAGGAAGCCGACGCCGAGGCCGGTGCCGACGAAGGCGAGCACCTCGAACACCCTGTCGCTGTCGAGCGAGTAGGAGATGAGGTGAGCGATGTCGAAGCTACCGGCCGAGCGCAGCTCGAGGGCCATGAAGCCGACGACGCCTGCGACGACGCCTCCGACGACGCCCCAGGTCCAACCCGAGGCGGCGACGAGAGCGAGGCCGATGATCCTGGCGTAGGTGCCGAGCGCGCCCTGGACCTGCGCGTACGCCGCTAGGTAGGCCAGCCACAGCACCAGAGGGAGTAACCTCAAGCCCCACAGGATCATCGTGCGAACACGGTACTTGCCGATTCTGCACAAGACTCTTACGCGCTTCGTGAATCTTCTCACTAGAACGGCTCGCACACGGTGAAGGCGACACGCTCCACGCGACAAGCCGAGGCGATAGCATTGGCGCAGACCGAGGTCTAGTCAACTCGCAGGCCCAGTCTGACCAAGGAGGCATCAGATGAGGTTGAAGTCGTTGCTGGCAATCCTCACCCTAGTGATCGCGCCTTTGGCGAGCGCCCAGACCGTCACGCTGGCGATGTCGGCGCAGCCCGACACGCTCGACCCACAGGTCACGGCGGCCACCGCAGCGTTCCAGGTCAGCAAGTCGATCTACGACACGCTGGTCGAGTCCGATCGCGCCGGGAACCTCGTTCCTTCGTTGGCGTCCTCGTACACAGTCAGCGCCGACGGCCTCGCCTACACGTTCACGCTGGTCGAGGCGATGTTCCACGACGGCACCTGGCTCGACAGCGCCGACGTCAAGGCGAGCTTGGATCGCATCCGCAACCCCGACGTCGCCTCTCCCAAGCGCAGCGAGTTCGCGGCCATCACGGAGATCACCACCCCCGACGATCGCACCGTCGTCGTCAACCTCAGCCAGCCGACCCCGGCGCTGATCGCGTCCCTGGCCTCCGGCTGGGGCGCCATCTTGCCCTCCGAGAAGCTGGCTTCCGGCCACGACTTCGGCAACCAGCCGGTCGGCACCGGTCCCTACGCGCTCAGCACCTGGCTGCGCGACAACGCGATCACCATGAGCGCCAACGACAGCTACTTCAAGGGCGCCCCGCAGATCCAAGAGGTTATCATCCGCTTCGTGCCTGACAGCGCCGTTCAGCTGCAGGGCCTCATCACAGGCGAGTTCGACGTCATCGACAACATCGCCGAGGCCGACCGCGACGGCGTCCGCGCCAACCCCGCCCTCGAGCTCGTCAGCGAGCCGTCCGGGCTCGTGCTGGTAGCCGCCCTCAACACGCGCCGCGAGTACCTCTCCGACCCGCGCGTGCGCCGCGCCCTCAACCTCGCCGTCGACACCGAGATCGTCATGGAGGTCGCGTACGGCGGCGGCGACCAGGTCGGCACCTTCATGGAAGCCGGCAGCCCCTGGATGCCCGACTCCGTCGAGCCGTTCGCCTACGACCCCGAGCAGGCGCGCGCTCTGCTGGCCGCCGCCGGCGTGCCGCAGGGCTGGACCCTCGACATGGTCCTGCCGCAGCCCTACGAGAACCACATCCAGGCCGGCCAGATCGTCCAGGACTTCCTGTCCCAGGTCGGCGTCAACGCCCAGATCCGCATCGTCGAGTGGGGCGTGTGGCTCTCCGACATCTACGGCGGCGTCCGCGACTTCGACATCACCGTCGTCGGTCACACCGGCAAGCTCGACCCCAGCGGTCGCGTCGGTGGCTACGGCGTCGAGTCGACGAACTACACCGGCTACACCAACGGCGACGTCGCGACCTGGATCCAGCAGGCGGCGAGCGAAGCCAACGCCGTGCGGCGCGCCGCGCTCTACACGCAGGCGCTGATCAAGCTCCACGACGACGCGCCGTTCATCTTCTTCGGCACGCCGAGCCGCACCTACGCTCGCAACGCCAACCTCGAGGGCTTCTGGATCACCCCGCTCCTCGACAGCTTCGACTTCCGCGAAGCGCACCTGAACTGACGCTTCCTTAGAGGGCGGGCTCGCGGCACTTACAGCGCCGCGAGCCCGCCCTGACAAGATCCAGGAACCGGGTTGCCTCGCTACCTACTGCTTCAGACAGTCAGCTTCGTCATCACGCTCTGGGCCGTCCTGACCCTGGTGTTCCTAGCCATGCGCGCCCTGCCAGGCGACGCCGCCACCATCCTCGGCGGCCTCGACGCCAGCCAGGAGCAGGTCGAGGAGATGCGCCGCAACCTCGGGCTCGCAGCCAGCCTCGGCGTTCAGTACCGCGACTTCATCGGTGAGCTGGCGCAGGGCGATCTCGGCGACTCGTTGCGCGAGCGGCGGCCGGTCGTGCGCGTCCTGCTCGACCGCCTCCCCGTGACGCTGGCGCTGGCCGGCATGGCGTTCGCGATCTCGCTGATCATCGGCTTCGGGCTGGGGATGCTCGCCGGGCTGCGGCCCGACGGCACCTTCGACAGGATCACCTCTATCTTCACGACTGTCGCGCTGTCGCTGCCAGAGTTCTGGTTCGGCTTCCTGCTTATCTTGCTGTTCGCGGTCAACCTCGGCTGGTTCCCGGTGCTCGGCCTGCCCCCCACCGGCCTGTCGTGGCAGGCATCCTGGCACCTGTTGCTGCCCGCCACCACTCTAGCCATCCCGCGCGCCGCGCAGCTCACGCGCCTGGTGCGCGCGCGGGTGCTCGACGAGCGCCTCTCCGACTACGTCAGGACCGCTCGCAGCAAGGGCCTGGCGGCCGTCCGCATCGGCAGGCACATCGCCGCCAACGCGCTGCCGGCGACGCTCCCGCTCCTCGCGCTCGAGCTCGGCGGCCTGCTGACCGGCACCATCGTGGTCGAGCAGGTCTTCGGCCTGCCCGGCCTCGGCGCCACGCTGCTCGGCGCGATCTCCGCCCGCGACTACCCCGTCGTCCAAGGCGTCACCGTCCTGGCCGTCACCGTCTACATAGGGGTCAACTGGCTCTCCGACCTGCTGCAGGTCGCGGCCGACCCGCGCCTGAGGGCGCCGTCGTGAACACAGATCCGCGCCTGAGGGTGCCCTTCTCGTGAACAGGGCCGCCATCGGTGGGGTGCTGCTGGTGTTGGTGGCGCTGTCGGCGCTGCTCGCTCCTCTGCTCAGCAAACACGACCCGCTGCAGCCCGACTACCGGGCGCGCTACGTCACCTCGAGCGCCGAGCACCCCCTCGGCACCGACGGGTTGGGTCGCGACGTGCTCTCGCGCGCGCTCGCCGGCGGCAGGGTGTCGCTGACGATCGCGCTCAGCGCCACCCTGCTCACCATGCTGCTCGGTGGGTCGCTCGGGATCATGGCCGCCGGCGTCGGCGGGCTGCTCGACACGGTGCTGTCGCGCGTGTTCGACGCCCTGCTCGCCTTCCCCGGCTTCCTGCTGATCCTGCTGGTCGTCACCATCCTGGGCGGCGGCTCGGCTCAGACGGTGATGGCGATGGGAGTCGCCGGCTCACCCATCTACTTCAGGTTGGCGCGCTCGTTCACGCGCTCGGAGCTCAGCGCCGAGTACGTGACGGCAGCACGGGCCCTGGGCGCGCGCCGCTCGCGCCAGCTGTGGCGGCACGCCCTGCCGAACTTCACCGGCGCGCTCCTGGTGCAGGGTGCCAGCACCGCGGCGGCGTTCCTGCTGGTCGAGGCCTCGCTCTCCTACCTGGGGCTGGGCGTGGCCCTGCCGACGCCGAGCTGGGGCAACGTGCTGCAGGACGCCCGCAGCTTCCTTACCCGCCAACCGTGGGCGGCCGTCGGGCCCGGGCTCTTCCTCGCCGCGGCCTCGCTCTCGTTCCAGTTCCTGTCCGACGGGATGCGCGACCGACTCGACCGCCGTCGCGGCTGACCGGTATCATCGTCCTGAAGCGGCTCGGCGCACGGTTGTCGACGTGCGGAGCCGCGGAGTGGAGCAGGACATGTGGCTGTGGAGCCTCGACGACCGACTTATCAACATGGACTTGGTCGAGAGCATCGAAGTTCTCGAGGTCTACCCCGAGGACGCCGACCCGGCGCAGCTCGATGCCGGCGCCGTCGAGCCCGACCTGATCGAGGTAGTCGCCATCCTGGCGTCCGGTGACGAAGCCGTTCTCTACGACGGCGAGGACGCCGAGGACGTCTACCGCGGCTTCGACGCCGTCGCCAGACTGGTAGCCAGCGGCAAGGACGTCGGCGGCCGCGAGGTGAAGGTGCCGTTGCGCGTGCAGGACCTGCTCAACCCGCCGCCGGGACACACGAATTGACCTAGCATGGGCAGCATGCAGCTCTCCGGTGACAAGCCCGCAGCACCCGCTCGCCACGCCCCTCTCACAGCCTCTGTCGTTACGGGCGATGTGCGGTCTGTCGCGACCGACGCGCTGGTCGTCAACCTCTTCCAAGGTGTCACGACCCCGACCGGCGCGACGGGCGCCGTGGATGCGGCGCTCGGCGGAGCGATCGGTCGCGTGATCGCCGCCGGCGACCTGTCCGGCAAGCTGGGCGAGACCGCGGTCATCTACCCACAAGGCGAGATCCCGGCCGAGCGCGTGATCGTGGTCGGTCTCGGATCCGAGAGCTCGTTCTCCGTCGAGGCGGCGAGGCGCGCCTCCGCCTCGGCACTGGTCACCGCCAAGCGGCTCGGCGCCGCCGACGTCGCGACCATCGCACACGGCGCCGGCAGCGCCGGCAGCGGCAGCAGCGGCGGAGGCCTAGGGAGCGAAGCCGCCGCTCAGGCGACGCTCGAGGGCGCCCTGCTCGCGAGCTACGCCTTCGCAGGCTGGCGCGGCGGCAAGGACGAGCGGCGCATCGAGCGCCTCACGCTCGTCGGGAACGACCCAGCGACCGCGGCGGCGTTCGAGGCGGCAGCCGCTGTCGCGAACGCACTCAACGCCGGCGCCTCGCTGGCGCGCGACCTGGTGAACCTGCCCCCGAACGTGGCGACGCCGAGGTTCATAGCGGAGCAGGCGCTGGCGCTGACGCGCTCGACATCGCTGAAGGTAGACGTCGGCGACCTGGCCTGGGCCGAGGAGCGCAAGATGGGAGCGTTCGTGTCGGTGGCTCGCGGCAGCGCCAACCCACCTGCGTTCATCCGCATCGAGCACAACGCCGGACGCGACGATCTCCCGACGATCGTCCTGGTCGGCAAGGGCGTCTCCTTCGACTCAGGCGGCCTCTCGCTCAAGACCCGCGACGGCATGGTGACGATGAAGTGCGACATGGGCGGCGCGGCGGCCGTGATCGGCGCGCTGCTCGCCGCCTCGCGCCTCGACCTGCCTCTGCACGTCGTCGGCCTGTGCCCCTGCGTCGAGAACATGCCTGACGGAGCCGCCTTCCGCCCCGGCGACGTGGTGGTGGCGAGCAACGGCGTCAGCATCGAGATAATCAGCACCGACGCCGAGGGTCGTCTCGCCCTCGCCGACGCGCTGGTTCACGCCGGCGAGTACCGTCCGCAGGCTGTCGTCGACATCGCCACGTTGACCGGCGCCAGCGTCACGGCGCTGGGCGCTGGAGTCGCGGCGTCGCTGTTCTCGACCGACGATGCGCTGAGCGCGGCGCTGGTGGCCTCGGGTCGCGAGTCGGGCGAGAAGGTCTGGCCGATGCCGCTCTTCGACGAGTACCGCCAGACGATCAAGAGCAAGGTGGTCGCCGACTTGAGGAACACGGGCGGCGCGCAGGGCGGTGTGGGCACGGCTGCCGTGTTCCTGCAGGCGTTCACCGCTTACCCGTGGGCTCACATCGACATGGCGGGCATGGCGCTCGACGACTCCGGTTCCAAAGAGAGGCCGTACCAGGTGCCCGGCGCCACTGGTTACGGCGTGCGGCTGCTCGTCGGTTACCTGCGAAACGCGGCGCGCCGCGGCGCAGCCTAGAGTCTAAGCATGAGCGAACAGGCGAACGAACTTGCAGAGGCGACGTTGGCTGGAGGCTGCTTCTGGTGCCTCGAAGCCGTCTACGACGATCTGGCGGGCGTGAAGAGCGTCAAGTCGGGCTACTCGGGCGGGCATAGCGTCTCACCCAGCTACGAGCAGGTGTGCACCGGCACCACCGGTCACGCCGAGGTCGTGCGCATCACCCACGACCCACACGTCATCTCCTACCGCGACCTGCTCAACGTCTTCTTCTCGATCCACGACCCGACGACCAAGGACCGCCAGGGCCACGACATCGGCAGCCAGTACCGCTCCGCCATCTACTTCCACGACGATGAGCAGAGGCGCGTGGCAGCCGAGGTCGTGGCGGAGGTGGAGGGCGCGCGCATCTACGACGCGCCGCTGGTCACCGAGCTCGAGCCGCTGGGCGCCTTCTACCCGGCCGAGGCGTACCACGACGACTACTTCGCCAAGCACCCCGAGCAGGGCTACTGCCAGGCGGTCATCGCTCCCAAGGTCGCGAAGTTCCGCAAGCAGCACCTGGCGCGACTCAAGCCCGCCGCTTCTCCCACCTGAGCAGCCGCCCGTCCTCGTCCTCTCGCTCTTCGAGCAGCTCGAACCCGAGCTTCTCCAGCACCCTCACCGAGGCGGCGTTGGTGACGAGGCACTCGGCCACCACCGACCTCACAGAGGGCTGCTCGAGCAGCCAGTTGACGAAAGCGCCGCCCGCCTCGGTGGCGTAGCCGCGGTCGCGCAGGCCGGCGTTGGTGCCGTAGACGAGCTCCACCTTGCCGTGCTCGTCGGGCAGTGCCTTGCACCCCATCTGGCCGACTGCGGTGAGGCTCTCTAACTCGATAATCGTGCCGGTCCACGGCTCGGGTATCACGTCGTCGGCGCGTCGCCGCTCCAGCCAGGCCGGGAACAGCTCGAGCGACTCGCCCGGCCAGTCGGGCGGGAAGCGTACCGACACGACCTGGTAGTCCATCCCGGCCGCCGCCACCGGGCCGAGGTCGACGTCGGCGTAGAAGTTCTCGAAGCGCAGGCGCTGCTCTATCGCCTCGGTCGGCGTGGCGACGATCACGGTGCGCGGCGTGTGGACGTGGAAAGCGCGAGACGGTCCCGCCATCAACCAGGCACTCCGCAGAACAGCTCGAGCATCCGCTTGGTGGCGGCGACGCTGAGGTCGAAGTCGCGCTCGCGTATGTGCTCGTTCGGACTGTGCACCCGCGAGCCAGGATAGGAGCAGCCGAGGCCGACAACAGCGACGTCGAGGTGATGAACGAACGGGTGCATCGGCCCGGAGCCTGCGACGCCCGGGTACACCACCGGCTCCTCGCCGTACGCTTCGGCGAGCGCTTGGATCGTCGCGGTCACGAACGGATCGTCGGCGCGCGAGCGGGCGGCGAACTCGTTCGTCTCCAGCTCGACGAGCTCGATGTCGGGGAAGCCGTTGGCGTCCAGATGAGCCCTGAAGCAGGCGACGATCCGCGCCGGGTCCTGATCGGGCACCAGGCGCAGGTCGAGCTTGGCGCTGGCGGCTGCCGGCAGCACGGTCTTGGAGCCGGGGCCGGAGTAGCCGGAGGTGAAGCCGTTGTAGTTGATGTTCGGCTCGGTCAGCAGGCGGCGTTGGAACTCCGCGCCCGTCGCGCCGGCGATGTACCTGTCTACCCCGAACACCTGGGCCAGCTCGGGCGCCTCGTCGGGTAGCTCGGCGAGCATGCGCCTCTCGACGGCGGTCAGTGGCCTGACGTCGTCGTAGAAGCCGGCGACCAGCACGCGGCCGTCGTCGTCGCGCAGCGAGGCGAGCGCCTTGGCAAGGCGGTAGATCGGGTTCTCGACGACCGCGCCGTACGACGAGTGCAGGTCGTGCGAGGCGGTGCGGACGCGCATCTCCAGGCAGGCGATGCCCTTGAGGCCGAGGTAGGTCATGGGCCTACCGGCAGCAGTCACGCCGCCGAACTCCCATACGCAGCCGTCGGCGGCGAGCAGCTCGCGGTTGGCTTCCACGTACTCCGCCAGGTTGGGGCTGCCGATCTCCTCCTCGCCCTCGACGAGGAACTTGATGCCGAACGGGAACTCGCCGTGCTCCTCGAAGTACCAGCGCAGCGCGGCGAGCCGCGAGACGATCTGCCCCTTGTCATCAGATGAGCCGCGACCGTACCAGACACCGGCAGCCTCGGTGAGCTCGAACGGAGGCGTGTCCCACAGGTCGAGCGGGTCGGCGGGCTGGACGTCGTAGTGGTTGTAGAAGAGGACGGTCTTCTGACCAGGCTTGGCAGGGCGTTCGCCGTAGACGACCGGAGCGCCTTGTGTACCGTGCAGCTCGGCCCTGATGCCGAGCTCCTCGAGCAGCTCGCAGACGGTAGCGGCCGCCTCGTCGAGGTCGCGCCCCTCGGCCGATACCGATGGCACGGCGACGAGACGACGGAGGCTGGCGAGCGCGTGTTCCTTGACCTTAGCAGGCAGGTGCATGACGACATCGTGCCACGGCACCCCGCCAAAAGTCCCTAGTGGCGCTCGCTATCCTGCAGGCGTGGAGGTTGATCGCCTGTGACCGACCCGGCCTGGTCTCTTAGCGCGCAAGCTACCGCCGACTCGTTGGGCGTCGACCCCGACCTAGGCCTGACCGCCGACGAGGTAGTCAGGCAGAGAGCGCTTCACGGTCCGAACGAGATCGCGTCGACAGGCGGACGCTCGCGTCTCGCCATCTTCATCAAGCAGTTCAGGAGCGTGCTCGTCGCTCTGTTGATCGTGGCAGCCGCGCTCTCGGCCGCCTTCGGCCAGTGGGCGGAGGCGCTGGCGGTGCTGATGGTGCCGGTGCTCAACGCGTTCATCGGCTACTTCACCGAGCTGCGCGCCACGCGCTCGGTCGAGTCGTTGCGGCGGTTGGGCACGACGCTGGTGACCGCGCGGCGCGAGGGTTCTCTGCTGCGCATCCCCTCGACCGAGGTCGTGCCCGGCGACGTGCTGCTGATCGAGGCCGGCGACGTGGTCGCAGCCGACGGACGCGTGCTGAGGGCCAGCCGGCTGCAGGTCGACGAGTCGCTACTGACAGGTGAGTCGCTGCCCGTCTCCAAGGACTCTGCGGCCGTCAGAGCCGAAGCCGCTCTGCACGAGCGCAGCTGCGCGCTCTACAAGGGCACCGCAGTGACGCGCGGCTCGGCCGAGTTGCTGGTGTTCGCGACCGGCATGAAGACCGAGCTGGGGCGCATCAGCGCGCTGACGGAAGCCGCCGAGGCGGAGTCGACACCGTTGGAGAAGCGCCTGGATGCGCTCGGTAGGTCGTTGATCTGGGTGACGGCGCTGGTCGCCGTGCTGGTGACCGCCACCGGCCTCGGCAGCGGCAAGAGCATCGTGGTGCTCCTGCAGACGGCGATCGCGCTAGCCGTGGCGACGGTACCGGAGGGCCTGCCGATAATCGCGACGCTCACCCTGGCCCGCGGAGTCAAACGCATGGCTGAGCGCAACGCGCTCGTCAGCCGGCTCGCCGCGGTCGAGGCGCTCGGCGCCACCAGCGTGATCCTCACCGACAAGACGGGCACGCTGACCGAGAACCGGATGCAGGTCGCAGCGGCCTGGACGCCGGGTGCCGAGGCGGTGGCCGATGAGGTCGTCGCTGCGTCGGACGCCGCCGCGCTGACGCCCCTGCTGCGGGTGGCGACCCTGTGCAACGACGCCGAGCTGCCACCGCCGACAGCCGGAGGCTCAGGCATAGGCGACCCGATGGAGGTGGCCCTGCTCGCCTATGCTCGCTCGCTGGGCGTCGAGCGCGCCGAGCTCCTGGCGCAGCTGCCCAGGTTCGGCGAGGAGGCTTTCGACCCAGACCTGAAGATGATGGCGACGGTCCACCGGCGGCCGGGCCGCTTCTACATCGCCGTCAAGGGCGGACCCGGCCAGGTGCTGCAGCGCTGCGCTCATGAGCTCGACCCAGCGGGGGAGCGCGTGCCGTTGACGGCCGCTGGGCGCGAGGCGCTTCTGGCGCGGAACCGCCGGTTGGCGAACTCCGACCTGCGCGTCCTCGCCTTCGCCGAACGCGAGTCGGCGGCGCCCGACGACCCCTACCGCGACCTCACCTTCATAGGTTTCGTCGCCTTCCTCGACCCGCCGCGCTCGGACGTCGCGCCCGCCATCGCCGCCTGCCGCGCAGCCGGTATCCGCGTGGTGATGGTCACCGGCGACCAGCCGGTCACGGCGCGCAGCATCGCGAAGCGTGTCGGGCTGGTGACGGACGAGCCGACGGTGCTGACCGGCGCGGATGTCGAGCTGCTGCTCGACCGGGGCGAGCACTCGCAGCTGCTGGCCGCCGACGTGCTCGCACGCGTGACGCCCGAGCAGAAGCTGCGGCTCATCGAGGCGCATCAACGCAACGGTGAGATCGTGGCCATGACCGGCGACGGCGTCAACGACGCCCCGGCCCTCAAACGCGCCGACATCGGCATCGCCATGGGGCTGCGCGGCACCGAGGTTGCACGCGAGGCCGCCGACATGGTTCTCAAGGACGACGCCTTCGGCACCATCACCGCTGCGGTGCGCGAGGGACGGGTGATCTTCGACAACATCCGCGCCTTCGTCGTCTACCTGATGTCGTGCAACTTGAGCGAGATCGCCGTCATCGGCATCGCGGCGGCGCTCGGCTTCCCGCTGCCGCTGCTGCCGCTGCAGATCCTGTTCATCAACCTCGTCACCGACGTCTTCCCTGCCCTGGCGCTCGGCACTCTCAGCGGCGACGACTCGGTGCTGAAGCGCCGTGCCCGACCTGTCAGCGAGGCGATCTTGGCGCCGCGCCAGTGGCGGAGCGTGATCGGCTACTCCGCCCTGCTGTCGCTGTGCGTGCTCGGTGCTTTCGTGCTGGCGCTGCGCGTCTTCGCGCTGAGCCAGGAGGAGGCGATAACCATCTCGTTCATCTCCCTAGCCGCGGCCCAGATCCTGCACGTGTTCAACATGCGCGAGCCAGGCAGTCACCCTGTGCTGAACAGCCTGACGCGCGCGCCCTGGGTGTGGGCGGCGCTCGTCGTCTGCTTCGGGCTGATCGCGCTGGTCGTGGCGGTACCGCCGCTGGCAGCGCTGCTGGCGGTGACGCCGCTCAGCGCCACCGGTTGGTGGCTGGTGGCCGCGGCCAGCGCCGGGCCGGCGCTGCTCGGCGCCCTGTTCAAGGCGCTCGGGCTCGGTCGCATCGGCTGAGCGCCAGCTGACCGGTAGCCACGTGAAACGAACGGCGCCGCCGACCTGAAGGGTACGGCGGCGCCGTTCGAAACTTATGCCGCCTCAGCTGGGCGCGCGCACCAGGTTGATGAGCTGCTTGTCGAGGTCGACGCCTTCGACCCGCCAACCGGCCGAGATCCACGCCAGCGACTGCGAGTGCGACTCGGTGTTCGCCCACCAGGCGCGGTGGTCGTAAGCGGACTTGGGGAGCTCGGCGCTGATGATCGTGTTTATCTCGTCGAAGCTCAGCTCGTACTTCTTGGTCGCCTTCGGGATGCCGGAGAGGTGCTTGTTGAGGGGATGATAGCGGCTACTGCCGGAGAGCACCGGCATGCCTTCGGTGCTGGCGCGTCTGCGACGACGACCACGGGTCGGCGCCGCCTCCTCGGTCTGCTTGTCGGTCGTCAGCCAGGTGCCCACCAGACGGTAGAACTCCCCGACGCGCTCCTCGGGTATGAGTACGATTACCTCGGTTAGGTTCATTCCTACTCTCCGTTCATCAAGCAGAGTACCGCCCGAGAGTCTACAAGTACAAACACGCAACGTAAAGGGTAGTTCCTAATGATAAGGAAGCGAGCAACCGCAAGAGTGCCAACTCGTCGTGGTACTACCGAAACAAGAGGGCGTGCTGGAGTGTAGGCTCCAGCACGCCCTGAAGCTGCTCAGCGCTGTGGTTCAGGCCGTCTGCGCAGCGTCCGAGGCGACCTCGGCGCTCACCGACCGATCCGCCTGCACGCGCTCAGTGCCGTCGGTCTGGGCGACGGCGATCTTGCGCGCGACGGCCTCGGGCGCCTTCGGCATGACCACGCGCAGGATGCCGTCGGTGACGGTCGCGCTGATGTCGTCAGATCTGACGCCGGAGGGCACGGCGATGGTGCGGACGAACTCGCCGCGGGTGATGCCCTGCAGCCAGTAGCGACGGTCTTCCGAGGTCTCCTCGGTGAGGCGTGCGCTGGCGCCGCGCACTGTCAGCTGGCGGCCCTCGATGCTCACGTCGATCTGCTCGGCCTTGACGCCGGGCACAGCCATCTCTAGCACCAAGCCGTCCGTGGTCTCGTAGAGATCGATGCCGTGAGCGCTGCCACGGTTGCCGCGGCGCGCGCTGCCTTCAGGCTGGGCCATGAGCTTGTCGAACTCGGCCAGCATGGGTGCGAAATCGGCGTAGACGTCTAGCGGCCAGCGGGAGCGCTTGCGCCTAGGGGGCGAGGTTAGGGGAACTATCGTCATGGAAATCTCCTTTCGACGGCCGGAACCCAGCCGGCAAGTCGGCGCCGTGCCGAGCCGAACGACCCGACTGCGCTTATGGTCGGATGATAAAACCTGAGTCTCTTATAGTCAAGTCTATTGATGACCAAACGAAGAGCCCCGCGCTTGGCGGGGCTCGGACTCCGAGATGAACGAGCTGAAGACGCGCTAGCCGACTATTGAGGCGACGATGATCATCAGCACCGCGATGGCGCCCAACACCGCCAGCGTCCGCGAGACGTACATGATCCGCTTGGTGCCGAGCAGCCACTCGAAGAGGTAGTCGTGCCCACCCTCGTCGCCGAGGTTGCGCGCCAGGATGGTCAGCGGGCACTTGCGGCCGAACGAGAGGTAGACGACGGCCTCGACGCCGATCATCGCGATCGACCACCAGACGAGCGCGCTGCGGTGGCCGGTGATGGCGCAGTACATGAGGTAGAAGGTAGCGGCAGCGAAAGCCAGGACGGCCAGGCTGTGGAACGCCTTGACGAACACGCGCGCGAACTCGGTGCCGGCGCCGCGCGGACTCGAGCCGACGGGAGCGGCAAGACCGGCGCCCGCACTGACGGTTGACTTCTCGGTTGCTCTCACGTTGGCGCAGGATACCAGCTTCCACCGGGAAACGCGTAACCGAGCGCCACGGTTAACATGGCCGCGTGGCCAGGGTCGGCGACTTGGAGAGGTTGCGCATCAGCGGCATCGACGTGCTCGTCGAGCGCAAGCGCGTCAAGAACATCCGCCTGCGCATCTGCCCGCCCGACGGCTCCGTGCGCGTCAGCGCGCCGCTGCGCACCGGCACCGCGTCAGTCGAAGCCATGGTCGTAGACAAGCTCGACTGGATCGAGAAGCACCGCAGGCGCTACTCGGCCGCCACGCCCCTCAGCAGCCTCGAGTACGTCTCGGGTGAGGTCCACTACCTGCGCGGCGAGCCGTTGACCCTCAGGCTCGTGCCGTCGACCGGTCGCTTCAAGGTGGAGGCGACGGCCGGCAGCGAGCTGGTGCTGCGCGGTCCCGTGCACGCCCGCCTGAGCGAGAGAGCGGCGGCCCTGGAGCGCTGGCACAGGTCCGAGGCCAGGCGCGAAGCCGAGCGCCTGGTGGCGCTGTGGGAGCCGCGCCTCGGCGTGAGCGTCGCGGCCCTTGGGCTGAAGCGCATGACGACGCGCTGGGGCACCTGCAACCCGAGGGCGCGCCGCGTCTGGCTCAACGTCGAGCTGATCAAGAGACCGCCCGACTGCTTCGAGTACGTGGTCGTCCACGAGCTGGCTCACATCCTCGTACCCGATCACAGCCCTCGGTTCTGGGCTGTCGTCGCCAGGCAGCTGCCTGGCTACCGCTCGGCTCGAGCCGAGCTCGACCGTTGGCCCACTTGGGCGCACGGCCGCGTCCCGTGACGACGCCTCAGTCCGCGTAGAAGGCGTCGTACACGTCCGAACGCCCCGCGGCGACGAGCTGAGCCGTCGCCTTGCCGAGTAGGGCTCCGACGACGTTGCCGGTGCCCGAGTAGCCGCCGATAGCCCACACGCGGTCGCGCAGCTCGGCGCACAGCGGCAGCAGCGTGCGGCTGTAGCCGACCGAGGCCGCCCAGCGGTGCGTTACCGGGGCCCTGACGCCTATCACCTCGCGCAGGTAGCTCTCGAGGCGGTCTTGGACTCCGAGGGTCGGCGTCGCCTCGTGCGTCCACTCCTCGTCGCCGGCCTTGTCCCTGAACCCGCCGAGCGCGATCCGGCCGTCGGCGGTCTGTTGGTAGTACTCGAAGCCGTAGCGGCGGTAGACCGGCCGGTGCACCTTCACCTCGTCGGTCGGCGCGGTGGCGAGCATCTGCAGGCGCGCCGTCCTCAGGTGCGAGCTCGCCTCTGGCAACAGCCTCTCGAGGCGCCCGTCGACGGCGACGATCACGGCGCCGCACCGCACCGAACCGCGCGTCGTCTTCACCTCGCTGCCAGACAACGACAGCGCCGGCGAGCGCTCGAAGAGCCGCGCGCCACTGGCGGCGGCGTCAGATGCCAGCTCGGCGCAGCGCGCGAGCGGGTCGAAGGCGCAGTCGCGCACGAAGAGCAGGCCCTCGCCCTCGGGCCCCGCGTAGCGTTCGACCGGCAGGTCGGCCGCGGTCATCGCTTCGAGCTGCTCGAGGCAGTCCGCCAACTCCTCCTCGGAGTCCGCGATCCGCAGCGAGCCCGTCTGACGCACGGCGTCTGGGTGCCGCGCGGTCATCGCCTCGATCTCGGCCAGGGTCAACCGGTAGAGCCGCGCGGCGCGGCTAGCCCCCAGCTCGCGCGCGGCGTCGTGGTAGAAGGCCGCCAGGCCCGCCAGCAAGAAGCCTCCATTGCGGCCGGCGGCACCCCCGGCCACGACACCGGCGTCGATGCCGACGACATCCAGTCCGGCCCTCAGCAGCTCAGCGATGGCGCTGAGCCCGCTGCCGCCGAGTCCGACGACGCAGACATCGCAGTCGACGGTACTGTCCAGCTCGGCGAACGCCTTGCGCGACCCGGTTTCCCAAACCGGCCCGGTGTACTCGAGCGGGCTGAGACTCGCACCGCCGCTCACGCCGCCGGCGCCAGCTCCAGGAGCACCACCTCGGCCGGACACATCACCCTGAGCGGCACCGTAGAGACACCGAGCCCGCGCGACACGAAAGCGGGCACGTGCGCCTCCACCCACCCCTGCGCGAACCGCGCGCCGTAAGCGGAGGACGTGACGAGCGGCCCGATGCCGGGGAGGTTGATCTGCCCCCCATGCGTATGACCCGACAGCACCAGGTCGATCTCCGCGGGCAGGTCGGGGATCACGTCTGGGTTGTGGCTGAGCAGGACGCGCGCACCCGCCGCGGTTCCGGCGGGAGCCAGCGAGCGGCGCACGTCGGCGCGGCCGACGCGGAGGTCGTCGATGCCGGCCAGGTAGAGGTCGTCGCGCACCCAACTGCCGCTGTTGAGGAGCAGACGCGCGTTGGCCTCCGACAGGGCGGCAGTGAACGGTCTCAAATCGCGGTAGCGCGTCCTGTCGTGGTTGCCGAGCACCACGAACACGCCGAGGCGCGAGCTGAGCCGGCTGAGCTCGAAGGTCAGCTCGCCGAGGTCGCCGCGGAAGCTCTGATCGACGAGGTCGCCGGTTATGCACACCAAGTCGGGGTCGAGGTCGTTGCTCGCGTCGACCCAACGTCTCAGGTCGACCGCGTCGATGTACGGCCCTAAGTGAAAGTCGGTCAGCAGCGACAGCGTAAGCGGCGCAGCGAGACCGCGTATCTGGCGGGGGTGGTGGTTGACCTCGAAGCCGTGGGTGGTCCGTACGGCCGAGACCCCGACGCCGACAGCTCCGAGACCCGCCAGGCCCGCGGTCTTGAGGAAGTCGCGGCGGCTCATCTCACGCTTTGGGCTCAGAGCGGTCTTGGCGGTCTCGTCCACGGCGGTAGCCTACCTGCCAGTTCGTCCGGAGTCTGCATCGAGCATCAGCCCCGTGACATCGACGGCCTCGAAGTCGGCGCCGGTCAACCGCTTGAGGTCGCGCAGGGCGCCGTTGTCCCAGCGCTCGTCGGGGGCGCCGGACAGGTACCAAGCAGAGCCGTTGTCGGCGAGGATCATCCCGTAGGTCTTCAGCGCCTCGACGATCACCTGCGCCTCGGCCGACATGCCTGAGGCGTCGAAGTCGGCCCTGAGCCTGAAGCGTTGCCCCAGGGGCGGGTACTCGCTGCCGGTCCTGTGCGAGGCCTGGTGTCGAGCCGGCCACACGTAGGTGTTGCGGGTCTGCGGCGCCGTGAAGCGCAGCGCGTGCTCGATCTTGCCGGCCGCCACCTCCTCGTAGCGCACCAGACCGGGCAGAATCGGCAGCCCGGCGGCGTCGGCCGAGGTCCAGCCGTCGGGCCGCAGCTCGTAGCCGGAGAGGTCGAACACGGCGCCCGAACCGGCTTCCCAACTGCCGTCCGGCTGCCGCTCGGCGTCGAACACCTCGTAGAGGATGCAGGCGTCGATGTCCACGATCAGGATGTGGTGGTCGCTGCCGCCCTCGATCGGCGCGTCGGCGGGGATCGGGTAGGGACCGGGGTCGCTCTCGTTCGGGTAGTAGAAGGAGATGTCGACGAGCGGCTGCGTGCCGGGCACCACGGTGTACGGAATGCCGATGGGGTGGCCCTCCCACAGACCTGAGCCGAAATCGGGGTGCATGGTGCGAGCGGCGCCGATCGTGTCGACGTAGAGACCAGAGTTCGCGTCGAGCGGCAGGTCGTCGACGCGCGCGTTCCAGATGTGATCGGGCGGGAAGACGCTGCAGCCGGCGAGATCCGGCGACTCGCCCTGGTGACGAGGCGGCGGCTGACCGCCGGCCAGGCACGCGCTGAGACCGAGCAGTAGCGCGACCAGCAGCACGGCGTAGGCGGCGGCTCGGTTGGCGTCTTTGCGCTTGACGACGTTCCCCACACGGCGATGCTAGTCCGGCGACTCGGGCGGCGAGGTGCGCGATTGCGCAACGGCGCTTCACGAGTACGTCACGTACAGCGCTCCTCGGCTCCGGTTACCGTGTGCGGGTGAGCGCGCTGCTCGAGACGATTAGGGCCTTCATGGACCAGTTGGTGCTGGGGGTCGGCTACTTGGGCCTGGTCCTCGTGATGATCATCGAGAACCTGATCCCGCCCATCCCGTCCGAGTTCGTGCTGCCGTTCGCCGGCTTCCTCGTGCACGAGGGTCGCATGAACGTCGCGCTGGTCCTGCTCTTCACCACGTTGGGCGGCTTCTTGGGCACCACCGCCTTCTACTGGCTCGGGCACGCTCTGGGCGAGGAGCGCGTCAGGCGCTTCATCCGCCGCTTCGGCCGCTACGTCCTGATCCGCGAAGCCGACTACGACGAGGCTCTCGAGTTCTTCAGGCGCTACGACGGCACCGTGGTCTTCTGGGCGCGCTTCGTGCCGGCCGTGCGCTCGCTGATCTCGCTGCCGGCCGGCGTCGCCAACATGCCGTTCAGACGCTTCGCGCTCTTCACCGTGGCCGGCACGCTGATCTGGAACTCGGTGCTGGTGTTCGCCGGCGTCCTGCTCGGCAGCCAGTGGGAGACGATCTTGGAGATCGTCGACCGCCTCGAGTCGGTGCTGTGGGTAGTGCTGATCACCGCCATCGTCGCCTGGTTCGTGTGGCAGCGCGGGCGCCAGCGGCGCGCCAAGCGCTAGCGCGGCCCTAACCCCTGTCCACCAGCCCGGCGGCGGCCAGCCGGCGCAGCGCATCGAGCGTGAGAACGCCAGCCCACGCCACCCGGCTCCTCTCCCACGCCGCCGCGTACTCGGGTCCACCGTCAGGTCCTACGGGTTCACCCCAGTCCCAGACGGGCCACCAAGCGCCGTCGTCGCCCTGCTGAGCGATGAGGCTCCGAAGCTCGGCGGTCACACTGCCGGTCAAGGCGCCTGCCAGTGCCGAAGCGGGCGTGGGGGCGATGTCGATGGCTCTGATCCCGTAGCCCGTCGCCGACGCCTGTGAGACCGCGTCGAGCGCAGCCGGCTCCAGCACCGCGCGCAGGCGCCCGAACTCGGGGCTGGTCGCTGGGAGCGCGTCGAGCAGACGCGCGCAGCAGATGAGGTCGTGCATCTCCAGCCCGCTCGCGGCCTGCCGTTCGGCGCTGGCGAGAACCTCGCCGAGAAGGCCCGTGAACGCAGCGCGCTCCACCCCGAGCCGCAACAGCTGCGCCAGGATGTCGGCGCGCGGGTTGAGCTCGAAACCGCCGAAGCCCGTCGCCAGACCGTCCTGCTGCCACCACGGCGCGTGCGGCGCGTCGGCAGCCTCGCGCGGGACGATCCGCCATACGCCGGGAGCCTCGGCGCCCAGGGTTCGTTCCAGGTAGCGGGTGGTGGCCGAGACCGTCGGATGGCTTGCGGGCGTGCCGATGTCGGCCAGGACGCGCAGCGCGACCGAGGTGGCGAGGGCGCCGCTAGCCGGCGTCGTGGAGTCGGGCTCGAGAGCATGCCCGAACCCGCCGTCGTCGTTCTGGTACGCGGCCAGCGCATCGATCACGGGCCAAGCTGGTGCCCCTTCGAACTCGTGCTCGAAGAGCAGCCGCTCGAGCTCGCGTCCGGAGTCGTAGATGAAGCGGCGGGCGGCGAGGTACTTCTCGAGTGTGAGGCGAGCCATGCGGCAAGTATAGGAGCGGCCTCGGGTCAGGCTCGGGTACTCTTGCCGCCATGAGCCGCAACGTCCTGACGTTGGCAGGAGCCGAGCGCGCGAGCTTCTCCTCAGCGCCGTTCGCAGTGCTGCCGGTAGGCAGCATCGAGTACCACGGTCCCGGCGCTCCGTTCGGCACCGACACGACCCTGGCCACCGGCTTCGCCGAGCGCCTGGCGACCGTCCGCGACTGCCTGGTCTTCCCCGCCGTCAGCTACTCGTTCGTTCCGCGCCTGACGCTTCGGCACGGGCCAGGGGTCAGCGTGTCTCCGGACGTCTTCCTGGCCTACATGACCGAGGTGCTGCGCGGCATCTTCGCGACCGGCGTGTCGCGTCTGCTCGTCATCAACGGCCACAGCGAGAACCAGTACGCGCTGCGCCTCGCCGCCGAGACGGTGACGTCAGAGGCGCCCACCGCCTCGCTGCTGGTATGCAACTGGTGGAAGCTGGCGCCGGCGGGTCTGTTCCCCGAGAACGACGGGCACGGCCACGGCGGGCCGCTCGAGATCTCGACGACGGCAGCACTGAGCGACGAGAGCGGCGGCGGAGCCGGCGTGCGAGCCGCGACCGCGACCGCAGCCGATATCCCCTACGAGGCGCCTTGGTGGCGCGGCGCCGCTCAGGTAGTGGGGCGCGGCCAGGAGCCGCTGGGCTTCGCCGGCTACCACGGCCAGGTGTCACTGATCGACGTCGCGAAGGGCGAGCAGGTCGTCACGGCCGTGACTCAGGAGTTGGCGCGTCTCGTCGATGATTGGCTGGCGCGAGCCGGAGCCTGATCTTCGAGCCTAGCCGAAACCTAGCCCTTGACCCCGCTCAACACCACGCCCTCGATGATCTGCCGCTGGAAGAGGATGAACGCGATGAGCACCGGCACGATGCCGAGCGCCGAGGCCGTCATGATCAGGTGCCAGGCGGCGCCTGCCTCGCCCGAGAAGGCGGAGATCCCAACGGGCACGGTGCGCATGGCGCTCGACTGGATAGAGACCAGCGGCCACAGGTAGGCGTTCCAGTTGCCGATGAAGGCGAAGATGCCGAGCGCGGCCAGACCGGGCCCGACCAGCGGAAGCCCGATGCGGAAGAACAGACCGGGCTCCGACACGCCGTCGATGCGGCCGGCGTCGAACAGGTCGCGCGGCAGCGTGCTGAAGAACTGGCGCATCAGGAACACCCCGAAGCCGGGGATGAGCCCGGGGAACATCAGCCCCCAGTGAGTGCTGATCCAGCCGAGGTTGCTGGCCATGACGTACCAGGGGATGATCAGCATCTCGGTCGGGATCATCAGCGTCGAGAGGATGGCGATGAAGATGAGGTTCTTGCCGGGGAACCGCAGCAGGGCCAGCACGTAACCGACTAGCGAGCAGAACAGGAGTATCGACGCCGTCGTCCCCACCGCGACGATGAGGCTGTTGAGGAACCAGCGCGGGAACGCGGTGCGGGTCAGCACCTCGACGTAGTTGGCGAGAGTGAAGCTGCGCGGCCAGAAGGTGGTGCTGATGACCTCGCGCGCGTCCTTCATGGTGCTGATCAGCATCCACAGGAACGGGAACACCATCGCGATGGCGCCGATGCTGAGCAGCACGTACGCGAGCACCGTGGCGGGGTCGGCCCTGCGGCGCGGGCGTGACCCGACACTGTCGTTCAACGCGCGACGGGCTGTCGTGCCAACCGAGGGGATCATCCGTACTCCACCCGCCTCTGCGTGAGCCTGAGCTGGATCACGGTCACTACGAGGATGATCACGAACATCACGACGGTGACGGCGGCAGCGTAGCCGAGGCGGTGGCGTTGGAACGCCTCCTCGTACATGTAGAGCGCGAGCGAGAGGGTGCGGTTGAGCGGGCCGCCCGGGTCGGTGAAGCTGATGTTGACGATCTGGTCGAAGAGCTGCAGGGCGTTGATGGTGGTGATGACGACCGCGAAGACCATGGTGGCGTTGAGCAGCGGGATGGTGACGTGCCTGAAGATCTGCCAGCGGTTGGCGCCGTCGATGCGCGCCGCCTCGTAGTAGATACGCGGGATGCCTTGCAGACCCGCCATGAAGATGACTATCTGGAAGCCGAGCTGTTGCCAGACGACGACGACAGCCACGGCGCCGAGCGCCAGCTCGGGGTTGCGCAGCCAGTTCTGCGGCGCGAGGGCGAGGAACCCCAGTCCTATCGAGTCCGCGAACTCGGACCAGCGCACCAGCAGGACGTTGATGACGCCGCGCTGGTTATACATCCAGCCCCACACCCACGCGATGGCGACGGCCGGCGTTATGTACGGCGCGAAGTAGATGGCCCTGAACAGCCCCCTGCCGCGCCCGATCGCCTGCAGCAGCAGCGCGATGGCGAGGCCGAGCACGATGGAGGCTGGCACCGTTATCACGGTGTACATCAGCGTGTTCTTGAGCGCCTGGTGGAAGGTCGGGTTGCTGAGGAGCTCGCGGTAGTACTCGAACCCGATGAACCGCCGCATCTCAGGGTTCACGTGCCAGGTGAACAGCGAGAGGCGCAGCGACTGGATGGCGGGCCAGAAACGCACCGTGGCGTAGAAGAACAGCGGCACTGCCAACAGGGCGTAGGCCCAGATCGCCTCGCGCTGCTGCAGCGACAGCGTCCGCCTGCGCGGCGCCGGCTGTGCTGCTGTCGGCTTGGGCTGCTGCTGCAAGCTGCCTCTCCTAGGTCGCTTGGGCCACTCTGGCCGTCCTTATGGCGGTGTCGCGGGCGCGCCTCTACGGTTCGGCGCGCCCGCGACCTTGGTGACTGAATGTCGCAAAGTCTACCCGAGTCCGGGTAGCACTTACCTCAGCGGAACTGGTTCCAGATCCCCTGGTCGGTCTCGGCGGCGATGCGGATCGACTCGGCCGGCGACATGCCTTCGAGCAGGACGCGGTTGATGGCGTCGAGGAAGACGTTCCGCTGCGCGACCTCGTCGACGAACTGGGTGGCTTCGGCGTAGGCGAGGCCGGCCAGGAAGGGCCCGTAGACGGCGTGGTTGGCGAGGGCGGGGTCGTCGAGGAGGCTGCGCGCGGCCGGCAGCTCGCCGACGACGTCGAGCCACAGGCGCATCGCGTCTTCGGAGGTGACGAACTTGATGAAGCGCGCGGCGGCTTCAAGCTTGGCCGGGTCCCTGGTGGCGTTCGGGGTGATGCCGTTCATGAAGAACGAGCCGAAGTTGGACTGGACGCCGTTGTCGAAGGTCGGCAGCTCGGCGACGCCCCACTCGAACTGGGCGCCGTTGGTGACGGCACCGATGGCGAAGGAGCCGTCGATGATCATGCCGATGCTCTGCTGCGTGATGAAGCCGTCGCGGTAGCCGCTGGTGCCGGGCACGAAGTTGGTGACACCGATCTTGTCGTTGAGTTCCCAGCCGGTGAAGGTGGCGAGGGCCTGTTCACCGACCCCGTTGCCGTAGAGCACTTCGCCGTCGGGCGAGAAGGGGCTGGTGCCGAGCTGGTTCATCAGCACGGTGCGCAGCAGGTGGTGATCCTGGCCGCCGAAGCCGTAGCCGATGCGGCTGTAGCCGAAGGCGTCGCTGACGTTGATCTGCTGCGCGGCGGCGACGAACTCGTCCCAGGTGGTCGGCGGAGCGTCGGGGTCGAGGCCGACCTCGCGGAAGATGTCCTTGTTGTAGAAGAGCGCCAGCGAGCGCACCGCCGTCGGCAGGCCGTAGTAGCGGCCGTCGATCTTCACGGCGTCGACCATCGGCACGAAGTAGGCGGCGACCTCGTCGGCCGGGAAGTACTCCTCCGGCAGTGGCTCGATGTAGCCGGCGCGCGACCAGGCGTGCACCCAGCCGTAGAAGAGCTGCGCGACGTCGGGGCCGCTGCCGGCCGCCACGGCGGTGGGGACCTGGGTCAGGTAGCCGTCGTAGGGGAAGGTCTCCTGCACGACGATGATGTCGGGGTTCTCGGCGTTGAACTGGGCGATGAGCTGGTTCATCGCCTCGACGCGGGTGCCGAACTCGTACTGCCAGTAGGTGAGCTGCACCTGGGCCTGAGCGAAGCCCAGCAGCATCCCGGCGGCGACTAAGAGACGCAGAACTCGGTTCATTTCGCTAGTCGTCCTCTCTCGGGGCCACCGCCCCGACTCCTCGATTGGTTGGATAGCCCAACGACGTAGATGATACTTCCTGCGACCGGCACGACTGTCGTGCAGATGAGGGCTCGATTAATCGTTCAGCCCTCGAGCTTCAGGAGCCGCTTGGCGTTCCCTCCGAAGATCAGCGCGATGTCTTCCTCCGGCATGTTCATCGTGTAGCAGGCGCGGAGCTGATCTTGCAGGTAGCGCACCGAGAAGCCGCGCGGGAACGCGGCGGAATCGGTACCGAAGATGATCCTGTCGGGGCCGAGCGTCTCGTACGCCTTGCGGAACAGGTCCTCGAGCGTCAGTGGGTAGGGCATCCAGCGCATCCACTGGTTGCTGCCGGAAGTGTCGACGTGGATGTTCGGCAGGCTCCAGGCGAGCGCCAGCACGTCGGCCCAGGTGTTCACGCCGAAGTGGGGGATGATGAAGGGGATCTGCGGGAAGTCCCTCGCCACCTCGAAGAGCGAGAGCGGGCTGATGCGCGGATGCGACACCAGGCCGCCGCCCCGCCCGAGCCAGCCGAAGTGGATGAGCACCGGCAGGCGCCGCTCTGCGCAGAACTCCCAGACGTCGCGCACGCTTCTATCTTCGAACGGGATCTCGACCCTGGGGCCGAGCAGCTTGTAGCCCTTGAGTCCCAGCTCGTCGACGGCGCGCTTCAGCTCCGCGCCGGCGCCGGGCAGCAAGGCGTGGTGAGCGAAGCCGGTGAAGCGGCCTGGGTAGCGGTCGACGATGCTCGCCAGCAGGTCGTTGGTCTGCGCCGACACGAAGTTGATGGTGGCGACGCCGTGCTTGTCGAGCTCGGCCACCCAGCGCTCGGCGGCCGCGTCGATATCCTCCGGCGTCTTGGCGAGCGGCTCGGACGGCTCGGTCGACCACTCCTTGTTCATGCGCGCCATCCGGCTCGATGCGTACTCGTCGAGCATGGGGTTCAGCTCGAGCTTCACGCCCGGGTAGCGCAACGTGTTGACGATCGGGAAGTGCGCGTGGATGTCGACGATTGGGAACTGGCGCTCTGGCATGAGTAAGGACGTGCCTCCAGACCGGGGGAATATACCGTGTCGCGGCACCGCGGAGTTTCTCAACCGATTGGTTGACCATTGGCCCGGGACGCGCTACTCTTAACCACATGGTTGAACAACTCGCACGGAACGATGGACTCGGCGCGGTCTTCTTCGCCCTGTCCGACACCAGCCGGCGCTCCATGGTCGGTGCTCTGGCCGAGAACGAGGCCCTGACCGTGGGCGAGTTGGCCGCTCCCCTACCGATGTCCCTAGCCGCGGCCTCCAAGCATCTGCGCGTGCTGGAGCGAGCAGGGCTGGTCTCGCGGCGCGTCGAGGGCCGGCGCCACCTGTGCAAATTGGAGCGTGCGCCGCTGGCTGACGCCGAGGCGTGGATCGCTCACTACCGCAGGTTCTGGAGCCACCGCCTCGACCTCCTCGAGGCCCGCCTCGCGGACGAGGACGAGCAGTGACCGCCCACGGCGAAGTGATAGGGCTCGGCGCCATCCGCTTCGAGCGCCTGCTCCCCGGCCCCATCGAGCGCGTCTGGGACTACATCGTGAAACCCGAGCTGAGGCGCACCTGGCTCGCCGACGGCGCGATGGACCTTCGGGTCGGCGGCGAGATCGAGATGATCTGGCACAACGACGAGATCGGCGACACGAGCCAGCCGGCGCCCGAAGCCCTGCTCAGCCTCAGCGGCTACCGCTGCACCGGTGTCGTCACCGCCTGCGAGGCGCCGCGCCTGATCGCCTTCACCTGGGACGAGAAGGGCGTCAGCTCCGAGGTCCGCATCGAGCTGACACAGCGCGAAGCCGCACCCGGACAGAGCTCTGTCCGCACCCGGCCGGCGGTGAAGCTGGTCCTCACCCACACGCGGCTGAAGAGTCACGGCTCCGCCCAAGGCACCGCGACTGGCTGGCACACCCACCTCGACTTCCTGGGCGCCATGCTCGAGGGTCGCGCGGAGCTCCCCTCCTACTGGTCGATCCACGAGCGTTACGCGCGAGAGTACGAAGACCGGCTCGGCGCCGAATCGTTCCTGGCTCCCGAGGGTCACGGCCTGCTCGCCGCCCTGCCGGGCGGCGGTTGGAAGCTGCAGTTCGAGCGCCGCTTCGGCTCTCCCATCAGCGAGGTCTGGGCCGCCATCACCGAGCCGCAGCACCTCGACGCCTGGTACCCGGCCGAGCTGCGGTTCGACAGGTTCGCAGGCGGCGACCTCACCGAGACCTTCAGGGCCGAAGACGGTTCGGAGACCGGCGTCGTGCAGGGCAGGGTCACGGCGTTCGAGCCTCAGCGCCTGTTCGCGTTCGAGATGGCCGGCGACCCGAGCAGCGAGTACGGCGTGCTACAGAGACCACAGAGCATCAGCATCGAGTTGCAGGAGATGCTGGGCGAGGCGGCGGGCGAGTCCGGCAAGGCGACGCTCCTTACGTTCAGCCACTGCTTCGAGGACCCTTCACAGGCGCTCAGCGTGGCGCCCGGCTGGCACCACTGCCTGGAGTGGCTGGCCCGGTCGCTCGAAGAGCCTGCCGACACGTCCCCGGAGCAGGTCGCGAGGCTCAAGGAGTTCTACGGCCGCTGGTTGGAGCGCGCTTGAGCAGAGGGTGTTAGCCTCAGCCCCGTGACCCGCACGCGGCTCTTCTACGGCTGGATAGTCGTCCTGGTCACGGTGCCGGTCTTGATGGTGGCAGCCGGCATGCGCGCCGCGCCCGGCGCCTGGCTGGTGCCGATGCGCCTCGACCTCGGCTGGTCGATCGCCTCGCTGTCGTTCGCCGGCGCCATCGGCATGCTCGTCTTCGGCTTCAGCGGGCCCGTGGCCGGCGCCTGGATCCAGCGCTTCGGTATCAGGCCCGTCGTCGGTGGGAGCCTGCTGGTGTCGGCCCTGGCGATGGCTGTATCCAGCCAGCTTCAGACGCAGTGGCAGCTCTACCTGGTGTTCGGCCTGCTCTCCGGCCTCGCCACGGGCATGGTCGGCAGCGTGCTCGGCGCGGTGGTATCGAACCGCTGGTTCATCCGGCATCGCGGCCTGGTCGTCGGCATGATGGGCGCCGCGACCTCGGCGGGCCAGCTGGTGTTCTTCCCCCTGCTGACGGGCTGGGCCGTCTCGTTCGGCTGGCGCACCGCCGCGCTGCTGCTAGCCGGCGCCTGCCTGGTGCTGATACCGCCGTTCCTGCTCCTCATGCGCGGCCTGCCGGCGCAGCTAGGGCTCGAGCCGCTCGGCGGCACCGCCCTCAACCGGCCCCCGCCGGCGCGGCCCGCGCGCGAGATCATGGCCGTCGCGCTGCGCTCGCCCGTCTTCTGGCTGCTGTGCGCGACCTTCTTCGTCTGCGGCGCGACCAGCAGCGGGCTGGTGGGTCAGCACTTCATCCCGCACTCGGTCGACCACGGCTTCAGCGAGATGACGGCGGCAGGCACGTTGGCGATCATCGGCGCGTTCAACTTCGTCGGCACCATCGCCTCCGGCTGGCTGACCGACCGCTTCGATCCGCGCAAGCTGCTGCTCGCCTACTACGTCCTGCGCGGCCTCAGCCTGCTGGCGCTGCCGTTCATCCAGGACCACGCCGGCATGCTCTTCTTCGCGGTGCTGTTCGGGCTCGACTACATCGCCACCGTGCCGCCGACGATCGCGTTGGCGGCCGACACCTTCGGCCGCAACAACGCGGGTGTGGTCTACGGCTGGGTCTTCGCCTCGCATCAGGTCGGCGCGTTCGTGGCCGCCTGGGGCGCCGGGCTGCTGCGCGACTCCCTGGGCGACTACGCGATGGCGTTCTTCATCGCCGGCGGCCTGGCGGTGATCGCTGGGCTGATGGCGCTGTTGATCCGGCGCACCGCCCCCGCGAGCGCAGCGCCCAGCCCCGCCTAGCCGCTCGAGCGGTCAACGACGCCGAGTCCGCCGCCGAGCCGCAGCCTGGAGCCCCTGTCGACGGATCACCGGTGCGACCATGAGCAGGTGCGGCCCGACGAACAGGGCGACCACGACGCTGAGCACCGCCCCGGACACGGCGATGGCCGCCGCCACGTGAGCCCGTCCGCCGGCTGCGTCCGGAAAGAACAGCGCTCCGACGAAGAGCAGGGCGCCCAGCACCACGATGGCCAGCCACACCCTGAAGATGAGCAGGGCGTGCCGCTCGATGGGCCGTACGTACGCCTCGTGTCCCCAGCCCCTGTCCTCGTGCACCTTGCGCATGGCGACGATGACGTGCTCGTGTCCGGCGGGGTAGGGGAAGCGCAGGCTCGCCACGGCGGGCGCCCCGGTCGGCACGTTCCTGAGCCCGAGGCGGATCTCCATCACCTTGCGAGACCCCAGGACGTCGCGCACTCCGAGTACGACCGGGCCCCGCTTGCCGGTCAGGTCGAAACGCCGCCTCCCTACTCGCAGGACCTCAGGAGTGACGACGATCTCGACGTCCCCCGCGCTCTGACGGCCCTGCGTCAAGAGGTTGCCGCGGGTGTCGGGGTCGACGGGCGCGATGGTCTCGTCGGCGATGAACTCGCTCCACTCGCCTGCTGGCACAGACCACCGGCCCAGAACGCCATTCGAACCAGTGGCGGTCGCCCCTCGCGGCTTGGTCCTTGACCCGATCAAACTAGTCACCTCTAGACGGGCAGAGCGGCCGTTCGCCAACACGAGGCACCAGCCTCGCGAACCGCCCGACCTTCTCCATCTTGCGATGTCGAGGAGGCAGTAGTCACACGTACACACACCCGATGGCTGTCTAATGGCTAACTGATGTGCGGAATCACCGGAACCGTTCGCCCCAGCACCGATCTATCCAGCCTGCTAGATGCAGCGGGCTTCGCACAGCGTCACCGCGGCCCTGACGGTCAGAGCAAGTCTCAGGAGAACGTCGGCAAGTGGAAGGTGGGGTTCGGCCACCAGCGCCTGGCGATCATCGACCTGACGGATGGCGGCGTGCAGCCGATGGTCAGTCCGAGCGGTGGCAGCATCGTCACTTTCAACGGTGAGATCTACAACTACGTGGAGCTGAAACAGCAGTTGGCTGCTGAAGGAGTGCGGTTCAACTCCGATAGTGATACCGAGGTCCTCCTCGCCGCATTGGAGCACTGGGGACTTCAGCGCGCACTCAACAGCTTCAACGGCATGTGGGCGTTCGCCTGGCTCGACAGACGGGGCGAACGTCTGGTGTTGGCGCGCGACCGCGCCGGCAAGAAGCCGCTCTACTGGCGCCTTACGGAGACACAGCTCGACTTCGCGTCCGAACTCAAGGCACTCCTGACCCTCAGCGGTGGCCGCTTCGACCTGAACCGCCAGGCTGCCTACTCCCTGCTGGCACAGTCACTGCTGCACACCGACGAGCACACTATGTTCGAAGGCATCACGAACCTGCCGCAGGCCTCTTACGCGGTCGTGGATCTCGCGTCGGAGACTCTGGCGCTGCAAGTGGAACGCTACTGGCAGGCGCCGACCCGACTCTCCGATCCTGCCGCCAGGTTCGACGAGGATCAGCTCGCAGCCGAGGTCAGAGATCTGTTCTACAGCGCGGTGGACCTGCGGCTCAGAAGCGACGTGCCTGTCGGGGTGCTGCTCTCGGGCGGAGTCGACTCCAGCGCGATCGCGGCTGCCGTCCACAACCGAACCGCCGCCGGTCAGCAGATCTCGGTGCTCTCGGCCGTTTCGGACGACCCGCGCTTCGACGAGTCACCGCATATCGACGCCGTCGCTCGCCATCTAGGCTCGCAGGTCCACAAGATCCCGATGAACCTCGAGCCGGACGAGGCGTTCGAACTCCTCGACCACGTCACCTGGCACAATGACGAGCCGGTGCTCAGCTTCTCTGCCGTCGCCCACTACAAACTGATGGAGGCTGCCAAGCAGCTCGGTGTCACGGTCGTGCTGAGCGGGCAGGGCGCCGACGAGCTGTTGTGCGGCTACAAGAAGTACATGTTCTTCGCTGCGCAAGCCCTGATGCGCTCAGGGCACCCCCTCGATGCAGCGAAGCTGCTCACCGAGTCCTTCGTAGCCGGTACCGTGATGCGGCAGCTGGACCTGCGCGAGATCCAGCGCTACACCCCCCGCCTGGCCGGGAACAAGCTCGGCTCGGCCCTCGGTCCAGCCTTAGCGGGCATGAAGAGCATCGACCTCGGGCTGAGACCAGGCATGAGCCTGCAGGAGCGACAGGCGCTCGACTTCAGCTCGCTCTCGGTTCCGCTGCTGACTCATTACGAGGACCGCATGTCGATGGCGCACGGTCGAGAGATCCGGTTGCCGTTCCTTGACTTCCGACTGGTGGAGAAGCTGATCCCGCTACCGGGCGAATGGAAGGTTAGAAGGGGATGGACCAAGTACATCTTCCGCAAAGCCATCGAACGCGATCTGCCCCGATCGATAGTGTGGCGCAAGGACAAGAAGGCGTTCGCGCTTCCGCAGAGCGTGTGGCTGAGGCATCAGCTCAAAGACAAGGTGCTCGAGCTGTTCGAGCCGGGCGCGCTCGTGTTCCAACACGGACTGCTTGATCGCGATCGGTTCCTAGCGCGCTACGCTGTCTACGTAGGCGAAGGAGAGCGGAGCGGACGCGTTTGGTACCGGGAGATCTTCGCCGCCGTCTCGCTCGAGCTATGGCTGCGGCGCTATCAAGAGTGGTTGGCTAGCCCCTAAGCACCGAGGCATCGAGCGACACCACCACCCCTCATTCTGCGGCAGTCTCGGGGGCGAGAGGCGCGATCGCCAGGCGGACCATGTAGCGGCCCCGCTCCGACCGGTCGGTCGTCCGGTAGCGCTGCATCAGCTCCGCCAACTCGCGCTGCAGGGCTTTCGCCTCCTCGAGCCGTAGGTTCAAGGTGCTACAAGAGTCCCATACCGCTGGGGCGGATGCGGCCAGAAGCGCATCGAGCGGGCCTTCACCCGAGGTCGTGTCGGGATCCGGCGCGATGTTGCGAGCCACCCTCCCCTGCGGCGACCTGTAGACCTGAATGCCGATGGGACGCTCCTCGCCGAAGCCTTTCACCCAGGCCCGTCCGATACTCTCGTCGAGCTGTTCTCTCAGCCGCCGGAAGGCGTGTGCCGCCAACGCCTCCTGGTTCGTCACCGTCGTCGCCCTGAACGGCACGAAGTAGCCGTCGGCCGCGCTGCGGTAGTGGACTATCGGCCGCCCGCCGCGCCGTTCTACTCGCGCCCTGGTCAGCAGGCCGAGCCGTTCGAACTGCCGCACGCGGTAGAGGACGCCGCTGATGCTAAGGCCGAGCTCGCGCGCCACCTGCGAGACGCTGCGCTCCCTAGCCATGAAGGGCTCGAGGTACCTGAACGCTGCTGGGTCCGCTATCGCCCTGGCCGCCTCAGGGTCCTCGACCTTCAGCCAGCTGCTACTTGAAGAGCTCGATTTCATTTCAAGTAGCTTAGCTGCCACACTCCGCGCATGGATGGTCAAGCGCCACGCAGCTTGCTGCGCAACCGCAGCTTCGCGACCCTGTGGTGGGGCGGGTTGCTGACTCTGACGGGTCACGGCACCCTCGGCGTGGCGCTGTCGGCCTACGTCTACATCGCGACAGGGTCGGCGCTGGCGACCAGCCTGATGTTCGCTGCCAACCAGCTCCCGCGCCTGCTGCTCAGTCCCTTGGCAGGCGTGTTCGTAGACCTTTGGCCGCGCTCCAAGGTGCTCGTCGTCAGCAACCTGCTGCTCGCCGGCGGCACCCTGCCGCTGCTGCTGGTCGGCGGCGACGGAGGTGAGGGCAACTGGCTCGTCTACCTCGTCTTCGCGGTCCAGTCCGCCATCTTCCGCTTCTTCGAGCCGGCCGAGACAGCGCTCCTGCCGACCCTGGTCGAGCGCTCCCAACTGCCGGCGGCCAACGCGCTCAACGCGCTCAACAACAACCTGGGACGCCTGGCGGGGCCGTCGTTGGGCGGGTTGTTGGTGGCTCTGCTCGGTCTGCCGGGGGTCGTGGTGGCGAACGCAGTTCTCTACCTCGGGGCAGCGGCGCTGATCGCCGCGCTGCGCGTCGACGAGGGCTTGGCGCCGAGCACCCTCGACGAGGATGCGCCCCCGCGCTCCACCGACGACAGAAGCGGCGCCAGGCGCGCACTCGGCGAGCTCGGTGAGGGCCTGCGGATCGTGCTCGAGAACCCGGTGCCGCGCCTCCTCGCGCTCCTGCTTAGCCTCACGGCCATCGGCGAAGGCGTCTTCAGCGTCCTGATCACGCCGTTCACGCTCGACGTGCTCGGCGTCGGCGCCATCGAGCTCGGCTGGCTGCGCTCGGTGCAGGGCGCGGGCGGCATCGCGGGCGGACTGCTGATCGCCGGGCTGGCGAAGCGCCTGTCGCCGGCGGTGATGCTCGGCGTCGGAGGCGTGGCGTTCGGCCTGATAGACCTCGCCATCTTCAACTACCCAAGCGTCATCCCCGGCTTCGCGCCGGCACTGGTGCTGATGGTGCTGGTCGGCGTCCCCGCGGCTTCGTTCGGGGCCGGCGTCACGACCCTCCTGCAGTCGAACGTGCCGGACCGCTCATTGGGCAAGATCCTCGGCGTCGTCGCCACCCTCGGAGGGCTCTTCGCGCTGCTCGGGATCGCAGTCGCCGGCAGCCTCGCGGACGTAGTCGGCATCGTGCCGGTCCTCAACATCCAGGGCTACGGCTACGTCTTGGCTGGCGTCGTCTTCTGGTTGGTTCTGCGAGGCTCGTCCTGGACCGTGTCCGCGGAGGCAGGCAAGGAGTAGACTCCCGACATGCGAAGCGGCGAAGAAGCGCTCGGGGCCAGCGTCCGCGAGCGCACCATCCGCGAGCTGCAGACCGACATGCGCGCCGGACTGCAGAGCTCCGAGATGATCGTCACGGCCTACCTGCAGCGTGTCGCGACCCTCGAGAACGCCGGCCCCAGCCTCGGTTCCGTGATCGAGATCAGCCCCAGCGCGCTCGAGGACGCGCGTCGCCTCGACGCCGAACGCGCCGCGGGCGACGCACGGGGGCCTCTGCACGGCATACCGGTCCTGCTCAAGGACAACATCGACACGGCCGACCGGCAACGCACCTCCGCCGGCTCTCTCGCCCTGGCGCGCTCGACACCGGCACAAGACAGCGGCGTCGCCGCCAGGCTGCGCGAGGCGGGGGCCGTGCTGCTCGGCAAGGCGAACCTCTCCGAGTGGGCCAACTTCCGCTCCACGCGCTCCGTCTCGGGCTGGAGCGGCCGGGGCGGTCAGTGCCGCAACCCTTACGCGCTCGACCGCAGCCCATGCGGATCGTCGAGCGGTTCGGCCGTGGCCGCAGCGGCGAGCCTCGCTGCCGTCACCATCGGCACCGAGACGGACGGCTCGATAGTCTGCCCCGCCTCCTCGTGCGGCGTCGTCGGTTTCAAGCCGACCGTCGGCGCCGTCTCCCGGGCGGGGATCATCCCGATCGCGCACAGTCAGGACACGGCCGGACCGATGGGGCGCACCGTCGAGGACGTGGTGCTGACACAGGCCGCGATCCAGGGCGCAGACCCTCGCGACGAAGCTACGCTGCGCGCTCCCGAGGAGGCGCTCATCCGGCCACAGACCGTCTTGGACGCCGCAGCCCTCGCAGGCAAACGCCTCGGGATCGTCACGGGCGTGTTCCAGTGGCATCCGGCCATAGAACGCCAGATGGAGGGCGTGCGCGAGACGCTGCGGTCGCTTGGTGCCGAGATCGTCGAAGGCGCCTCGTTCGACAACGTCTCCGAGTGGCGCGAGGCTGAACGCGAGGTGCTGCTGGTCGAGTTCAAGCACGGCCTGAACGCGTACCTCGCGGGACTGCCCGACAGCGGCCAGCCGCGCGATATCTCGGAGCTGATCGAGTTCAACCGTCAGCACGCCAAGACCTCGATGCCGCACTTCGGCCAGGAGCTCCTCGAGCTGGCTGCCAGCAAGGGTGGGCTCGACGAGCCTGCGTACCTGCACGCGCTGGCGGCGGGCCGGCGGCTGACGCGCGAGGAGGGCATCGACAGGCTGCTGGCCGAGCACCGGCTCGACGCGCTGGTGAGCCCCACCGGCGGCCCGGCCTTCATCATCGACTACGTCAACGGCGACTGCCACAAGGGCTCGATCTCGGGTCCCGCCGCCGTCGCCGGCTACCCGCACGTCACGGTACCGGCGGGTTTCGTTCACGGCCTGCCTTGGGGGTTGTCGTTCTTCGCGGGCGCCTGGGACGACGCCAAGGTGCTGTCGTTCGCGTACGCGTTCGAGCACCACACCTCGGCGCGCAGGCCGCCGCGCTACCTGCCCAGCGCCGTCTTAGGCGGCTGAGCACGCGCTGGGTGAAGGAGTAGGCCTCAGCCACTGGTCACCCCGAACGCCAGCGGCCGCCCAGTTACCTGGGCGGCCGCCTCGACGATCTCTAGGCGCACCGCGAGGGTGCTACAGGCGACTCAGCGGTCGAGCCAGGTGGTCCTGAACCCGAGGTAGCTGGTGTTCGGGAAGTGCACGTAGCCTTCGACGTTCGGCCTGTTGGCCGAGTACTGCGCCGAGTGGAAGAGGAACACCGCGGGCGAGAGCTCCAGGATGCGCTCCTGCGCTTCGAGGTAGATCGCGCGGCGGGCTTCCGGATCGGACTCGCGGCGGCCGGCGAGCAGCAGCTCGTCCACCCGCTCGTCGACGAAGTTGTAGACGTTGTTGTTGCTGGTGGAGAAGAAGGGCGTGTAGAGGAAGGCGTCCGGGTCGGTCTGGCCCGAGGAGCCGGAGAGGGTGACGACGAAGTCGCTCTCCAGGTACTTCGGCAGGAAGATCGTCCAGTCCTCCATGACGATGTTGGCGGTCACACCGATCGCGGCCAGGTCGGCCTGGATCACCTCGGCCGGGTCGCGCAGGAAGTCGTAGGTGCTGGTGATGTAGAAGTCGAAGGCGAAGCCGTTGGGGTAGCCGGCCTCGGCCAGCAGGGCGCGGGCGCGTTCCGGGTCTGGCGTGTCGTACGGGGTCGAGGCGACGGCGTAGTAGTTGCCGCCTGGGATGGTGGTGCCGGTGGCGACGACGCCGCCGGTGCCGAACAGGGCCAGGTCGACGACGGCCTGCTTGTCGATGGCGTAGGCGAAGGCCTGGCGCACGCGGTGGTCGTCGAAGGGAGCGACCTCGGTGTTGAACTGCACGCTGCGGAAGTTGGCGGCCAGGCCGCCGACGATCTCGACGTTGGTATCGGCCTGCAGGATGGGGATGTCGGCGGCCGGCACGTACTCGATCCAGTCGACGTTGCCGGTCTGGATGGCGGTGGTGCGGGCTGTCGGGTCGGGGTAGAAGGTGAAGGTGATGCCGTCGAGGTAGGGCAGTTGGTTGCCGGCCTCGTCCACACCCCAGTAGCCGTCGAACTTCTGCAGCACCAGGCGGGTCTGCGGCAGGTACTCGACGAAGCGGAACGGACCGCTGCCGACCACCGTGTTCTGCAGGTCGCCGTTGGCCTCGACGACATGCTGGGGCACGATGACGTTGAGGCTGGCAGCCAGGAAGGACAGCAGCGGGGTGAAGGGCTCGGCCAGGGTCATGACGACGGTGCGGTCGTCGGTGGCCTCGATGGACTCCACGACGGCGAAGTTGCCGGCGCGCGGCGAGGCGACGGCTGGGTCCTTGATGCGGTTGATGGAGAAGGCCACGTCGTGGGCGGTAACGGGGGTGCCGTCGTGCCAGTTGGTCTCACGCACATGGAAGGTCCACTGCAGCCCGTCCTCCGAGGCCTCCCAGCTCTCGGCCAGGCCCGGCACGATGGCCAGCGTGGAGTCGAACATCACCAACGTGTCGTAGGTGTTCTCGAGCATGTTGCGGGTGGCGGTGGCGTTGGTGATGTGCGGATCCAAACCGACGGGGTCGGTCTGCATCCCCACCCTCAGCACGCCGCCGTACTCGGGCTGCGCCGACGCCAACCCGATGAGGGCAACCAACAGGCAGATCGCGATGCGTCTCATACAACCTCCAGGGGGCCCAGCGGTAGCCGTACGCAAGCTCGAGCGTCAGGCTGCCACTGAGTTGAGAGTGCATGTTACGACGCCGCGGAGCCGGCCGCACCGTGGCCGCGACAGAAGCGTTCAGCGGTTCTTCAGCCTCGGATCGAAGGCATCGCGAAGCCCATCGCCCAAGAGGTTGAAGCCGAGGACCACGACCGTGATGGCGAGGCCAGGCGCCACCGTCGCCCACGCGTTCAGGGCCAGGAAGCGACGACTGTCGGCGACCATCAGACCCCACGCCGGCTGCGGCGGCTGGGTTCCGAGGCCGAGGAACGAGAGCCCGGCCTCGGCCAGGATGGCGTACGCGAGGCGCAGGGTCACCTCGACGATCAGAGGCGCCGCGGCGCTCGGCAGCACCGCGCCCAGCACGATGCGCCAGTCGCGGCTGCCGATGGCGCGCGAGGCCTCGACGTACAGCTCCTCGCGCACGGTCATGACGGCCGCGCGCGTCACGCGCGCGAACGGGCCAACGTAGACGATGCCGATGGCCAGCACCAGGTTGACGAAGCCCGCTCCGAGGAACGCGATCAGCGCGATGGCTAGCAGCACCGCAGGGAAAGAAAGGAGCACATCGGCCAAGCGCATCACCACGGCATCGAGCCAGCCACGGTAGAAGCCGGCCAGCAGGCCGAGCGTGCCGCCGACCAGCAGAGCGAACAACACCGACGCGCCAGCGACGGTAAGCGAGGTTCGGCCACCGTAGAGGATGCGGGTGAACGTGTCCCGGCCGAACTGATCGGTACCCAACAGGTGGCTGGCGCTCGGTCCCTGGAGGCGATCGGGCGCGTTGAGGGTGATGGCGTCCCAAGGGGTGAGGTGCGGGGCGAATACTGCCCCGAAGATGCAGGCGAGAACCAGCAGCAGTCCCACCCCACCGGCGCTGCGGAAGAGGAAGAGGCGCAGGCTCTTGGGCATGCGACGGCGCTCAGAGCGCGGCCTGGCGGCGACGTCAGCCATAGCGCACCCGCGGATCGATGACCGCGTAGATGAGGTCGACCAGCAGGTTGACCAGCACGAAGGCGGTGGCGATGAAGAGCACCGCTCCCTGCACCACGGGGTAGTCGCGCAGGTTGATGCCCTCGAGGGCGAAGCGTCCGACGCCCGGCAGGCTGAAGATCTGCTCGATGATCACCGAGCCGCCGAGCAGGTTGCCGAACTGCAGCCCTACGACGGTCACCACCGGGATCAGCGCGTTGCGCAGGGCGTGCTTCAGGTTCACAGCCGTGTCGGCCAGCCCCTTGGCGCGCGCGGTGCGCACGTAGTCGAGCCCCAGCACCTCGAGCATGGTCGAGCGGACGATGCGGGCGGTAGCCGCCGCCAGGATCAGTCCGAGCGACAGCGACGGCAGAATCATGTGACGCAAGTTGGCCACCGGATCCTCGAAGAACGGGACGAAGCCGGCCGGAGGCAGCCAGCCGAGGCGCAGCGAGAAGAGCAGGATGACCAGCACGCCGAGGAAGAAACCGGGCACCGAGAGGCCGAGCACCACGAAGGCCGAGCCGATGTAGTCGGGCAGCCGCCCGCGCCACAGCGCTGCCGAGATGCCGATCGGCAGGGCCAGGACCAGGGCGATGACCATGCTCATCAGCGCCAGCTGCAGTGTGACCGGGAAGCGCAGCGCCAGGTCCAGCCCGATCGGCCTGCCGGTGCGTAGCGAGGTGCCGAGATCGCCCTGCACTGCCGCGCTGAGCCACTGCCCGAACTGCACGTGTACGGGAAGGTCGAGGCCGAAGAGCCTGCGCAACTCGGCCATGCGCTGAGGGCTGACGTCCTCGCCGAGGCCGACGAGTTGAGTGACGACATCACCCGGCACCGCTCGCATGAGCGCGAACACGATGATGGCGACGCCGAGCAGGCTTGGGATGGCCAGCAGGCAGCGCCTACCGATGTAGGCCAGCACCTAGTACTCCCCTGCCCTGCCGAGCGCCAGCACCCTACTCAAGTCCGACCTCCGCCATGCGTTTTCAGCCCGTTGGTTCGACTGGTGCCAGCAGGATAATGGAGCGAGCGGTCAGTGTGCGAGAGAGGCGCCGGCTTGGCCGGGCGGCCGCCACCTTCTCAACCTGAGAGCGTTGCCGAGCACGAACACGCTCGACACGCCCATGGCCGCGGCGGCCAGGACCGGCGACAGCAAGATCCCCGCGCTCGGGTAGAGCGCTCCGGCGGCCACCGGTATCAGGAGCGCGTTGTAGGCGAACGCCCAGAACAGGTTCTGCTTGATGTTGCTGAGGGTCGCGCGGGCGAGGGCGACGGCCCTGCCGACGTTGGCCACGTCACCCGACATCAGCACGACGTCGGCGCTCTCCACCGCGATGTCGGTGCCGGTGCCGATCGCCACGCCCACCTCGGCCGCCGCCAAGGCCGGCGCATCGTTGATGCCGTCCCCGACGAACGCCGCCGGCCCGAAGCGCCGCGTCAGCGCTGCCAGCGCCTCGACCTTGCCATGCGGCAGCACCTCGGCGACCACCTCGTCGATGCCGAGCTTCCGCGCGATCGCGGCGGCGGTCAGGGCGTCGTCGCCGGTGACCATCGCGACCGCGACGCCGAGGCGTTTGAGGTCCGAGATCGCGGCGGCGCTGGTCTCCTTGACGTCGTCAGCCACGGCCACGACGGCGACTAGGACCCCAGCGACGGCGACGAAGAGCGGCGACTTACCTTCGGCAGCCAACGCCTCCGCTGTCGCAGCGTGCCGCGCCGTGTCGACGCCGAGCTTGTCCAGGTAGCGCGTCGCGCCCACGCGGACAGCGCGTCCCTCGACCTCACCCCCGACCCCGAAGCCGGGCTCGACGACGAAGTCGGCGACCGGCGGAAGCGCCAGCGCGCGCTGCTCGGCAGCGGCGACCAGCGCGGCGCCGATAGGGTGCTCGGAGCGCGCCTCGACGGCGGCGGCCAGAGCCAGCACCTCGTCCGCGCCGAGACCGGCTGTCACGACGATGTCGGTGAGCCCCGGCGTTCCGCGCGTCAGGGTGCCGGTCTTGTCGAACGCGACGACCTTGACGCCGGCCAGCACCTGCAGCGCGGCGCCGTTGCGGAACAGCACGCCCAGTTCGGCAGCCTTGCCGGTGCCGACCATGATCGAGGTCGGGGTCGCGAGACCCATCGCGCAGGGGCACGCGATGATCAGCACGGCCACGGCGGCCGCGAGAGCGAACGGCAGCGCCGGCGGCTGGCCCGCCAGCAGCCAGGTGACGAACGTGACGACGGCGATCCCGATGACTATCGGCACGAAGATGCTCACGACGCGGTCGGCCAGGCCCTGTATCGGCACCTTGGCGCCCTGTGCGTCCTCGACCAGCCTGACGACCTGCGCCAGCACGGTGTCGGCACCGACGCGCTCGACCCTGAAGACGAGGCTGCCCGCGGAGTTGATGGTCGCGCCGATCACCTCGTCTCCCGGACCCTTGGCGACGGGCACGCTCTCGCCGGTGATCATCGACTCGTCGACGTACGACGCCCCCTCGATGACGACGCCATCGACCGGCACCTGCGAGCCGGGGCGCACCAGCACCATGTCCCCGACAGCGAGCTCGGACACCGGCACCTCGACCTCCTCGCCGTCTCTCACGAGCGTGGCGGTCTGGGGAGCCAGATCGATGAGGCGGCGGATGGCCTCGTTGGTGCGGCCCTTGGCGCGCGCCTCGAGGTAGCGCCCCAGCAGCACCAGCGTGATGACGACAGCCGAAGCCTCGTAGTAGACGTGAGCCGTGCCAGGAGGCAGGAGCCGCGGGGCGAAGGTCGCGACGACCGAGTAGGCGTAGGCCGCGGTCGTGCCGATCATGACGAGCGAGTTCATGTCGGGACTCAGCGAGCGCAGCGCCGGCCAGCCGCGCCGGTAGAAGTAGCGACCGGGACCGAACTGGACGATGCTGGCAAGCACGAAGCCGAGATACGCCTGCCGCTCCATCGGGAAGCGCTCGTGCAGCCAATGCTCGAGAGCCGGGAAGAGCATCGGCGCCATGCTGAACACGAACAGCGGCGCCGAGACCCACGCCGCCAGGCGCAGCTGGCCCGCGAGCCTGTCCAGCGCCGCCCTGCGCGCCTCGCGCTCGGAGGCCTCGCGCGTGGCGGCATCCTCGAAGACGCTGGCGTGGTAGCCGGCGTCCTCGATGGCTCTGAGCAGGCTCTCCTGTATCGCTACTCCGGAAGCGAACCTGACGGAGGCGCGCTCGGTGGCGAGGTTGACGTCGGCGGCGACGACGCCGTCGACCTTGGTGATGGCTCTCTCGACTCGCGCCACGCAGGCCGCGCAGGTCATGCCCTCGATCGAGAGACTGACGGTGCTAGGCGGCTTGTCCGGCGCGTCGTGAACAGGGTTGAGTACCGACATCGTTCCTCCCGCGGCCAGGCTCGAGCCGCCGCTTGGTTGGTATCTTACCCCACCCCAGGTGGGGTGCCTAGTTCGTGCTATACTCGGCGCCAGGAGGCTCAACCATGTCAGAACCACTGCAGCTCAAGATCACGGGCATGTCTTGCTCGCACTGCAAGGCGGCCGTCGAGACCGCCCTCAGCCGGGTCAGGGGCGTAGAAGGCGTCAGCGTCGACCTCGCCGAGGGCAAGGCGGAGGTGAAGGGCAGCGCCACCGTCGCCGACCTGCTCGCCGCCGTCCAGGCCGAGGGGTACAGCGCCAGCCCGGCGGCTTGATGGACCTGCTTACCCAGCCCCAGGACGACGGAGCCACGCACGACTGCCTGCATCTCGACCCGCAGACGCGGCAAGACTCGATAGCGCGGCTCAAGAGCGCCCGCGGCCATCTCGAGGGCGTGCTGCGCATGCTCGAGGATCCCGGCGTCTACTGCGTCGACGTGCTCAAGCAGCTGAGCGCGGTGCAGGGCGCGCTCAGCAAGGTCGGGGACGGCGTGCTGCGCTCGCACATCCGGGACCACGTCACGACAGCGGCCACCCGCGGCGACTCCGAGAAGATCGTCACCGAGCTGATGGAGGCCCTCAAGTACCGCACTTGAGCGGCCAGGGCAGGACCTAGCCCGGCAACAGCTCGCCGAGGCGCCGGCGCTGACGGCCGTCGGCATCGAAGTTGGCGGGGTCGAGCCACGCCTGGTAGGCGCTTCGCAGCGAGCCCCACTCGTGGTCGAGGATCGCGAACCAGGCGGTGTCGCGGTTCGTTCCCTTCACGACCATGTGCTGCCTGAAGATCCCTTCGAACTTGAACCCGAAACGCTCAGCCGCGCGCCGGCTGTGCGCGTTGTCGGCGTGGCACTTCCACTCGAAGCGTCGGTAGCCCAGCGTTCCGAACACGTACTCGGCCATCAGGTACAGGGCCTCGGTCGCGCCGCGCGAGCCCGCCAGCGGCGGGTTCCACAGGATGCTGCCGATCTCGATGACGCCGTGCTCCGGCGTTATGCGCATCAGAGCATGCCGGCCCTCGCAACGACCGGTGCTCAGGTCGATGACGGCCCAGAACAGCGGGTCGGTGGACGCCGCGGCCCGCTGCAGCCAGGCCTCGAAGCCGGGCTCGTCCGGCGGGGACTCGAACAGGTAACGGAACCGGTCCTCGCTGCCGGCCCGCGACGACGCCGCGAGCAGCTCGGCGCGGTGGCGCTCGGCTGCGAGCGGCTCCAAGCGCACGTACTGGCCCGAGATGACGACGCGCGTGGGCGCGGGGCGAGGCAGGGTGGGCGGCGTGGCCGACATGCCGCATCATCGCCTAAGCGCGCCGCCATAGAGCGCGGTCTCGGCACGTCACCCGGCGGGTCGTGCGACGCCGCCCGGCAGCGTGCTAGCTTGCCTGCCATGCGAGCCGCAGTCGACTTCGGTCTCACCGTCACCGACGCCTTGCTGGTAGACGGGGGGCGGCGGCCCACGCCGGGCGCAGCGGGCGCAGTGGGCGCAGTGGGCGCAGTGGGCGCGGCGGTCGTCGCGCACACCTCACGTCTGCGCCCCGGCCCCGCCAGCCCCGGCCTTCTCGCCGACGTGCTGGAGGACCTGGCCAAGCAAGCCGGTCCGGCCGGCGTGCCGGAGAGACTCGAGAGCATCGCCGTCACGGGCGGCCGCGCTCGCGAGCTGCCGGAGACCCTCAACGGCATACCTATCGTCCAGATCGACGAGCCGGCTGCAGCCGGGCGCGGCGGGCTTCACGCCGCCGGGCTGGTCAGGGCGCTGGTCGTCTCCTGCGGCACCGGGACGGCCATGATCAGCGCCGACGGCGCGGCGGGCGAGTACCGCCACGTCGGCGGCACCCCGGTCGGCGGCGGCACGCTCGAGGGTCTGGGCTCACGGCTGTTGGGCGAGAGCAACGCGCTCACGCTCTGCGAGCTGGCGCTGACCGGCACGGCGGCGGCCGTCGACACCACCCTCGGCGAGGTGCTCGGCGGCAGCCTCGGCAGCCTCCCGCCCACGGCGACGGCGGTGAGCCTGGGGCGGCTCGCCAGGCTCACGGAGGAGCCGGCCCGCCAAGACCTGGCCGCTGGGCTGGTGACGATGGTCGCGCAGACGATCGGGCTCATCGCGCTCGGCGCCGCGCGCACCAACGCCCTCGAGCACGTGGTGCTCATCGGCAGGCTGGCCGAGCAGCCCGCCATCAGCAACATGATCAAGGCCGTCTTCAGGGTCTACGGCTTCCCCAACACACCTGTCGCGCCCGCCGACGCGGGTTTCGAAGCCGGTCCGCTAGTGGCGCTCGGCGCGGCGCTGCTGGCCGGCGAGCGCCAGGCGCCGTCCGGCAGCGCGTGACTCACCATCGACTCGCTCATCAGTTAGGGAGAGACAGTGACTGACCTCGTCAACCGCATCGACAAGCAGTTGGAGCTCGAACGAGCGGCGCTGCTCGACCTGAGCCACCGCATCCACGCCAACCCGGAGATCAGGTTCGAGGAGGAGAAGGCCTGCGCCTGGCTCAGCGCCGCGCTCGAGCAGCGCGGCTTCACCGTGCAGCGTGGCGTCGCCGACCTTCCGACCGCGTTCAGGGCCGAGCTGAACGGGGCCGGCCCCGGCCCCACCATCGCGGTGCTGTGCGAGTACGACGCGCTGCCGGGCATCGGTCACGCCTGCGGTCACAACGTCATCGCCACCATGGGCGCAGGCGCGGCCTTCGCGCTGGCGCCGCTGATGAGCGAGCTGCCTGGCAAGCTCGTCGTGCTGGGCACCCCCGCCGAGGAGGGTGGCGGCGGCAAGGTCCTGATGCTGGAGCGCGGCGCGTTCGAGGGTGTGGACGCCGCGATGATGATCCACCCGCTGCACCTCAACCAGTCGAACATGCCGACCCTGGCGAGCACCAAGTGGGAGGTCAGGTACCGCGGCAAGCCGGCCCATGCCGCGCTGGCACCCCACCTCGGGGTCAACGCGCTCGACGCCGTCAGGCTGGCCTTCGCTGGCATCGACGCGCTGAGACAGCAGGTGCGCCAAGACGTCAGGATCCACGCGATCATCACGCACGGCGGCGACGCAGCCAACATCATCCCTGAGGAGGCGGCCATGCTCAGTGTGGCCAGGTCCGCCGACTCCGCCTACTTGTTCGACGACCTCGCGCCGCGGCTGCGCGGAATCTTCGAGGGTGCAGCGCTGATGACAGGAGCGCAACTCGAACTCAAACCGTCCTCCGCGCCGTACCTCGAGATGGCAGTCAACCGCCCGCTCGAGGAGGCTTACGAGAGGCACCTCGAGCGCCGCGGCCGGACCGTGACGCCATACGTGCTCGACGAACCGGGCGGCTCGACCGACATGGGCAACGTCTCGCAGGCCATGCCGGGCCTGCACGGCACCATCGCGATCGACCAGGCCGCGCTGCCGCACACCGTCCCGTTCCGCGAGGCCGCGCTCTCCCCCGCCGGCGATACCGCCGTCATCGACGGCGCCAGCGTCATGGCGGCCGTGACGGCCGAGCTACTGACAGACCCCGACCTCTTGGCCGCCGCCAAGACGGCGTTCGCCAACCGCCGCTAGGAGACGCCGGCCACGTGGAGCTCAGCCGCACCTACACCACCGTCGACGCCCACACCGCCGGCGAGCCGCTCCGGATAATCACCGGCGGCGTGCCGCGCATCCCCGGCGCCACCATCCTCGAGAAGCGCGCCTTCGCCAAGGCGCACCTCGAGCACGTGCGCACCACCCTGATGTTCGAACCGCGCGGCCACGCCGACATGTACGGCTGCTACGTCACCGAGCCCGTCAGCCCCGGCGCCGATCTCGGCGTGATCTTCATGCACAACGAGGGCTACTCCGACATGTGCGGCCACGGCATCATCGCCCTGGCGACGGTCGCGGTCGCCCAGGGACTCGTGCCCCGCACCGAGCCCGAGACGCGCGTCGGCATCGACTCTCCCGCCGGCTTCATCGAGGCCTTCGTCGCCTGGGACGGTCGGCGCGTTGGCAGGGTGCGCTTCCTCAACGTACCGTCGTTCCTGCTCGAACGCGACCTGGAGGTCGAGACGCCGCGCTTCGGACGCCTCAGCGTCGACATCGCGTTCGGCGGCGCCTTCTATGCCTACCTGGACGCCGCACAGGCGGGCCTGCAGGTCGGCCCGGCGAGCTACCGCGACCTCATCGACCTCGGCGACCAGGTCAAGCACGCCGTCAACGCCGTCTACCAGGTCCAGCATCCGCTGATCCCCGAGCTGAACACGCTCTACGGCACGATCATCGACGGACCGCCGTCAGATCCGGCCAACAGTCAGAGCAACGTCTGCGTCTTCGCCGACCGCGAGGTCGACAGGTCGCCCACCGGCACGGGCACGGCCGGGCGCGTCGCGCAGCTTCACGCGCGCGGGCGACTGGCGCTGGGCGAGGAGCTGCGCAACGAGAGCATCATCGGCACCGTCTTCACGGGCAAGGCGGTGCGCGTCACCGAGGTGGGCGGTCTGAGCGCGGTGATTCCTGAGGTGTCAGGTAGTGCCAGTATCATCGGCTTCAACCAGTGGGTCGTCGAGGCAGAAGATCCGCTTCCCAACGGGTTCTTCCTCAGATGAGCGAGACGTCGGAGCCACAACCGGAGCCACAGCCAGAGCCACGGTCAGAACCACAACCGACAGCGCTTCAGGTCATCGACTCTCACACCGGCGGCGAACCGACGCGTTTGGTCCTGAGCGGCTTCCCCGACCTGGGCGCGGGGCCGATGAGCGAGCGGCTGGCGCTGCTTAAGTCGCGTCACGACAACCTGCGCAGCGCCGTGGTCAACGAGCCGCGCGGGTCGGGCGTGCTGGTGGGCGCGCTGCTGTGCCGGCCCGTCGATCCGAGTTGCGCGGCGGGCGTCATCTTCTTCAACGACGTCGGCTACCTCGGCATGTGCGGGCACGGCACCATCGGGCTCATCGCCTCCCTCGCCCACCTCGGCACCCTGCGGGCCGGACGTCACCGCGTCGAGACGCCCGTCGGCACCGTCGACTGCGAGCTGCATGCAGAAGACGGCAGCGTCAGCGTCCACAACGTGCCCGCCTACCGTCACGCCACAGGTGTGAAGGTGGTCGTCCCCGACCCGCAGGGCGAACCCAGGGAGGTCAGCGGCGACGTCGCATGGGGCGGCAACTGGTTCTTCCTCAGCCAGGATCACGGCCTCAGCGTCGACACGAGCAACCTGTCCGAGCTCACGGCGCAGGCTCTGGCCATCAGGGAGGCGCTGGCGGCGGCAGGCTTGACGGGAGCGGGCGGTGCTTACGTCGACCACATCGAGCTCTTCGCTCCCAGCCAGAAGGCGGACAGCCGCAGCTTCGTGCTCTGCCCCGGCACCGCTTACGACCGCTCGCCGTGCGGCACCGGCACCAGCGCCAAGCTGGCGTGCCTGGCGGCCGACGGCAAGCTCGCGCCAGGAGCCGTGTGGCGGCAGGAGAGCGTGATCGGCAGCGTGTTCGAAGCTCACTACAGCCTCTCCGAGGAGGGCGCCGTCTTGCCGGTGATCCGCGGCCACGCGCACGTCACCGCCGAGGCCAAGCTCATCTTAGATCCAGCCGACCCGTTCCGTTGGGGGATCGTGTGATGGCGCGGCGGGGCGAGATCGTCGTCATCGGCGGGGGCGTCATCGGCCTGTCGTGCGCCTACTACCTGAGCCGCGAGGGTCATGCCGTCAGGGTGCTCGAGGTGGGCGCCGAGCGCGACCTCGGCGCCTCCTTCGGCAACCTCGGGATGGTCGTGCCGAGCCACTGCATGCCGCTGGCCGCGCCCGGCGTGCTGTGGCAGGGCATCAAGTGGATGACCAACCCGGAGAGCCCGTTCTACCTGCGGCCTCGCGCGTCGCTGCCGCTTGCGAGCTGGGCCTACCGCTTCTGGCGCGCGTCCTCGCGACAGCGCGCCGAACGAGCGGCACCGCACGTCCTGGCACTCAACCTGGCCAGCGCCGCCGCCTACCGCGAGCTGGCGTGCGAGCTGAAGAACGAGCTCGGCGAGCTCGGCGACTTCGGCTTCGAGCAGCGCGGGCTGCTGATGCTCAGCGAGAGCGGCGCGGGGCACGAGCACGAGCTCGAGACCGCCGCCAAGGCCAACGCCTGGGGTCTGGCCGCGGCCGGTGTGCCAGCCGCCGAGCTAAGCGCGCGCGAGCTCGCCGAGCTCGAGCCCGGCGTCGACTTCAGGGTCGCCGGCGCGGTCCTCTACCCTTCCGACGCTCACCTCGACCCAGCCGCGCTGATGAGACGCCTCAGGGAGGCGCTGGTGGCCAGGGGCGTCGCGATCGACTACGGCGCGAGTGCGTCGCTGAGTGCCGACAGCGCCACCGTCTCGGTCAAGGTGAACGGCGAGACGGTCACCCCCCAGCACGTCGTGTTGGCCGCCGGGAGCTGGTCGGGGACGCTGGCGCGCCAGGTCGGTCTCGACCTTCCTCTCGAACCCGGCAAGGGCTACAGCCTCACCCTGCCCGGCCCGCCGCTGCCCCTCAAGACTCCTTCGATACTGACGGAGGCGCGGGTCGCCATCACTCCGCTGCAGGGAGCGCTGCGCATCGGCGGCACCATGGAGCTCGCCGGCTTCGACGAAGACGTCGGCGCGCGGCGCGTGAAGGGCATCATCGACTCCAGCCTGCGCGCGCTGCCCGCACTCGGACGCGAGGAGCTGACGCGAGCCCGCCCCTGGCACGGCTTCCGGCCGCTCAGCCCCGACGGGTTGCCGTACCTGGGGCGCGGCCGCACACACAAGAACCTGATCGTCGCCACCGGCCACGCGATGATGGGCCTGAGCACCGCGCCCATCAGCGGCAAGATCGTCGCGGACCTCGTGGCCGACAGGCCGGAGGGCGCGGCGGCGCGGCTGCTGTTCAGCGGCCTCTACGACCCCGAGCGGTACTCGGGATGACCATGCGCGTCCTGGACTCCGCTGCTACCGAGCAACTGCTGCCTTACGACCGCCTCGCCGACGAGATCGCGGTCGTGCTGCGGGAGTACGCCGACGGGCGCCTGAGGATAGCCGAGCGCACCGCGTTGCCGCTGGCGCGCGGCACCCTGCTGTGCATGCCGGCTTCCGACGACAGGCTGACCATCACAAAGGTCGTGACCGTTCACCCCGGCAACGCCGCCGCCGGTAGACCGACGATAACCGCCGAGATGATCGTCGCGGACGCCGCGACCGGCGAGCGCCTCGCGCTGCTGGAGGGCGGCACCGTCACGCGCAGGCGGACAGCGGCGCTGAGCCTGTTGGCGTTGAGGCACATGCTCGGCGGGTCGCGTCTCGGCGGACCCGTGCTCGTCTACGGAGCCGGCGACCAGGCGCGCGGGCACTGCGAGGCGCTGAGCGCCGGCTTCGGTGTCGGCAGCGCGGCCGGGGCGGCGGCTGGTGCCGGTGGTGCCGGTCGCGCGCCTCTGGAGTTCGTCATTGCGTCGCGCTCAGCCGCTCGCGCCGAGACGCTGGCCGCCGACCTGCGCGCCCAAGGCAGTGCCGCAGTCGTGACGAACGACCCTGACGCGGTGGTCTCGGAGGCCGCCGTCATCGTCACCGCCACGACCAGCCTCAGGCCCGTGCTGACGCTTACACCGCGTCCCGGCGCAGTGGTGTGCGCCGTCGGTGCGTTCCGGCACGACATGGCTGAGCTGGCTCCCGCGGTGGTCGCCGGTGCAAGCAGGGTCGTCGTCGACACGCTGCAGGGGGCCGAGGCGGAAGCCGGCGACCTGATTCAGGCCGTCGCGGCCGGCGTGTGGCGCTGGGACGCTGCCGAAGCTCTCGTCGACGTGCTGTCCGGTGACACGACGAGCCCCAAGACGGGCTACGGCATCTTCAAGAGCGTCGGCCACGCGATGTACGACCTCGCCGCAGCGCGCTTGGCGTTCGGCTCGGCGCGTTAATCTGCTTCGAGGCAGCCTCAGGCGCCGGTCCCGCACGCATGGCCTGGGACCGAGAAGGGTTGATCATGCTGCACAGGAAGATCGGATCGCTCGACGCATCCGTCGTCGGGCTCGGCTGCAACAACTTCGGCAGGCGCCTCGACGTCGCCGCCACCAAGAGCGTCGTCGACGCCGCCATCCACGCCGGCGTCACGTTCTTCGACACCGCCGACATCTACGGCGAGACCGACAGCGAGGTGTTCCTCGGCAGGGTCCTGGAGGGCCGTCGCGCCGAGGTGGTGCTGGCGACCAAGTTCGGCATGAGCAACGACAAGCTGGCAGGTGGAGCGCGCCCCGAGTACGTCAAGAGCGCCCTCGCCGACAGCCTCAGGCGCCTCAGGATGGACCACGTCGACCTCTATCAGCTTCATCGGCCGGACCCGGAGGTGCCGATCGCGGATACCCTCGGCGCGCTGGCAGAGCTGGTCGAAGCGGGGCTGACGCGCGAGATCGGCTGCTCGAACTTCTCGGCCGAGCAGCTCGACGAGGCGACAGCGGCAGCTGGCGCCGGCGCAGCCGCCGCCCCGCGCTTCGTAAGCGTTCAGAACGAGTACAGCCTCCTCAAGCGCGACCCGGAGGCCGAGGTGCTGCCGGCCTGCGAGAGGCTGAACATCGCCTTCCTGCCGTACTTCCCGCTGTTCAGCGGGCTGCTGACCGGCAAGTACCGCGCGGGCCGACCGCTGCCGCAAGGCACGCGCGTGACGGGCAACCCGCGCTGGGAGGCTCACCTGACCGAGGACAACTACGCCAGGATCGAGCGCCTCAGCGACTACGCCGCTGGTCACGGCTTCGAGCTCATCGACCTGGCGTTCGCGTGGCTCCTGGCGCACAAGCCCGTGGCGAGCGTGATCGCCGGCGCCACCACGGCCGAGCAGGTCGAGCGCAACGCCAAGACCGCCCGCTGGCAGCTGAGCGCGGCCCAGGTCGACGAGGTCGACGCGCTGCTCTAGAGCTCTCTGAAGCTTCGCTTCAGAGAGCCGAGAACGTGTCGCAGCGCTGCGGGTCGCCGGTGTCGTAACCGGTGCGGAACCACTGCATGCGCTGCGCCGAGGTGCCGTGCGTGAAGCTCTCTTGGTTGACGATGCGCCCGCTGGCGCCGCTGAGCCTGTCGTCACCGACGGCAGCGGCAGCGCCGAGGCCCTCTTCGAGGTCGCCGCGCTCCAGGAGCCCGCGCGAGCCGGCGCTGGCGGCCCACACGCCCGCGTAGCAGTCGGCCTGCAGCTCGAGCGCGACCGAGAGGCGGTTGGCGTTGGCCGGTTGCGCGCGCTGACCGCTCTGGACCTCACCGAGGGTGCCGAGCAGGTTCTGGACGTGGTGGCCGATCTCGTGAGCGATCACGTAAGCCTCGGCGAAGTCGCCCGGCGCGCCGTAACGCTCCCTGAGCACGTCGTAGAACGACAGGTCGATGTACATCTTCCTGTCCGCCGGGCAGTAGAACGGGCCCGCCGAAGAGGGGGCGACGCCGCAGGCCGACTGCACGCCTTCGCGGAACAGCACCATCTGGGCGTCGGGGTACTGCAGGCCGCTGCGCTCGAACACCGCCTTCCAGGTGGCCTGGATGTCGTCGAGCACGAACGATACGAAGCGGACCTTGCCCTCTTCCGTCGCCAGCTCCTGCTGCGAGACCGGCGCGTTGGTGGTCGTCGGCGCCGGTGTCGTTCCCATCCCGAGCAGCGACAGCAGGTCGACACCCGTCACAGCGCTGATCGCGACTATCAGCAGCAACCCTCCGATACCGAGCGGCAACCCGGCTCTCCCGACGCCGCCTCCTGCCGTAGCGGGTCGCCCCGCGCCGCGCCTATCCTCGAGGTTCGCGCTTCTGCCTCTGTCTTCCCACTTCATCCTTGCAGCCTCCACGACCGATGGTCTGGTCTGACTCGTGCCGACAGGTCCGCCTGGTTAGACGGGACCGACCGTACCCAATGCCGGTCAGAGTAGCATCGACGGCGTGAGCTCTCTCGACCACCTGATAGTCGCCGGACCCGACCTCGAGTCGCTGCGATCCTGGCTCGAGTCCGAGACCGGGCTCCGCGCCACGCCGGGTGGACGCCACCCCGACCAGGGCACTCACAACGCGCTGGTCGGCCTCGGCGCCGACGCCTACCTCGAGCTGATGGCTCCCGACCCGGCAGGCGCGGCTGATGGCACGTACCGGAGGTCGATCGCGCACCTACCGGCGCCCGAGATCCTCACCTGGTGCGCCAGAGCGTCGAGCTCAGGGGCGCTGCTGGAGCGCGCCGAGGCGCTGGGGTTGAGCATCGCGACCCTCGACGGCTCGCGGCACACCCAGGCCGGCACCGAGCTGCGCTGGCGCCTGGCGATCCTCGGCGGTCACGGCTTCGGCGGCCACGTGCCGTTCTTCATCGACTGGCTCGGCACGCCGCACCCGGCCGCCGGCCTGCCGCGCCAGGCGGCGCTGATCGAGCTGAGGCTCGAGCACCCCGACCCCGACGGGCTGGTCAACCTGCTGAGCGCGCTCGGCATGGAGCCGACGGCAGCGCCGCTCCACACGGCGAGGTCGCAGACGCCGTCGCTCAGGGCGAGCCTGGCGACCGGCAGGGGCGTTCACGTCCTCAAGGGTACCGGCGCAGGGTTGCACACGGCCTGACGGTCCTACCGCGCGGCGAGCGCGGTAGCATCGGCGGGATGACGCTGACTAGCCAAGCCCACAGCCACAGGTTCCTGCCGCTGGTCGGCACGCTCAACACCCGCGACCTCGGCGGCCTGCCAGTCGCCGGCGGCAGGCGGACGCTCCCCGGCAGGCTCTTGCGGTCCGACGCTCCGTTCGAGCTGACCGACGCCGACATCGACATGCTCGCCAACCTGCCGCTGACGACCGTCGTGGACCTGCGTCAGGAGATGGAGATCGCGCGCGACGTCAGCCGCCTCACCGGACGCCCTGGCATCGCCGTTCACAACATCGCGGTGTGGGGACCGATCGAGGACGCCGACGACGAGCCCGCCGACAAGTTCGACATCACGGCCTTCTACATCGCGGCGCTCAACCATGCACCCAAGGCCTTCGCGACGATCACCGAGCTCCTGACCGAAGCCGAGGGCGCCGCGCTCTTCCACTGCACGGCCGGCAAGGACCGCACCGGCCTGGTGGCCGTGCTCCTGCTCGAGGCGGTCGGCGTCGACCGCCAGACGATAGTCGACGACTTCGCGCTCACCCACGACCGCATCGAGCCGCTCCGCGTGCGCCTGCTAGCCGACGCCGAACAGCGTGGCATCCCCAGGAGCGAGTTCGCCCGGCTGCTTGGCGCCACGCCCGACCTGCTCGAGCCCGCGCTCGAGCACCTCGACAAGCGCTTCGGCGGCGCCGTCGAGTACCTGGCCGCGGCAGGCGTCTCCGACGACACCTTCGCCGCGTTGAGCCGCAAACTGGTCGGTTAGGAGGCAGATCGTGACCGTCGGCATCGGGGTCGTCGGCTGCGGAACGATAAGCAGCGCCTACTTGAGGAACCTGACGAAGGCTGCCGGCGTGCGCGTGGTGGCGCTCGCCGACATCGACGTGGAGCGCGCGGCGGCGCGCGCGGCCGAGTTCGGAGTGCCGCTCGCGACGGATCCAGACTCGCTGCTGGGCCTCGCCGAGGTCGACCTCGTCATCGACCTGACGATCCCGGCAGCTCACTACGACGTCAACGGTCGCGCCCTGCGCGCTGGCAAGGCCGTCTACTCCGAGAAGCCGTTGTCGGTCGACGCGGCCTCCGCCAACGACCTGCTGCGCCTCGCGACCGAGACGGGGCTGCCGTTGGGCGGTGCCCCCGACACCTTCCTGGGCGCGGGGCAGCAGACCGCCGCGGCTGCGCTCGATGACGGCATCATCGGCACTCCGTTCGCCGCGGTCGCGCACATGGTCTCGCGCGGACCCGAGAGCTGGCATCACTCGCCCGAGTTCCTCTTCCAACCCGGTGCGGGACCGCTCTACGACATCGGGCCCTACTACGTCACCGCGCTCGTCAACTTCTTCGGGCCGGTCAGCTCGGTCACGGCCTCGTCGACGCGCGGCTTCCAGTCGCGGACGATCGGGTCGGGGCCGCGCGCCGGGACCTCGTTCAGCGTCGGCACCGACACGCACGTGACCCTGCTGCTCCAGTTCGTCTCCGGCGTCCATGCGACGCTGCTCACCTCCTTCGATGTCGCAGCTTCGGACCTGCCACGCTTCGAGGTCTTCGGGACCACGGGCACCCTGGCCGTGCCGGACCCGAACACGTTCGGGGGGCCGGTGCGCGTGCGGCGCTCACGAGATGAAGCGTGGGAGGAGCTCCCGCTCGGACCCGGCTGGACCGATAACGCGCGCGGCATCGGCGCCCTCGAGCTCGCGCTGGCGACCGCCGCCGGCCGGCCCGCCAGAGCCGGTGGCGCGCTGGCCGCGCACGTCATCGAGGTGTTGGACGGCGCCGTAGCGGCGGCGGCAGGCGGCAGGCGTCAAGACGTCGAGAGCCGACCTGAGCGCCCTGCCCGCCTGAGCGAGGCGGACCAGCTCGCGTTGGGTTGGCGACCGGAGGCTGCCTCATCATGAGCCCTCGCGATCCCCGACTCGCGCTTCAGCTCTACACGCTCAGGAACTCGGGCTCGAGCCTCGCCGAGCTGCTGCCGCTCATCGCCGCTGCCGGCTACGACGGAGTCGAGACCGCCTCGCTGGCGGGCGTGGAGGCCACGCGGTTGCGGGGCGAGCTCGCCGCCAACGGGCTGGCCGTCGCCTCTGCGCACGTCGCCTTGACCGCGTTGCAAGGCGACCTCGACGCCACCCTGCGGTACCACAGCGAGCTGGGGACCCCTCTGCTCGTCGTTCCTTGGCTCAGAGAAGAGGACCGGCCGGACTCGGCGGACGGCTGGCGCCGCCTCGGCTCCGAGCTCGGTGAGCTCTCGAGACGCGTCGCCGAGTCCGGATTCGGTCTGGCCTACCACAACCACGACTTCGAGCTGACCGTCGAAGACGGCCGCTACGGGCTCGAATGGTTGGCGGATGGAGGTCTTGACGGCAATCTCGGGATCGAGCTCGACATCGGGTGGGTCGCAGCCGTCGGACTAGCGCCGCTCGCGCTGATGGACAGGCTCGGCGACCAGGTCGTCAGGGTTCATGCCAAGGACGTGGCCGCTCTCGGCAGCGCGACCTGGGCCGACGTCGGGCACGGAGCGCTCGACTGGCCGCCGCTGCTCGGCGCGGCGCGCGCCGCCGCCGTCGACTGGCTCGTCGTCGAGCACGACGACCCCACCGATCCGCTGGGATCGATGCGCCGCAGCGCGGCCGCGCTCAGGGCGCTGTCGACGAGTTAGGCAGCGTTGCTAGCGGCGCTCCAGGTGATGACGCAGGGCGCGGCCCAGACGGGCGTAGTGCTGCTGATCGGAGCCGCTTGGTCCGTCGCGGTGCTCGGCATCGCCCCGACCCTCTCACAGACGTGGCGTCTGCGCCTCACGCTACTCGCTTCGGGCGCATGGCTCGTGCTGGTCGTCGGCTCGCTCGGGTCGTTGCCGTTGACGCTACAACGGGTGTTGGGTCGCTGGGACTGGCAGCTCGTCAGGTCGTTCGCCGCCAACACCGCGCAGGGCGAAGCCGTGATGCAGCGCTGCCTGGTGGCGACGGCGATGCTGGTCTTGACGCTGGCCGCGCTCTGGGTGGCGCGGCGCCGGCTGCACCTCCTGGCGGCCGCTCTAGCGCTGGTCGTCGGCATCCCGCTCGCCGACACGCTCTCGCGCCTCGCGCACGGCGCCGTCATGTCGGGCGGGGCGTACCGCGCTCTGGACATCGTTCACCTCTGGGTAGCCGGCGCCTGGGGCGGCGGGCTGCTGGCGCTGGCGTTGTGGGAGTGGCGGCGGCAGGCTCCAGAGTCGGGTGAGTCCGTCAAGCGCGCGCTGCGCCGCCACTCGCTGACAGGGATCTGTGCGGTGGCGACGCTGGCAGTGAGCGGCGTACTAGCGGCGCAGGCGCAGCTACCGACGGTGGCGGCCGTCACGGCCACGGCGTACGGTCTCTCCCTGATCGCCAAGCTGGCGCTGGTGGCCGTGACCCTGCTGGCGGCGGCCTACAACCGCTGGCGGCTGCTGCCGCGCCTGCTCGCCAGCGACGCGGGACCCGAGAGCCGCGAGCGGCTGGCCGCAGGCGTTCGACTCGAGGCGCTGCTGCTGCTCGCTGTGCTCATCGCCACGGCGCTGCTGACGACGCGGCCGCTGCCGCACGACATGCTCTAGCCGTATGCCCTATTCGTATGCTCTAGCCGTCAGTCTCCCAAGATCAGGGCGAACATCAGCGGCGCCACGATGGTCGCGTCCGACTCGATCACGAACTTCGGCGTGTCGATCCCGAGCTTGCCCCAGGTGATCTTCTCGTTCGGAACCGCGCCGGAGTACGAGCCGTAGCTGGTCGTCGAGTCGGAGATCTGGCAGAAGTAGCCCCACAGCGGCGTCGGACGCTGCAGGTCCTGCTCCAGCATCGGCACCACGCAGATCGGGAAGTCGCCGGCGATGCCGCCGCCGATCTGGAAGAAGCCGACGCTGTGGCGCTTGGCGCGCTCCGTGTACCAGTCGGCGAGGAACGTCATGTACTCGATGCCGCTCCTGACCGTGTGGACGTTGCTGATCTCGCCGGTGAGGTTGTGCGCTGCGTACATGTTCCCAGTCGTCGAGTCTTCCCAGCCTGGCACCACGATCGGCAGGTTCTTCTCGGCGGCCGCCATCAGCCACGAGTCGCGCGGGTCGATCTGGTAGTACTGCTCGAGCTTGCCGGAGAGTAGGAGGCGGTATAGGAACTCGTGGGGGAAGTAGCGCTCGCCGGCCGCGTCGGCGGCCAGCCACTCCTGCAGCAGCACACCTTCGAGCCGCCGCATCGCCTCGCCCTCCGGGATGCAGGTGTCGGTTACGCGGTTCATGTGCCTGTCGAGCAGAGCCTGCTCGTCGGCGGGCGTGAGGTCGCGGTAGTGCGGCACGCGCTCGTAGAAGTCGTGCGCGATCAGGTTGAACACGTCCTCCTCGAGGTTGGCGCCGGTGCAGGAGATTATCTGCACCTTGTCTTGGCGGATCAGCTCGGCCAGCGAGAGCCCTAGCTCGGCCGTGCTCATCGCGCCTGCCAGGGTCACCATCATGTGCCCGCCCGCATCCAAGTGCGCGCTGTAGGCGTCGGCAGCGTCGATGAGCGCGGCCGAGTTGAAGTGCCTGAAGTGGTGACGCAGGTAGCGGCTTATCGGTCCGCCCTTGTGCGAGAGCTGTGAGTGCTGCGAGAGCGCTGACTGGTGACTCATGGAGCCATCCTAATGGTTCGCGAGGGGCTCTTTCGCCCTGCACAGCCACGACTTGGGCGTAGGCTAGTGATGTGAGAGCGCGTCGTGCGAACGTCCTGGCGAAGCGCCTGCTGGTTCTCAATCTCGGACTGATGCTGATGGGACTCGCGACTGCGCTGATGCTAGCTGCCCGGCTCGGCGTGTCGCCGTGGGCCGTGTTCCATGAGGGGTTGGGGTTGAGCCTAGGGATCAGTCACGGCAGGGCAGCTCAGGTCGTCGGCCTCGTCATCCTGACCGCCGCGACGCTATGGCTACGCCAGCGGCCCGGGGTAGGCACGGTGCTCAACATGCTGCTGGTCGGCGTGTGGATCGACCTGTTCCGCACGCAACCCTGGTTGTTGGCACCGGAGTCGCTAAGCGCTCGTGCTCTCCAGTTGGTGGCAGCCGTCGTGCTCTACGGCTTCGCTACAGCCCTCTACCTTGCGGCCGATCTCGGAGCGGGGCCGCGGGACGGCCTGATGCTCGGTGCCGCGCGTAGTCTCAGGGCTCCGATAGGCACAGTTCGCTCGACGATGGAGGTTGCGGCGTTGGCCGGTGGCTGGGCGCTCGGAGGACCCGTCGGCGTCGGCACCGTGTTGTTCGCTGTCTCGGTGGGACCCCTTATCCAGTGGTTCCTGAGAGTCCTGCGCGATCAGAGGCGCGGGAGCAAGGCTCACGACGTGGCCCCCCGCACCACCGCCTCTCCGCCGACCCCAGCAGGCGAACCCTGAAGACATACCTGAGGGCTCAACGATGGTCTTCTAGATGCCATGTATCGACGGATGACTCTCGCTCTCGTGGCAGGTTCACTCTTGACGATCGCGACTGCTCAGGTTCTGCCCGATGCCGACATCGCCTTGGTGCGCTCGGAAGCCGAGTTCGCCGCCTGCCTCGAACCGCAGTTCGTGGCCGGCTTCGGCCAAGGTGGCGCCCCCGCGACACCCGAGGAGGAGCTGACCCCCGAGGCGCGCGAGCAGCGCGCCAGGCGGCAGGTGTATCGCGAGCTGTTGCCCTCCTACCTCGCCCGCGTGCCGGAAGACGTCACGGAGCCGCTCTTGATGCCGGTCGAGGGCGTGCGCGTGTCGCAGGTGGCGAACACGTTCTCAGCGCCGCGCAGCGGCGGCAGGTCGCATCAGGGACAGGACATCTTCGCGCCACGCTGGACTCAGGTCCGCTCAGCGACCAGCGGTATCGTCTTCGAGGTCAGCGACAGGTTCCTCGGCGGCAGGGGCGTGATGATCCTGGGTCCCGGCGGGACCCGCTACTTCTACACGCACCTGGAGGCGTACGCCGACGGTCTGCGCGAGGGGATGTGGGTCACGCCCGACACGGTCATCGGCTTCGTTGGCAACGACGGCAACGCTGCCACCACGCCGACGCACCTGCACTTCGCAGCCTACGAGTTCGACCCGCTCACCTGTCGCCACCGCGCCTACGATCCGCTGCCGTTCCTGATCGATAGGTAGCGATGCTCGCTCGCGTCCGACCCTGTCAGGATGCGGTCCGCAGAGACCTGTTGCGCTCGATCAACCATTCGTAGGCAGCCAACGCCGCCGCAACGTCCGGCTCGGCGTAGTGCCGCGTAGCGATCGCCCTGACCTCTGGCGCTGCGTTCCCGGGAGCGACGCTGATCCCGCACGCCTCGAGCCACTCGCGGTCGCCGACGCTGTCTCCGATGCCGGCCACTTCCGAAGGGTCGCAGCCGAGCTCGCGGCAGAGGTGCGCGAAGCCGCTGGCCTTGTCGCAGCCCGCCAGCAGCACGTTGACGCAGTCGGTCGAGGGGTCGAGCACCAGGCTGAGGCCGAGCTCGACGAGTAGCTCGCCCAGGATGCCGGACACGTCTTCGAGCCTGGTTCGGCCCGCTAGCGGGAACACGCTCAGCGACGCCTGCTTGCCCGGCTGAAGCTGCAACCCACCGACGGCCTCGACCGCGGCCGCGAACTCGCGCAGCCCGGAGAGTCCCGCCGCCGCCTCCGGTGCCCACCAGTGCGAGTACGGTTTGCGAGTGGCGAAGCCGGCGCCGTTCTCGAACGAGACGGGCAGGTCGATGTGAAGCAGTTGCATGACCGCGTCCACGTAGCCGTGCGGCCTGCCGGTCACGAGCGTGAGCGCAGGCACGTCGGGGTCGCTGCGGCTGAGCCGGTTGAGCGCCGCCATCCTGCTCAGCCTGTCCAAGTCGTAGGGGACGTGGCCCGCTTCGGCGAGGCAGCCGTCGATATCGCAGGCGAAGATGCGCGTCGGCCTAGCGGCCGCGGACGAGCGCGTCACTGCGGCGGCAGCAACCAGACGCCGGCCGGCTTGAAGCGCAGCCTGACCGAGTCCCCGCGACGCGCCTGCGTCATGCCCCCGCCCGACATCATCGCGAACAGCTCGCTGCCGGCCGCGTCGAAGATGAACTCGGTGGACGGCCCGAGGTAGGCACTGCTGCGGTACGTCGCCTCGAGACCGGCCTCGCCCTCGGCCGCGAACTCGATCGCCTCCGGCCTGACCATCAGCGTCACCGCGCCGGCCGGCATGTCCTGCTGGTGCGGCACGCTGTAGCCGGGCAGCGTGACGGCGGAGCCGTCGTAATGCGCCGGGATGAAGTTGGCCGAGCCGATGAAGTCGGCCACGAACCGGGTGGCGGGCGCGGCGTACAGCTGGTGCGGCGAGCCGTCCTGCTCGATCTTGCCCTCGCGCATCACCACGACGCGGTCGCTTATCGCCAGCGCCTCCTCCTGGTCGTGGGTGACGTAGACGCTGGTGATGCCCAGGCGCTGCTGCAGCTCGCGGATCTCGTCGCGAACGCGCTTGCGGAGCTTGGCGTCGAGGTTGGAGAGCGGCTCGTCGAACAGGAGCACGCGCGGTCTGATGACCATCGAGCGCGCCAACGCCACGCGCTGCTGCTGGCCGCCGGACAGCGCCGTGGTGGCGCGCTGCGCCAGATGACCGAGGCCGACCATGTCGAGGGCCTCGCCCACGCGCTGCCTGATCTCGTCTTGCGGCCGCCGCGCTACCCGTAGACCGTAAGCGACGTTCTCGAACACGTTCATGTGCGGGAACAGCGCGTAGCTCTGGAACACCATCGTGATGTCCCTCAGGTAGGCAGGCAGCTTGGTGACGTCCTCGTCATCGAGCCTGATGCTGCCTTCGGTCGGCCGCTCCAGCCCGGCGATCATCCTCAGGATCGTCGTCTTGCCGCAGCCCGACGGGCCGAGCAGGGTCACCAACTCGCCCTTGTCGATGTGGAGATCGACGTTGTCGACGGCGATGACGTCGCGGCCGAAGCGCTTCACCAGCCCTGTGAGCTCGACGGTGGCGCTGCCGGTACTACCGCCAGCCACGCCGGCGCGCGTCACGCCTGCACCCGCGTCAGGCGCGACCCGAGGCGCTGAGCCAAGGTAAGCACCACCAGGATCGTGAACAGCATCGTGACTATCAGAACCGTGCCCATCGCTGCACCCCTACCGAGACTGCCCTGTTCGATCCAACCGAGCATCAGCACGGTGGCGAGCTGGTTGCCAGGGCTTACCAGGAAGATCACCTGGCTGACCGCCGTCATCGCGCTGACGAAGGCGAAGATCAGGCCGGTGACGAGCGTGTTTATCAGAAGCGGGAACAGCACGCGCCTGATCGTCGTGAACGACCGCGCCCGCAGCATCGTCGACGCCTCCTCGAGGCTCGGGTCGATCTGCGAGAGGCCGGCGACGGCCGCGCGGATCGCGACGGGCATGTTCCTGAACACCAGCGCGAGGATGATTATCGTCGCGGTCGCCGTCATCAACCACGGACCGGTGTTGAATGCGAAGACGTAGGCGACGCCCATGACGGTGCCGGGCGTGGCGAACGAGAGCAGCGAGCCGATCTCGACCAGCCGCCGCCCGGGGAAGCGGTGGCGCGACACCAGGTAGGCGACCAGGAAGCCGAGCAGCATCGCGGGCACGGCGCTCAACGCCGCGATGCGCATGGTGCTGAGCAGCACCGGCCAGCCGAGCACCATGAAGTTGCGGTAGTGCTCGAGCGTGAAGGTGTAGTTCACGCCCCACAGCGTCGCGAACGACCCGACCGCGATCGAGAGGTAGAGCGCGGCCACGAACAGCGTCCACACCACCAGCACGCCGATGAGCGAGGCCTCGAGCCACCTCGGAACCGGCGCCAACGCCCCGCTGGTCGGCTTGCCGGTGACGGTGACGAACGAGCCGCCACCCACCCACCAGCGCTGCAGGAAGAACGCCAGCAGCACCAGGGCCAGCAGCACCACGCCGTACACCGCGGCCTCGCGCGGGTTGAAGCGGCCGGTGAGCGAGAGGTAGACCTCGGTGGCGAGGAACCTGCGGTTGCCGCCGAGGATTATCGGGTTGCCGAAGTCGGCGAGCGACTCGATCATGCTCAGCAGGAACGCCGCGGCCATGCCCGGCCTGAGCAGCGGCCAGGTGATGCTCTTCAGCGTCATCCAGGGCCGCGCGCCGAGCGTCTGCGCAGCCTCCTCGAGGGCGGGGTTGAGCGAGCCGATCGAGCCGCGCAGCAGCAGGTACGCGACCGGCGTGAACCCAAGGATCTGCGCGATCGCGACGCCGGGTATGCCGTAGATCCAGCCGCTCGACAGCTCGAAGACGTTGTAGGTGATGAGCCCCCTGCGCCCGAGCAGGAAGATCATCGCGAACGACAGCACGAACGGCGGCGTGATTATCGGCAGGACCGAGATCACGTTGAGGGAGCCTCGCACCGCGCCGAGCCGCGAGCGCTGACCGAGGAGCGCGAAGGCAAGGCCTAGCAGCGTGCAGGCGGGAGCGACTATCGACACGACGGCCAGGCTCGTCGGCAGCGCTCCCGAGCCGTACAGCATCACACCGAAGACGAAGCCGATCGCGCCACCCACGGCGGCGCGCAGCAGCAGGGTGACCACACCGACGCGGCGCCACAGCGCGTAAGCGGCCACGGCAACCGCGGTGCCGGCTGCCCACCACAGGGTCAGCGTCAGCTCGGGCCGCGGCGTGCGCGGGTTGTCGAGCACGAAGAAGAGCGGGTGCTTGATGGTGTTGATGAAGGTGGTGAACTCGAAGCGTCCACCGGCGAAGATAGCTTGCCGCAAGACCGTGAAGAGCGGAAAGAGGATGAACAGCAGCACGAAGGCGGATACGAACAGGATGCTGGCGGCGATGAACGCGTCGCCCATCACCCTCCCGCTCTCGCTCAACGCATGACCCAAGACGAGGCAGAGAGAGGCCAGGACCAGCACCGCGCCGATGCCGAACGGCATGGCGGTCGCGATCAGCCAGGCGATCAGCGAAAGCAGCGCCACGCTGCCGCTGACGAGCACGAGGTCGCCGCGCCGCCAGGTGGGCAGCGGGAGCAGGCTCAGCACGAACGCCCCGATGGTGCCGATGATGAGCAGCAGCACCAGCCAGGAGGGCCCCACCGACTGGCCGATGATGGGCAGGGCGAAGCGGTCTGGGTCGATGACCAAGAAAGGCCTGCCCGGCCGACCGATGGGCAGCGCGAACAGCGCCACCCCGGCGACCAGGGCAGGCAGCCAGGCGCCGCTGACGGCCAAGCCGCCGCGGCGCCCGACAGTAGTCGGCTGCTTAATCAAGCCGCTGCGCCACTATCAACGCGGCAGCGGGAAGATCTCGTTGGTCCAGCGACCGACGACCGCGTCGCGAACGGCGGGGGTGCCGAAGTGCGCGAAGTCGTAGTCGATCAGGTTGATGTCCTCGAGCCTGGGCGCGGCGTCGGGCACAGGCGTGTTGACGTTCGACTGGATCTGGAACGAGTCGCCCCTGGAGGCGGCGAGCATCTGGGCTTCTGGGGTGAGAGCCCACTCGATGAAGGCGATGGCGGCTTCGCGGTTCGGGCCGTCCTTGATCAGGCTGATGCCGCCGATCTCGTAACCGGTGCCTTCGACTGGCGCGTAGACGGTGAGCGGGAAGCCTTGCAGAGCGAACTTCACGCCGTCGTGCATGAACTGGATGGCGATGCCGACCTCACCGCGGCCGGCCATCTGGCCGGGGGCCGCGCCCGAGCTCGTGTACTGAGCGATGTTCGAGTGGATGCCCGCGAGGATCTCGAACGCCTCTTCCTCGCCGAAGATCTGGATCAGCGTGGCGATGATCGTGTAGGCCGTGCCTGAGCTGTTCGGGTCGGGCATCGCGAGGAGACCCTTGTAAGTCGGGTCGGTCAGGTCGCGCCAACCCTGAGGGTTCGGCTTGCCGTTGAGCACGCCCTCGTTGACGGCGAAGCCGATGGCGCCGGCGTAAAGCGGGATGTAGGCGCTGTTCACCTGCTCCTTGAGGCTGGGGATGATCTGGTCCCAGACGGTCGGCTCGTAGAACTCGGTCAGCCCCTCGGTGGCGGCGACGAGGTGCGGGTCGCCGGTGCCGCCGAACCAGACGTCGAAGACGGGGTTGGCCGCTTCGGCGCGGATGCGGGCCAGCGCGTCCTGCGAGCTCATGCGGATGAACTCGAGGTCGTAGCCGGTCGCTTCCTTGAACGCAGGACCCAGCGCCTCGCACCAGGCGAGGTCGGGGCTGCAGAGCAGGTTGACGGTCTGGGCGCTGGCGGCGGAGCCGAGCAGCGCGACAGAAGCCAAGATCGCGATAAGTGCTCTCTTCATCTGACGTGGTTCCTCTCTGGGCGCGAGAGGCGCGGAGACGCTCCGCCACTCTCGCCCGCAAAACGACTGTGATTCGCCGACGATTCTAAACCGGAGTCGGCGCCTCGCGCAGCTTCACTGGCCATGGAGTCGTTAACCGACCTTTGAGCACGCCAGAACGCCGTCAGTCGAGCCCACCGTGGGCGTCGGCGATAGCCAGCGCCTCGTCGAGCGTCGCCATGAAGTTGGCGCAGCCGTGACGAGTGACGACGATGGCGCCGCAGGCGTTGCCGAGCCGGGCGGCCTTGCGCCAACCGAAGCCTTGCGCGCGGCCGTAGATGAACCCGGCCGCGAACGCGTCGCCGGCTCCCAGCACGTTCATGACCTCGACGGGATAGCCCGGCGCGACGATCGGCTCCTCACCCGGCAGGTGAACCGTCGCACCGGCCGAGCCGCGCTTGACCACCAGCGCCTGAGGCGCGCTGCGCGTCAGCAGCAGCGCCATGCTCGCCTCCAGGTCGCCCTTCACCACAGGCGCGGACACCTGCTGGTGAGCGATCTCGACGTCGGCTTCGCTCTGCAGCGCAGCCGCCCTGAACTCCTCCTCCGTGCCTATCACCACGTCCACCAGCGGCAGCAGCGCCCGCACCATCACACCGAAGGCGCGCAGGTCGTGCCACTGATCGGCGCGAAAATCGAGATCGAGGTAGACGGTCCTGCCGGCGGAGCGCGCCAGCTCGGCGGCCCTGAACGTCGCGCTGCGCGATGGCTCGACCGCGAGACCGGTGCCGGATATCTCGAGCGCGGCCGAGGTCGTCACAGGTGCCGCCAACACATCGTCGATGGTGAGCCCGAAGTCGGCGGCGTTCTCGCGGTAGAAGACGAGCGGGAACCTGTCGGGAGGCTCGATGCCGAGCACCACGGCGCTGCTGCGCCGCCCCGGCTTGATCGGCACGAAGCGCGTCTCCACACCTTCACGGCGCAGGAAGTCGAGGATGAACTGGCCCACCTTGTCGTCGCCGACGGCGGTGAGCAGCGCCGTCCGCAGGCCGAGCCGGCGCGCGCCGACGGCGATGTTGAGCGGGCTGCCACCTACGTAGGCGGCGAACGACGTGATGTCGGAGAAGGCGGCACCGATGTCGTTCGAGTAGAGGTCGATCGACGAGCGACCCATCGTCAGGAGGTCGAACTCGTTGGCGAACTGATTGGCGTCAGTCACCTTTCGCCTCGAGCGGCAGCCGCAGCCTGCCGGGTCCGCCATCCCACTGACCACGCACCCAGGCGAGGTCGGGCTCGTCGCGCGCGATCCACGACGGGTTGTCGCCCGCCAGGAAGTTCAGGTAGTAGCCGTCGTAGCCGGGAGCCAGCGCGACAGGGTGGTAGCCGCGCCTGACCAGAACCGTGTCGCCGTCCTTCGCCACCACCACGTCGTCGAGGCTGCGGTCGTCGGTGTAGAGCCGCTGCAAGGCCCAGCCGTCTTGCGGGCTGATGCGGTAGTGGTAGACCTCGTCGAGATCGACCTCGACACCCGGTACCTCCTCGTCGTGGCGGTGCGGCGGGTAGCTCGACCAGTTACCTGAGGGGGTGTAAACCTCGACGCACAGCAGACGCTCGGCCTCGCCAGGGTCGATGACGTGGCTGATCTGGCGCGTGACGTTGTGACCGCCGCGGATCTCGACCTTGACGTCTGCAGGCCTTATCAGGCGTGCGGGCAGGCGACCGGTGGCAGGCGCCGTGCCAACGGCGAACTCGACGTCAGACGTCCCGACGACCCGGTAGCCGACCCCTGGCGGTGCGTAGATGGCGTGAGGCAGTCCCGCGAACACGCCCGTACGGCTCACCACCCCGCTGGATGAGTCGCCGACGACCAGCTCGGCCGTGCCGCTCAGCAGCACCAGGCACGACTCGAGGCCCGCCGCGACTGCCTCGTGAACCTCACCAGCGCCCACGCTCCTCACCTCGAAGCCGAGGTGTCTCCAACCCGCAGCTTGCGGCGTGATCCTGGCCCGGAGCCCTGAGCCGCTAGCGAGCGGCACGACGTGTCGAGACTCGTTCATAGGCCTTTACTCATAGTGCCCTTTACTCATAGTGCCCTCTACTCATAGCGCCCTCTACTCATAGTCCCAGCCGCGCCAGTGCCTGCCGGTTGCGCTCGGCGCTCTCTTTCGGCGTGCCCATCCCAGGGATCACGTCCTGCTCGACCGTCAACCAGTCGTCGTAGCCCTCGGCTCGCAAGAAGGCGAGGATGCCGACCAGGTCGACGCTGCCGTCGCCGAGCTCGCAGAACACGCCCTCGCTTATCGCCCGCGTGTAGTCCCAACCTTCGGCTCTGGCCCGTGTCGCCACCGGCAGGCTGCAGTCCTTGAGGTGGACATAGGGCACGCGTCCCCAGAAGCGCTTGAGGCCGTCGAGCGCCTGCTCCCCCTTCCCGCCAGCGGGATCGGCAGAGGTAGTCGCCGCCTCGTCAGGCACTCCGGTCCCGTACGTGTAGTGCCCGGTGTCGAACACCAGGTCTACTAGTCCGCTCTCGGTGGCGTCGAGGAAGCGCGCTATCTCGTCGGGCGTCTCGACGAACGCGGCGCAGTGGTGATGGTAGAGGGTCTTCAGCCCCGTCTCGCCGGCGACCAGGCGCGCGGCCTCGGCGGCGTTGCGCGTGAACACCGCGAACTCCTCGGGGCCGAGGGCGTCCGCGGCCGTCACACGCCCCGCGACGGCGGTCCTGTGCGGGTCGCCGCGCGTCTCGTCGGCGAGGATGAAGTAAGGAGCGCGACCGGCGCGCTCCGGCTCCGACAGCGCCGCCAGATGCCTTGCCACCGCCAGGAGCCGCTCACGGCGCTCGGCCACGATGCCAGGCCGCCGCAGTGGGATGCCTTCGAAGCCGCCGAGCATCACCAACCCACGTCTGGTTAACTCCGCGAGCAGCACGGCCGGGTCCTTAGGCATGTAGCCGAGGTCGCCGAGCTCGGTGCCGACGTAACCGGCGCCGGTCAGCTCGTCGAGCATCCGGTCCCACGGCGTCGTCTCGCCGAAGCCTTCGATGGTGCCCCAGGAGCAGGGCGCGTTGGCGACGCGGATCATCAGGCCCCACCGATCTCGGCCACCGCCACGCGCGTCCCCGACTCGAGGCTCGCCTGCGCGGCCTCGGCCAGCCGCAACGACTCGATGGCGTCGCGCGGACCCGGCGCCGGCTCCTTGCCGCTCCTGAGCGCGCTGGTGAACGCCTCCATCTCCAGGCGGTAGGCGTCCTTGAAGCGCTTCAGGAAGTGGCCGAAGAAGTCGCCGTGGACGCCCGCCTTGTCGTAGCGCCACACCTTGGTCGCGCGCTCGTCCTCGGCGACCAGCTTGCCGACGCTGCCGTGCACCTCGATGCGCAGGTCGTGGCCGTAATCGGTGCGCCGCGAGTTCATGACCACGCCGAGGGCGCCAGACTCGAACTCGAGGGTGACGACGCTGGTGTCGACGTCCTTCTGGCGCGCGAAGCGCTCGTCGACCAGCACCCTGCCGAGCGCCGTGACGTGCGTGACCTCGCCGGCGATGAAGCGCGCGGCGTCGAGGTCGTGGACGACGCTGTCGCGGTAGAAGCCGCCCGACACGGCCACGTACTCCTCGGGCGGAGGAGCCGGGTCGGTCGACTGGCTGCGGAACAGCTCGACGCCGCCGAGCTCCCCGGCCGCGACGGCGCGCGCCACGTCGGCGTAGGCCGGATCGAAGCGGCGGTGGAAGCCGATCTGGAAGGGCACGCCCGCAGCGGCCACCGACGCCAGCGCTCGGCGCGTGTCGGCCAGCGTCTTGGCTACTGGCTTCTCGCAGAAGACGGCTTTGCCCGCCGCGGCGACGGCCTGAACCTGCTCGACGTGCTTGTCGGTGGGCGAGGCAACGACGACGGCGTCCACGCGTGGGTTCGACAGGGCTTCCGAGATGTCACGCGCCACCTCGACGACCCCGCCACCGGCGCGACGCGCGGCGGCCTCGTCGACATCGACGACCATCACGAGCCGCGCGCCCTCGACGGCGCCAAGCAGATGCCGCGCGTGCAGCGCCCCGATCCTGCCAGCACCAACGACAGCGAAACCGATCTCGGCGCTCACCGTCACTCGCCTCCTCTCTCCTTCTGCGACCCGCCACCGTTCGCGGCGCTGCCGTGTCTCAGCTCGACCTGCCGCGCCGACCGGCGCTCGTACTCGGCGCGCGCGCGCGCGACGCCCTCGCGTCCCGTCACCTCGGCGACCGGGACGTCCCACCACGACCCGAACCCCGGCACTCTGCGCTCGGGGTCGGTCCTCACCACCACGACCGCCACGCGCGGAGCGGCTCGCGCCTGAGACAGCGCCGCCTTGAGCTCTGCGAGCGTCTCGACGCTCCAGGTCACGGCTCCCATGGCGGCGGCGTGAGCCGCGAAGTCGACGCTGACGTACGGGCCGTCGGTCCTGCCGCTGGCGGAGTCGCGATGGCGCAGCTCGTTGATGAACGACGGCGTGCCCAACGACTTCTGCAGGCCGTGGATCGACTGGTAGCCGCCGTTGTCGACCAGCACGATCACGAAGCGCAAGCCTTCGGCGACGGCCGTCACGATCTCGGAGTTGAGCATCAGGTAGCTGCCGTCGCCGACCATGACGACGACGTCCCTGTCGGGGTCCGCGAGGCGGATGCCGAGGCCTGCCGGTATCTCGTAGCCCATGCAGGAGAAGCCGTACTCGAGGTGGTAGGACTTGGCGTCCTCGGCGCGCCACAGCTTCAGCAGGTCGCCGGGCATGCTGCCGGCGGCGCAAACGACGGTGCCGTTGGCGGCGAACTCCTCGTTGACGGCGCCCATCACCTCGGCCTGCGAGAGCGCACCTGTCGGCATGTAGCCGGCCCCGACGGGCGGGCCGTTCAGGCGCAGCGCGTCGACCTCGGCGTCCCAGGTCGCCTTCAGCTCCGCCACGCGCTGCCGGTACTCGTCGCGCCCGCGCGCGTCTTGAGTCTCGCCGAGAGCCGCGTCCAGCGCGGCGAGAGCCGTCTTGGCATCGGCGACCACCGCCAACGAACCGAGCTTGGCAGCATCGAACGCGTTGGCATTGATGCTCGCGAACGACACGTCGGGGCGCTGGAAGGCGGTCATCGAAGCGGTGGTGAAGTCGGTGAGCCTCGTCCCGACGGCCAGCACCAGATCGGCTTCCGCCGCCAGTGCGTTCGCCGCCGATGCGCCGTTGGCACCGATGGGCCCCACGTTCAGCGGATGGTTCCACACCAACGAGCCCTTGCCCGCCTGCGTCTCGGCCACCGGCAACCCATGAGCCTCGGCGAGCGCCGCGAGCTCCGAGCGCGCGCCGGAGTAGATGGTCCCGCCACCGCTGACGATCAGCGGCCTCTGAGCCGCGCCGATGCGGCGCGCCAGCTCGGAGACGAGCTCGGCCTCGGGCGGCGCTCTGCGCACGCGCCACACGCGCGGCGCGAACAGCTCGGCCGGCCAGTCGTACGCCTCGGCCTGAACGTCCTCCGGCAGGCAGATCGTGACGGCGCCGGTGTCGGCAGGGTCGGTGAGCACGCGCAGCGCCTCCGGCAACGCCGACAGGAGCTGCTCGGGCCTGTCGATGCGGGTGTAGAACCGCGAGACGGCTCTGAACGACTCGTTGACGCTCAGGTCGTGACCGAGCGGGTGCTCGAGCTGCTGCAGCACCGGATCGGGGCGGCGGTTGGCGAAGATGTCGCTCGGCAGCAGCAGGACCGGCAGGCGATTGACGGTGGCCGTCGCGGCGCCGGTGACCATGTTGAGGCTGCCGGGGCCGACCGAGGCCGTGCAGGCGAAGGTGGCGAGCCGATCGACGTGTTTGGCGTAAGCGGCGGCGGCGTGGACCATCGCCTGCTCGTTCTGAGGTCGATAGGTCCGCAGGCCGACCTCGTCGCCGAGCTCCTCGAGCGCCTGACCGAGACCGGCGACGTTGCCGTGTCCGAGGATCGCCCAGACGCCAGCGATGAGCCGGCGGCGCTCACCGTCGCGCTCGCTGAGCTGAGCCGCCAGGTAGCGGACCAGCGCCTGACCAACGGTCGCGCGTATCTTGCCCTGTCTCACGCCCTCAGCTTGCCACGAACCTGGGCGCGGCGCTCGGCTGCCGTATCGTGCCTGAGCACCGACTCGGGAGGTCGTGCAGTATGCCGATGCGAGACGAGTTCATCGAGCGCGCCGTCAGACAGTTGGCGGCAGCCATCGCCAAGCTGGCCGGCGCCTCGAACCTAGCCGAGTCGCGACCTCAGGCGATCGCCGAGCTGAGGCAACAGGTGGCCGGGCTCTACCCGGCGTTCCTCGGCACCAGCGCCGCCCTGGTCGACATGCTCGGCATCGACGACCTGCTCGGGGTCATCAGCTCGGCCGGCTACCTCGACGGCGAGCGCGCCTACCTGCTGAGCGCGCTGCTGGATGCCGAAGCCGAGGCCTTGACGGCTGAGACCGAGCTGACAGGCAGCGCAGACCCGGAGCGGGTCGACGCGCTGAGGGCCCGGGCTCTCGTGCTGATGCTGGAAGCGGGCGCCACCGGCCTGGGCGAGAAGGATGTGCGGGAGCGCGTGACGCGGCTGACGGAGTCGCTGCCGCCAGCGTCGCTGGGCGAGCGCTACTGGGAGCGCCTCCACCGCTGCGAGGCGGGTCAGGGGGAGTACGCGGCGGCCGAGGACGCGCTGTTCACCTGGCTGGCAGCCGCTCCCGACCAGGCCGCCGAGGTAGAGCTGCACGGCCTGGCGTTCTACCGGCAGTTGGCAGCTCTCGAGGACAGCGACCTAGAGCGCGGCGGCCTGCCGCGCTCGGAGTTAGACGAGGGGCGCGCGGACCTGCTCGAGGCGCTGGCGGGCGGCTGAGGCCGGCGCCATGACCGCGCCTCAGCGCGCCTGACTGAGGTTCTTGCCGAGGGTGGCGACGACGTAGAGCAGCGGCAGGCACAGCGCCGCTCCCATCAGACCCATCACCGCGTAACCGACCGAGCCGAGCAGCCAGCTGCCGAGCATGGCTGCGATGGCGGCGGCCCCGCCTACCAGCAGGTCGTTGAAGCCCTGTATCTTGCCGCGCTCATGTGGCTCTAGCGCGTCTGACAGCAGCGCGGAACCGGCGACGTAGCAGAAGTTCCAGCCGAGCCCGAGCAGGAACAGCGCGGCCGCGATCGGGAACACCTGCGGCGACAGCGGCGCCGTCAGGCACGACACGATGACCAGCACCGCCCCCACTCCCAGCATCGGCCTGCGGCCCCACTTGTCGGTGAGCCAACCGGTCACGAACGAGAAACCGAACATCCCGAGCGTATGACCGGAGAAGACGAGCCCTATGGCCGTCAGCGGATGGTGATTGTGGTGCATGTGCAGCGAGGTCATCTGCATCAGGCCGACCATCACCATGTGCGCAGTCACGACGCTGAAGATGGCGGTGCGCACCGCCGGGCGCCGCAGCAGCTCGCGCAGCGATGCGGAGGCGGCGGGCCGCCTCTCGACCTTGTCCTCGGCCGCTAGCGCCTCTGCGATGCGCAGCGGCTCGGGGCGCAGCATCAGGGTGAAGACGCCCGCCACCAGCAGGAAGCCGAGCGCCGTGACGAGGTAGGGCCCGGCGGTCTCGTCGAAGCCGCGGCTCATCGCCCACCTGCCGGTCGGCCCGACCAGCGCCGGCCCCAGCACACTGCCGGCGGTGCCGCCGAGGACGACCATCGCGATGGCCCGCGCCCGTATCGCCTTGACGTTCACCTCCGCCGCGACGAAGCGACCCAGCTGCAAAGCGGCGGTGCCAGAGCCGCTGAGTGCGAGGCCGATGAGCACCACGGCGGCGAGGCCGTACGCGACGCCGGCTGAAGCCATGACAGCGCCGGCGGCGCCCACGAGCAGCGCGATCGTCAACGCGGGCCGGCGACCGAGCACGTCGGAGCGCCGGCTCCAGTAGAGCGAGCCGAGCGCAACCCCGACCTGAGAGACGGCGGCGGTGATGCCGGCCAAGCTGGTACGGCCCATCATCTGCTCGCCGACGATCGCGGCGACGGTCGCCGCGGCGATGGTGCCAGCCGAGCCTAGGCTCTGGCTGAAGAAGAGGGCGCCGGTGATGCGGCGAGCGGCCGAGGCGCGCAGCCGCGGATCGGTGACTCTCGGGTCGGAGGCTTCGGGAAGTGCGACGGAAGCATCGCTCACCCCAAGAGAGTACCTGTAAGGCAGCTGACGCGGAGGCCGCTACACGCGGCTGGCGGCGTCCTCGACCTCGCCGATGAGCTCCTCGACGATGTCCTCGAGGAACAGCACGCCCGCGACAGCGCCGGCTTCGTCGATGACCGTGCCGAGGTGGCTGCCTTCACGACGCATGCTCGCCAACGCGTCCTCCGCTTCGGTAGCGCCCGCGATCTCGATCAGCGTCCTCACCAGCCGGCGCGCGACCGGCTTGTCGAGCGCGGCGCCCTCGGCGGCGATGACGTCCTTGAAGTGCAGGTAGCCTGCCAATACGCCGCTCGCGTCGACGAGAGGGTAACGCGAGTGACCCCGCTCGGCCACCGCAGCCTCTAGCTGCCTCGGCGTCACCGAGGTAGGCAGCGTCACGACGCTGCCTACCGGCAGCGCCAGGTCGGCGGCGCGCTTGCGGGTGAACTCGAACGCGTTGGCGAGCGTCCCGCTCTCGTCGCTGAGCTTGCCTTCACGCTTCGAGGTCTCGACTATCGTCGCCACCTGCTCGAGCGTGAAGGTGGAGGCGACCTCGTCTTTCGGCTCGATGCCTACGAGCCGCAGAGCGCCGTTGGCGACACCGTTCAGGACGACGATCACCGGTCTGACGATGCGGCTGACGAACGCCAGAGGCGGCGCCAGCAGCAGCACGGAGCTGTCGGGCCGTGAGAAGGCGATGTTCTTCGGGATCATCTCGCCGAAGGTGACGTGCAGGAACGTCACCAGCGCCAACGCGATGCCGAACGAGACGACGTTGATCGCACCATCAGCGAGGCCGACCGCCGACAGCGGCGCCATCAACAGGTGGTGGATGGCTGGCTCGGAGACGTTGAGGATCAGCAGCGAGCAGACGGTGATGCCGAACTGGCAGCAGGCGAGCATCAGCGTGGCGTGCTCCATCGCCCACAAGGCCGTCTTGGCCGCGAGGTTGCCGCGTGCGGCCAGCGGCTCGACCTGGGAGCGCCGCGCGGCCAGCACAGCGAACTCGGCGCCGACGAAGAACGCGTTGGCCGCCAGCAGCGCGAACAGCCAGAAGATGCCCCACCAGTCACTCATCCGGTGTGTCCTCTGCGGCCGCGTCGCCCACTGGCTCGTCTCCCGGCTCGGGCGCCGCGGCGGGCTCCGGCGCCGGCTCGAAGCGCAGCTGATCGACGCGCATGCCGTCCATGTGCCTGACCAGCAGCACGCCTCCCGGCACCGCGACCTCGTCGCCTGGCTGCGGCACGCGACCCAGCGCGTCCATGACGTAGCCGCCGATCGTGTCGTAGTTCTCGTCCTCGTCGAGGCGCAACCCGACGCGCTCCTCCACCTCGTCGAGCCGCAACACCCCCGGCAGGTTCCAGGAGCCGTCCGGGGCCTGCACCACGTTCGGCTCGAAACTGTCGTGCTCATCGGCGACCTCACCGATGAGCTCCTCGACCAGGTCCTCGAGCGTCACGATGCCGGCCGTCCCGCCGTACTCGTCGAGCACGATGGCGATCTGTTGGCCGCCGCGCAGCTGCCCGAGCAGCTCGTCGAGCGGCAGCGTGCCAGGCACGAAGTGAGGGCTCTGAGCGATGGCGACCGCCCTCACGGCGGCACGCTCCTCGCGCGGCACGCCCAGCGCGCGCTTGACGTGCACGACGCCGACGATGTCGTCGACCCCTTCGCCGGTGAGCGGGAAGCGCGACCGGCCGGTGTGGCGGGCGAGAGCGATCACGTCGCGCGTCGAAGCGTCCTCACCCAACACGTCCATGCGCGTGCGCGGGGTCATGGCGTCGCTGGCGGTGAAGTCGGCGAACTCCAACGTCTTGGTGAGCAGCGTCGCCGCCTGCTGGTCGAGGCTGCCGCCCTTGGCTGAGTGCTGCACGAGGCTGGAGAGCTCGTCGACGGTGCGGGCCGACGAGAGCTCCTCTTTCGGCTCGATGCCGAACGAGCGCACGACGGCGTTGCTGAAGCCGTTGAGCAGCCGGACCACCGGCAGGAACATGGCAGTGAAGGCGATCTGGAACGGGCTCACCAGTTTGGCCGTCAGCCGCGGGAGCGCCAGCGCGAGGTTCTTGGGTATCAGCTCACCGACGATCATCGAGAGCAGCGTCGCCACCGAGATGCCGATGACCGTGGCGAGCGGTCGCGCCAGGTCGGCCCGCAGGCCGAGAAGCCCGAACAGCGGCGCCAGCAGCCTGGACAGCGCCGGCTCCATCGTGTAGCCGGTGAGCAGCGTGGTGAGGGTTATGCCGAGCTGCGCGCTCGACAGGTGCGTCGATGTGCGTTTGAGAGCGGCTATCACCGACCCGAGTCCGCGCTCGCCGCGCGCCTGCCGCGCCTCTACGTCGGAGCGCTCCAAGTTCACCAGCGCGAACTCGGAGGCGACGAACAGCCCGGTGCCGACGATCAGCAGCATGCCGAGGCCCAGCAACAACCAGTCGGTCACGCGTCACCCATCACGGGCCGAGCTGAAGGAGGTTCATCCATCGGTTAGCTGAGTATAGCGACGCGCGCGGCATCGGGCGTGGCGTCGGGCGTGCCGCGAGGCCGGCTCCGCGAGCTCACCCGCGAGAGCGCCGCCGACCCCGCCCGCAGGCGAGGGTCGGCGGCGCTACAGGCCAGTCGTGGTTGCCTAGTCGCGTTACTGGTCGTCGAGATCGGTGGAGTCGGGGTCGGTCTGGCTACCAGGCGGCGTCAGGTCATCGAGAGGCGTATCGAGCGGCGCATCGAACGGGTCGTTGAGCGGATCGTTCAGCGGGTCTTCCTGAACGCTCGGCTCGGCAGTGGCTTGTGCGAGCTGATCGCCGACCTCGCTCAGGATCGCGCGCGCCTCGCTGACATCGGCCCCTACCTCGCGCACCTCAGAGATCAACTGCGCCGGCTGTGGCGTCGTGTTCTGACCGAGTTGGACGAGACGCTGCTCAACGGTGTCGAGGCGGGCGCCGACCTCTTGGATCTGCATGAGGATGGCATCGGCGTCGGAGCGGCTGATGCCGTCGTTACGGCCGCAGGCGGCCAGCAGCAGCGGGAGCAGTAGCAGCGCGAGCAGACGCGTGGCGCGCCTTCTGACTGGTGTGGTCGTGAGTGTGGCGTTCATCTGGTCCTCCCTCGGGCTCAACCCTAGGTGGACGCGAGTGAGAAGACTCCGCGGGCAGGTGAGATGGGCTTAACGCGGCTGCCACCCGGCTGTCATACGGCTGCCACCTGGCTGTCACGCCCCGCTCATGGCTCGCTCAGAGCGCCTGGCTGAGCGCCTCGATCAGGCTCTCATGCACGCGTTCATCGTCGACCCTGACGAACACGCCCGGTTGCCCCAGCGGCGCCGCCGCGCTCACCCAGCGACCGTCCTGCGCATGGTGCAGACTGCCGCTGAAGGCGTGGCGCCACGTCCCGCTGCCGCGCGGGAGGTAAGCGCCGACGCTCGTGGCCCCACGCCGCAGCACCGGCGCCACGAGCACTGCGGGCCCGAGGAAGAGCTGCGAGTGGATCTCGGCGCTGCGCGGATCTTCGGGGTAGGCGAGCCACGCGTGCCGCACGACGGGCATGCCCGTCTCGAAAGCCTCGGCCATCAGCCGTTCGCGCAGGGGGCGCCACGCGGCGTGGAGCCTGGCCGCCCTGGCGTAGTCGGCGAGGGTCGTCTCGTCGTCGTAGACCTGAACGTTGAGCGTGGGCCGGTTGCCTTCGTGCGTGCGCAGCACAGGTGAGAAGGCGAGCAGCTCGCCCCAGCGCGCCAACAGCTCGCGGTCGCGCACCAGCCTTGGCAGCGGCGGCACCGTCGAGGTGTAGCCGCCGACGTCGCCGTGCTGCAACGAGTAGCCGGAGAAGCCGCTCGACAGGAGCCCGGTCAGGGCGCTCGCCAGTCCGTCGTGCCTGTCCCAGGTGACCGTCTGGTCACCGAGCCAGAACAGCCGCGCGTCCTTGGGGCTGCGGGAGTAGCCCGAGCGGAAGAAGGTGACGTAGTCAGACGGGCTGCGGCCGCTCGCCTGTGCCAGGCGCCGCCGCAGCTCGCCGTTGAACTCGGCCCACGCCTGCGGGTAGTCGTTGTGCCATGCGAGCGCCGTTCCGTTGGCTAAGGCGGCATCGAGCGGCAGGCCCTCACCGAAGTCCGCCATCCAGCCGAGCGCGCCCGTCTCGCCGATCTTCTCGGTGAGGGTCATCAGGTACCACTCGCGCGCCTCGGGGTTGGAGAGGTCGATGAGGCCCGCCTTGAAGTCGCCCTGATCGGTGGCGTAGGTGGTGCCATCGGAGCGCTTGACGAAGTAACCCGCGGCCTCCGCAGCGTCGTAGAGCGCCGGCCTGCCGCCCGGTCTGTTCGTCATGTCGGCGAGGAACGGGTTGACGTAGATCATCGGGACGACGCCGCTTCTCGCCAGCCTGTCGCGCATGGCGTCCCAGTCCGGGTAGCGCTCCCGGTCGAGCTGCCAGTCCCACCACAGCCGCGTGCCGAACCCGACCTTGCGGTTGCCGACCCAGTCCTGCAGCCACACCGCGGCGACGGGTGCGCGGTGGCGCTGCAGGTCGGCGACGACCCGCTCAGCCTTCTCGGGGCCGCCCTGCAAGCCGACGATCGCGCCGCGGTGGACCCACTCGGGCAGCGGCTCCATCCGCCCGCTGAAACGCGTGTAGACCTCGAGCAGCGCGGCGGGCGTCGGCGCCGCGAACGCGCGTGCATGCAGCTTAGGCGCGTAGAGCCTGACGCTGGAGCTTCCAGGGGCGCGGAAGTCGAACTGGCAGGGGTGCGTGTCTGTGAGGTAGAAGCCGCGCAGGTCGGTGCCGAGCACGACCGGCGCCGGCGCGTAGGTGCTCCACCAACGACCGCCCGCGCCGCCCTTGAGGTTGGCGAGGAAGGTTATCGGCTGCGCTCCGCGTCCCACGCCCTGCTCGGCCGTCAGGACCGGCACGCGGCGGCCGGCCATGTCGAGGCGGCTGAACTGGACGCCGAGGCCGAACTGCTTGGCGCCGCGCTCGCGCTGCCAAGCCAGCTCCGTCCAGAGTCCGGCCTCCTCGGCGGTGGCGGCGACGGTTCCGGGGCTCAGGGCGAGCTCGATGCCGAGCTGCTCGTCGTCGACCGCCGTGAAGCGCAGCTCGTAACCGACGCTGCCGCCGGTCGAGCTCAGCCGGCCGGCCAAGACGACGCCGTCTGACGTGGTGGTCACGCCGGTCACCGACTGCTTGGTGTAGCGCTCCAAGACCCGCTCGCGCAGGTAGAGATGACCGGCCGTGCCGCTGGTCGCGAGGCTGCCGCGGTAGGCGCGAACGAAGGCCTCGCCCGGCACGCTCCGCCACGTCGTCGCGCCGCCTGTCTGCACGCTGACGCCCGTGGCGTCGATGCTCAGGACGTGCCTGCCGACCTCGTGGCGCGAGGCCGGCGGGTCGATCCTCAGGTGCGCGCTCACCTGCGCTTGGCGCGGCGAGCGGCATGCCGAAGCCGGACGCGCGGGCCGGCTCTCACTTGCCCTTCCTCGCGCCGCTGGCGGCCGCGTAGGCCATGCCGATGAACACGGCCGACAGGAAGTAGAAGAGCGGTCCCCCGCCTCCGAAGGCGCGCCACAGCAGCGCGCCGCCTAGCGCCGCCAGTACCAGCGCCACGCCGTAGCGACGCAGCACCAGTTGCTGCCCACCAGTTTCGCTTGACTGCTTTCGACTCATCCTGACCTCGCCGAATGCTACCCGTCTCTGCCCCACCGACCCGCCGCGTCGCGCGCCAACTGATAACGTCTGCTGGTGAGCGTGAGGTCCCCGCGAAGTATCGCCCTCAGCGGCCTGCGCCTCTCGATCCTCATCAGCCTCGCGCACACCGTCAACGACGGTTTCACCAACGTGCTGCCGGTGTTCTTGCCGACGCTGCAGGCTCGCTTCTCGCTGGGCGAGGCGGTCCTTGCCGTGGCCGTGGCGGTCATCTCGACATCCTCGAACGTGCTGCAGCCGTTCTTCGGCCTGTTCGTCGACAGGTGGGGCAGGCGGCGCTCGGCCGCGCTGGGGCTCGGCGTCGGCTCGGTGCTGATGGGGTTCGTCTCCGTCTCCCCCAACCTGGCGTCCCTGTTCTTGATCTTGGCGTTCGGCGGCATCGGCTCCGCGATCTTCCACCCCGCCGCCGCGGCGATCGCGCGCACGACCGGCGCGCCCGTCGGTCTGAGCATGAGCCTGTTCGCGGCCGGCGGCTCCGTCGGCACCGCCATCATGCCGGTGGTCTTGCTGGCGGTGGTCCGCGCGGCCGGCACCGAGTACGTGCCGCTGCTCTCGCTCGTCGGCGTGCTGATGGCGACGCTCGTGTTCGTCCTGACACCCGCCTTCCCCGCTCCCGTGCGCCCGCAGGGCCACAAGGTCTTCGATCCGCAACTGATCCGCGGACCGGTCGGTCTCCTCGCCGGCGCAGGCATCATGCGTGCGATGGCGTTCATCACGTTCACCAACGCCGTGCCTCTCTACCTCGCCAACGTCAGAGGCTTCGCTCCTGACGCGCAGGTGATCGGCTGGACGCTGTCCATCTACAGCTTCTCGTCGGCTACCGGGGGGATCTTGGCCGGCGCGCTCGAGCAGCGGCTCGGCCGCCGCCTGGTGATAGTCGGCTCGATGCTGCTGGCAGTGCCGGCGCTGGTGGCGATGATGCTTTCGCCTGTCGGCACGCCCGCCTACTACCTGGCCGTGGCGCTCGGAGGCCTGCTGACCAACGCCAGCATCCCGCTGCTGGTCATGACCGCCCAGGACCTGGCTCCGAACAACGTAGCATCCGCCTCAGGCATGCTGATGGGCTTCACCTGGGGCGTGGCCGGCGTGGTGTACATCGGGTTCGGCGCGGTTCAGGAACTCGTCGGCCTCGTGCCGGCGATGCTCGCCGGCTTCGCCTTCTTACTTCCCGCGGCCTGGCTGTCTCAGGTCGTGCTCAACCGCCATCTGCCCGAGCTGAGTCGGCGTCAGAGCTGAGCTCTGCCGCGGCCGAACCGCGAGCCGCGCGGCCATGGCGTCCTGCTACTATCTGAGGCGCGCGGCGCGCCTTGCCCTGCTCGTCAGCGGTAAGCGTCTGGAGGACATGCGACACCCCCTGGCACCTGCACCAGCTCGGTTCTTGGCGCTGGCGCTCGCGTGCCTGCTCGCCACCCCGTCAGCGACCGCCGGCAACTGGACCATCGAGATCCACTCCGGCAACGGCCTGAAACCCGTGCCGTCGACGATGTACGTTCGCCAGGACGGCTACCCCGACGTGCTGGTGACCGATGTCGAGTACGAGACGCGGCCCTTCTCCGACCTCAGCAGCGTGTTAGGGCTCACCGAGAACTACTACGGCCTGAGGGTGGGGTACTACCCACAGTCGGCGACCGTCGGCAGTTGGGATCACGGCTTCGAGATCGAGTTCCTGCACGACAAGGCCTACTTCGTATCCGGCACCGGCGCCGGCGGCGTAATCAACCACTTCGAGCTCAGCGACGGCCACAACTACCTGCTGACCAACGTCGCCACTCGCTACGCGCTGCTCGGCGACGACACCATGCCGTCCGGCAGGCTCCACACGGTGCTGAGAGCCGGGCTGGGGCCGGTGATAACCGCTCCGACGACGGTGATCCGCGGTCAGCGTCACAACACGCGCGACGACGGTCCGAACGTCGAGTACTTCCTCGCCGGCTGGGGCGTGCAGGCAGCGGTGCAGCTGCGCTACTTCATCACGCACTGGTACGCGTTCAGTGTCGAGACGAAACTCAGCGGCTCCTCGACGACCAACACCATCTCCAACGGCACCATCACGACGCTGATCCCTACGGTCCACATCAACGTCGGCTTCACCATCCAAACTCGCTAGGGAGCAGGGCCAGCCATGACGTATCGACCTGACTACCGTCTCCCTTACCCGTCTGCGCGTCAGCCGGTACTGGCTCGCAACGTGGTCGCGACCTCGCAACCCCTAGCCGCGCAGGCCGGGATCAGCATGCTGCAGCGCGGTGGCAACGCCGTCGACGCTGCGCTGGCGACCGCCATCGCGCTCACGGTCGTCGAACCGACGAGCAACGGCATCGGCTCCGACGCGTTCGCGATCCTGTGGGACGGCGAGACGCTGCACGGTCTCAACGCCTCCGGCTGCTCGCCGGCGGGACAGACGCTCGAGCAGTTCGCGGCCGGCGGGCCGGCGCCGCAGCGCGGCTGGCCCTTCGTCACTGTGCCGGGCGCCGTCTCGGCCTGGGTCGAGCTGTCGCGTCGCTTCGGCAAGCTGCCGTTCGACGACCTCTTCCAACCGGCCATCGGCTACGCGGAGCAGGGCTTCCCCGTCTCGCCGATCACCGCCGGTGCCTGGGCCGCCTCGCACAGGGCGCTCGGAGGATTCGAGGACTTCAACCGGTCGTTCCTGGCAGGCACCAGGGCGCCGTTGCCGGGTGAGACCTGGAGCTACCCCGAGCAGGCCGCCACCCTGCGCGACATCGCCGCGACGGGTGGCGAGTCGTTCTACCGCGGGCGTCTCGCCGAGCAGATCGCCGCGCACGCTCGCGCCAACGGCGCCGCCCTCTCGGAGGCCGACCTGGCCGCTCACACCCCGCAGTGGGTCGGGACTCTGAGGACGCAGTTCGCCAGCGCCGACCTGCACGAGATCCCACCCAACGGACAGGGCATCGCGGCGCTGATCGCCCTCGGCATCTTGCGCCACACCGACATCGCGCAGTTTGAACCCGACACCGCCGCCTGGCTGCATCTGCAGGTCGAGGCGATGAAGCTCGCGCTCGTCGACGCCCACCGCTACGTCAGCGATCCGCGCCACGCCGAACTCGACCCGGCCGCTCTGCTCAGCGACGACTACCTGGCAGAGCGCGCGGCGCTCATCGACACGGCTCGCGCCTCCGACTTCGAGCATGGCCGGCCGCGGCCGGGCGGCACCGTCTACCTGACGGCCGCCGACTCTGATGGGATGATGGTGTCGTTCATCCAGTCGAACTACATGGGCTTCGGCTCAGGCATCGTGGTGCCTGGCACCGGCATCAGCCTGCAGAACCGCGGCGCCGGCTTCGTGCTGGACGAGGGCCACCCGAACCGCTACGCACCGGGCAAACGGCCGTTCCACACGATAATCCCGGGCTTCCTGATGCAGGGCGGCGCGCCGTTGGCCAGCTTCGGCGTGATGGGCGGCGCGATGCAGGCTCAGGGTCACGTCCAGATGGCGGTGCGGATGCTGCTGCACGCTCAGAACCCGCAAGCCGCCAGCGATGCACCGCGCTGGCAAGTTATGGGAGGGCTCAAGCTGCACCTCGAGTCCGGCTACGCAGGCGCCGTGGCAGCTGAGCTGGCGGGGCTGGGCCACGAGGTCGAGGTCGCCAAGCCGGGAGATGGCTCGTTCGGCGGCGCTCAGCTGATAGTCAGGCTGCCGACGGGCGCCTACCTGGCAGGCAGCGACAGCCGCAAGGACGGTCAGGCCGTAGGGTTCTAGACCTCAAGCCGGTTTGCCAGGATAGATGTCGAGAGCCCAGGCTGCGAGGCGCGACACGCTGGCGTCGATGTGCCGCAGCAGCGTCAGCAGCTCGAGATGGTGGGAGCTGGACGCACGCGACTCCGGCAGCTGCGCCTCGAGCCGTCCAAGGTGGGCGACCCGCATGCGCGCGACGTGCTTCTCCAAAGCCGGGCGCTCGTCGAGCACCTGCTGCGCCATCTGCCTGTCGCCGGTCGCCAGCGCGGTGAACGCGAGCTGCATGCGAGATAAGACCATCTTGCCCGTCTGGGTCAGCTCGCTGCGCCCTTCGCTGCTGAACTGGACGCCGGAGGCCTTCAGGCGCTCCTCGCGCCGCTGCAGGCGCTTGATCTGGTCGCCCATGTGCTCGAGCTCGATGGCGGCGAGCATCAGTCGCTCCGACTCCTCGTCCTCCGCGCTGCCTTCGTTCTTGCGTCTGACCCTGGCGAGGTAGTTGACGATCTCGGACGTGAGCTTGTCGACCTTCTCCTCGCGCTTGTCGAGCGCTTCCGGCTCCCAGCGTCCGATCTCGAGGAAGCCGACCGAGATCTCCATCATCACGGCGACCTGGTCGCTGACCCGCACCGTCTCGCGCAGCGCCAGCGCCAGCGCGAGGTCGGGATCCGAGACGGCGTCTGGCCGCAGGTACTTGGGCGCGGCGTCGTCGGCGACGTTGGGAACCATGCGCGAGCCGAGCTTGCTGAGCGGCGCGGCCAGCAGGGTGCCGACGATCGCGACGATCAGGTTGAAGAGCGTGTGGGCGTTGGCGATCTGGCGCGCGCCGTCGCCGCCTATCGCCTCGACCAGGGTGGTGAACCAGTGCACTCCGATGATCAGGGCCAGCGCCACGGCGCCGTCGAGCAGCATGTGAACGAGCGCGACGCGCCTGGCCGCCACACCGAGGCTGCGGGCGATCAGCTGGTTGAGGACGCCGCTGCCGAAGTTGCCGCCGGCGATGAGTATCACGGCTGTGGGCAGCGAGATGGCGCCGGGGAGGAACAGACCGAGCGCGACGACGGCGGCGGCGTTCGAGCTGCTCAACGCCGCGCCGAGCAGGAGCCCGAGCAGCGCGACCGCCAGCGGCTGGCTCTCGGCGCCGTCCAGCAGCAGTCGGAAGACCTCGCTCTCCTGCAGGCCGCCCACGGCCTGAACGGTCAGCTCGAGGCCGAGGAACATCAGCCCTGCGCCGAGGATCAGCGATCCTATGGGACGGCTGCGCACCCACAGCGTGCCGAGGAAACCGAGCCCGATGAGCGCGACGGCGTGCTGGCCGAGCTTGAAGGCGGCCAGTTGGATGGCGACCGTCGCTCCGAGCTTGCCGCCCAACGACATCGCCAGCGCCGCGCCGGCCGGCACCAGCCCGGCGGCGACCAGCGAGAGCGCCGTGACGGCGACGGCGGTCCCGCTCTGGGTCAGCCCCGCGACGGCCGTGCCGGTGAGCAGCGCCTTGATGGGAGAGTCGGTGGCGGCCGCCATCCAGCGCCGCGACGCCGGCCCAGCCAGGTCCTGCAACCCGCTCGAGATCCGGCCGACGCCCATCATGAACATGGCGAGGCCACCGAGCATCATCAGGAACATGCGCTTGCGCTCATCTCAGGACCGAATCGCGACGAAGTGGAACACAGGTGGGGGAACATGGCCGATGGTCTGGCAGTCTACGCCTTGCACACCTGGACGTCGTGACATTGTATATTCGTCTAGACAACCAACCAGGGTTCCGAAGGTGAGGCGGCGACCGGCCGCTTCGGCAGGGAGTCGCAGTTGAGCAGGCCCGTTGGCCCGTTGTACGCGAGGATCGAGGCTGACCTGAGGCGCGAGATCGCCGATGGCAAGCTGACGCTCGGCAGTCGCCTGCCCACCGAGCATGAGCTCAGCGAGCGCTACGGCGTCGCCAGGATGACGGTGCGCCAAGCTCTCGAGCGGCTCGCCTCGGCCGGGATACTCGACCGCAGACAGGGTGTCGGCACGTTCGTGGCGCGCGTCAAGACCGAGCGCGTCGCCAGCCGCCTGCTCGGTTTCAGGGAGGACGCCCTCGCCCACGGGCTCGAGCCGTCGACGCAGGTCCTCGACCTGCACCTCCTGCCGTTGAGCGCCGATGACGCGGCACTGCTCGGCGCCGAGCCGGGCGAGAGCGCGCTCAACGTGCGCCGCCTGCGCTTCGCTGCCGGCGAACCGCTCGGTCACAACCTGGTGCTGCTGTTGGCGCCCTACGCCACGCAGCTTCACGACATCGACTGGACGGCGTCGTTCTACGAAGGTGCCGCCGAAGCGCTCGGGTACGAGGTGTCGAGCGTGGACCAGAAGGTCGAGGCCGTCGCGGCGAACCCGAACATGGCCGCGCTGCTCGACCTGAGCCCGGGCGAGCCTCTGCTGATGGTCACGCGCGTCACCTACCTCGCCGACGGACGCCGCCTCGGCCTCACGCGCACGCACTACCGCGGCGATCGCTACTACCTAACTCTCAAGCTGAATCGGGAAGGAGCCTAGACGCGACCCTCAAGGAACCGAAGACCGACGGCTCAGCTAGCGCAGGAGCTCGCCACGAGAGACTGAGGCGAGACCGAGGCGCAAGAGGACCGACCAGCTAGTCAGAAGAGCAAGACAGGAGGAGAAACATGTCGAGAACAGCAGCTCCTAAACGACTCACCGCCACCCTGCTGGCCTTCCTGCTGGCCCTGGTGTTCCAGGCCGCCAGCGCCCAAGGCTGCGAGCGCGGCGCGCTCGACGCGCGCTTCTGCGACGTCGACGGCGACCTGCTCGCCGACTCACCCACCAACGCCTCGCAGTACCGCGATCCGAGCACGCTCGTCTTCACCTACGCCCCGACCGAGGACCCGGCCGTGTACCAAGAGGCGTTCGCGGACTTCCTCGAGCACCTCTCCGCGCTGGTCGGTCGCCCGGTCCAGTACTTCCCGGTGCAGTCGTACGCAGCGCAGGTCGAGGCCATGCGCGCCGGCCGCCTGCACGTCGCAGGCTTCGCCGCGGGTGCCGTCGAGGAGGGCGTCAACCTCGGCGGCTTCCATCCGGTCGCGGTGATGGCCGCCGCCGACGGCAGCTTCGGTTACGAGATGGAGATCATCGTCCAGCCCGGCTCCGACATCCGCTCGCTCGAGGACCTCGCGGGCCGTCAGCTCGCGTTCGTGTCGCCGACGTCGAACAGCGGCTACTCAGCCCCGGCCGCACTGCTCTACGCCCAGCTCGAGATGAAGCCGAACGTCGACTACCAGACGGCGTTCTCCGGCTCCCACGACAACAGCATCCTCGGCGTCGTCAATGGCGACTACGAGGCGGCCGCCATCGCGTCGTCGGTCATGGACAGGATGATCGCGCGCGGCGTGCTCGCCGAGACCGACGTCGAGATCATCTACACCTCGCAGACCTTCCCGTCCACGGCATACGGCTACGTCTACGACCTCGAGCCGGAGCTCGCCGCCAAGGTGCGCGAGGCGTTCCTCACCTTCGATTGGGCCGGCACTACCCTCAAGGAGGAGTTCGCCGACTCCGATCAGTTCCTCGAGATCGAGTACAAGCGCGACTGGGAAGTCCTGCGCCAGATCTCGGCGGCCTCGTCCGCCATCGAGTAAGCGCATCCTCGGGTAGCGCACTACAAGGAGTTCAACGAGTACGTCGTTGCGGGGTGGTACGAAGCCGCCCCGCAACGATCCCAACAGTTCGGAGGTGTTGAGGATCCTCGAGGTCCGTGGGCTCGTCAAACGTTACGGCAGGGGCGACATCGCGCTCAGAGGCGTCGACCTGAGCCTCGGCCAGGGCGAGGTGATGGCCCTGATCGGGCCGTCCGGCGCCGGCAAGAGCACGCTCATCAGGTGCATAAACCGGCTGGTGGAGCCGACCGAGGGCAGCATCGCCCTGGACGGCACCGAGTTGACCGGCCTGGGCGCGCGGTCCCTGCGCAGGGCACGCCGCGACATCGGCATGATCTTCCAGGAGTACGCGCTGGTCGACAGGCTGACGGTGATGGAGAACGTGCTCTCGGGGCGGCTCGGCTACGTCGGGTTCTGGCGCTCTTACTTCAGGCGCTTCCCGCAACCGACCGTCGACAGGGCGTTCGAGCTGCTCGAGCGCGTCGGCATCTTGGATCACCTCGACAAGCGCGCCGACCAGCTCTCGGGCGGTCAGCGTCAACGCGTCGGGATCGCGCGTGCTCTGCTGCAGGGCCCCAAGCTGCTGTTGGTCGACGAGCCGACGGCCAGCCTCGACCCCAAGACCTCCCGTCAGGTGATGCGTCTGCTACTCGAGCTCGCCGAGGAGCACGACCTCGCCGTGATCATCAACATCCACGACGTCGCGCTCGCCCAGATGTTCGTGCCGCGCATCGTCGGGCTGCGAGCAGGCGAGCTCGTGTTCGACGGTCCGCCGAAAGAGCTCGACGCGACCAAGCTGACGGAGATCTACGGCGAGGAGGACTGGACCCAGACGGGCCCGGAGGCTGAGACCGCCGCCACGGACTCGCTCGAGGAAACCGCCGCGAAGGAGCCGGCATGAGCCAGGCTTCGACGGGTGGCGCCGCGGCGCTGAAGGGCAGGCCGTGGCGCAAGCATCCCGCCATCGCCAACCCTTACGTGCGCTACGGCTCGCTGCTGCTGGCCCTGCTCTATCTCTACGTCGCGCTCAGCTCCATCGGCGTCGATTGGGCCAGGGTCGCTCGCGGCGCCGCGCGCGTGAAGGTCCTCTTCGCCGGGTTCCTGCAGCCCGACTTCGGCTCGCGCTGGAACGCCATCCAGATCGGCATCTTGGAGAGCCTGACGATGACCGTGGTCGCGACGGTCCTCGGCGTCATCCTCAGCGTGCCCTTCGCGTTCGGCGCCGCCCGCAACATCGCGCCGACCCCCGTCTATCTGTTCTGCCGCGGCGTCATCGCGCTGTCGCGCAGCTTCCAGGAGATCGTCATAGCTATCTTCTTCGTCGTCATGGTCGGCTTCGGCCCGCTCGCCGGCGCGCTCACGCTCGCGTTCGCCACCATCGGCTTCCTCGGCAAGCTGCTGGCCGAGGACATCGAGGACATGGATCCCCGGCCTCTGGAGGCGATCAGGTCTACCGGCGCGGGGTGGCTGCAGGCGATGGCGTACGGCGTGGTGCCGCAGGTGGCGCCACGGTTCGTGGGCTTGAGCGTCTACCGGCTCGACATCAACTTCCGCGAGTCATCGGTCATCGGCATCGTCGGCGCCGGCGGCATCGGGGCGGCGCTCAACACATCCATCTCGCGCTACGAGTACGACACGACCGCCGCCATCCTCATCGTCATCGTCGGGCTGGTGCTGCTCGCCGAGTACGCATCCGGCATCATCCGCAAGCGGGTCCAGTAGATGCGCGGCTCCATGGGGCGTGACTCATGCCCGTGAACGTCGCCGCGTCGGGCGAGAAGATCTGGCGCCAACGCAACGCCCGCCAGACGCTGCTCAACTACCTCGGCTGGTTCATCGGGCTGGTGATCCTCGCGATCTCCTTCCGGTTCATCGCCGGGCAGACCCTGTGGTTCTTCGTGTGGGACGCTCCCGCACAGGCTGCCGACCTCATCGACAGGATGTTCCCGCCGGCCTGGGGCTACCTGCCACGCCTGTGGAAACCGCTGTGGGACACGATCAACATCGCCACGCTCGGGACCCTGCTCGCGCTCATCATCGCCGTGCCGGTCGCGTTCCTCGCCGCGCGCAACACGACGCCTCACCCGGTCGTACGGCAGATCGCGCTGATACTGATCGTCACCTCGCGCTCGGTCAGCGCGCTCATCTGGGCGCTCCTGCTGGTGTCGATACTCGGCCCTGGGCTGCTGGCGGGCATCCTGGCCATCGCGCTGCGCTCGATAGGCTTCTGCGCCAAGCTGCTGTTCGAGGCCATCGAGGAGATCGACCTCAAGCCGATCGAGGCGCTGACGAGCACCGGCGCCAGTGGCAGCCAGGTCGTCTCGTATGGCATCGTGCCTCAGGTGGCGCCAGCGTTCGCGGGTATCAGCGTGTACAGGTGGGACATCAACATCCGCGAGTCGACGGTGGTCGGGCTCGTCGGCGCCGGCGGCATCGGGCTGCAGCTCGACGCGGCCATCGCCTCGTTGCAGTGGCCGCAGGCGACGATCATCTTCGTGCTGATCCTCGGCCTCGTCGTCATCTCCGAGTGGGTCTCCGCCAAGGTCAGAGGCGCCATCCGATGAGCCCTGAGCAACTCCTGGTCGCGCGTGCCCGGCTGACAGGCGTGCGCGCGCTGCTGTTCGACCTCGACGGCTGCGTCTGGTTCGGAGCGGAGCTGGCGCCGGGGGCGGCTGAGCTGATGGCGACCCTGCGCGCGCGCGGCATCGGGGTCGGCTTCCTCACCAACACCTCGACGCACGACTCCGAGTACCTCGCCGGCAAGCTCTCGCGTCTCGGGATCCCGGCGGAGCGCACCGATGTCCTCAGCCCCATCGACGTGCTCGGCGACCACCCGCTGCTGCTCGAGCGCCCTCCGACGTTCGTCATCGGCAGCGCGTACGTCAAGAGCGCGGTCGGCAAGATCAGCGAGGTGACGGAGGACCCTGAGGTCGCGCGCCTGGTCGTCCTGGCCCGCGATGTCGAGCTCGACTACCACAGGCTCTCCGACGCGCTGCACGTCCTCAACCGCGGCGGGGCGCTGCTGGCGCTCAACCTCGACGCGCGCGTGCCTGTCGAAGGCGGTAGGTTCCTGCCGGGCAACGGCGCGTTCGCCGCTGCCCTCACGACCGCCTCCGGCGTCGAGGCGCACGCGGCCGGCAAGCCCGCGCCGTTCTTCTTCCAGGCTGCGCTCGACCGCTTCGGCTTCGACGCCGGATCGACGGTGATGGTCGGCGACAACCTCGACTCCGACATCGCTGGCGCCAGGTCGGCGGGGCTCCGCTCGGTGCTGGTAGGTGGCGAGCACTTCAGCGCCGCGACACCGGCGCCCGTGCCGGATATCGAGCTGGACGGCGTGGCCGACATCCTCACGGTCTTGGAGCTGTAGCGCCCGCCTCGGACGCGGCTGTGTACGTCGCGAGCGCGGCCGCGCTGCCGAAGGGCGCGTCTGTGCAGTCCCTTGTGTAGTCCATGCGTCCACACCGGATTGTCACGAGCCGCTGAGCCGGTTACCCTACTCCGACACTAGAAAGCGGGTTAATCCCGACGGGAGGAAACGCATGAGACGATTCGTCTTGCTACTGGCGTCACTCGCTCTGTTGCTCGGTGGACTGGCGGCCGCGCAGGAGACGGTGAAGATCGGTGTCATCACGAGCGTGACCGGACGCTTCGCCGAGTTCGGTGACCAGCACAGGGCCGGCATCCAGGCCGCGCTCGAGGACGTCAACGCCGCCGGCGGCATCAACGGCGCGCTGGTCGAAGTGGTGCTCGAGGACGACATCTCCGAAGCCAACGCTGCGTTGGCCGCGGGCGAGAAGCTCGTCAACCAGGGCATCCCGATCGTGCTCGGCGCCTACTCGTCGGGCATCACCAACCCGTTGGCGCAGTACTTCACGCGCCAGCAGCGGCCGTTCCTGGTGTTCACCTCGTCTGACGACGCCATCACGCGGCCCGGCTCCCCCTGGATCTTCCGCATCAACCAGCCCTCCTACGCCTACGCCGACGTGCTGTTCAACGTCTTCGACGCCATCAACGCCGAGCAGGGCGCAGGCACGCTCTCGACCATCGTGACGATCCACGGCAACGGCGCGTTCGAGAGCGCCGTCGCCGACGCCGTCGACGAGATCGCGGCCGCGCGCGGCTACCGCGTGCTCGAGCGCCAGGACTACGACCAGAGCGGTGCTGACTTCCGCCCCATCCTCAACCGCTTCAAGAACCACAACGCCGATGTGGTGTTCATGGTCTCGTACGCCGCCGACTCGGTCGCCCTGATGCGGCAGATCCAAGAGGTCGGCCTCGACGCCAAGGTGTTCGCCGGCGGCGCCGCTGGCTTCGCCCTGCCAGGCTTCATCGACGGCGCCGGCCCCGCTACCGAGTACGTCTACACCGCGACGATGTGGACCAAGGACGTCCCCTACCCAGGCGCGCAGGAGCTCAACGACCGCCTCGCCGCCATCCTTGGCCGCACGCCCTCGTACCACGCAGCCCAGGCGTACGCCGGCATCATCACCGCCGTCGACGTGCTGAAGCGCGCCGCCTCGCACAGCCCCGCCGACGTGCAGGCCGCGCTGCAGTCCCTCGACATGCCGGACACCGTCTACGGCCCGCTCTACTTCGAGGACTACCAGGGCTACCGCAACCAGGCGCCGCTGCCGGCGGTCGCGCAGCAGGTCCAGGGCGGCCAGTTCGTCACCGTGTTCGTCAACGGCATCGTCGTCAACGACATGCTGCCGACGGCGCCGTGGGCTCAACGCTGAGCGCAGGGCGCGGCTAGCCAACCTCATTAGGCTCGCGAGGGAGCCGAGCTCACCGGCTCCCTCGCCTCGGATCGGACTCACAGCTTGGACGGTCTCGTCCCGTTCCTCCAGAACCTGACAGGCGGACTGCTCATCGGCGGCATCTACGCGCTGATCGGCGTCGGCCTCTCGCTCATATTCGGCGTCATGCGCGTCATCAACTTCGCGCACGGCGAGTTCGTCGCGATCGGCCTCTACCTCGCGATGACGCTCTTTCGGCAGTTCGGGATCGACCCCTATCTAGCGATCGTCCTGGCGCTGCCCGCCGGGTTCTTGCTCGGCGCGGTGATCCAGCGCCTCATCCTCGCCCGGCTCGTCGACACCCCCGGCGACAGCACGCTGCTCGCCACCCTCGGCCTGAGCCTGGTGATCGCCAACACTCTCTTCCTCATCTACGGCGCTGAGCCGCAGTCGGTATTCCTGCGTTACGCCACCGCCACCGTGACGCTCGGTGGCGTCAGGCTGCCGATAGCGCAGCTGATAGCCGGCGGGCTGACCCTCGCCACCATCGCCGCGCTCTGGTTCGTGCTGACCCGCACCGAGCTCGGACGGGCGGTGCGCGCGACCGCGCAGAACCGCGTCGGGGCCGAGCTCGTCGGTATCAACTCGAAGGCCATCCACGCCCTGGTGTTCGGCATGGGCATGGCGCTCGCGATGCTCGCCGGTGTCGTGCTGGCCCCGCTGCTCTTCGCCATCCCCACCGTCGGCTCGAGCTACACGCTCAAAGCCTTCGTGGTCACTGTGCTGGGCGGCCTCGGCAGCATCCCCGGCGCCATCGGTGGTGGCCTGCTGCTCGGGGTCGTCGAGTTCCTCGGCGCCTCCTACCTCTCGTCCGGCTACCGCGACGCCTACGGCCTGTTCGCGTTCCTCGCGATCTTGCTGCTCAGGCCCCAAGGGCTGTTCGGCAGGGCGGGGAGGCGCGTGTGAGCGGCGTGTCTGGCGTCGGTGGCGTGCTGGCGTCGCCGCTGCTGCGCCTCGCCGGCGTGGCGGTCCTGGGCGCAGCGTGGTACACGCTCTTCCCTAGCTACCTCTCGCTCGGTATCTCGCTGCTGCTACTGGCGGGCTGGGCGACGTCGTGGGACCTGCTCGGCGGCTGGACTGGTCAGTCGAGCCTCGGGCACGCCGCCTTCGTCGGTCTCGGCGCCTACACGATCGGCATCACCGCCAACCGCTACGACCTGGCTCCGTGGTGGGGCGCGCTGCTCGCCATGGCCCTCGCCGCGGCGCTGGCACTGCTGTGGGGCAGCCTGACGTTCAGGTTGCGAGGCTCGTACTTCGTGCTGTCGACCATCGCCGTCGCCGAGGTCTTGCGCCTGGTCGCGATCAACGAGCGCAAGCTGACCGGCGGCGCCATCGGCCTGTTCATCTTCGACGTCAAGCAGCCTTTCGGGCTCGACCTGTTCAGCCGCCACGTCGAGTTCTGGCTCGCCCTCGGCTACCTGCTGCTGGTGCTGGTCGCGGTGCTGCTGATAACGCGCGGGCGGCTCGGCTACCAGATGCGGGCGGTGCGCGAGGACGAGTCCTCGGCCCAGGCCGCCGGCATCGATCCGGCGGCGGTGAAGCTGAAGGCGTTCGCGATCTCGGCAGCCCTCACGGCTCTGGGTGGCTGCATCTACGGCCTGTTCCTCTCGGCGCTGCAGCCGCAGCCGATGTTCGAGCTGCATCTCTCGGTGCGCATCGCGCTGGTGGCGATCATCGGCGGGCGCGGCACGCTGCTGGGGCCGCTCGTGGGAGCCTCGCTGCTGACCCTCGCATCCGAGCTCTTCCGCAACGTGTTCGCCGAGGCGAACCTGCTCATCTACGGCGCGCTGATAGTCGTGGTCGTGCTGTTCGTGCCGCGCGGGCTCTTAGGCGAGCTCGAGCGGCGCATCGTCAGGAGGCGCTATGCCAAGAGCGCTGGAAGCTGACGACGTAACCGTCCAGTTCGGCGGCCTGACGGCCGTCAACGGCGTGTCGCTCAGCCTCGAGCAGGGAGCGATACTCGGCCTGATCGGACCGAACGGCGCCGGCAAGTCGACCCTGTTCAACGCTCTCACCGGCTACGCCAAGGTCAGGCGCGGCGAGGTGCGGTTCGAGGGCAGGCGCGTCACCAACCTGCCGGCTCATACGCGCACCCGGCTCGGCATGGGCCGCACCTTCCAGATCGAGAAGCCGTTCGAGGGCCTGACCGTGCTCGAGAACGTCATGATCCCTGCCTTCCTCAAGACGTCGAACCGCAAGGAGGCCGAGCGCAAGGCGTACCAGGCCCTCGAGCGCGTCGGCTTGGCCGACCGCGCCGTGCAGCCCTCCTCAGACCTCAACCTGGCGCGCCGCCGCCGGCTCGAGCTCGCCAAGGCGCTGGCGGTCGAACCGCGCGTGCTGTTCCTCGACGAGCTGATGGCCGGCCTGAACCCGCCGGCGCTGCGCGACATGATCTCGTTCGTGCGCGACCTTGCCGGCAGCGGCATCGCGATAATCATGGTCGAGCACATCATGCAGGCGATAACCGAGCTGTGCCACGAGGTGATCGTGCTCGCGTTCGGGGACAAGATCGCCCAAGGCACGCCCGAGCAGGTGACGAGCGATCCACGGGTCATCGAGGCGTACCTCGGGGGCAGCGATGACTGAGGCGCCCGGGCACTCCGCGGCGGCGGGCCGGCGCGTGCTCGACCTGATCGACGTCGATCTCGGCTACGGCGAGCTACAGGTCGTGTTCGGCGCGTCCTTGCACGTCGACGAAGGCGAGCTCGTCGGCCTCGTCGGCGGCAACGGCAGCGGCAAGTCGACCATCCTGCGCGCCATCTCCGGCATGATCAGGCCCTGGAGCGGCAGCATCCTGCTGCAAGGCGAGGAGGTCGGCGGGCTCGAGCCTCATTCGCTGGCGCTGCGCGGGCTGGCTCATGTGCCGATGGGCAGGCAGCTGTTCGGCGAGATGACGGTGGCCGAGAACCTCTCGCTCGGCGCCTACCTGCCGCAGGCCAGGCGCAGGCGGCACGAGGGCTTCGAACGGGTCTACCAGCTCTTCCCCGACCTGTGGACGAAGCGCCGCGCCCAGGCGGCCTCGCTGTCGGGCGGTCAGCAGCAGATGGTAGCGATCGGGCGCGCGCTGATGCTGCACCCCAAGGTGCTGATCATGGACGAGCCGAGCCTCGGCCTCGCCCCGCTGCTGGTGCGCGAGGTCATGCAGGTGATCCGCACCGTCGCTCAGACGGGCATGCCGATCCTGCTGGTCGAGCAGAACGTCATGCAGGTGCTCAAGCACTCCGACAGGACCTACGTGTTGGAGAACGGCCGGCAGGTCGTCGACGGCCCCTCCTCGGAGCTGCTCGGCAACCCGCTGATCAAGCGCGCTTACCTGGGGCTGTAGCGCCCGGAAGCCCCTTCACCGCGCTCCCGGGTTCGCCATAGACTAGCGGCGTCCGGACACCGGTCGGTAGTGATGGCCGCGCCGACGCGCGGATCGGAGCAGAAGCACGCATGAGCGGCGCGATCGCGGTAATCACTGTCATCGGGGTCGTCGTCGCCATCCTGACGAACCTCACCAACATCCTCAGGTACCTCGACGAGCGCAAGCAACGAAGGCGCCCCCAGCGCGCGGCGTTCGTCGGCGAAGCGCCGCCCGCCCCGCCGGTCAGAGAGATCCTCACGCCCGACCAACGCCTGCGGGTGTTCGTCTCCTCCACCTTGGGCGAGCTGGCCGAGGAGCGCACGAACGTGCGCCGGGCCATCGAGGGGTTGCGCCTGACGCCCGTGATGTTCGAGCTCGGCGCCAGACCGCACCCGCCAGCCGATCTCTACCGCTCCTACCTCCAGCAGAGCGACGTGTTCATAGGCATCTACGCCAACAGCTACGGCTGGGTGGCTCCGGGAGCCGACGTCTCTGGCATCGAGGACGAGTACGCGCGCTCCGCCG
>CAYMRL010000005.1:0-95000 GCA_964392895.1 uncultured bacterium
TCTCTTAGTCGCACATGTCGCGACTCATATGTCGCATATGTCGCGACTCACAACAATGGTGGGCGGTGAGGGGCTCGAACCCCCGACCCTCTCCGTGTAAAGGAGACGCTCTACCGCTGAGCTAACCGCCCTAGAAGCCAAGAACCGCGCCGAGACACGAGCACGACCGCCAACGAGTCTAGCAGCTCAGCTCAGAGGTAACGAAGCAGGTGGATGACCGCGGCGGCGTCCCACGCCTGCGGCCGACACGCGACCGGGTAGGGGACTGGCGGCCGCTCGTCGCGCGGGTAGCCGGCGACCAGCTCCGGCAGCCGCAGGTCGCTCTGGGCTGCGGCGAGATCCAGCAGTGCCCGCGCCACGCGCTTGGCCGCTGCCTTGTAGCCGTACCGCGCCATCCCGGCGGCGATCAGCGCCGAGTCGTGCGGCCACACCGAGCCGTTGTGGTAGGAGACGGGGTTGTAGCGCAGCTCGGACGTGCCGAGCGTGCGGATGCCCCAGCCGCTCCACAGCTCCTCGCCCTCGAGGGTGCGCACCAGCCGTTCGGTGGCGCCCGGCGGCACGATCCCGGTCCACAGGAGCTGCCCGGCGTTGGAGCTGAGCACCTCGAGCGGTCGCTTCTCGCCGTCGAGCGCCATGGCGTAGGTGCCGAGGTGCTCGAGCCAGAAGACCTCGTGGAACTTCGTCGCCAACGCCTCGGCTCTCGCTTCCAGCTCGGCGGCGCGCGGTACGTCGCCTAGCAGCGAGTACCAGATGGCTGCGGCCCTGAGCGCGGCGTAGGCGTAGCCCTGCACCTCGGCCACGGCCACGGCTCCCTCGGCGAGGCTGCCGTCGGCGTGGTTCATCGAGTCTTGCGAGTCTTTCCACGCCTGCACCGCCAGCCCACCGTCGTGGTCGGGGACGTACTCGAGGAACCCGTCGCCGTCGACGTCGGCGGGACCGAGTATCCACTCGAGGCACGCCTCCCAGGTCGGGGCGAGCTCGCGCACCAGGTCGAGCGAGCCGGTCGTCAACCTGTGCTGCTCGAGCAGCATCAGGTAGAGCGGCGTGGCGTCTACGGTCCCGAAGTAGGGAGAGTGTGGCGCGCGGCCGGTCCTCGTCAGCTCACCGAAGCGCAGCTCGTGCATGATCTTGCCGGGCTGCTCGCCGCGGCGCGGGTCGTCCTTGGTGCCCTGGTGGCGGCCCAGGTAGCGCAGGGTGCCGGCCGCCACCTGCGGCGCGTAAGGCAGCAGCAGGTTGGCGGTCAGCAGAGCGTCGCGGCCGAACGCGGCCACGAACCAGGGGATCCCGGCGGTGGGCAGCGGACCTTCGGCCGTGTAGACGAGCAGGCCCCTTAGGTCGTCGACAGCTCGTTCCACGACACGCCGCAGATCGCCGGGCGGCTTCAGCGACGAGAAGCGCTCACGCCAAGTCGCGTAGTCCTCGACTCCCGAGAGCGCGTCAGCGAGTGGGTTCTCGACCGTTACGCTCACGGTTAGGCTGCGCGAGGCGCCGGCCGCGAGGACGAGCTTCCAACCGAAACGGCACGCGCTCCCGCCCTCCTCAGGGGCGCACACCGTCGCCTCGGGGCCGGTGAACGTCAGCGACACAGCCTGCCTGACGCCATCGCTGCTGGTGAGGCTGAAGGTGACGCCCGCCGGCGAGGTCGCCACCTCGGGCTCGAGCCGTTCAAGCCCCTTCCAGCCGCGCACCTCGAACAGGTCCTTGAAGTCAGCGCCCACCTCGAGCTTCAGGTCCAGGGTCTGCTCCTCGCGTGAGGTGTTCTCGAAATGAAGCTCATCGAGGAACCCAGACGCGCCGAACCTCACGGCCCTGCGCACCGCCAAGCGCTGCGACGGCCCTGCGATGCTCGCGTGGTGGCCGAAGTAGCTGTCGAGCCGCGGCGTCTCGCTGTTCAGGGTCTGCAAGGGCTTGCCATCTTGGCTCCAGCCCCAGGCGTAGCGCGAGAGGAAGCGCGTGTCCCGGTCGTAAAGGCCGTGCTCACCCGAGGTCACCTGACCGTCCGAGTCCGCGACCAAGAAGGCGTAGTGCTCCTTCAGCACCGTGTTGAACCTGAAATCCACGCGGTTGACCTCTACTCTTTGCTGCCGCCGTAGGAGACGCCCTCTAGGAAGTAGCGCTGGAACACGACGAACAGGATTATGACAGGCAGCGCGCTGAGGACCGCCCCCGCCAGGATGAGTCCCCAGTCGCCGACACCGCCGTAGGCGTTCCGGAACGATAACAGACCGACGGGAAGCGTCTTGAGTTGTTCGGGGCTCGTGAGCACCACCAGGGGCCAGAAGAAGTCGTTCCAGGCGCCCTGGAAGGTGAGGATCACCAGGGCTCCGAGAGCCGGGCGCGCCATCGGCAGGACGATGCTCCAGTAGCGGCGCCAGTGGCCGGCGCCGTCGATCATCGCCGCCTCCTCGACCTCGCGCGGGATCGACTCGAAGAACTGCTTCATGATGAACACGGGCCCCGCGCTGAGCGCGGTCACGACGATCAGGCCCGGCAAGCTGTTGAGCATCCCGTTCGCCTGACCCCACAACATCGACAGGCGGAAGTCGCCGATGGCGAGTATGCCGTCGCGCAGCACCAGGTAGTTGGAGATGAACAGCACCTGGTTCGGGATCATCTGAGCGATGAGCACGAGGATGAACACGAGCTCGCGGCCCCTGAAGCGCATGCGGGCCAGCGCGTAGCCCGAGAGCGTGGCGATGCTCAGGGTGATCAGGATGCGCCAGAACGCGAACAGGAAGCTGTTGCCGATCCAGGTCAAGAAGAGACTCTGCCCGGTGGCCGGGCTGCGCACCTCGGCGAAGGTCCTGACGTAGTTCCTGAAGATGTAACCGAAGACGCCGGGGGAGAGGTGGTCGTAGGAGGCGGTACGCCCGCGCCGCTCCAACCGACTGGGAGAGAGCGTGGAGTCTAGGAACGTCATGCTGGTCGCGGCCGTGACGTCGACCGGGAGCCTGTCTATCGTGGGACCGTCGCCCGGGTAGTTGATCTCGAACTCGTAGGTGACGCGCTGGCCCGAGATCGTCTCGTCGCCGGAGCGCAGCTGCGCCGGCGCGCGCGCGACCTCCCTCACCTCGGAGACCGCGGCGTGATCCGCCGCGAACTGGATGGCCATCACCGCGCCGAGACCGGCACCGGGCCGGCGCCGCGGCACCGCCACCTCGGGTGCCTCTGGCTCGACGCCGTCGCGCACGAAGTAGCTGATCGAGAACGGCACCGAAGCGCCCGGCGCGAAGCCGCCGAACCACCTGTCGCCGGCGCCGGCGGTGCCCAAACGCGCCGCTGCCGACCAGTTGCCGACGTCGAGCTGTGGGATGTAGAGCGCGGGTGGGTACTCGAGCGGGTCGGTCTTGATGCTCGAGACGGTCGCGAACAGCAGCGGCCCCACGAACACCAGCGAGAACGCGAGCATCACGCAGTAGACGAGACCGGCTCGCGACCAGCGCCTGCGCGCCAGCCAGGCTTGCCAGGCGCGGTCGTCGGCGATGGGGCGGGTCAACACGGCGCTCACTCCGCGTCCGCCTTCACGACCATGCGCTGGATGAGCACCACTGTGAGCGTGAGCAGCGCGAGGAACATCGCGGCAGCCGACGCGAACCCGACCTCGGGCGTCTGCGCGCCCGGGAACATGCGGTTGTAGACGAAGTAGGCGAGCGTGATTATCGAGCGCTGCGGCGCGGCGTCACCGAAGATCGCCACCTGGTCGAACATCTGCAGCGTGCCGATCAGTCCGAGCGTGAGCACGAGGAAGGTCACCGGCCTGACCGCCGGCATCGTGATGCGGAAGAACTGCTGGCTGGCAGTGGCGCCGTCGATCGAGGCGGCCTCGTAGTGACTCTTCGGCACCGTCTGCAGCGCCGCTAAGTACATCAGCATGAACGTCGGCACCGTGGTGAAGATGTTCTGGATCATGATGGCGGCCAGCGGCACCGGTATCGAGAGCCAGAACGGCCAGCCGTTGGGGACAGTTTGGCTCGTCTGGAGCCAGGTGAAATCGAAGTCGGGGACGTTGCGAGGGCCGATGACGCCTGCCGCGTTGAGAGCGAACACGGCCACGCCCGCCACCAGCAGGGAGACCACCATCAGCGCCGGGTCGAACCAGCCGGCCGGCAGCTTCTTCCTGCGCTCGTAGCTGACCTGCAGCACCTGCACGACGGCGACGATCAACAGGAACGCCAGCAGGATCGGCATGTAACGAGTGAACTGTGTGACGACGAAGTTGATGCCGCCGCGCCGCTGGTAGAGCCACAAGAAGATCAGGGTGATGACGACCGAGCTGGTGACGCTCGGCAGGTAGAAGACCGACCTGAAGAAGTGGATGCCGCGCACGCGCTGGTTGAGCACGGCAGCCATGACGAGGGCGAGGAAGGTCTGGGTCGTCGTGACGATGGCGGTGAACCAGAGCGAGTTCCTGAGCGCGCTGAGGAACAGCCGGTCGCGGAACAGGTCGCGGTAGTTGTCCAGGCCGACGAACGTAGGCGGCGAGAACATGTCGTAGTCGGTGAAGCTGAAATAGATCGCGCGGCCGGCGGCGTATAGGAAGAAGATAGCTAGCAGCGTGAGGAACGGCAACAAGAACAGATAGGCCGAGAGGGTCTCGGAACGCTGTCTCACGTCTGGCTCCAGTTCTGCTTCGGTGAGCTGATCGAGCGGTGTTGGGCGGCCGGCAGGCCGCCCAACACCGACAGAGCCTAGGGTCTAGTTGTTGCCGCGCTCGATCAGCGCGTCGATGTCCTCTTGGGCAGCTTGCAGGGCGTCTTCGACGCTGGCCTGGTTGCCCGCGATGGCGATGAGCGCCTCGTTGATCGGGCCCATCCAGTCGGTGCCGACGGAGCCGAACTGGAAGCCGAGGACGTTGCCCTGGGCGGCACCGAGGAAGACGACCTTGTTGGCTTCGGCTTCGGTCGAGCCGGTGTCGAAGTACGCGTTGTCGGCCAGCGCGCTGCGGCTGGGGATGGCGAGGCCCTGCTCGAGCACCCACTGCTGAGCTTCGGCGCTGGTCAGCGCCTCGAGGACGCGCACGGCGGCGGCCTGGTTGGCGGAGTCGGCGTTGATGCCCCACGCCACGGTGAAGAGGAAGTTGCCGCGGTCGCCGGACGGGCCGATCGGCATGTAGGTCGTGCCGTACTGGAGGTTCGGTGCGGCGTCGCGGAGGAAGCCGATGATCCAGGCGCCTTCGAAAGCGACGGCGACGGTGTCGGTCGCGAGGCAGCCGCCACCCCAACCCTCGCCGACGTCAGACGGCAGGGCGACGACGCCCTCGTGCAGGAGGTCGGTGTACCACTCCACGGCTTCGACGAACGCCGGGTCGGTCAGGTTGGTGGCGCCGCTGGCATCGAACGGCTGCCAGCCGGAGGCGTAGGCGAACGCCCCGAAGCGGTCGAACGAGGCGGGGAAGCACGCGCCGTAGACGCCGTCGAGGGCGGCGACGCCGCGGAGCTTCTCGGCCAGGGTGTCCCATGTGTCGTTCTCGTTGGGAACCTCGACGCCGGCCTCTTCGAACAGGTCGATGTTGTAGTGCAGCGCCAGCGTGTTGAAGTCCTTGGCGATGCCGTAGACGTTGCCGTCGACCGTGTACGCCTGCACCAGGCTGTCGATGAACGGCGAGGTGTCGACGAGACCGTTGAGCGGCAGCACCTTGCCGGTGGCGATGATGCCGGGGGCGGTCTCGACCGGGATGTAGAAGATGTCGGCGGCGGTGCCGGCCGAGAGGGCGTTGAACAGCGCGGTGTTGTAGTCCTCGAGCGGCTCGTAGACGAGCGTGATGCCCTCGGCGGCGAGCGAGGCTCCGACCACCTCGTCGAGCAGCCTAGCGACGATGGCGGGGTCGGTGCCGCCGTAACCCATGACTCGAACCGTTTGGGCCATGGCGCCCGCGGTGATCGAGACTGCCAGCAGCGTTGCGAGCAGTACGGTAAGACGTCTGACTGCGAACCTTCTCATCTTGCTCTCCCTCGTGGGGTTCGAGTGCGCCTGCGCGGCTCTGCGGCCAGCTTCGGCGTCTCGCCCTTAGAACTCTGTAGCTGTTTAACGGGCTAACGGCGGCAGTCTCGGCTCACCTCCGTCTCGCGGTCGTGCCGCGGTCGACCAGTTCGACTTGGAGCCTCAGGTTGCGATTCGGCTCGCCCCTGAGGCCTTCGAGAAGCAGCGTCACAGTCTGGCGCGCGAGTTCCTTGATGTCCTGCCTGATCGTCGTCAGCGTCTCGCCGACCTCCGGCATGTCGTCGAAGCCGATCACCGAGAGGTCCTCAGGGACCCTGAGGCCGAGGTCCTCCGCGGCGGCGACGCAACCGGACGCCAACTCGTCGGTTGCGGCGAAGACGGCGCTTGGTGGGTCGGTCGCCAGACGGCTTATCAGCGCTCGATAGGCGCCGAGGGCCGTCAGCTCGTGGCAGACGACCAGCTCCGGCGGGGGAGCGCCGGCCTCGCGCAGCGCCTGATCGAGACCCGACAGGCGGTCGGAGAACGACTGCGAGTCGAGGTCGCCGGTGAGGTGCACGATGCGCTCGTGGCCGAGCGCCAGGAGGTGCTCGCCTGCGATGCGGCCGCCACTGACGTCGTCGGCGGCGATGCTGCTCACCCCGTCGAAGTGACCCACCAGCACGTGAGGGATGCGCTGGGCTTTCAGATGCTCGAGGCGCGGGTCGCCCGAGTGGGCGCCGAGCAGCACGTAAGCATCGGCGCTCTCTGCCGGCAGACCGTCCTCGCCTGTCGGCACGTCTCTGACGCGCAGGCCGCTGTCGGCCATGGCGTCGAGCAGGTGCCCGAGGTAGAGCACGAAGAACGGGATGAGGCGCTTATGGCCATGGGCGACGCTGAGTCCGACCGTGACCGGCCGACGGTTCGAGAGCTCGCGAGCCGTCGGGTCGGGCTGGTAGCCGAGCGTCTTGGCCGCCTCGAGCACCTCGCGCCGCGTGCCCGAGTTGACGCCGTAGCGGTCGTTGAGTGCACGGCTGACGGTTCCCACGGAGACGCCGGCGAGGCGTGCGACGTCGTGGATCGTCACCCTGGCCCTGGTCACGAGACGGCTCCGCCGCGCTCGTGCAGCTTCTGGTTCGGCACTGCGTGCACCGCCACTGGGCCTCCCGCAGGTTCGTAAACGGTTACGAAAACGCTTACGAGCAGGTTATGGGCTGTGACCGGGTGGTGTCAAGCGCTTAATGAAGGCCGAAGCGCGCCAGCGGGCGAAATGACAGAGGCGCCTCGCTCGCGCGGGCGCCTCGATCGTGGTGACCCCTACGGGATTCGAACCCGTGCCGCAACCTTGAAAGGGTTGTGACCTAACCGCTAGTCGAAGGGGCCTTCGGTTGTGGGCGGAACCTCAGTAGGTGACCCGCGGCCCGAAGGCAAAGAGCATTGTACACAGCAATGCCGGGCGTGGGAAGTCAACTCCCACGCCCGGCTCGTGTTCCAGCCGGCGACTACTTGCTGAAGTACAAGGGGTCGACAGGGATGGAGGTCTTGCCGACGTGCACCCAGACGTAGAAGTGGTCGACTTCGACGCCGGTGAGCGCTGTCACGGCGGCGTGCGCGCCCTCTTGCGCCTGGTAGAGCCTGTCGCCCGCGCCGGCGAGCGGGAGCCGGTCGGTGACGGCCGCGACTAGCGGCGCGTTGACGCGGACGTGCCAATCCTTGGCGAAAGCGTTCGAGAAGAGCGCCAGGATCAGGCCGGCCAGGAGGATGGTGCGAAGACGTGTATGCAAGGTGTGCCCTCCTTTCGTGGGCTGAGGCGCGAGCACGCGCCCCTCGTTACAGCACAGCTCTTCCGGTCTAGATCTCGAGACGGGCCACCGCGGACCGGAAAGCGCGGACGACCTCTTTGGGATGTTGGATGCCTGCGAGCCGCTCGAGCTCAGCCAGCGCGTCGGCCGGCGGACTGGCGCGGCGGTAGGGTCTGTCTGTCGTGATGGCGTCGTAAGTGTCCGCGACAGCCACGATCGCTGCCTGGACGAGGATCTCGTCGCCGGCGAGCCCGTACGGATAACCGCTGCCGTCGAGGCGCTCGTGGTGCTGCTCCACGATCACGCCGGCCTCGCGCATGAAGGTAGCTGCGAGCATCTCGCGGCCGAAAGTCGGGTGCTGCTTGATGACCAGCCACTCCTCGGCATCGAGCTTGCCCGGCTTCTGAAGTATCGGGGTGGGCACCTTGACCTTGCCGACGTCGTGCAGGTAGGCGCCGAAGTCGAGACCGTAGAGCTCGGCCTGACTCAAGCCCAGCTCGCGGCCGGTGGCGTAAGAGAGGCGTTGCAGGCGCTCGCAGTGGTCGGCCGTGTAGCCGTCCGTTATCTCGATGTCGACAGCCAGGCGCCTTAGCTCGTTGAGCTCGTGGCTGATGTGGTGGAACATCGGAGCCGACGTTATGTAGAGGAAGCGCACGTCGCCGACGGCGGTGAAGCTCACCGGCTCCTGGAGCCCGTCGGCGCTGATGAGGCTCCCCGGCGCGAGGACGCCGCCGCCGAGCGTGTCAGGCATCATCAGGCAGCCGTCGAGCAGCAGACAGGCCTCGAGCGCGTCGGAGTCCGGTTCGCCCGGCACCATCGTCATGCGCTCGCCGTCTTGCAGCGTGCCTTTGATGACCTCGACGCCGCGCCCCGTCGCCAACAGCTCGAGGCTGCCGGCCTTGGTGGACACCGACTCGAGACTGCCGCCGGGCGTGACGATGTTGAGACCGTCAGGCAGTCTTGGCGCAGGCTCGAGATGCGGCAGCGCACCAGCCGCGGTAGTCGAGGAAGCTCTCCTGATCACGTGCCGCCACGATGCAAGCTGACTTATGACGAAAATCTGACCCGAGTCGCTCAACTGCGGGGTTGCTTCAGGTCTGCCGCCCCTTGAGCCCTTGCAGCACGATCAGGTACTCGTCCCAGCCCTTCACCGGTCGCGGCCACATGATCCTCGCCGCCCTGATCAGTACCAGGTAGAGAGCGAGGATCACGAACGTCGGAGCGAAGCGCTGGTACCAAGGGTCGTTGGCCAGGACGAAGATCGAGACGTACAGGGCGCCGAGTAGAACCGGCAGGACGAGGAAGAGAATGGTCATGGCGCCGAGGGCCGACGAGCCGCGCTCGAGCCTATCGAGACCGCCCAACGTTGCGACCCGGTGTGCGAAGTGGGCGATCGTCTCGATGTACCCCCTGGACTCGAAGTGCCTCACCGTGATCGTCGCAGGCTGCGGACCGCCCTGGACCCAGATGCGCGTCGTGTAGTAGCTACCGTACTTGGACGACTCGACTATCGACCGCAGCTTCTCGACCCGCCTCGGCTCTATCAGCAGATGGCCCGACTGCTTGCCCACGCAGTACAGGCCCTCTTCTCTCAGCTCGAAGACGATGCCGCCGCGCAGCCCGTAACGACGGGCCCACTGTGAGACTGCCGTCTCGAACGAGAACACCCGTTCGCTCCCCTGAGGCTGATCGCCTGACATGGCGCATGGTACAGGGTGCATGCGCGGACGAAGCGAACGCCCCCCTCGATGTAGATTGGCAGCATGGTCGTCAGGATGGACAACGTCGGCATCGTGCTCGAAGATCTCGATGCCGCCATCGAGTTCTTCCAACAACTCGGCCTCGAGCTGGAAGGCCGCCAGATGGTGGAGGGCGAGTGGGCCGGGCGGGTCACCGGACTCGGCGACCAGCGTGTCGAGATCGCGATGCTGCGCACGCCTGACGGTCACAGCCGACTCGAGCTTTCGCGCTTCCTGGAGCCGGAAGTCGTCGCCGACCATCGGAAGGCGCCGGTCAATGCTCTGGGGTACTTACGCGTGATGTTCGCCGTGGACGACCTGGACGATACTCTTGCTCGGCTCGAGAAGCTCGGTGCGGAGTTGGTGAGCAGCGAGGTCGTCAACTACCGGGATGTGTACCGGCTCTGTTACATCCGTGGACCAGAAGGTCTGCTCATCGGGGTCGCTCAGCAACTGACGTGAGCCCGTTTTGGGTCGCCGCCGCTCGGGCGCAGATTGTCGGCCTGTCGGGAGCTTTCGAGGAGCAGGGAGAGCCGGATGTGATCCGAGCCGGCGATGTGACGATCACCAACACGCCGCTGTACTTGGAGGCGGGCGACTACACGGTACGGATCGCGTTTCGTGACGACCTGACCATCGCAGGTCTGCACATACTCGAGCGCGCTCACGAGCCCAGATGAACTCACCTAGGTTAAAAGGTAACCGTTCGGTGACGAAGGAGCGGAGGAATTCATGAACAACCCGTTCGCTGTGGTAGCCCCTGTGAGCCTGACGATGGCCGGCTTACGGCCTCCGGGGTGAGGCTGAACTACTTAGGTACTGTGGGTGATCTAGGCAGTGATCGCCTAAGGCACGCTGGCCCGTTGCGCTGAAGAGCCACCGCCTTCATGTGTTAGCTGAATGTGTCGTCGTCCATCGACCTGACGGTTCGCCATGTAGTGAGACGGGCTAATGCGAAGAGTGCCATCGCCAGTAAACCTCCTATCAGGAAAGACCGATCGGGCAACCGCGACCCGAGCCAGCCCGCCAGAGGGTAGGCGGCCAGCCACCAAAGGTGGCTTCAAGCGAAGTGGGCACCGAAGACACGCCCCTGCAGCTCGGGGGGTGTGCGGTCGGCGATGATCGTCAGCATCGGCAAGTTCACCCAGTTCGATCCGGCGCCGGCGAGCAACCACAAGGCCGCGAGCGGCAACAGCCCGACGAAGTTCGCAGGAAGCACGGCCACCGAGATCAGGAGCGCACCGAAAGTGAGAAAGGCCGTTCGCGGTAGGCGTGACTCGACGGTGCCGATCACCAGCGCGGCCAGGGTCGCTCCGGCCCCAAAAGCCGCCATCACCCAGCCGTAGTGTAGGTCCGCCAGGGCGAGCCCCGACTTGACCAGCACCACGGTGTTCACCAGGATCCATGCGCCTGCTATCGACGCCACCAGCTCGAGTGATAGCCCGTAGCGCGTCAGAGGATCGCGCCAGAGTCGCAGCGTCCCGATCGATAGGTCAGAAGTCCCTAGGGCGCGGCGGTTGACAGCAGCGTTTGCATGCGCGCCGTCGAGGCGCGTCCTGATGCTCAAGATCAGCAGAGCGGCTAACACCAGGGTTGCACCAGCGACCCAGAAAAGTGAACGGCCGCCGGCGGCGACGGCCAGTGCTCCTGCCATGCCGGGACCGAGGACGCCGAGCAACTCGAAGGTGGCCCCGGAGAGCGCCACAGCCCGCCGGTACTCGCTGTCGCCGTTGGTGACGGCCGGAATGGTCGCCTGATAGGTGGGGGTGAAGAAGGCTGTGAGGGAGTTGAGCATGAACATGAGCAGGTAGACCTGCCACACTTCGCCTGCGCCCGACAGGAGCAACAGCACAACCATGCGTGCGGAAAGGGCACCGACCATCATCGCCTTGCGGCTGATCCGGTCTGCCAAGACACCAGCGAACGGCGAGAGCAGCACGAAGGCGCTCACGCGCATGGTCAGGGCGATGCCTAGGACCGCCGCCGCGCTTTCGCCTGCGAGCTCGAAGGCCAACAGCGCGACCGCCACCCAAACCAGCGCGTCGCCCAGAAGATGGGTCGTCTGGGCCACGTAGAGGCGCGCGAATACCCGGTTGCGCAGCACGGCGAACATCGCCCGCAGCCCTGTGACCAGGCCACCCCGACTCGCGCGGCCGCCGCCGGAATCCTCGATAGCCGTCTCCTTGGCTGTCATCAGAGGACCAGGTTATCTAAGTGGAACTTTCCTTCTCGCCTGAAAGCCTCGGCGAAGGCGAAACGCCCGTGGCTTCCCGCCCCGTTGTGGAGGTGAGTGACCCGGTCTAGCACGCGGTGCGTCTCGCGGCCGCGGTCGTAATCGTTGGCCAGCGATTCCCAGCCGGGCACCATCTTCCGCAAGTGCTCCTCCTGGTAGTAGTTCGGGAACATGCGGCCACTGAATGCCATCTGGCTCTTCAGTTCGTCCATCGCGCGCTCCTTGAGCTCCCAGACGTCGGAGACGTCGACGACGCAGTTCGGGTGGTGCGGGGTCATGTAGTAGATGGTCGGCACCGGGTGGGGAGAGAGCCCGGGCATCTGGTCAAGCGCGAAGTCGCGCGAGGCAAGCGCCAGGCTCTCGAGCAGCAGCACCATCGCTGGGCGCCGGTCCGGGTCGAGGTCGTGAAACGAGTGTTCTGGGTCCTGCGTTATGACTATCTCCGGCCGGGTCTCGCGGATGACCCTCACCAAGGCGCGCTTGGACGCGATGTCCGGCTCGACCTCGCCGGGACGGAAGTCGCCGAAGCTGATGTTGACGCCGAGGTGAGCCGCCGCTGCTTGTACCTCGGGCCGGCTCGCCTCACGCGCGAGCATGATATGGGCAGACGCTGTGCCGCCGTCACGCGCATGTTTGGCCAATGTGCCGCCGCATTCGACCACCTCCATGCCGTATACCGCCAAAAGCAGCATGCTCTTGCAGGTTCTCAAAATCAGTTCCTTTCAGGATGTTCGGGCGCGTAAGCGCGGCATCAGCACTTCTTCCAGCGACCGTCCGACCAGCACGAAGCTGAGCACGGTCAAGGAGATGAGCACTCCGGGCGGGATGACCCACCATGGCCAGGTTCCATTGAGGAAGGCGCCCCTAGCCTGGGCATAGAACAGGATCGTGCCCCACGATTTCTGTACCGGGTCACCGAGGCCCAGGAAGGCGAGGCTGGCCTCGGTGAGAATCGCACCCGAAGTCGCCAGGACGAACTGCGATAAGGCTAGGGGGATGACCCCGGCCAGCACATGCTTGAGGAGGACATGCCAGAAGCCGCCGCCCAGCGCATGAGCCGCTTCCACGAAGGTGAGGTTGCAGATCGACAGGCCTAGACTACGGACCACTCGCGCCGGCCGAGCCCAGATCACTGAGGCTATGACCAAGGAGGTGTTCCAAAAGCTTGGACCGAGGAAGGCTGCCAACACGATGGCCAAAGGTAGGAAGGGGATCGTGAGCGCGACATCGGTGATACGCATCAGGACCGCGTCGACCCGGCCGCCAGCCAGACTCGCGATGACCCCCACCGCAGTGCCAACCAGAATCGCCGCGGTGGCAGCGATCAGACCGATAAGCAGCGAAATGCGCGTCCCCCAGAGAATCTCGGAGAAGATGTCTTGGCCGATATCGTTGGTTCCCAGCCAGTTCGTGGCATTGGGCGGAGAGTAGGGACGGCCGACGACCTCACGTGGGTCCATTGGTGCGATGAGAGGCCCGAAGATCGCCACGAAGACGATCACGCTAAGCATGGTAGTTCCAACTGCCGCGGCAGGAGTGCCGAACAGCACGCGCCTGATGGTAGGTCGCTTGGTCACTTTGCCGCCTTGCGCACACGCGGGTCCAGCAGCGGGTAGACCGCGTCAGAGACGATGTTGGCTAGTACTACCGAGACGGTCAGCATCAGGAAGGCGCCCTGAAGAACTGGGTAGTCACGGTTCAGCACTGCCTGGTAAAGCAGGGTGCCGACGCCCGGGTAGGAGAAAACGGTCTCGATCACGGTGGCACCGCCGATCAGGTAACCGAGGTTGAGGAACACGACCGTCGAGACCGGCAGCATGGCGTTGCGCAAGGCGTGTTTCATCAGCACCCGATGCTCGCGCACACCCTTGGAACGGGCCGTGCGTACGTAGTCCTGTCCCAGAACGTCGAGCATGGAATAGCGCATCACCAAGAAGGTGCCTGAGAGGGTAGCGAGTGTCAATGTCGTCGCTGGCAGGACCAGGTGGCGTCCAACGTCCAGCAGGTACGGCCAGCCGCTGGAGGGACCCCACGGTGTTCTGGCGCCGAAGATCGGTAGCCAACCGAGCTCGACCGAGAACACGGCAATAAGCAGCATGCCGAGCCAAAAGGTCGGCAGGGAATCGACAACGATTGCCCCGGTAAGAGAAAAGGTGTCGGCGGAACGGCCACGGTTCCACGCCGCCAATGCTCCGACCACGATCCCGAACAGGGAGGCTATCAACAAGCCGCTGCCAACCAGCAACAGGGTCCAGGGCAACCGCTCGAGGATCGCGTCGATCACCGGCTTGCCGAGCTGGTAGGAATAACCCCACTCGCCCGTGACCATCGAACCCAGGTAGGTGAGGAACTGCTCGAAGAGGGTGCGGTCCAGCCCATAACGCTCGCGTACCTCAGCCAGCTGAGCTGGGCTGAGGAAGCCAACATCTTCACCGGCCAGGAAGCGCAGAGGGCTTCCAGGCATGGCCCGCGGCAGGAAGAAGTTGAGAGTCAGGGCCGCCAGCAGCACTAAGGCGTACTGGCCGGCCCTGCCAAGGAACCAGTTCACTCAGTCACTGTCCTACGAACGACCCCTTGTGGATGATGCCCTGGCCCGCCATGTAAGTCCAGCCGTCGTAGGCAGCGGGCCGGTAGGCGAAGATGCCGTCCTGATAGAAGAGCGAGATCAGGGGCAGGTCCGTCGCCAGATGCTCCTGAACGGCATGCAGAAGCTCACGGCGCGTCTCGAAATCGGTGGTGACGGCAGCCGTGTCGGTGAGCCGGTCGACCTCGGGGTCCTGGTAACCGGCCAGGTTCAAGGTCCCCTTGGCCGTATCACCGTGCAGCAGGCCCCGAAGGTTCGCCTGCGCGTTGACCGGGGCGCTCCATCCGAAGATCGCGAGCTGGTAGTCCCGGCCGCCGGAGACATCGAAGCCGGGCCATGCCCGCTCGGTCAACGCTTCGCTCTCCATTGCCCTTACGGTGATTCGGAAACCGGCAGCAGTGAGGTCCTGGCCGATCAACTCGGCGGCACGCAGGCGGGTAGGGTTGTTGGAAGGAGCCAGGAACTCAAACTCCAACCTTTCCCCGGCCGCGCTGGCGTACACCCCGTCAGACCCACGCTGGTACCCGGCCGCGTTAAGCCTGGCCTGGGCCTCGGTTGAGGTCAGCAACGTGTATTCGGAGGTGGCGGGGTTGGAGAACGGGTTGGCCGGGTGCAGGAAGCCGGGCACGCCTGCGGTGCCGAAGCCGAGCAGCAGCGTGTCGATCAGGCGACTGTAGTTGATGCTGCCGGCCATCACGCGCCGGACCTCGACATCGGCCAGCGCGCCGTTGGTAACGTCCATGATCAGGATGGTCGAGGCGAAGCCGGATCCCTGGGCTAGCTCTATATCGGCACGCCCGGAGAAGGTCTCGACCAAACCAGACGGCACGTTGCGAACGGCAACGTCGATCTGTCCGGCTATGAGCGCCTGGAAGGTGGCGGTTTCGTCGCGGATTATCGGAGCGATGATGGTATCGAACACCGGCGCGGGGCCCCAATAGTCGGGATTGGCCACCAACCGGTAGAACTGGTCGGTCTGGTACTCAGCGAGCATGTAGGCGCCGCTTCCCATCGCCTGCGTCATCTGGCGTGGCTCCGTTACGCCTTGCCAAACGTGCTGTGGCAGCACAGGCAGGTCGGCGAGCGCCGTCTGGATGAACGTAGCGTCCGGCGCACCCAGGGTAAGAACGACCGTGAGCGGATCGATAACCTCTACTCCGGCGACCTTGTTCGCGTTGGTCGTGAAGCGCCCGAGGACGTATGTCTGATAGTAACCGATGCTGAAGGCCACATCAGCGGCGGTCAGCTCTGTGCCATCATGCCAGCGGATCCCATCACGCAGCTTCAGGGTGTAGGTCAGGTTGTCATCGCCGATATCGAGCGATTCGGCAAGCCAGGGTTGCGGGATGAGGTCGGTGTCCAACAGGAAAAGCTGGTCGTAAATCAACGTCATCAACTCGTAGCCCGGGTAGCCAGATTGGTAGGTGTACGGCGTTAGGGTACCTTCGTCCACCGTGATCGCCATCCGGAGGGTGCCGGCGGCGGACGCAGTAGCCGCGAAGAGCACGGCAACCAATATGGCGCCTACTAAGGTCCTAAAGAGCATGCGCATCGATTCCTCCCTGGTACGCGACAGATCCAGTTACGAAACGGGCTGGGCCGTCAGGACCAACCTTCGAGTCGTGCCGTCTGATGCGGTGTCGCGCCTTGCGCTAAGACTATAGCTATCCCAGCACGCTACGTCCACCCCTGGTGGGGTGGTATAGAATCAGGAGACCCTCTCGACGAGGGGTGGGATAGAATGACGATTTAGCTTCTGCGTAGTACGCTAAGGGGCCAACTGGACCGGCGGAGCCGTAATCTGATGTGAAAGGCACCGCACACGCGCCAGGTTAGATGTTCAGATATCGCAGGAGCGTTGTGAAGGAGGCACGTGAAAGAGACAGCCGCAATGCAATTGAAGATAGACGGCATGACTTGCAGCCACTGCTCGGCAACGGTGAAGCAGGCCCTGGAATCGGTCGACGGCGTTGAAGGGGCCACGATCGACCTCCAGTTGGGTCGCGCGGTCGTTACCGGCTCTCCGGAGGTCACCGCACTGCTGCGCGCGGTCGAGGACGAGGGGTACCGCGCATCACCTTTAGGGTCGTGAGCGATTCCCGCGTCAACCGCGCCGACAGTTCGGAGTCCTCAATCGAGCAGGAACGCAAGCGCTTGCTTGAGCACGAAGACTGCTTGCATATTGACTCGGTCACGCGTCTCGACGCCATGCGCCGCCTGAAGAGCGTTCGGGGACATGTTGAAGGTGTACTGCGCATGCTGGAAGATCCAAGCGTCTACTGTGTGGACGTGCTCAAGCAGGTGAGCGCCGTCCAAGGGGCCATGCGCAAGGTCAGCGACGGGGTTTTACGAGCCCATATCCGAGACCATGTCGTGACAGCCGCCCAGCGAGGCGACGCCGAGCACATCGTGAACGAGCTGATGGAGGCTCTGAAGTACAAGACCTGAGGGCCCGCCCAAGCTGCCGCGTGTACAATTGATCGCGTCGCCTGACACATACCCCACCCCAGGTGGGGTAATGTTGTTTCATGTTGACTACCCCCAAGCACCAAGGTCCCGACACCGCATCAGCGACGGTAGCACTGCAAGTTGGCGTCCAGGGGATGACCTGCGCCAACTGCGTGCTCAGGGTCGAGCGGGCGCTGACGCGCTTGGACGGCGTCACTGAGGCGAGCGTCAACCTCGCTACCGAGCGCGCCACCGTCCACTACCTGCCACAGATCGTGCAGCCGCGTGCGCTCAAGGAGGCGGTGCGCAATGCCGGCTACGGGGTGGTGGAGCTGGGTGACGCTTCGTCACGCGTCGATGCAGAACGCCAGGCGAAGGAACTCGAGCGCCTGGAACTCCGGCAGGCGGTCTGGGCGGCCGCAGCGCTGACCCTGCCCGTGCTCCTGCTCGACATGGGCGGAAAGCTAGTTACGCCGTTCGGCTCGTGGCTGCATGGACTGGTCTCGATGCAGTCGTTGACCTACCTCTTCTTCGTGCTCGCTAGCGCCGTCCAGTTCGGTCCCGGTCTGCGCTTCTACCAGAAGGCTTGGCCGGCCATCAAGCAGCGCGCGCCGGATATGAACGTGCTCGTGGCGCTTGGCACAACGGCCGCGTACGGCTACTCGGTAATGGTCACATTCTTCCCCCGGTTGTTCCCGACGGGCACGGCACATGTTTACTTCGAGGCGTCGGCCGTGATCATCACGCTGATCCTGGTGGGGCGTTACCTGGAGACGGTCGCCAAGGGGCGCACCAGCAACGCCATTCGAACCTTGCTAAGCCTGCAGGCCCGCAGCGCGCGGGTCGTGAGGGGCGGCGAAGAGCTCGATGTAGAGATCGGCGAGGTGCGCCGCGGGGATGTGGTGGTGGTTCGCCCCGGTGAGCGCCTGCCCGTCGATGGGGTGGTGGTGGGCGGCAGCAGTTATGTCGACGAATCCATGATCACCGGCGAGCCGATCCCGGTCTCAAAGACCGAGGGCGACCAAGTCGTGGGCGGTACGGTGAACACCACCGGGGCATTCCGTTTCGAGGCAACGAAGGTCGGCGCGGACACGGTATTGGCCCAGATCATCGCGATGGTCGAAGCGGCTCAGGGTGCCAAGCTGCCTATCCAGGCGCTGGTCGACCGGGTGGTGGCCCTCTTCGTTCCGGCCGTACTGGCGATCGCTGCTGTCACGGTAGCGGTCTGGCTGGTGTTCGGTCCGGAGCCAGCCACCACGTTCGCGCTAGTAAACGCCGTGGCAGTGCTAATCATCGCCTGCCCTTGCGCGATGGGCCTGGCCACGCCAACCTCGATCATGGTCGGCACCGGCAAGGCGGCCGAGATGGGCGTGCTGTTCCGCGACGGCACAGCGCTGCAGGCGCTGCAGGACGCTCAGGTCATCGCCCTCGACAAGACCGGCACGCTGACTAAGGGAAAACCGGAGCTCACCGATGTACGGGTGGCGCCGGGCAACGAGGAGCAAGAGGTGTTGACTCTAGTCGCAGCGCTGGAGGCCTCGTCCGAGCACCCGGTTGCTACAGCCATTACCGCGGCAGCGAAGATGCGTGGCCTCTCCGCTCCAGCGGTGGAAGGGTTCGAAGCAGTGCCCGGCTTCGGCGTCGCCGGCACGGTCGACGGCCGAAGCGTCCGGGTGGGCGCTGGGCGTTACATGGACCACCTCGGTATCGACGTGAGCGCCTTGAGGGACGTGGCCGTCGAGCTGGCCGATGCCGCCAAGACGGCGATGTACGCGGCGGTGGATGGCCAGGCAGTGGCAGTGCTCGCAGTTGCCGACTCTATCAAGCCGTCGAGCCCCGCAGCCGTCCAGGCGCTCCACGCCCTAGGACTGCGTGTGGCGATGATCACAGGGGATGACGAGCGCACCGCGCGCGCCATTGCCAGGAGTCTCGGTATCGACGAGGTGCTGGCAGGAGTTCTGCCCGACGGCAAGGCCGAAGCGGTATCCGCCCTGCAGGCGGAAGGTCGCAAAGTTGCTTTCGTCGGTGACGGCATCAACGACGCACCGGCGCTAGCTATCGCTGATGTCGGTATCGCCATAGGCACGGGCACCGATGTGGCGATAGAGTCCGCGGATGTCGTGCTGATGTCAGGCGACCTGCGTAACGTTCCGAACTCCATCGCCCTCTCGAAGGCGACGCTACGCAACATCAAGCAGAACCTGTTCTGGGCGTTCGCCTACAACGTCAGCTTGATACCCGTGGCTGCCGGGGTGCTCTACCCGACGCTAGGAGTATTGCTCTCGCCGGTGTTCGCCGCAGCGGCGATGGGTCTTTCCAGCGTGTTCGTGCTGAGTAACGCGCTGCGCTTGCGCGGTTTCAAGCCGCCGCTCCAGGCCGAGGTCGGGCGTAAGGCCGAGGACATTGGCCGCCCGCGTCCGCTGGTGGCGGCATGACCCTCAGTCCGGTGGTTATCAGGAGTTTGCTGGTGTTAGTTGGGGCCGCTTTGTTGGTGGTCCTAGGCCTGGCTACCGGTTTGCTGGGGACAGGTGATGCGGATCCTTCGGCTGGTGGTTCGTTGCCGGCAGACACGGCCGTGGCCAGTCACTCGGCAGCCGTCTCCGTCCCTGACGAGACCAGTTTCATCAGCGGGATGATTCCACACCATCAGGAGGCGGTCGATTCCGCGACGGCACTGTTGACTTTGACCCGGCGGCCCGAGGTGCGAGCCGCGGCTGAGGAGATCGTCAGAGTGCAGAGCGACGAGATCGCCAAGCTCGGGGCATGGTTGGCAGAGTGGTACCAGGACGCCTCGCCCGCCGAGCCTTACGAGCCGATGATGCGCGCCCTGGCTGGCCTCAGCCCGGAAGAGGCCGACTCGACCTTCGTGGCCGACATGATCGTCCACCACGAGATGGCGATGGCCATGGCAGAGGCTTACCTGGCGCTGCCCGGGCCGCACCGAACCGAGGTTCAGTCGCTTGCCGATGAGATAGTGGCCACGCAGGGTGAAGAGATAGAGCGGATGCGCTCATGGCTCGAAGCCTGGGGAGTAGCCGAGCACGGGGAAGGATACTGATATGGATACCTCCACAACCACGACCGCGGTCCAACACGGGAACACTGCGGGCACTGAGGCGCCGTCCTTGGGCGCGTTCGCGGCTGGATTGAAGGGCACTCGCGAGGTCCTGCGGGACCGCGCCGCTTTCCTCGAGCGATCCGCCGCCAAGGGTGAAGGCCCATCACTCGCAGGCATGCCCTTAGTCGGTCTCGGCGGGAGCTGCGGTAAACCCGCGTTCCTGCTGCCGTTCGTGGTCCGCTTCAACGATGCGCGCTTGGCGCGGCTGGAGGATCTGGCTGCGCGTTACGGAATGTTTGTGGAGTATGGCGCCTACCCCCATCTCAAGCTCGAGCAGAGCGGTCAGGAAATCGCCGCGGTGCAGGACTGGACTAACTCGACGATGCTGTTCATGCGGCCGGGGTATGAGCGGAAGGACGAGCTGGCCCACGCTATCGTCGATGCGTTGCAATAGCGAGAGCCGGCTACACGATGTGAAACGCACTGGGTTTGATAGAGCTCTCCGTTCAAGAGGATTGGAGAGAATGGGTTATGCCTAGCAAGTGCGATACCGAGACTAAGGAGCGGGTAGTCAGGCTCTTTCATGAGCGTAGGGAGGCTGCTCCAACCGAGTCGTTCCTGGCCTCGTTCCGTCGCGTCAGGGAGTTGACCGGCATCCCGGTCGACACCATGCGGGGTTGGGTCACCAAGGCGCAGATCGACGCGGGCGAGTGGCCCTGCGCGACTTGTTCAGAACGTGAGGTGATCAAGCGCTTGAAGCGGGAGAACGCCGAGCTGAGGCGGGCGAACGAGATCCTCAAGACCGCTTCGGCGTTTTTCGCGGCCGCGGAGCTCGATCGCCAACGCCGGTAATCGTCGCTTACATCGACGTGTAAAGGTACATGTTCGGGGTCGAGCCGATTTGCCGTGTGCTCTGCCAGCATGGCGTGAAGATCGCCCCGAGCACCTACTACGCCCGTAAGACCCGACCGGCATCGGCCAGGAGCCGCAGCGACGCGTCGCTGTTACCCAGGGTGAAGCGAGTGTTCGAGGTCAACCACTCCTGTTACGGCGCCAGCCCGCGATGGCTCGATCCCGGCGCCCTGCGCGGCGTAGCCGAACGTATGGAGGGCGACGGCATGACAGTCGTGGTCGTACATCGCGAGGGCGTCGCTACCGGCCTTAAACGACGCCCCAGCGTTAGCGGCCGCCGACCTGGGCATCGTGATGGGCGCCACGGGTTCCGATGCTGCGATCGAGTCGGCCGATGTGGCGTTCACCGGCCACGACCTCCGACTCATCCCACAAGCGCTTCGCCACGCCCACCGGGGCTTGCGCATCATCAACCAGAATGTCGCTCTCTCCCTGCCGATGATCACGACTCTCCTCCCCCTCTCCCTGTTTGGCGTGCTCGGCCTCGCCTCGGTGGTTCTGGTTCACGAGATCGCAGAGGTCGTCGTCATCGCCAATGGGTTGCGAGCTGCCAGGGTGAGGTAAAGACTCGGGCTGGCTTGCCTATGGGTGGCCTCTAGACACGGCCTCTAAAGGTTCTGCCGACGGTTCAGACCTAAGGGATTTCGCGAAGGCGTTCTGGGGATTACTGTTGGTCTTACTGAGGGCTAACCGATGACGCTTGGAACTCTGGTGAGACCACAACCGTCACCCCACTCTGCAAACGATCCTCAGTCGCGTACTAGGACACGCGTAGGACATGGACGCCTAGAACGTACCATTTCACCAACGGGTGTTAGGTGAGAAATCCTGTCCTGCGCGGGTTTCTTTGGTGGGACGTGCAGGGCTCGAACCTGCGACCCGCTGATTAAAAGTCAGCTGCTCTACCGACTGAGCTAACGTCCCTCGCCACGCACCGGGCCGCTCGCGCAGCCGGACGGAAGTATAACCGAAGCAAATCCTGAGTGAATCACTAGGTGATAAACGGGCGAGAAGCCGCTTGGGGACGGGGATGTTGGTCCTTGTTCCTGCCTCGCGAGCCCTGCTAGACTGACAGGCGTACTGGTTGTGAAATCGCGCACGAGGTTGCGCGTCACCCCGGTACGACCACGGCTCACCTAGACCCGCCAGGTGCGTGCCTAGCCGCGTCGGGGCCTCGGTGAAAGGAGCGCGGACGCTTGTACTCCGAGCTATTGATGATGTTCTTGGCCGCCGGCGCCATCGCGGTGCTGGCGCTGGTCGTCGGCGCCGTGCTCGGCCCGAAGCGCGCCAACGAGGTGACGCTCGCCGCGTACGAGTCGGGTGTCCCGGCGACAGGCACCGCGCGTGAACGCTTCCCCGTCCACTTCTACCTGGTCGCGATGGTGTTCATCATCTTCGACCTGGAGACGGCGTTCTTCTACCCGCTCGCCGTCAAGTTCGGTGCCGCGCCGCAGTTCCTCCTCGCCAACGCCGTCATCTTCGTGGTGATCCTTGCCTTCGGGTACGTCTACCTGCTGCGCAAGGGCGTCCTGAACTGGAAGTAGCCGATGAGCCTCAAGGACCTCTTCGAACGCGACGTGCAGGAGATGGAAGCCGATGGCATCCTCTTCACCAGCCTGCAGAAGCTGGTGGCGTGGGGGCGCTCGAACAGCATGTGGCCGGCGACCTTCGGCTTGGCGTGCTGCGCCATCGAGATGATGGCCTCGACCAACACGCGCAACGACATGTCGCGCTTCGGCTCCGAGGTGTTCCGTGCCAGCCCGCGCCAGGCTGACGTGATGATCGTCGCCGGGCGCCTCAGCAAGAAGATGGCGCCGGTGATGCGCCGCGTCTACGACCAGATGCCCGACCCGAAGTGGGTCATCAGCATGGGCGCCTGCGCCTCGTCAGGCGGCATGTTCAACAACTACGCCATAGTTCAGAACGTCGAGTCGGTGGTCCCCGTCGACATCTACGTGCCCGGCTGCCCGCCGCGGCCGGAGTCGCTGATCTACGCGGTCATGCAGCTACAGAAGAAGGTAAGGGGCGAGGCTTTCGACGAGCGCGGCGTGAAGCTGCCGATGGTCGAGGGCTGGTCGCGGCCATGACCGAGACAGCGAGCGTCGACGCAGCCCTGGAGGCTCTGAACGCTTTGGGCGCCCAGGTGAAGCGCGACAAGGACATGCTCAGCGTCACCGTCGAGAAGCCGCAGCTCATCGCCGCCCTCGAGGCGCTCAGGAGCCACGGCTACCTGATGCTCACCGACATCTTCGGCATCGACTACCTCAGCTACCCAGGGCACCGCGGCAAGCGCTTCACCGTCGCCTACAACGTTCACGACATCGCCGGCGCCAACCGCCTGTTCCTGCGCGTCGACCTAGACGACGGCGAGAGCCTGCCGACGGCGACCAAGCTGTGGCGCGGCGCCGGCTTCCTCGAGCGCGAGGTCTACGACATGTTCGGCGTCGAGTTCCAGGGCCACCCCGACCTGCGCAAGATCCTCACCCCCGAGGACCTCGACGGTCACCCGCATCGCAAGGACTTCCCGCTAGGCGAGACCCCGACGCTGTTCAACGACGGCCGCTTCCTCGACCCCGCGGCGTTCCGCGCAGGCCTTACCGGTAAGGACGGCGGCTTGACCGGCTGGAAGGGCGGCGCGCGTTCGGGCGTCGTCAGCTCCTCGGCCGGGCGCAAGACTCCACCAGGTGGAGGCGAGTCGTGAAGCGTGAGACCGGCAGCGCCACCGGCGCCGTAGGCGCCGCGGGTGCCGTGGGCGCCGCGGGCACCGCCGATCGCCCGCTGGGCCACGGCAGCTTCGACACGCGCTACATGCGCATCAACGTCGGACCCCAGCACCCGAGCACCCACGGGGTGCTGCGGCTGGTCGTCGACCTCGACGGCGAGCGGATCGTCGCCCTGAGGCCGCATATCGGCTACCTCCACACCGGCTTCGAGAAGACGATGGAGAACCGCACCTACCAGCAGGGCGTCACGTACTCCAACCGCATGGACTACGTGAACGGCTTCGCTCACGACTTGGCGTACATGCTCTCGGTCGAGAAGCTGATGGACGCGCAGGTCCCGGTGCGGGCGCAGCGCATACGCGTGATCCTGACGGAGCTCAACCGCATCGCCAGCCACCTGGTGTTCTTCGGCACCGGCCTGCTGGACATGGGCGCCCTGACGCCGTTCTTCTACACGATGCGCGAGCGCGAGCGGATCCTCGACCTGTTCGAGATGGTCTCCGGCGTGCGCATGAACTACGGCTACTTCCGCGTAGGCGGGCTCTACAGGGACGTGCCTGAAGAGTTCGCGCCGCAGGCCCGCGCGTTCCTCGCCGAGCTCCCGCGTTACTTAGAGCAGTACAAGACGCTGTTCACCACGAACCCGATCCTGCTGTCGCGCACCAAGGGCGTCTGTATCCTCAGCCGCGAGCAGGCTCTCGACTACGCCTTGACCGGCCCCAGCCTGAGGGCGAGCGGCGTCGGCCTCGACTTCCGCAAGGCGCAACCATACAGCGGCTACGAGGAGTACGACTTCGACGTGCCCGTCTACACCGAGGGCGACATCTGGGCGCGCATGCAGATCCGCATGGACGAGATCGAGCAGAGCATCCGCATCGTCTCGCAGGCGCTCGAGATGCTCGAGCCCGGCCCGATCATCGACCCAGACAGACGGATCAGTCTACCGCCGAGGTCTGAGCTGGAGACCTCGATGGAAGCGGTGATCTTTCACTTCAAGCTCGTCACCGAGGGCTTCCACCCGCCGCTGGGCGAGGTCTACGTACCGACAGAGAGCGCTCGCGGCGAGCTCGGCTACTACATCGTCTCCGACGGCGGCTCGATGCCGTACCGCGTCAAGGTGCGCGCGCCGAGCCTCGCCAACCTGCAGTCGCTCGAGCCCAGCAGCCTCGGCGGGCTGTTCGCCGACATGGTCATAAACATCGCGAGCTTCGACCCGGTGCTCGGGGACGTGGATAAGTGAAGATGATCGAACTAGAGAGCGCCCCACCCTTCTTCGCAAGCAGGCAAGACGAGCTGAACGAGATCCTCGGCCGCTACCCGGCCGAGGGCAGGCGCAGCGCGCTGATGCCGCTCCTGCGCCTCATACAGGACGTAGAGCGCTACGTCTCGGAGCCGCGCGTCCACGAGGTCGCCGAGATCATCGGCATCACGCCCACCGAGGTGAAGGGCGTGATGACGTTCTATTCGACCTACCACGAGCACCCCGTCGGCAAGTACCACCTGCAGGTCTGCGCCACGCTCTCCTGCGCGCTCGCCGGCGCCGACCAGATGTACGACTACCTGGTCGAGGAGCTCGGCATCGTCAACGGCGAGACCGACCGTGAAGGCCGCTTCAGCATCCAGAAGGTCGAGTGCCTCGGCTCCTGCGGCACGGCGCCGGTGCTGCAGATCAACGACACCTACTACGAGCGCGTCGGCAGGACCCGCTGCGCGCACCTGATCGAAGCGATGAAGCGCGACCAGCTCCCCGAGCCGTGGCGCGAGCGCGACGGCGACCACGCCGGGTCACAGAAGGCGGCGCCGGTGACTGCGAAGAGCGGAGGCGAGTGAGATGTCGGCCGACGGCTCCGCCCCGACTCCCATAACCAGTCGCCACGACCCCCGCTACGAGGTGGTCATGTACCGCCACATGGGCGTCGAAGGCTCCCACACCCTCGACTACTACCGCGCTCATGGCGGCTACAAGTCGGCAGAGAAGGCCTTGACACAGATGACGCCGGAGCAGGTCGTCGACGAGGTCAAAGCCTCCGGCCTGCGCGGCAGGGGAGGCGCCGGCTTCTCGACCGGCATGAAGTGGTCGTTCATGCCGCCACCCGACGGCGGCCCTCGCTACCTGGTCTGCAACGCCGACGAGTCGGAGCCCGGCTCGTTCAAGGACCGCTACTTCCTCGAGGACGACCCGCATCAGCTCATCGAAGGCATGATCATCGGCGCCTACGCGATGAAGGTGAACCGCGGCTTCATCTACGTACGCGGCGAGTACTTCCTCGGCTACGAGCGCACCGTGCAGGCGGTGGAGGAAGCGCGCGCAGCCGGTCTCTTGGGCGAGAGGATCCTCGGCGCCGACTTCTCCTTCGACATCACGGTCCACCGCGGCGCAGGTGCTTATATCTGCGGCGAGGAGACGGCGCTGATGAACTCGCTCGAGGGCCTGCGCGCCAACCCGCGCCTCAAGCCGCCGTTCCCGGCGCAGGCCGGCATGTACGGCCGCCCGACCACCATCAACAACGTCGAGAGCCTCGCCAGCGCTGTGCACATCTTAGGGCGCGGCGCCGCCTGGTTCGCCTCGATGGGCACCGCCGACAGCAAGGGCACCAAGCTCTACCAGGTCTCCGGCCCCGTCGAGCGCCCCGGCGTGTTCGAGATGCCGATGGGCGCGACCTTCAGGGAGCTGATCTACAGCTTCGCCGGCGGACCGACGCTCGAGCCGAAGGCGTTCATCCCCGGCGGCTCCTCCACCCCGATGTTCCCGTGGGAGGACCGCTTCCTCGACATGCCGATGGACTACGGCACCCTCGCCAAGAACGGCTCGATGCTCGGCACCGGCGGCGTGATCGTGATCCCGAAGGAGAAGTGCATCGTCGACGCGCTCTACAACCTGGTGCGCTTCTACGGCCACGAGTCCTGCGGCAAGTGCACGCCGTGCCGCGAAGGCGTGGCTCACTGGCTGCCGCGGCTCTACAAGAAGCTGCTGGCCGGCCTCGGCAACTCAGACGACGTCGCGATGATCGAGCAGCTCGCCAACAACATCCGTGGCACCGCGTTCTGCCCGCTGGCCGACGCCTGCGTGATGCCGGTGCAGGCGAGCTTCAAGTGGTTCCGCGAGGAGTACGACTACCTGGCCGAACATGGACGGTCCATGTACCAGGGGCGCGATTGGTGGCAGGCATGAAGGTATCGGCGTGAAAGTAACTGTCGACGGTATCGAGCTCGACGTCGCTCCCGGCACCAGCGTCATCGACGCGGTGTTCGCCGCCGGCAACGACGTGCCGTACTTCTGCAGCCAGGAGTACATGTCGCCGATCGGCGCCTGCCGCATGTGCCTCGCACGCGTCGGCTCGCCGCGCAAGGACCAGAGCGGCAACTGGATGCTCGACGACGACGGCGTCACCCCCAAGGTCTTCTGGTTCCCGAACCTGATGGCGACCTGTACCGCCGTCGTGTCAGAAGGCATGGTCGTCGACACCAGGTCCGCCGACGTCAAGAAGGCCCAGGGGCTGATGGTCGAGCTCACGCTCATCAACCACCCCCTCGACTGCCCCGTCTGCGACAAGGGTGGCGCCTGCGAGCTGCAAGACCGCTCCTACGAGTACGGCGACGGCATCTCGCGCTTCGAGTTCGACAAGCGCCATCAGGAGAAGCACCACGCGCTCTCCGAGCTGATCACCTTGGATCGCGAGCGCTGCATCCACTGCAAGCGCTGCGTCCGCTACTTCGAGGAGGTCCCCGGCGACGAGGTCCTCGACTTCATCGAGCGCGGCTCGCACACCTACATCGGCACCGAGGACGAGGGCCTGCCGAGCAACTTCACCGGCAACATCACCGACATCTGCCCGGTCGGTGCGCTGCTCGACGCCACCAGCCGCTTCCGCGGCCGCAACTGGGAGTACCACCACACCCTCACGACGAGCATGGACGACGCCTCGGGCAGCGCCATCGTCGTCGACGCCCGCACCGGCCGCATCGAGCGCATCAAGGCCGCCCTCAACCCCGAGGTCAACAAGACCTGGATCGACGACGGCACGCGCTTCGGCCACGAGTACACCGACGACCCGGAGCGTCTCCTCGACCCTAGAATCCGGCGCGGGGGAGAGCTGGTCAGCGCGTCGTGGGAGGACGCGGCTGCGTTCATCGCCGAGCGGCTCAGGGGCTTGAGCGGTCAGGACGTGGGCATCGCGATACGCGCCGACTCGACGCTCGAAGAGGGTGTCGCCGCGCTGGCTCTGGCCGAGGCTGTCGGCACCGGGCAGGTCGATCACGTACCCCGACCTGCGGGTGGCGTCATCAGTTCGAGACGCGCCACGCTCGAGGAGCTCGCCACCAGCGACGCGATCCTCGTCGTCGGCGACGTCACCGAGGAAGCCGGTATCGTCGACCTGCGCATCAAGGACGCGCTCAAGGGCGTGACCCCGCCCGCGCTGCTGCCGCACGGGGTTCCGATCGCCGACCTGCGGCTGAAGGAGCGTGCGCCGCGCAACCGGTCGCTGCTGACGGTTGCGGCGCCCTACCGCGTCGACCTCATGAGCCACGCTGGCACCGAGCTGCTCTTCCCGCCCGGCCGCGAGGCCGCGCTGCTCGACCTGCTGACGCAGATCGCCAACGGTGTTGTGTCAGGCAGTCGCGAGCCCGACGGTGCCGGGGCCGACAGTGACGGCATGCTGGGCGACAAGCTCGCGGCGGCCAAGGCCAGCGTCGCCAGGCTCAAGGCGGCTCAACGCGCCGTGATCGTCGCCGGCGGCGGCGTTCTCGCCAGTCAGGCCGGCGCCTCCGCTCTCGACCGACTCGCGGCCGCGACCGGCGCGAAGGTCGTGCTGGTGGGACCGATGGCGAACAGCTTCGGCCTCGAGCTGCTCGGCGTCACGCCCAACCACCCTCGCTTCGGCTACCAGAGCATGCTGACGAGCGCCAAGGCGCTGTTCCTCTCGCACCTCGACCCGGCTCAGGACCCCGACCTGGTGGCGGTGCTCAAGGACAAGGAGTTGCTCGTCGTGCACGACAGCTTCCTCACCGACACCGCCGTTCTCGCCGACGTCGTCCTGCCTGCGCGCAGCGTCTACGAGCGCGACGGCACGATCCTAAACCTCGAAGGCCGGGTCCTGCCGGTCAGGGCAGCTCCAGTGGAGGCCGGTACCAGCGAGGACCTCACCGGCGTCGCCAAGGCGCTGGGCGAGGCGATGGGTCAGCGCCTCGAGGGTCGCAGCGTCAGAAGCGCGCGCCGCGCCCTCGCCAAGCTGTTCGATTTCGACCTGGCCGACCTGCCGCGCGCCGGAGTGGTGCTCGCCCAGACCCCCGCCCGGCCCCGCAAACAGAGCGGCGAGACCGCAGCGGCGCCGGAGACGGCCTCGGCGGGCAACATGCTCATCGCCCCGAGCATGGTCCGCGGCGAGTACCTGCTGCGCAACCGCTCCCTGCGCGCCGCGCGCGGCGGACCGACCCTGCGGGTCAACCCCGCTGACGCCACCGCCCACGGTCTGCACGACGGCGTCGACGTGCGCCTGCGCGCCGGCGGCCTGTGGCGTCACGCGACGGTCAAGGTCACCGATGAGGTTCGCCCCGGCCTGATGACCCTTCCCAGCCTGCCCGACCAACCGCAGGGCCTCGTCAACGCCGACCTCAGCACCCTGGTGGTCGAGCGCGAGCGCGGCGAGCCGCGGGCCGCTGCGGTCCGCGGGGAGGTCAACGCGTGACGCACGATCCCCTGTGGATCACCTTCGTCAAGGCGCTGGTCCTCTGCGTCGTGCTGCTCGGAGCGTTCGCCTACATGACGCTGATCGAGCGCAAGCTGCTCGCGCGTTTCCAGCACAGGGACGGCCCCAACCGCGTCGGTCCCGGCGGCTGGTTCCAGCCGCTCGCCGACGCGATCAAATCGATCTTCAAGGAAGACATCAACGTCACGGCCGCCGACAAGATCATCTTCGTCATGGCGCCTGGCATCAGCATCCTGTTCGCGCTCAGCGCCTTCGGAGCCATCCCCGGCGGGCCGGCCGGCAGCCTGTTCGGCTTCAACCCGTGGGTGATGGACCTCGACATCGGCGTGCTCTACGTCTTCGCCGTCACCAGCCTCGGTGTCTACGGCATCTTCCTCGGCGGCTGGGCGGCCAACAGCAAGTACGCGCTGCTCGGCAGCCTCAGGTCGTCGGCGCAGGTAGTGTCTTACGAGATCGGCCTCGGCCTCGCCGTGCTCGCCGTGATCATGGTCGCCGGCACGCTCAACCTGCGCGAGATCGTCGACTTCGGCATCTGGTCGGTCAGCCCCTGGCTGTGGCCGGGGCTGGCGCTGGCGGGCGTCACGTTCCTGATCTCCGGCACCGCCGAGGTCAACCGCGTGCCGTTCGACCTGCCTGAGGCCGAGCAGGAGCTGGTCGCCGGCTACCTGACCGAGTACTCCTCGATCAAGTGGGCCCTCTACCAGATGGCCGAGTACGTGAACATGATGACCTCGGCCGCGCTGATGTCGACGCTGTTCCTGGGAGGCTGGCGCGGTCCCGGCTTCGTCGACAACATCATCCCCGGCATGTCCGAGTGGCCCATCGTGTGGCTCGTCGCCAAGATGGCTCTGATCATGTTCCTGTTCATCTGGCTCAAGGCGACGCTGCCGCGCCTGCGCTACGACCAGCTGATGAGGTTCGGCTGGATCTACCTGTTCGAGTTGGCGCTGGTATCTGCGCTGATAACCGGGGCGGTGATCGCGTTTGTTCTCTGATCGACTTCGCTCCCTCGAGTTGCCCGCCGCCGGAGGTCGCAACCGATGACAGTCCTAGACATCGCCAAGGGGATGGGCATCACGCTCGGGCACCTCTTCAAGAAGACGGCCACCGTGGCTTACCCGGAGGAGCCTGCGCAGTTGCAGGCTCGCTTCCGCGGTCGCCATCACCTGCTGCGCCACCCCGACAGCGGCCTCGAGAAGTGCATCGGCTGCAGCCTGTGCGCTGCCGCCTGCCCCGCCTACGCCATCTACGTTGAGGCAGCCGAGAACGACCCGAACGATCCGACCTCGGCGGGCGAGCGCTACGCCAAGATCTACGAGATCAACATGCTGCGCTGCATCTTCTGCGGCTTCTGTGAGGAGGCGTGCCCGACCGGCGCCGTGGTGCTCGGTCACGAGTTCGAGCTCGCCGACTTCCGCTACCAGGACTTCGTATACGGCAAGGACGAGATGCTGGTCGGCGTCAAGGGCAGCAAGTGGCAGCGCCGCGAGGCTCATGCCAAGGGCAAAGATGTGCGGCTCGGCTTCGAGGCTCCGCCCAGGCCCGAGCTGGAAGGCGTCGATTACTGAGATGGTGAGGACGCGATGCTGACCTTCGTCATCCTCGCCGCGTTGCTCCTCGCAGGAGGGGTCGCGGTGATCACCCTACGCCAGCCGGTCCACGCAGCTTTGGCGCTGGTCGCCACCCTGCTGACGCTGGCCGTCGTCTACATCTCGCTCGACGCTCACTTCCTGGCGGCGATCCAGGTGATCGTCTACGCCGGCGCCATCATGGTGCTGTTCCTGTTCGTGATCATGCTGCTGAACGTCGAGGGGCAGCCGCCCGTCGCACGCCCCGCCTGGCTCCGTCCCGCCACCGCGGCGACGGGACTTATCGGCTCGGTGGCAGTTGCCCTGATCGTGTGGAGCGCGCGCCGGCCTCTGCCCGCCCAAGAGCAGATCGACGCGGTGTTGCACGGCGGCAGCGCCGAGCGCATCGGCACCATCTTGTTCAGCGAGCACCTGCTCGCCTTCCACCTGGTGGGCGTCCTGCTGTTGACCGGCCTGGTCGCGGCGGTGAGCCTGGTTCAGCGCCCGGCCAAGCAGAACTCCGACGCGGCAGGCAGCCACTGATGGTGCCGACCGAGTACTACGTCGTCCTCAGCGCCATGCTGTTCGGTCTCGGCGCCGTCGGCGTGATCACACGTCGCAGCGCGATCATGATCTTCCTCTCCGTCGAGCTGATGCTCAACGCAGCCAACCTGGCGATGGTCGCGTACGCCAGGCAGTGGTCGGCCACCGGCGGCCTCCACGCTCTGCAGGGCCAGGGCGCCGTGTTCATAGTCCTCGCCATCGCCGCTGCCGAGGTGGCCGTCGGCCTCGGGATCCTCGTGGCCATCTTCCGGCAGCGCACCAGCACCGACGTCGACGAGCTCAGGGAGGTGCGCGCATGAGCGAGGCCACCCAAGGCTTGGTTCAACTAGCCGCCTACGCGCCGCTCGTGGCGCTGATCGGCGCTGCCATCAACGGCCTGTTCGGAAGGCAGCTCAAGGAGCCGGTGCCGGGCATCATCGCTAGCGCGGCTCTGGCCGTCGCGTTCGTCCTCGGACTGATCGCGTTCATCGCCTATCCGGCGACGGCCGAGGGCCTGAGAGTGACGTTCGGAGGCTTCCTCAGGGCCGGCGAGCTCAGTCTCGATCTCGGCTTCATGGTCGACCAGCTCAGCCTGGTGATGGTCCTGATCATCACCGGCGTCGGCTTCCTCATCCACGTCTTCTCGCTCGGCTACATGCACGGCGACGACGGCTACGCGCGCTACTTCTCCAACCTCAACCTGTTCGTCGCCGCCATGCTGGTGCTGGTCCTGGCCGACTCGTTCCCGCTGATGTTCGTAGGCTGGGAAGGCGTCGGGGTCTGCTCGTTCCTGCTGATCGGGTTCTGGTACGGCAAGGTCGCCAACGCCGACGCAGCCCGCAAGGCTTTCATCGTCAACCGCGTCGGCGACGTCGGCTTCCTGCTGGCGATGTTCCTGACCTTCAAGACCTTCGGGACCCTCGACATCCAGGCGGTGACCGCCGCTGCCCCCGGACTCGTGTACGGCTCGGCTGCCGTCACCGCAATCGGCCTGCTCTACCTGCTGGCAGCCGCAGGCAAGTCGGCGCAACTGCCGCTGCAGGTGTGGTTGCCGGACGCGATGGCCGGTCCCACGCCGGTCTCGGCCCTAATCCACGCCGCGACGATGGTCACCGGCGGCGTCTACCTGATCGCTCGCACCGGCGGCGTCTTCGCCATGGCGCCTGACGCCTCGGCGGCGGTCGCCTACGTCGGCGTGTTCACCGCGCTCATCGCCGCCATCGCCGCGTTCGCGCAGACCGACATCAAGCGCATACTCGCCTACTCGACCATCTCGCAGGTCGGCTTCATGATCGCTGCCGTCGGCGCCGGCGCGTACTGGGCCGGCATCTTCCACGTGCTCACGCACGCCTTCTTCAAGGCGCTGCTGTTCATGACCGCAGGCTCCGTCATCCACGCGCTGTCGGGCGAGCAGGACATCAGGCGCATGGGCGGTCTCGGCAAGCGCATGAAGGTCACCGGCACCACGGCGCTGATCGGCACCTTGGCCATCGCCGGCGTGCCGTTCCTGTCGGGCTTCTTCAGCAAGGACGCCATCCTGGGTGCCACGCTCACCAGCAGCCTGCTCGACGGCAGCGGAGCAGGCCTGCTCTTCGGGCTCCTGCTGCTCACAGCCTTCCTGACCGCCGCTTACATGTTCCGCTGGTACTACCAGGTCTTCGCCGGCGAGGAGCGGCTCAGCGCTCAGGCGGCCGCGCACGTGCACGAGTCGCCGCGCACCATGACGGTGCCCCTGATCGTGCTGGCCGTCGGCAGCGTGGTGATGGGCTACGTCGGTCTACCCGCGTTCCTGGCACGCAACGCCATCGCCGAGTGGCTGGCGCCGGTCACCGCCAGCGTCTCGTTCCACCACCTCTCGCTCTCGTCGGAGTGGCTGCTGCTGATCGCCTCGACGGTGGTGGCGGGCTTGGGCCTCGCCGCCGGTTACTGGTTCTACGCGGTCGGCAAGGGCGCGGTCGCCAAGCAGCTCGAAGCCACGCCGCTCGCTAGCGCCTCGCGCAACGCCTTCTGGTTCGACAACCTCTACAGGGCGCTGTTCGTCACGCCGCTGGCCGCCATCGCGCGCGCGCTCGAAGGCGTCGACCGCGGCGTCCTCGACAGGCGCATCGAGGGCTTCGGTGGCACGACCACGCGCCTGGCGAAGCTGGTCACGGCGTGGCAGGGCGGGATGGTGAGGCTCTACGCGTTCGCGATGCTCGCGGGCGTGGTGATCCTCCTGGTCGTGGCTGTCTTGGCGAGTGGGGTGCTGTGATGAACTCCGTCCTGGTGCTCCTCCTGCCGTTCATCGGCGCCGTGCTGGTCGGACTCGTGCGTAGACAGAACGTCACGGCTGCGGCCGTGGGCGCGGCCGCCACCCTCGCCACCTTCGTGACCGCGCTGTTCCTGCCGGGCAGCGGCGCCGTCAGCGCCGCGTGGATCCCCGGTGTCGGCGTCGGCTTCGACCTCGACCCGAGGGGCGCCGGTGGCGTGTTCGTCCTGGTCGCCGCGCTGGTGATGATCCCGACGGTGCTCGTCGCGGCGCTGCGCACCGAGCGCAACCCCGGCGGCTTCGTCGCCCTGCTGCTGCTCGCTCAGGCCGGCCTCAACGGCATCTTCCTCGCCAAGGACCTGGTGCTGTTCTACGTCTTCTGGGAGATGACGCTGATCCCCAGCCTCATCCTGCTGGGCGTCTACGGCGGCGACAAGCGCCGTGCCGCGGTCGTCAAGTACCTCGTCTACGCTGCGACGGGCTCGTTCCTGATGCTGGTGGCGATAGTCGCGCTCAAGGTGACCTCCGGCGCCGCCAGCTTCCACGTCATGGACCTGATGCTCGCCGCCGTCGGCTTGAGCGCGCGCACGCAGTCGTGGATCTTCGCCGGTCTCGCCGTCGGGATGCTCGTCAAGCTGCCGCTGTGGCCGCTGCACTCCTGGCTCATCGACCTCAACGAGCAGAACCACAGCTCCGGTGCGGCCGACGTGCTCGGCACGCTGTACAAGGTCGGCGGCTTCGGCTTCTTCGCCTGGGCGCTGCCGATCTTGCCGCTGGCGGCCGAGCGCTGGGCGCCGATCCTGCTCGCGCTCGCCGCCTTCACGGCTGTCTACGGCGCCGTGATCGCGACGGCTCAGACGCATCTGAAGCGGCTGCTCGCCTACGCTTCGCTCTCGCACATGGGCGTCGTTGGGGTGGGCGTGTTCGCCCTGCACCTCGCGGGGCTCAACGGCGCTATGTACTTGCTGGCGGCGCAGATGCTGTCGACGGGCGGCCTCTTCATCGTCAGCGGCATGCTCTACCAGCGCAAGCGCAGCTTCGACGTCGACGCTTACGGCGGCTTGGCCCGCTCCGCGCCCGCTCTCTCAGTGGTCTCGCTCACCCTGATCTTCGCGTTCATCGGTGTGCCGGGCCTCGGTAACTTCCCTGGCGAGTTCCTGAGCCTGCTGGGCGCCTTCCAAGGCGCGCCGTGGCTGGCGGTCGTCGCGACGCTGGCCGTCATCGGCGCAGGCGTCTACGGCGTGAACCTCTACCAACGGCTGTTCCAGGGCGAGCAGCGCGCGGCCGTCAGCGACCTCAGCCCGCTCGAGGTCTACCTGCTGGTGCCGTTCGTCGCCGGGGTCATCTGGCTCGGCGTCGCGCCGCAGCCGCAGCTCGAGCGCATCGAGGTGCAGTCGCGGTTGGTGACGCTGCAGCTAGGCGCCACCGCGGAGGCCACTCCTGCCTTGCCCGACGCCGTCGCCGCCGGAGGTGAGAGATGACCTTTCCTGGCGTCCTCGACCTGGACCTGTCGCACATCGCGCCGGCTCTGACCCTGCTCATCACCGCCATCGCCGGCCTGATGTTCGCGCTGTGGCACGCCGGCTCGCGCACCGTGGCCGCCGTGTCCCTCCTCGGCATCGCCACCGCGTTCATCTTCGCCTTGACGCTGCTTCTCGGCGACCGAGGCAGCGGCGCCAGCTTCGGCCTGCGCTACCTCGTCGACACCCCGGCCCTCGCCTTCACCTTCCTGGTGCTGATCGGCACTGCGCTGGCGATCCTCGTCAGCGTCGATCAGCTCGAGCGGCGCGGCTTGGCGCATCCCGAGTACTACCCGCTGATGCTGCTCTCCGCCATCGGAGCGATAGTGATGGGCTCGGCGGGCGACCTGATCACGCTGGTCCTCGGGCTCGAGATCCTGTCGCTGCCCGTCTACGCGCTCTCGGCCTGGCGCACCAGTTCGCGCTCATCGCAGGAGGCGGGGATGAAGTACTTCCTGCTCGGCGCCTTCGCGTCCGCGGTCCTGATCTACGGCGCGGCGCTGGTGTTCGGCGCCAGCGGCAGCTTCGTCTACGCCGACATCAGCAGTGCGCTGGCGGCCGGTGCGCCTTTGGCGCTCGCCAGCGTCGGCGGGCTGCTCGTGCTCGGCGGTCTCGCCTTCAAGGCGGCGCTGGCGCCGTTCCACCAGTGGGCGCCCGACGTGTACACCGGTGCCCCCACCACCGTCACCACCTTCATGAGCGTCGTCGTCAAGACGGCGGCGTTCGCGGCGCTGATCAGGATGCTGACGGCGCTGGCTCCCGACCTCGCGCCCTGGCTCACCGCCGCTCTGGCGGTGATGGTCGCGCTGACGCTGCTCGTCGGCAACCTGGGCGCCCTGCTGCAGCGAGGGCTCAAGCGCATGCTGGCCTACTCCGCCGTCGCTCACGCCGGCTACATCGGTCTGGCGCTCCTCGATCACTCGCAAGCCGGGCTGCAGGCGACCGTCTGGTACCTGAGCGCCTACACGTTCATGAACGTCGGGGCGTTCGCGGTGCTCGCCCTGCTGACCCGCGGCGACGACGGCGGCGACGAGATCGAGAACCTCGCAGGCCTCGGCCGCAGGCGCCCGCTGCTCGCGCTGTGCATGACGCTGTTCATGCTCAGCCTGGCAGGCATCCCGCCGCTGGCCGGCTTCGCGGGCAAGCTGATGGTGTTCCAGTCAGCGATCGCAGCCGGTTACACCTGGCTGGCCGTGCTCGGCATCCTGACCAGCGTCATCGCCATCGTCTACTACTTCAGGGTCGTCGGCGTCATGTACTTCGCGCCGGCGCCTGAGGGCAGGGAAGAGCACGAGAGCTACTCGCGTAGCGGCGGTCTCGCCATCGGCCTGGCCGTGCTCGGCACCGTGCTTCTCGGCATCCTGCCTGGGTGGTGGCACGAGCTGCTCGGCAGGTTGTAAGCATCTTGTAAGGCCGAGTGCCGCATAGTCCTGTCACGCGGCGGTGGAAGCTCCAATCGGGGGTCGGCTTCCACCGCTACGACCACTCAAGGACATGCGGATTTCTTGGCTGTGACACAGACCCTCACCCGATACCATTCCCGCGTGGTCGACCTGAGCGAGATGCGGATCCTCCTCATCGACGACGAAGAGGCGCCGCTGGTCCTGGTCAAGGGCATGCTGGAGCGGGCCGGGTTCAATCACGTCTACACCTGCGACGATCCCCGCTCCGCCGTCGACTACTTCCTCGACCGACGCCCCGACCTCGTCGTGCTCGACCAGCACATGCCGAACCGCGACGGTCTTCAGGTCCTCTCCGACCTGCGGCCGCTGCTGCCCGACGCCTTCCCGATCCTGATGGTCACCGGCGACATGCGCCCCGAGCTGCGCGACGCCGCGCTGGCCGGCGGGGCCAAAGACTTCATCAACAAGCCGATAAACCCGACCGAGGCGCGGCTGCGGATCCGCAACCTGCTCGAGTCGCGTCACTACCAGCTGGAGCTGGAGCGCCAGAACGAGCGCCTCGAGGCCGCCGTCAGGCAGCGGACGCTTGAGCTCGAGCACAGCCAGCTCGAGATGCTGGTGCGCCTGGCGCGCGCCGCCGAGTACCGCGACGACGACACTGGCGAGCACACCTGGCGAGTAGCGCAGGTCGCCGGCACCATCGCGCGCTACATGTCGCTCCCCGACTCGAGGGTCGAGATGCTGATGCGCGCCGCCCGCCTCCACGACGTCGGCAAGATCACCGTCCCCGACGGCATCCTGCTCAAGCCCACCGGCCTGTCGCCCGAGGAGTACGCGGTGGTGAAGGGGCACACCAAGGCGGGCGCCGACCTGCTGGCCGGCTCCAGGTCGCCGACCATCAAGCTCGCCGAGACCATCGCCCTCACCCACCACGAGCGCTGGGACGGCCAGGGTTACCCGCAAGGCTTGAAGGGCGACAGGATCCCGCTCGAGTCGCGCATCCTCGCCGTCTCCGACACCTGGGACGCCATCACCAGGGACCGGTCGCACAGGAAGGCCCTCAGCTTCGAGGCGGCGGTGCAGGAGATCGCGAGCAACTCCGGCAGCCAGTTCGACCCGAAGGTCGTCGACGCCTTCATGGCCGCCGTGGCGGATCATGAGATAAACCTGCCCGAGAACAACCGCGAGCCCAGCAACCGCCGCGACTAACGTGTAAAGTTAGCGCCCATGACGTCAGCCGCGCGGCGCTACCTCGGACTGCTGGGCGAGATGGACCCGATCCAGGTGTTGAGCAGCGCCCCTGGCCGCATCGAGTTCTGGTTGGAGCGTGCGCAACCAGGTTCGCTAGACGAGCCGATTCTCGGCGCCGGCCTGGAGTCGAGCGAGTCGCCACGCGACGTGCTGGCCGAACTCGCCGACTTCGAGCTCACAGCCGGCTTCCGCCTCCGTCAAGTCATCGCCCTGCCGGGCATCGAGCTTCAGACGATCGACAGGTCGCTGTGGTCGTCGCGCTACCGGCGCTGCGAGCCTACCCTCGCGTTCGAGGCTTTCCGCGCCCAACGCTCTTGGAACCTCGCTCTGCTGGCGGGCTTCAGCCTCGAGGATTGGCTGGCGGAGGGCTTCCATCCGGAACGGGGCTTCGAGAGCTGCGATCAGATGGTCAGACACCTCGCCGGGCACGACCTTGACACGATGCTCAGGCTTGGGATCGATCTGACCGGTACAGGTTCGCGAAGCTCAACCCGATGACCAGTATCGAAGCGATCGGTAGGGCCAGCAGCAGCGGCATCATCCAGGTGCCCATCGTGTTGGAGCCCGTCAACGCCGAGTCGACCATCTGGAACTGCAGCAGGGTGAACGTCCACACCATCAGCAGCTTGAGCCACAGCATCGAGACGCGCAAGGCGCCAGCGACGCGTGTGGCGTTCTCTGCCGTCACCCGTATCGGCATGTTCCAGTAACGCGGCGACAGGCGTTTCAGCAGCGGCGTGATCAGCGACAAGAACAGCCACATGCCCAACTGAACCCACGCGAGGTTGAAGAGCGCGCTCTTGGGGCCGAACCCGTCAGCCTGTCCCGAGGCTCCGAAGTGGGTCGGCACCCTGTCAGGAAGCCGCCCCCACGCGATTAGAGGCAGCGCGAAACAGAGAGCGACACCCAGGATGCAGACGGCCTCGAGCGCGCGCTCGAGGCTGGTCAACGGCTGCTTCAGGCCGGCCGTGAGCGCCTGCGAGACACCGTCGTCGTCCCTGTAAGCACCGAGCCACATGGCCTAAGCCTAGCAGGGCCGCGTGGTAGACTCCGCCGTTATGGCTATCGAGCAGACCTTCGCAATGGTCAAGCCGGACGGTGTTCGCCGCCAGCTTGTCGGAACCGTCGTCAAGCGCCTCGAGGACAAAGGCTTCCGCATCCGCGGCCTCAAGCTGATGCAGATCAGCCGCGCTCTAGCCGAGAAGCACTACGGCGAGCACGCCGGCAAGCCGTTCTACGAGGGCCTCGTCGCCTTCATCACCTCCGGTCCGGTGGTCGCGATGGTAGTGGAGGGCGAGAACGCCATCGCCGAATGGCGCAAGATGATGGGCGCCACCAACCCCAAGGACGCGACGCCCGGCACCATCCGCGGCGACTTCGCGACCACCATCGACGAGAACGTCGTGCACGGCTCCGACGCTCCGGCCACCGCCGAGCGCGAGATCTCGATCTTCTTCGATCCAGCCGAGCTGGTCAGCTGAAAGGCTCCGAGTACTCAGGTGGCCTGAGAACCGCCTGACGCACGACCGCAGAAGAGGTGGCGATAGTGGCGACTACCCAGGTGAAGATGCCGGCCCTGTCACAGCGCATAGCGGCCCTCAGGGGCTCCTCGACGATGGCTTTCGACAGCCGCGTCAAGGAGATGACGCGCAGCGGCGTCGATGTCGTCGCCATGACGGCGGGCGAGCCGGACTTCCAGCCGCCCGAGCACGTGCTGGAGGCTGCGCGCGAGGCCATCCGCCTCGGTAAGACCAAGTACACCGCCAACGAGGGCACGGCTGAGCTGCGTCAGGCCGTCGTCGACAAGTTCAAGCGCGAGAACGGCCTCAGCTACGCGCCGGACCAGGTGCTGGTCTCCAACGGCGGCAAGCAGGTGCTGTACAACGCCTTCATCTCGGTGCTCGAGCCCGGCGACGAGGTCGTGATCATCGCGCCCTACTGGGTCAGCTACCCGGCCCAGGTCCAGCTCGCCGGCGGCGTGCCTGTCATCGTCGCCACCTCGCCCGACACCGGCTTCATGCCCGACATCGCCGCTGTCGAGGCGGCGATCACCAGCCGCACCAAGGTGCTGGTGATCAACTCGCCCTCCAACCCGACGGGTGCCGTCTACTCGCCGGCCCTGGTCGAGGCTCTCGCCGGACTGGCCGTCAAGCACGGGCTGTGGCTGTTCACCGACGACCTCTACGAGCACCTCGTCTACGACGGCGTCTTCACGCCGGCCGCGCGCTTCGCCCAGGACCAGACCTTGGTGATCCACGGCGCGAGCAAGGGCTACGCGCTCACCGGCTGGCGTATCGGCTTCGGTGCGGGACCGAAGGCCCTCATCCAGGCGATGGGCCGGTTGCAGGGTCAGTCGACGAGCGGCGCCAACAGCCTCGCCCAGCACGCTACGGTGGCCGCTCTCAACGAGGTCGAGAAGACCGCGGAGTTCCAGAAGATGACGCGCTTTGCGTACAAGCAGCGCCGCGACGTGCTCGTCGACGGGCTCAACCGCCTCGGGCTCAAGACGCCAAGGCCGCAAGGCGCCTTCTACGTCATGGCCGACAGCTCGATCATCGATCCTGACGAAGGCAAGGCGGCGCTGAGGCTGCTCGAGGAGGCGCATGTCGGGGTCGTGCCTGGCACCGACTTCTCGGCGCCGGGCCAGGTGCGCATGAGCTACGCCACCAGCCTGGAGCGCATCGAAGAGGCGCTGGTGCGCATCGGCAAGCTGCTCGGCTGACGCTGCGTCTCGCGCGCGTCTACCCAACTCGACCGCTGCGGCGCGGCGCGCGGCGCCTCGGCGCTAGACTCGCGGTGTGACCGGACCAGACGCACGCTTCAAGACGATAATCGAGCCGTTTCGCATCAAGACCGTCGAGCCGATAAGGTTCACGTCGCGCGAGGAGCGCGAGGCGGCGCTCTCAGAAGCCGGCTACAACCTCTTCGGTCTGCGCGCCGAGGACGTGCTCATCGACCTGCTGACCGACTCCGGCACCGGCGCGATGTCAAGCGAGCAGTGGGCCGGCATGCAGCGCGGCGACGAGAGCTACGCCGGCGGCCGCTCCTTCTTCCGCTTCGAGGCGGCCGTCAGAGGCATCACCGGCTTCAAGCACGTCCTGCCGACCCACCAGGGGCGGGCTGCAGAGAAGATCCTGTGCGGCGTCGCCATGAAGGCGGGCGACATCGTGCCGAACAACACGCACTTCGACACGACGCGCGCCAACGTCGAGGCGGTCGGCGCGGTCGCCCTCGACATCCCCATCGCCGAGGCTCGCCAACCAGCGGTGGAGTTGCCGTTCAAGGGCGACATGGACGTCGCGGCGCTGAAGCGCGTGCTGGCCGAGAACCTCGGCAAGGTGCCGCTGGTGATGCTCACCGTCACCAACAACTCCGGTGGCGGACAGCCGGTCAGCATGGCGAACGTGCGCGAGGTGAGCGCCGTGTGCCGTCAGCACGGTGTGCCGCTGTTCCTCGACTGCTGCCGCTACGCTGAGAACGCCTACTTCATCAAGCTGCGCGAGCCAGGTTACGCCGACAAGTCGCCGAAGGAGATCGCCCAGGAGATGTTCTCCTACGCCGACGGCGCCACGATGAGCGCCAAGAAGGACGGCATGGCGAACATCGGCGGCTTCCTGGCGCTCGACGACGACCGCCTCGTGCAGGCCGCTCGCAACATGCTGATCCTCAGCGAAGGCTTCCCGACCTACGGCGGCTTGGCGGGTTACGACCTCGAGGCCCTCGCGATCGGGTTGGAGGAGGCGCTGCAGGAGCCCTACCTGCGCTACCGGCTGCGCTCGGTCGAGTACCTAGGTGAGAGGCTGACCGCGGCGGGTATCCCTATCGTCAGGCCGCCCGGCGGCCATGCGATCTACCTCGACGCGGGCGCGCTGCTGCCGCAGGTGCCCTCACACGAGTACCCGGCGTGGGCTCTGTCGCTGGTGCTGTACCTCGAGGGCGGGGTCAGGTCCGTCGAGATCGGCTCCGTCATGTTCGGGCGCCAGCCCGACGGCAGCGAGAAGCCGGCCGCGTTGGAGCTGGTGCGTTTGGCGTTCCCGCGCCGCACCTACACCCAGAGCCACGTCGACTACCTCGCCGAGGTGCTGCTCCACGTCGGCGCGCTGCGCGAACGGATCCGCGGCGTCAGGATGACGGAGGCGCTGGCCGTGCTGAGACACTTCACGGCGCGCTTCGAGCCTGCGCATGGTGAGTTGATCGCCTAGTACAGCTAGCGCTAGTCGAACAGGTCGTCAGGCGAGATCGACCGCGTCTTGCGGGCGTAGGTCGTCGGGCGCTTGTGGAAGAAGTCGTAGTGGCGGCCGGCGAGCACCTCCTCCTCGAACCAGGCGGTCTCGGCGACCAGCGCTGGGCCGGGGGAGAAGAGGGGCGCGAAGCCGGCGTTGGTCATGGCGCTGTCGAAACGCGCCTCGACGTAGGCCTTGACCGTGGCGAGGCTCATGAACTCGAACTCGCCCTGCGAGAACACCCACTCCAGGATCGCCATCTCGGAGGCGTGGGCTTCGAGGCAGGCGCCCCGCACCTCGTCCTCGAAGCGCTGATCGAACCATTCGGGATGCTCCTCGCGCAGCAGCCTCACCAGTAGGTAGCCGAACTGGGCGTGGAGCTGCTCCTCCTTGCTGGTGGCCTCGACCACGTTGGCTATGCCCTTGAACAGGCCGCGCTTGCGGTCGAAGCTCTTCATGATCAGGAACAGGCCGAAGAGGCTGACGTGCTCGACGAACGCGCCGAACAGCAGCGTGCTCAGGGCTGCGGTGCGACCGTCGGCGTCGGGCCGGCCGCTCGGCTTCACCGCCAGGCGCCGGTCCAAGAACGCCAGGCGCGCCCCGAAGGCCGGCTCCGAGTGGAGGTCGGCGAACGCGGCGGTGAGCCCGGTCAGCTCGAGCAGGTGCGCGTAGGCGTCCTGGTGCCTGACCTCCGACTCGGCGAAGGTGAAGCCGACCGCGCTAACCTCGGGCTTGGGGAACCAGAGGCGCAGGTCGCCCCAGAACGTCTTGACCGCCACCTCGACCTGGGCGATGGCGAGGAGCGTCCTGCGGATCGCCTCGCGCTCGTGCGGCTGCACCTTGACGCGCAGGTCCTGCACATCGTCGTTGAGGTTGTACTCGGTGTGCACCCAGTAGGAGTGACGGATGGCGTCCTTGAACTCGAGGAACTCCGGGTACTCGACGGGGTGGAGGGCGGCGCGCGGGGTCAGCAGCGACCTGGTGACGAGGGTGTCCGCCATGCTCAGGCCTCGCAGCTGGTGCAGGTGACGAGCGCGCGGTTGAACTCCTGCGCCGCGTTGACGCTGTGCTGGTAGTAGAGGCTCTTAACGCCGCGGCGCCACGCCTCGAGATGCAAGGCGTTGAGGTCCTTGGCGGGCGTGTCGGGGTGGATCATCAGGTTCAGCGACTGCCCCTGGTCGATGTACTCCTGCCGCTGCCCCGCCTGCACGATCAGGTCCATCTGGCTGACCTCGCGGAAGGTGGCGAAGACGCTCTTCTCTTCGTCGGTCAGGCAGTCGAGGTGCTGCACGCTGCCGTCGTGCTCGAGCACGCTGCGCCAGGTGCTCTCGTCGTCGTGGCCCTTCTCGGTGAGCAGCTCCTTCAGGTGCGGGTTGCGGAAGCTGGTGACGGCCTTGGCGAGGTCCCTGACGTAGTAGTTCGAGCGGAACGGCTCGATCGACTGCGAGACCTGCCCGAGTATGAACGAGCTCGAGGTGGTGGGCGCGACGGCCAGCAGCGTGGCGTTGCGACGGCCGTAGCCCTGCAGGACCTCCGGCTCGCCGTAGCGTTGCGCCAGGTCGACAGAGGCTTCGTCGGCGCTGGCGCGTATGGTCGAGAAGATGCGCTTGTTCAGGCTGGCGGCGGCCAGGCTGCCGATCGGCACGCGCTTGTGCTGCAGGTAGGAGTGCCAGCCGAGCACGCCGACGCCGAGCGCCCTGTGCCTGAGCGCGAAGCGCCTGGCGCGCGCCAGCTCGGGGATGCTCGCCGCGCGCTCGATGAAGTCGGACATGACGGCGTCGAGGAAGCGCGTGAGCACCTGGACGGCATCGGTGTTCTGCCACTCGTCGAAGTAGAGCAGGTTGAGGCTCGACAGGCAGCACACGAACGACTCGTCCTCTGTGACCGGCAGCATCACCTCGCTGCACAGGTTGCTGGAGCGGATCTTGAGGCCGGCGTCCTGGTAGGCGTCCGGCGTGCCGCGGTCGACGTTGCCGGAGTAGAGGATGTACGGCAGGCCGCGCTCGGTGCGGCTGCGCAGCACCGTCGCCCAGGTGGCGCGCTTCTCGGCGTCCCCCGCGATCATCGCCTCGAGCCACTCGTCGGAGACGGTCACGCCGAAGAACAGGTTCTGGATGGGACTGCCTTCCGACTTGATGGTGAGGAACTCGGAGGCGTCGAGGTGCTCGATCGGCAGGTAGACGGCGCAGGAGCCGCGCCTGGTGGCGCCCTGCTTGGTGACGTCGATGAGCGTGTCGAAGAGGCGCATGAAGTTGACCGCGCCCTCGGACTCGCCGTTGTCGGTGATGGGGGAGCCGCGGTGGCGCACGTCCCCGAAGTAGGCGCTGGTGCCGCCGCCGTACTTGCTCATGACACCGATCTCGCTGACGGCGCCGAGGATGCCTGCCATGCTGTCGGGCACGTAGGAGCCGAAGCACGAGATCGGCAGCCCGCGGCTCAGCCCGAAGTTGGCCCACACAGGCGATGCGAGCGAGAACCAGCCGCGCGACATGTAGTCGATGAAGCGTTCTGCGAAGCCGTCCATGCCAGGCAGCAGCTCCGCGGCGCGCTCGGCGATCTGCTTGACGCGGCGCTCAGGCGTCACGCCCGGCAGCAGGTAGCCGCGCGACAGGAACGAGCGGCTCTGGTCGTTGAGCCACTCGAACGGCGGTCTCGCGCTCGAGGACACGCTGGTGAATCTGCGCACGGGCCTGACGGCGGGAAACACCTGAGCTGACGGGAGAGTCGAAGACATTCCTCACCTCGATGCCCTTCTCGCGAGGGCTGCTGGAGTGAGTCGCGAAGCGGGTACTCGGGCTTCGTGCTCGCGCTCCGCCGCCGACTGCTACGTCGGCGGTAGGATGCGTCGCGCGTCACCGTTGCGGGACAGCGCCGGAGTCTCACCGGCTTCCCCCGACGCCCGGCATCTGTGCGATGCCTGCGGCCATCTTGAAGATGGCATCGCGACTTGACCTACAGCGGTGGTAGGTCGTAGGCCAGAAGGTACCACATCTTGTGCTTAGGTCAATGCGGCCTACGCCTCATGGCGCGGCGCCCGGTTACACTTCTCGGGTGCGCGTCTCGGTTGAACTGATCCCACGCGATGCTGCTGCATTCCAAGCGCAGATCGAGGACGTCGGCACTCTCGCGAGGGTCGACTCGCTCAACGTTCCAGACCTGGCTCAGTTCGAGATGCGCGGCTGGCAGGCGGCCGTCGACGTGAGGCGCCGCGGTGAGCGCTGGCGCTGCGTGCCGCACGTGCGCGCCATGGACATCGACGTCACGAGGCCGTGGGCGCCCCTCGCTAAGCTGCTGGCCGCGGGTGTCAACGAGGTCCTCGTGGTGACAGGGGACCCGCCCGCCGACATGCGGCACAAGATCACCGGTGCGACGGCCGTCGAGGTGATCCGCTTCCTGAAGACGACGCACCCGGAGCTGCGCGTCTACGCCGCGCTCGATCAGTACCGCGCCAGTTTCGCCAGCGAGCGCGACTACGCCCTGCGCAAGCTCGATGTCGGCGCAGACGGTTTCTTCACGCAGCCGTTCTTCGACGTGCGGCTGATGGGCGTGTGGCGCGACCTGATGGGCTCCACGCCCGTCTTCTGGGGCGCTACCAGCGTCACCTCCGAGCGGTCGATGCGCTACTGGCTGTCGCGCAACCGCGCCGTGTTCCCGGCCGGTTTCGAGCCGACGCTGGCTTGGCACAAGCGGTTCGCGGCCGACGCCCTGAGGTTCGCCGAGGAACGAGACGCCGACATCTACTTCATGCCGATCCGCGTGGGGATCGGCGATTGGCTAGGCGAGCTGCTCGGCTGACCTAGCGGCGGGTCCGACGCGTTCGTAGTACCAGCACCCGTCTCACCAGGGTCGTAGCCGAGGCTGGGAGCCAAGTCGATCTCGAGTTGCGAGAGCGGAACGCCACTGCGCTCGGATAAGTCGAGCAACTGATCACGGCCGAGCTTACCGACGCCGAAGTACGTGGCTTCCGGGTGAGCGAAGTAGAGGCCCGCGACGGCCGAAGCCGGGGTCATCGCCAGCGACTCGGTCAGTGCGGCCCCGGTGGTGGCGGTGACGTCTAGAAGCTCGAAGATGTCTGACTTGATGCGGTGGTCGGGGCTGGCCGGGTAGCCGGGGGCAGGTCTGATGCCGCGGTAGCGCTCCGCCACCAGGTCTTCTGGACTGAGGTCCTCGTCCGGCGCATAGCCCCACAGCTCCTTGCGCACGCGCTCGTGCAGGCGCTCGGCCAGACCTTCGGCGAGGCGGTCAGATAAGGTCTGCAGCAGGATAGCGGTGTAGTCGTCGTGGGCGGCCTTGAGCTCGAGGGCCCGCTCCTCGGCGCCGTGGATCGAGACGCTGAACGCACCGACCCAGTCGTCGACGCCTGATCCTTCGGGCACGAGATAGTCGGCGAGCGTTAGGTTCGGCTGGTCCTCGCGCTTCGCGACCTGTTGGCGCAGGCCGGGGATGACGGTGCGTACCGAGCTGCGAGACTCGCCTTCGTAGACGACGATGTCGTCGCCACGCGCTGCCGCGGGCAGCAGTCCGACCACGGCTCGAGCCTCCAGCCACCGCTCCTTCACCACTCGGTCGAGCAGCTCGCGCGCCTCGGCGTACAGCGCGCGAGCCGCCTCGCCGGTATCCGGATGCTCCAACACAGCAGGGAAGCGCCCTGGTAGCTCCCAGGCGAGGAAGAACGGCCCCCAATCGATGCGCGGCACGATGTCCTCGAGTGGGTACGGGGCGAGCACCGTGACGCCCGGTTGCCGCGGTGTCACCACGTGCGACCAGTCGACGTACCTCGGAGCGCGCGCCCTTGCCTCAGCCAACGGCAGCAGGTCCCTGGCGACCTGCCGCTGAGCGTGCTGGCGCCGGATCTCCGCGTACTGCTCAGCGGTCTCCCTAGTAAGCTCCGGACGCTGCTCGGCCGAGACGGCGCGCCCCACCACGCCGACGGCGCGCGAGGCGTCGAGCACGTGCACCGTCAAGCCGCCGTAGGCGGGCGCGATCTTGACGGCGGTGTGCGCACGCGAGGTGGTGGCGCCTCCGATGAGCAGCGGCAGGCTCATGCCGCGCCTCTGCATCTCGCCCGCGACGTGAACCATCTCGTTCAGCGAGGGAGTGATGAGGCCCGACAGGCCGACCACGTCGACGCCTTCGGTGATCGCCGTGTCGAGGATCCGGTCCGCGGAAACCATGACACCGAGGTCCACCACTTCGTAGCCGTTACAGCCGAGCACCACGCCGACGATGTTCTTGCCGATGTCGTGCACGTCGCCCTTCACGGTGGCGAGCAGCACCTTGCCGGCCTTGCGCACGGCGCCGTCGACCTGCTCGCGCTCCAGGTACGGGGTCAGCGCGGCCACTGCCTTCTTCATCACGCGCGCGCTCTTAACCACCTGAGGCAGGAACATCTTGCCGGCGCCGAACAGGTCGCCGACCTCGTTCATGCCGTCCATCAGCGGACCCTCGATGACCTGCAACGGGCGCCCTAGCTCGGCCATCGACTCGAGAGCGTCCTGCTCGACGTGCTCGTCGAGACCGTGCACCAGCGCGTGCCTGAGGCGCTCGCCGACCGGCGCCTGGCGCCACGCGTCGTCCTTAGCCCGTCCAGCCGTCGCCTGAGGGTCGAGTCGCTCCGCGAACGCGATCAGCCGCTCGGTGGCGTCGGGGCGGCGGTCGAAGAGCACGTCCTCGACGTGCTCGAGCAGGTCGGCCGGGACCTCGTCGTAGACGGTCAGGGTCTCGGGGTTGACGATAGCCATGTCGAGGCCGGCGCGTATCGCGTGGTAGAGGAACGAGGCGTGCATGGCCTCGCGGACCGCGGCGTTGGAGCGGAACGAGAACGACACGTTGGAGACACCGCCCGAGGTCAGCGCCCCTGGCAGGTTGGCCTTGATCCAGCGCACCGCCTCGATGAAGTCGATCGCGTAGCGCGCGTGCTCGCTCATGCCGGTGCCGACCGTGAGGATGTTGGGGTCGAAGATGATGTCCTGCGGCCTGAAACCAGCGTGCTCGGTCAGCAGCCTGTAGGCGCGGTGGCAGACCTCGATGCGGCGTTCATACGTGTCCGCCTGGCCGCTCTCGTCGAAGGCCATCACCACGACGGCGGCGCCGAAGCGCTTGGCGACCTCGGCATGGCGCAGGAACTCCGCCTCGCCCTCCTTGAGCGAGATCGAGTTGACGATGCCCCGGCCCTGCAGGTGCTTGAGCCCGGTCTCCAGCACTGTGAAGTTGGACGAGTCGAGCATCACCGGCACCTTGGCGATGTCAGGCTCGGCGGCGAGCAGCTTGAGGAACGCCGCCATGGTGGCGGGCCCGTCGATCATGCCCTCGTCGAAGTTGATGTCGATGACCTGCGCGCCGCCCTCGACCTGCTCCCTTGCCACCTCCAGCGCAGCCGGCAGGTCGCCGGAGACCACCAGGCGCTTGAAGCGGCGCGAGCCGGTCAGGTTGGTGCGCTCGCCGACGTTGACGAAGGTGCTGGAGGCGGAGTCCGTCGCGCCGGCAGAGTCCTCGGCTGCCTCGGAGTCCGTGCCCTGTCTCAGGACCAGAGGCTCGAGCCCGGCGAAGCGCGGCGCGGCGTCGGCGCGCGCCGGCCTGCGCGGCGCGACCCCGCGCGCGGCCGCCGCGAACACCGCGACGTGCTCGGGCGTGGTGCCGCAGCAGCCGCCGACGATGTTCACCCAGCCGCGCTCCAGGAACTCGCGCATGACGCCGATCATCTCGTCGGGTCCCTCGTCGTAGCCGCCGAAGGCGTTCGGCAGCCCGGCGTTGGGGTAGATGATCGTGAAGCGGTCGGCGAGGCCGGAGAGTTCTTCGACGTACGGTCGCAGCTCCCTGGGACCAACGGCGCAGTTGAGGCCGACGGCCAGCAGGTCGACGTGAGACAGCGAGGTCCAGAACGCCTCGAGCGTCTGACCGGAGAGCAGGCGCCCCGACGCGTCGATGATCGTGCCTGAGAGCAGCACCTGCGCCCTGATGCCGGTGGCCGCCATAGCGTCCTGGCAGGCGAGCAGCGCCGCCTTCGCCATCAGGGTGTCGAACACCGTCTCGACGAGGAGCAGGTCGGCGCCGCCCTCGAGCAGACCCTCGGCCTGCTCCAGGTAGCCGGCGTGAACCTGCTCGAAGGTGACCTCGCGAAAGCCGGGGTCCTCGACCCGCGGCGACAGGCTCAGCGTCTTGTTCGTCGGTCCGATCGAACCGGCCACCCAGCGGGAGCGCTCGGGCGTGGAGGCGGCGTCGGCCGCGGCTCGCGCCAGGCGTGCCGAGGCGAGGTTGATGTCGTAGATCGCGTCGTCCAGGGCGTACTCGGCCAGGCCGAGCCGCGTGGCGTTGAAGGTGTTCGTCTCGATGATGTCGGCGCCCGCTGCCAGGTAAGCGTCGTGGATGGCGCGGATGTGGTGCGGCTGGGTGAGAGATAGAACGTCGTTAGCGCCCTTGAGGTCCTTGCCGTGGTCCGCGAAGCGCTCGCCGCGGAAGTCCGCCTCCGTCAGCTCGAGGCGCTGGATCATGGTGCCCATCGCGCCGTCGAGGACCAGTATGCGCTCGCGCAGGTGATCGGAGATGTGCTTGACGGCGGGGCGCTGCATGACGGACCAGGATAGCCGACATACGCCTGCGACTGTGCACGCGATGTTCGTTACCGTAGGGGAGGATTCGTCGCAGCGCTGCGACGCTACAACCTGTAGCCTGGTGGCACCTTTCGGAGGTACGCCGTGTTTCCGCGCCAACGCACGCTGACCGAGCTTCGCGACGACGTACTGGGCGAGGGCGCGTGCGTAACCACGCCCTTCGGGGAACGCCGGTTGACTTATGCGGACTTCATCGCGTCGGGTCGGCCGCTCGCTTCGGTGGAGGAGGCGCTCAGGGCCGCGGTGCTGCCGCTGTACGCGAACACGCATACCGAGGACAGCGCTTCCGGCGCGGCCACCACGACGCTCGTCCACGAGGCCACCGAGTACGTCAAGAGCTGCCTGGGCGCCGATGGCAGCTACAAGTTGTTGTTCCCGGGCACGGGAGCCACGGGCGCGCTGAAGCGCCTTCAGGAGATCCTCGGTGTCAGCGTCCCGGGTCATCTGCGCCAGCTGGTTCTCGACCGGCTCGACCCGGCCGACCGGTTGGTCGTGTTCGTCGGCCCGTACGAGCACCACTCCAACGAGGTGTCGTGGCGTGAGTCTTTGGCCGAGGTCGTCACGGTTCCGCTCGGCGGCGACGGGCTCCTCGATATGGCCGCCCTGGAGCGGGCGCTGAGCGACCCGTGTTACGCCGGCCGCCCGAAGCTCGGCACCTTCTCCGCGGCCAGTAACGTCACCGGCCTGCTGACCGACGTCAGGGCCGTCGCCTCGCTGCTTCACAAGCACGGTGCCCTGGCTGTCTTCGATTACGCCGCAAGCGCTCCGTACGTCCGCATCGACGTCAGCCCCAGCGCTCCTGACGCAGACGATTGGCTTGACGCCATCGTGATGAGCCCGCATAAGTTCCTGGGCGGACCCGGTGCGGCCGGCCTGCTGCTGTTCCGCTCAGAGCTCTACCATTTGAGCTCGCCTACGACCGCCGGAGGCGGCACGGTCAGCTACGTCAGCCATACTCGGCACCGCTTCGTGGAGGACATCGAGGCGCGCGAGGACGCCGGGACGCCCGGCATCTTGCAGAAGCTCAGGACCGCCCTCGCCTTCCGTGTCAAGGAGCGGATCGGGGTCGATGTGATCGAGAGCCGCGAGCGAGAGCTGATCGAGCGAGCCATCGCGCGGCTCGCGACGTCTCCCGGCATACGGCTCCTCGGGAACCTGGACGCTCCTAGGCTCGCGGTGCTCTCCTTCCTGGTGACGTCTGGCGGCCAGCAGCTCCACGCTCGCTTCGTCGTGCGGCTCCTGTCCGACCTGTTCGGCATCCAGGGCCGCGCCGGCTGCTCCTGTGCCGGACCCTATGGCCACGATCTGCTCGGCATCGACGAGGAGACCTCCGCCTGCTACCTGGGAGCGATCGAGGCCGGCTACGAGGGCGTCAAGCCCGGCTGGGCGAGGGTCAGCCTCCACTACCTCTCCGATGACGGCGACGTCGACTTCCTGTTGTCGGCCATCGAGTTCGTCGCAGAGCACGGGCACCTGTTCCTTCCGCTCTACAGGTTCTCCTGGCGCGGCGGCTCTTGGCGGCACCGGGGGCATGCCACCGACGAGCAGCACGGGTTCGAGCCCGAGTCTTGGGCGCCGGTCTCGACCTGCCAGCGGACTCGCGCTGAGGACTACGCGGCGTACCTGCAGGAGGCGCTTGCGCTCGCCGCACGCCTGGCCGCGGGCGAGACCCCGACAGTGAGAAGCGGGGCCGAAGCCACGGAGCCCCAGCCGACCGACCTCGATCCGAAACTGCTGTGGTTCGCGCGCTGACGAGCCGGCGGGATGGCGCGGGCGCTCAGCTCCGTCCGCCTCCGAAGCGAGTCGTGCGGTGAAAGAACAGGTAGTAGATCGCTAGCAGGCCGCTGTACGCGACCACCGCGATGTAGACGATCAAGCTCGTTCTGTGCTCAGGAGTGACGGTGGGCAGCCGCTGCAGGAACGGCAGGATCAGCACGAGGTCGTAGGCGAGGAAGCCTGCTAGCTGGCCGCCGGCGTTCGACCAGTACGGTCTCAGCACACCGTACGCGAAGTAGAACGCGGCGCCGAGGAAGGTGAAGCCGATCAGCAGCGACAGGTCGGGCGTGATGCTCCACGGGATGACGTTCGGCTGCTGAGCGATCAGGCGGTATGACACGTACAGCAACGCGACCACGAACGCCACCATCGACCACAAGACCGGCCGCGGCGTCCGCAACCTGGTGACCAAAGGGATCCGGATGGCGTGGAGCAGCAGGACCAGCCCCAAGACGGCGCCGACCAGACAGGCGACGCCGAACGACGACATGCGAGGGTCGGCGCCGCTAGACGCGAGCCGTAACGCCAGGAGACCGATCGGTCCCAGGATGGCGACGGCGTCGAGACCGATGCCGGCCAGAGCAGCGTGGTTCTCGGTGAGGACGGCCCACAGCGTCGATGCAGCTGCCGCCGCGCAGATCGATGCCAGGAAGGTGTAGGTGAGAGGCGTGGTCCCGGCGAACGGCCAGACGCTGACCACGAGTTGCAGCCTCAGTAGGAGGGCGAGGGCTAGCAAGACCTGAACGGCGCACACTGCCAGCAACGTGAGGCGCAGTGCTCTGGACATGAGCTCCTCGATTCCGTGAAGTCGATCGGGCGCAACTCTACCTACAAACTCGCGGGCGAGTCATGACACGGCCCCGGGAGGGGTGCTAAAGGCGAGTAACATTGCGCATGGAGCCCGAGCAACCCATGAACGTGCCGCTCATCGCCGACGACGGCCTCGAGCACGGTTCGCACGACGACAGACCCGTCAACCGCAACCTCATCTACAACAACCCCGAGAAGTGGGAGATCGGCAGGCAGATCCTCGAGCGCTACACCGGCACGCCGCCGGAGGGCATGCAGAAGCAGATCCTGCTGACGAACTTCGAGCACTACTCCGAGCGCTTCACTGCCATGGCCGAGGACGTCGTCACCACGCGCGGCTCGGCGATGACGGCGCGCCACAGCGAGAGCTTGGGCGTCTCGCTGATCAACTTCTCGGTCGGCTCACCCGTCGCGGCGCTGATCATCGAGGTTCTCGCCACTGCCGAGCCGAAGGCGACGCTGTTCCTCGGCATGATCGGCGGGCTGCACCGTTCGTTGAAGATCGGCGACTTCGTGCTGCCGACCGCCGCCATCCGCGACGAGGGCGCCTCGCGCCACTTCATGCCGCCGCAGGTGCCGGCGCTGCCCACGTTCAAGGTGCAGAAGTTCGTCTCGCAGATACTCGTCGAGCGCGGCTACGACTACCGCACCGGCGTCATCCACACGACCGACACGCGCTTCTGGGAGTTCAACGAGGAGTTCAAGCAGCAGCTCTACGACGAGCGCGCCCTCGGCATCGACATGGAGACCGCCACGCTGTTCTCGGTAGGCTTCGCCAGCAAGGTGCCGATCGGCGCGCTGCTGCTGGTGTCCGACCTGCCGCTGCAGCGCGGCGGCATCAAGACGCGCGAGTCGGCCAAGCGGGTCTTCCGCGAGTTCAGTGACGTGCACATCGAGATAGGGATCGAGGCGATGAGCCAGATCGCGGCTCGCGGGGAGCATATTCGGCATTACCGGTGGTGAGTGGCGGCGCCTGTCAACAAATGGTGTGGCAGCTCAGGTTGTGATCTAGCCATTCAGCTGCTGCCGGAGTGTTCGTTCTCTGCCCAACGCCATTCGGCGGGTCGCCAAACTCCTGTCGCAGTACCTACCAGGATAGGCTCCAGGAAGGTCTGGATATCAACCATCACGGAGGAGAAGCGCTCGGGGGAGTGCTGGCCGACGCGGCGTAGGAATGCGCTCCACTGCGTTCGTCGGCTTCCGTCGTCGGTGAACTCAGGCGAGAACAGGCGGATCGCGGCGGGCACGCTGGTACCTCTTCGCGCGAACGTTGCTCCGATGGCGTGATGTAGGGACGTCGCGTCGAAGACTTCGCTAGCCGCAAGTTGGCGGATGTCGTAGAAGTCCTTGAGGCGAGAGTTGACTTCATAGAGGACCGTTGCCGCTTGGAGCTTCTCGGCGATGACAGTCTCGAACGAGTAAGCGAGCAAGACTAGTGGCGCTTCTCCGAGAAGGGTGGGAAATTCGAGCGGTACGGGTCCGTTGGGGAGCGCGTCGCCGAAGCCGACATCGATGCGGATGCGTTCGCGGGCGGTTCCCAGATAACCCATCAGCTCGACTCTGATACCGCCGTACTCGGTCGCCGCTCGGTTCTCCTCGCCCGTGACCGAAGTAGCATCGAAGCGGATTCCGTCGGGCAGACCAATGTCAGCGATGTCCCTCATCATCTGCACGACGTGCGTGATACCGGCCTGTGTGGCTCTGCCCAGGAAGTCGATATCGCGCGTCGGTCGAGAGGGGAGACCATAGTTGCCGTAGAGAAAGAGGCCGCCCTTGAGGACGAGGTGGTCACGGTGCCTGGTGTGTGCGAGCCGCGCGAGCCATCGCTCCTGAAGGTAGAGGAGTTGGAGCCGGTTGTAATCGACGTCAAGATCACGCGCCACGTTGCGTAGCCGTTGGCGCACCGACGCGGGTAGATTCGTCGTCACACCAGGGCCTCTAGATAGGTGCGCATCTGGCGCTGTACTCGCCTGATTCGAGCCGCCTCCATTACTCTTGCCGGGTTGGCAGTTGGTTTGGTCATGTAAGCCTGCAGACCCTCCATAAAGATGTCGTTGCCGAGTTTGTTGCGATAGTACAGAAGGTCGGCAAGGGTCTTCTCTGGTGTGTAGGCTTTTATCGTGCCCGGTCCGGTCTTGAACTCTCCGATCCCGTAGTAGTAGACCTGGTCAGAGAAATAGTAGAAGCGCACGGGCGGATACTGGATGGCGGGCGTCCGTGCTTTGTTGGGGATGGCTAGGTCGATCTGTGTTGGGGAGGCTGTGCCCAGATCGTGGAAGGCAAGCGCGCTGCGGAGGCAGACGACGCCTTGGGGCACGTGAAGAGCCACCTCGATGAGCGATTCGTTCGTTAGGGGAGGGGTTTGTTTGTCACGGTAGAGGCCCCTCTGGATACGTTCTGCCCGTCCTTCTGTTACCCAGGCCGACAGCAGATGAGGGTCTACACCAGCATCGACGACCTGTTGGCGACGGAGGTAGCCGTGATGATCCTCGAAGAGTTGAGCAAGGCGCTGTGCTTGGGTTGAGGTCCGACCCTTTTCTTCCATGAAGTGTCGGTACCTTAGCATGAGTCGCCGACAGTTTGTGGATTGCTCGACGCCCAGCTCGGCTGAGCCTCGATCGTGTAAGTCTCCGGCGCGTTAAGGTTTCGGCGTGATAGACCTCGTGATCTTCGACTGTGACGGTGTCCTCGTCGACTCAGAGCGGCTGGCCGTCAAGGTCGACGTCGTCGTCCTCGGTCGACTGGGTTGGCATCTGACAGAGGCAGAGGTTGTCGAGAGGTTCGTCGGGCTGTCAGACGTCCACTTCAGACGCGAGATCGAGTCGCATATTGGTAAACCACTCCCCGATGACTGGGATGCCGAGGTCGAGCCGCTCTACCGCAGCGCCTTCGAGGCCGAGTTGCGCCCTGTCGAGGGCATCGTCGAGGTTCTGGACGTCATCGAGTACCGTACCTGCGTCGCCTCCAGCGGTTCGCACGCGAAGATGCGCTTCACACTTGGACTGACCGGTCTGTACAACCGATTCGATGGCCGCATCTTCAGCGCCACCGAGGTGGCCCGGGGCAAGCCGGCCCCGGACGTGTTCTTGTACGCGGCGGAGCTCATGGGCGCCCTACCCGAGAGATGCGTCGTGGTCGAGGACAGCGCCATGGGTGTGGCGGCTGCCCGTGCCGCTGGGATGAGGGTGCTGGCTTATGCGGGCGGTGTGACGCCGGCTGCGAAGCTCCGCGGCCCGGACACGATCTTGTTCGAGCACATGAGTGAGCTGCCTGGGTTGTTGAAGCGGTTGGCCGGTTAACCGGCCAACCTAAAAGCATCTATGGCGCGCCCTTAGAATCGATCACGCCCATGCAAGACAGCGCTCCGGTAGAAACGCTCGCTCTCGAGCTCGACCTGACCTCGCTCGCGCCGGCGCAGGCCGAGATCGACGAGTGCGTGGCGAGATGCGGCGAGCTAGGCGTGAGGTTCCTAAGGCTCGCAGAGGTCGGTGATACCCCTCAGACGCGCCTCAGACTCTACGAGCTGGTGCGCGAAGGCGTCGTCGACGACCCAAGCAACGACGGTACGTTCATGCAGCTCGAGGAGTTCTCCGACCACCTGTTCGAGCCGTACTACTGGAGATGGGCGGACAGCCAGCTCATCGCCGCGACCAACCACGAATGGGTCGGACTGACCAACCTCCAGCTACGCGAGCGCGACGTGGCCGATTTCGGTGTCACGGTCGTGAAGCGCGCCTACCGAGGTCTCGGGATCGCGCGTGCGCTCAAGTTGTTGGCGTTGCGGCATGCCCTCGAGTTAGGCGTGGTGAGCGTACGAACACGGAACGATCCGAGGAACTCGCCCATCTTGAAGCTCAATCGGCGGCTCGGGTTCATCCAGAAGCTCATGACCGAGTAGGTCGCGTTTTTATTCGGACGTGGCTACTTCCAGTAACGTCACCCCAACCGGCGCGAAGCTCCCCATAGCAGCCAACGCCGCACCGGCCTCAGCCAACGGCTGGCGCTCGCCGATCAGCCGCTCGAGAGGCAGCTTGCGCGCCTCGATGAAGCCGAACATCTCGGGGTAGCGCCAGGCCGCCATGCCGTGGCCGCCGACCACGCGCAGCTCGTGGCGCGTGACCGTCTGGAGCGGGACGCTGGGATCGGAGTCCTTGGCGAGGAGCAGGCCGAGCTGAACGTGACGGCCGCGGCGCCTGAGCGACCGCAGCGCCTGACGGGCCGTAGCGGCGCTGCCGAGGGCGTCCACCGAGACGTTGACGCCACCGGCGCTCAGCTCCCTAACCGCTTCCACCGGATCTGCCAGCCGCGCATCGACGGTTTCGGCCGCGCCCAGCCCACGCGCCAGGCTCAGCTTCTGGTCGCTGATGTCGACCGCGATGACCTTGGCGCCGGCCCCGGCCGCGATCATCACGCAGGCGAGACCGACTCCGCCGCAGCCGTAGACCACGACGGTCTCGCCCGGACCGAGCCCCGCCTGGTGGATGAGGCCGGCGTAGGCCGTGGTGAAGCGGCAGCCGAGGCTGGCGGCGGCGTCGAACCCGAGGCCGGCCGGCAGCTCGACGAGGTTCACGTCCGCCCACGGCACCATCACGTACTGAGCGAAGCTGCCCCAGCCGTCGAAGCCGGGCTGGTACTCGCTGTCGCAGAGGTTCTGATGGCCGGAGTGGCACTCGCGACACGAGCCGCAGCCGCAGCAGAACGGCGCCGTGACCCTCTCGCCGCCGCCGAAGCGCTTGACCTCAGAGCCCACGGCCCTAACGACGCCGGCGAACTCATGGCCCGGCACGTGAGGGAAGCTGACCGTCGGATCGTGACCGACCCAGGCGTGCCAGTCGCTGCGGCAGACTCCGGTGGCGCGCACCTCGATGATGGCGCCGTGCGGTGGCGGCTCCGGGTCGGGAACGGTGGCGATCAGGGGAGTGGCGTTGGGGGCGTCGACCAGGATGGCCTGCATACTCGGCATGGTAGCTGGTCTTTAGCGACACCCCTGCCCGCCCCCAGGCTCTCGGTGGCTGACCTAGGTCAAGGCGAACCGCACCGGCCGATGCCAAGCTGGCCACATGACGCTCTCGAGACACGACTTGACCGCCGCTTTCGCTCCCACGACCGCCGGAGCGAACAGGCAGCTTCTCATCAACGATGGCCGCCTCAAGCTCCTGTACCTGTCACTCATGCCGGGCCAAGGCATGCCCGTTCACAACCATCCGGGCTGCACGGTCGTGATCCAGTGCCTGGTCGGCGAAGCCACCGTGTGGCTGGACGGGGAAGAGCACCCACTGAAGGAGAAGGAGCTCGTGACCTTCTCGGGTGAGCTCAGCGTCAGCCCTCGCAACCTCTCCGATGAGCCGGCCGGAGTGTTGATCACGCTGGTGGAGGTCTGTCGCGACTGAGGTTGAGGGGCCAAGTGGACCTCCGACTGACTCAGTCGCCCCCAATCGGCCTCGGTACTGCCTACGATGTGGCCATGAGACGCTCCGGCGGCAAGCCGCTGATCCTAGGCCATCGCGGCTCGCCTCGAGCCGCCCCTGAGAACACGGTGGCGTCGTTCGAGGCGGCCTTCGCTGCCGGAGCTGACGGCATCGAGCTGGACCTTCAGATGACCGCGGACGGCGTGCTGGTCGTGCATCACGACGCTGACTTAGGCGGCCGCTCGATCTTCGGGATGCCGCTCGCTCGACTCAGAGCCCTGGCGCCCGAGGTGCCGACGCTCAGCGAGGTGCTCGACTACCTAGCTGACCGACCCAGCGCGCACCTGAACATCGAGCTCAAGGTGGCGGCGCAGGACGATCGCGACGCCGCCTTGGCGGCTGCGTTGGCCGGCTGGACCGGACCGGCCAAGGAGCATGCGTGGGTGTCCAGCTTCGACCCGTCGGCATTGGCTCGATTGGAGCGGCTGGGCGTCCAGGTCCCTCTAGCCCTACTTGTCTACCTGGAAGGGCAGCTCGAAGCGCTGAGTGCCCTGAACGTCGCGGCGGTGCATCCGCATCACTCGTTGGTGACGCCTGAGCGCGTAGCGGCCTGGCGCCTTAAGGGACTCGCCATCTTCGCTTGGACGGTCAACGACCCCGGTCTGGCTGCGGACCTGATGGCTCTTGGGATCGATGGTCTCATCGGTGATGATCCTGGCGAGCTGGTCAGGGTGAGGGACGGACGGGTCTCAGAGAGCTAAGGCTCGTCGCACCGAGTCGAGGCGTGCCTGCCCGCGTCGACACGAACCCTCATGCGGTTTGCGAGCCGCCTTCCGGCCCGTTAGCATCTCCCATGGCTCCCGCCCGCCGCCGCTTCCCCTGGCGTGTGTACGTCTGGGTGCTCATCGTCATCATCCTCGTCGCGCTGGGGCCGCTCATCGGGGTGGTCGTCGCGGGCGGCATCGCCAGCGCCAACGGCTGCACCCTGCACGAGGGCTTCGTCAATCCGTGCGTGGTCCTAGGGATCGACATGGGTGGACTGCTTTACGGTCTTGGCGTGTTGGGCTGGCTGATGCTGGCCAGCATCCCGCTGGGTGCGATGGCTCTGCTGGGTTGGGCGTTGGTGCTGGGGCTTCACCATTGGCGGTGGCGGGTCGCGGAGAGACTCGGGGTCTCTTAACACCGAAGGTTCGCCGTGCCAAGATTGAGACGTGCCTCCCGTGAAGGTCGACCCCAACAAGGTGCGCGAGTTCAAAGACGCCGAGGCGTTCTACGAGTGGCTGCGCAACAACCACGACACGGTCGACGAGCTGTGGATCAAGATGCACAAGGTCTCCAGTGGGCTGAGCTCCATCGTCTGGAAGGAAGCGGTCGACGTGGCGCTGTGCTGGGGTTGGATCGACGGCATCCGCAAGACCTTCGACGACAAGAGCTTCCTGCAGCGCTACACGCCGCGGCGACCCAAGAGCGTCTGGAGCAAGATCAACGTCGACAACGTCGCGCGGCTCGTGGACGAGGGGCGCATGACCGAGCACGGGTTGAGACATGTCGAGGCGGCCAAAGCGGACGGCCGCTGGCAGCGCGCGTACGCCGGCGTCAAGGACATGGCGTTCCCGGCCGACCTGCTAGCGGCCATCGAGGCGGACCCGAAAGCCAAGGCCACGTTCGACACGCTCACCTCACAGAACCGCTACGCGCTGGTGCTGCGGGTTGACGGTTTGAAGACCGAAGCGGGCCGCAGAAGGAAGATCGCCGTCTTCGTGGGCATGCTGAGCCGCGGCGAGACGATCTACACGCAACCCAGGCCGGGATGAGGGCTAGGGCCTTCCTAGCCGTCGGCGCGACCGGGATGCTGCGGGGCGCGCTCGACGCGTTGGCCGTCGACAGCGCACGAGCCGTGGTGGTAGCCAGGGGAGCCTCGACAGCGCACGCGCGTCAACCAGTGCCGTGCGCTGAGGTCGTGACCCTCGACCTGGATTGGCAGGATCCTGGCGCGGTGCCGACGATCGAACGACACCTAGGCGACGGCCTCGATCCGGCCCTGCTCTGGATCCACTCGACCGCCGGCAGGTTCTGGAGCGAGCTGATGTCCGTTCTGGTGCGCCGTCCCTGCACGGTCGTGCAGGTGCTGGGCAGCCGCGGCGACCCTGTCGAGCTCCAGCGTCTCGTCGCCGACCTCGGTCCAACGGCAGGTTTCCGCTACCTGATCGTGAAGCTGGGCGCGGTGCACGAAGACGGCGGCTGGCGCTGGCTCAGCCACCAGGAGATCAGCGAGGGAGCGTTGACAGCTTTCCGTGAGCTTCGTGATGTGAAGGTCGGCGACGAGCCTCCAGCGAGCGGCCTGTAGTCCGCTAGGACGGCCGGAGTCGCGAAGGCGTCATCCCGCTGCCGCCTCGCGCTCCTCTGCCGCGCGGCGCATCTCCTCGTCAGGCTTCCCGAACACCAACGACGCCACGATGCTTATCACCAACACGCTTACTACGACGCCCAACGACAGCAGCGTAGGGATGTGGAACACGTCGAGCAGCAGCATCTTCGCGCCGATGTAGGTCAGGATCACGGCGAGACCGGTCTTGAGGTAGACGAAGCGGTGCACGACGTGCGCCAGCAGGAAGTACATGCTCCTGAGGCCGAGGATCGCCATGACGTTAGAGGTGAAGACGATGAAGGGGTCGGTGGTGACCGCAAAGATCGCGGGGATCGAGTCGACCGCGAACACGACGTCGGTGAACTCGATGACGACCAGCACCAACAGCAGGGGGGTGGCGTAGCGCACGCCGTCCTTGACGGTGAAGAACTTCTGGCCGTCGTAGTCGGTCGAGACGCGGAAGAAGCGCTGGACGAGCTTAACGCCGGGGTTCTTGCTCAGGTCGGCCTCGCCGTCGTCCTTGCTGAAGAGCATCCGCAGGCCGGTGAACAGCAAGAAGGCGCCGAAGACGTACAGCACCCAGTGGAAGTTCTCGATGAGCGTGACCCCGACGCCGATCATGATCCCGCGCAGGATCAGCGCGCCGAGCACGCCCCACAGCAGCACGCGCTGCTGGTACTTGAACGGGGTGCGGAAGAAGTTGAAGACCAGGACGAAGACGAAGATGTTGTCGACGGCCAGCGACCACTCGAGGACGTAACCGGTCAGGTACTCGACGCCCTTCTCGGGTCCCAGCCAGCTCCAGATGACGGCCCCGAAAGAGAGCGACAGCGTGACCCAGACGGCGGTCCAGAAGCCGGCCTCGCGCACCTTGACGACGTGCGCCTTGCGGTGGAAGACGCCGAGGTCGAGAGCCAGCATGCCCAGCACGGCGCCGATGAAGGCGACCCAAGCCCATAACGGAAGATCCACTACTACCTCCGTTAGGGTCTTGCCTGTCGACTAGCTCGACGTGAGTTGGCGCCCGGGCGGTCTTTGACCACCGTGCTGACGAGCGCGAACATCCGGGTGCCCACGAGGGTGCCCGGACGGCTACTCCCCCTACACGAGCGGCGATTGTAGCGTGCCGCCCGGGTTACTGCAAAGTGGTGGGAGCCTAGTGGGTGTTGGCCGACGCCGGACCAGGGCGGGTCCGGCTGCGCCACGCCAGCCACAGGAGCTGGATCAGGGTGGCGAGGGTGAACGCCGCCATCGCGTAGGGCAGCCCCGGCACGCCTTGCCACAGCACGCCTATCGCCAGGAAGATCGCGCTGGAGACGATGAAGACCATCGTCGCCTCGCTGACCCTCGCTGTGTTGCGAAGGTGAGTAAGCCGTCCCTGCAGGGCGGCGCGCATCGTGTCGATAGGAGCCCACAGCACGGCGGCCGCCACACCGATGGCCGCCAGTCGCGCCAGGTCGGGGGTCAGACCGGCGACACCGGAGAACCAGAGGCGCGACAGGGGCGTGAACGCCATCAGCAACGAGGTGACGAAGAGGCAACCTGAGAGGGTCAGCGTGAACCGGGTCAGCGCCCGGCCGGCGCCCGGCTTGTCGAGCAGCGCGATGACGACCTCGGTGAACGCGATGCCGACCGAACGCATCAGGAACAGGAGTCCGCTGACGGCAGGCAGGACCGCCAGTGACGCCAGCGCCTCAGGCATGCGGCTCAACGCGGCGCTGCTCAATGGCTGCGACAGCATCGAGACGAGCATCGTCAAGACCAGCGGCAGGTAGAAGCGCGTGAAGGCGGCCGGCGAGAGGGGTTCGCCTGTGGGCTCGGTGTTCACCAAGTACCGACGTATGACCGGCCTGGCGACGGCTCCGATATAGGCCGCCTCGACTATCACTCCGACAGCGACCGCTCCGGCCGCGACCACGACGCCGACCACGTCCAACGCCGCCAAGCCCAACGCGGTGACGGTGAGGGCGCAGATCCTGAGGACAGTGCCTATCGTCACGTAACGCGAGTGGCCGAAACGGATCAGGATCCCCTGGTGGAAGCGGCGGTAGCCGATCGCCCAGTGGAAAGGCAACAGCCACTTGAACGCGAGCCGTGCCGGTTCGACGAGCTCGGCCGGCGGTGAGATGAGACGAACGATGACGAGGTCGAACAGAGGCGTGAACGCCAGTAGCGCGTGGATCACAGTCAAACCGATCGAGACGATCGTCATGTAGCGCCGGATCAGCTTGAAGGAGTGGAAGTCCTTGGACAGGGCGGTGCTGGCCGCCAGCATCATCATGATCGGCGCCTCGAGGATGAACGCGATGGGCAGCGCGACCCCGCCGTAGGCGCCGAGGTTGATCTCCGGGTCGCGCAGACGAGCCAGGACGGCGCTCACCAGCGGCAGCTCCAACGACATGACGAGCCAGCTCAGCGCCAGCGGAGCCCACATGCGCACCACGTCCGGGACCTTTATGAACGCTTGAGAGGTCGCGTCTCGCGAGCTGACGGGCGTAGCGACGCTGCGAGATGACCCTGGCGAACTCACCGCACGCAGCCTACCTGTAACGGAGACTCAAGCAGGTCGAAAGCGGCAGCAGGCGTGGCCGTCGGCGATGCAGGAGTCGTGATCGACCCCGCCGCCGAGTATCGCGCCGAGCAGAGCCCGGTCGTAACGGCAGATCTCGTTGCTCGAGCGCGTGAGCTGGTGGAACACGCAGTTGTGCGCGGTGACGGAGCCGTCGGCGTTGAGGGTAGCGTCGTAACCGAGCTCGTTGAGCAGACCGACGACAGCTTCGAGGCGGGCGTCGCCGCTGAGCCCCTCGAGCCGCCGGCTGCACGCCTCGGCGGCTTCGGCGGCGAGCGACTCGAGCAGCCGCTCCAGCCCCTCGGCGCCGAACAGTTGACGGCTGTGACGGAGGAGCCCGTCGGCGAGCTGAGCGTAGCGGCGCGGGAAGAGCTCGAGCCCGGCTTCGGTCGGGGCGTAGGCGCGTCCAGGCCTACCGCCGGTGGCGCGGGTAGCCGACACCCGCACCAGCCCATCGCGCTGCAACGCGGTCAGGTGCTGCTGCACGGCGTTGTGAGACACCGACAGGGTCTCGCTCAGCTCGTCGACCGTCATGCCCGTTCCGCGGTTGCGCTGCAGCTCGGTCAGGAGTCGCAGGCGGCTCGGGGAGACGCTGGCCGCGGCGGGCGCGGCAGGTACGAGGGTCGGGAGGTAGGTCTGGTCCATGTCGGAACGCTCGAGCTGCGCTTACATAGGCTGCCGATGGCGGATTATCCCATGCGTTCGGCGCGTCTGTCGCGCCGCCATGTACGAAGGAGGAGCGGCTGGCGGCGGCTCCTGAGACTGACCTAGCACCGCCTCATCTGGGGCTCTGTTAGCGTCTAGTCCATGAGCACTGTCAACACTGGCGCTTCACCTCGCAAGCGCATGCCGCTCGCCCTCACGGTCATCTCGGCTGTAGTCGGGTTGGTCCTGTCGGCCTGCGCCCCGGGCGCGGTCGGCGCGACCGCCAACCCCTTCGTCGCCTCGGAGGGCGGCATCTACGTCAAGCGCGGCGAGACGCTGGTCGTGCGGGTCGACTACACGGTCGACCAGTTCGGCATCGACGGCCGTGAGCTGTCGGCCGCCATGTGGGTTCCCGCCGGGGCGAACGCCGAGATCGGCGACGTGTCGTCTAGCTTCTGGCTCAGCGACGTCCGCATCGCTCAGGAGTGGGACATGCGGCTGCTGCAGGTGCGCGCCGAGAGGCGGAGCGTCGGCAGCGGGGTCCGCTACCGCTTGTGGGCGCTGTACGAGGTGAGCACCAGTGCCTCCTCGATCCCTGGCGACTACCGGGTGAGAGCGACCTTGAACGCACGCGGAGCCACCGTGCCGGTCTCGTTCACGATCGACACTCGGCCCTGACCGGGCGCGGTTGCTCCGAGCTTCAGCGCTCCAAACGCCACAGGTCCTCCGGCGTCTCGCGGCTGCGCGCGAGGGTCGCGACGCCCCCGCTCACCACCACCTCGGCCGGCCGTAGGCTGCTGGCGTAGTTCGATGCCATCGCGAAGCCGTAGGCTCCCGCCTGCTCGACCGCCAGCACGGCGCCCGTCTCGACTGCGGGTAGGCTGACGTCACGGCCGAGGCGGTCGGCGTTCTCGCACAGCGGGCCGTCGACGTCGTAGGTCGTTGCCGAAGCCGCTGCCGCCGTCGCTCCGATGACGCGCACCGGGTGCCGAGCCCCGTACAGAGCCGGTCTCAACAGGTCCGCCATGCCGGCATCGGCGATCAGGTGCTCGAGCGCGCCGCCTTTGCGGTGCAGCACGCGCGTAAGCAGCACGCCCGACTCGGCGACCAGGAAGCGACCGGGCTCGATCATCAACTCGAGCGAGAGCTCGCGCGCGAACGCGCACAGCCGCCGCGCGAACTCCTCGACCGGGGCGCTCGGCACCGCGATCCCGCCACCGACATCGACGATGCGCAGCTCCTGGTACTCGCGGTAAAGGGGAGTCAGCGCCTCGACGACCAGGTCGGCGACCTCCGGGTCCGCGATCATCGAGCCAGCGTGGATGTGGAAACCGGCCAGCTTCCCGGCTCGAGCCATCTCGGCCGCGAGAGGCCGCACCTCGTCGAGAGGGACGCCGAACTTCGAATGAGCGGCCGCCGTCGCGAGATGCTCATGCGTGCGCGGGTCGAACGCCGGGTTGACGCGCATCAGGAAACGCGCGTCGCCGGTGGGAAGGTCGCGCCACACGTTCCAGGCGCTGCGCGAGTCGATGCTGATGGTGTGGACGCCCGCTTCCAGCGACCGCTGCGCCAGGTCCGCGGTGTGGCCGGGACCACCTAGCACCACCTTGTCGGCGGAGAAGCCGGCTCGCAGGACCCTCTCGAGCTCGCCCAAGGTGAGCGCCTCCGCGCCGGCGCCGAGCGACCTCAGGTGCCGCAGGATCGCGCCAAGCGCGTTGGCCTTCACCGCGTAGTGGATGGTGGCGCCAGGGAACGCTGATCGCAGCGTCTGGTAGCGCGCGGTGATCAGATCGAGGTCGTAGACGTAAACAGGCGTACCGTGTTGCTCGGCGACCGTCAGCAGCAGCTCGTCCGTCATGGGCGCCGGCGAGCCTAGCACGGGCGGTTATGCTACCCGCCATGAACCGACAGCTCCGCAGGGCTCAGGCCAAACAGGACAAGAAGGCCGAGTTCGAGAAGCAGAAGAAGAAGGACGCCAGGCGCGACCGCATCGAGATGCTCAAGGAACGCCGCGCCAAGCGCAGGGAGGCCGCCAAGCGGAGCGGGGCAGAGGACAAGAGAGTCTCCAATAAGGAGGCTGGGGCCCCGGTCAGTGTCGCGAACATGTCGGCCGAGCAGCGCAAGAAGCTGCCTGGCCGCTTCTCTGGCGCGTTCATGATCGCCACGGTGTTCTTCATCGTCTTGCAGGGCGTCGCGCCCGACCCTGAGGCCGGTGTCGTCGGCAGCCTCACCGGCGCGGGCTTCTTCCTGCTCTACGGCTACTTCTCGGCGCTCAACCTCGAGCGGCGCGGCATGGCGAACTCGCTGACGTTCACGATGATCTCGGGAGTCGCGCTCGCCGGCGGCGTCACGGCCGCGCGCTACCTGGCGCCCGGCACCAGCCCTGACTGGCTGATGACCGGGGTCGGCGTCGTCGGCGTCTGGATCGGGGCCTACCTCGGCAGGATGGTGTTCAACGCTGCCAGGCGCTGAACGCGTCGGCCTGACCGCCGTCATCGGCGCCATGAGCGAGGAGGTGGCGCGCCTGCGCGCGCTGTTGGGGCCCAGCGCTCGCCGCGAGCACGCAGGACCTTTCGAGCTCGGCTTCGGTGAGATTGAGGGAGTGAGCGTCGTGCTGGCCGAGTCCGGCGTCGGGAAGGTCAACGCGGCCGCGCTCACTCATGAGCTGCTGCGGCAAGGCGCTGAGCGTGTCATCTTCACCGGGGTGGCGGGGGCTCTCGCGCTCGGCCTCGGACCCGGTGACGTGGTCGTGGGTTCGAGCGCCGTGCAGCACGATGTCGACGTCACCGCGCTCGGTTATGCGCCCGGCGAGGTGCCCGGAACCGGGCAGGTGTTCGATTCCGACCCGACGCTCGTGAGACTCGCCGAACGCGCGGCGCGAGAAGCGGTCGCGGCTGAACGACGTGCCGGCGGCGAGAGATCGCCGCTGGTAGTGATCGGAAGGATCGCCTCTGGCGATGTCTTCGTCGCGAGCGCAGAACGCGCCGCCGCGATCAGAGAGGGGCTCGACGGCGCCTGTGCCGAGATGGAGGGCGCCGCCTGCGCTCAGGTCTGCGCTCGCTGGAGCGTCCCCTTCGTGATCGTCAGGAGCATCTCCGACAGCGCAGACCACAGCTCGCAGACCGACTTCAGACAGTTCACGGCGTTGGCCGCCGAGCGCGCCGAGCGCATAGTGGCGCGGATGCTGCGCTCGCTGGCCGACCAAGGTGGCGCTACAGCGCTCGAGCAGGCGAGCTGAGGCTACCCCTAGGAACCTTGCAGCGGAAACGGACGGAAGGTGGTGCCGCGATGAAGACCAAGCACGACATCGACAGCAGACACCTTGCTCTCAGCTCCTCGATCGCGGCGTTCCTGGTTCTGTGCATAGCGTTGCCGTACCTGCCGGGAAGGCACTTCGACGGCGCGCTTACCATCTCTCTACTGGCGCAGCTCGTCGGCGTCGCTGGCATCGTGCTCGTGCCGCTCGGGGCGGTGTGGCTCGCCTATCGTCGCAGGCGAGACAAGGTTTGGAGCGCAGCGCCGCTCTACTTCCTGCTCGTCCCGGGAGTCGCGCTGCTGGCGCAGATCGCTCTCGCAGCGCCTCTCACGAACAGAAGCAGAGACCTCGCCGTCGAGAGTAGCGCCGACATGATCCGCGACATAGAGCTCTTTCGTGCTAGGAACGGCAGCTATCCTGTTTCGCTCTATGCCGTCTGGCCCGATTATCTGCCCGGCGTCGTCGGGATCGCGCGGTATCACTACGAACCGCACGGTGAAGGGTACAACCTCGCCTTCGAACAGCCGAGGCTCTTGCTAGACGACTTCGGTGTGCGAGAGTTCGTCGTCTTCAATCCACGCGATGAGCAGGCGATGACGAGCCATGCGATGTGGAGGCTGTCGCAGCCGGGGCTGCGAGGCTGGTTCGCGGCCGGTGACGCCGGGGCGCCACACTGGAAGTACTTCCTGTTCGACTGAGTCAGGAACGTAATGAACCCGGCCCAAACGTCCCAGACGGCTGGCGTACAATGCTCGACAGCGCGTCCGTCACGCTCCGAGGTAACTGCGTGACGGGCGCTGACGAACACGACGGTACGCCGCTGGTTCACACCTCGCGGCCAAGATCGCGACCGCCATGCTTGGCGAACGCCCTAGCCGCGCCGGCGTCGAGAGGAACTACGAAGATGGCAGACGTCCTAGACCAGCTACTCGACCTCGATAGGTCTCAGCTCGAGCGCGGTGAACTCGAGCAGTTGAACCAGGTCGAGCTGCGCGAATGGCTCGAATCGCTCGAGTACGTGCTGGCGAGCGGCGGCCCAGACCGCGTCAGGGACATCATCCAGGCGCTCGAGTCCCTCGCTGAGACCCACGGAGTGTCGCTGCCGTTCGAGGGCGACACCTCGTACATCAACACCATCGCCCCGAGCGACCAACCCGAGTACCCAGGCGACCTCGCCCTCGAGCGCCGCATCACCAACCTGATCCGCTGGAACGCGATGGCGCTGGTCGTTCATGCCAACAAGACCTCGCCCGGCATCGGCGGCCACATAGCTACCTATGCGTCGGCGGCCAACCTCTACGAGGTCGGCTTCAACCACTTCTTCAGAGGGCCCGAGCAGGGACCAGATGCCGACATGATCTACTTCCAGGGCCACGCCAGCCCAGGGTTCTACGCCCGCGCATATCTCGAAGGCAGGCTCAGCGACCAGCAGATGAGCAACTTCAGGCGCGAGCTGAGCCCGACAGGTCCCGGCCTCTCCTCGTACCCGCACCCGTGGCTGATGCCCGACTTCTGGAGCTTCCCGACGGTGTCGATGGGCCTCGGCCCGCTGATGTCGATCTACCAGGCGCGGTTCCGTCGCTACCTCGAGGACCGTGGCCTCTACCCCAAGGGCGACGGCAAGGTGTGGGCGTTCGTCGGCGACGGCGAGACCGACGAGCCCGAGACACTTGGCGCCATACGCGTCGCGGCGCGCGCCAAGCTCGACAACCTCATCTGGGTCATCAACTGCAACCTGCAGCGTCTGGACGGTCCCGTGTTCGGCAACGGCCAGATCATCCAGGAGCTCGAGGGCATCTTCCGCGGCAGCGGCTGGAACGTGATCAAGATCGCCTGGGGCAGCGCCTGGGACGAGCTGCTGCGCCGCGACAAGGACGGCGCTCTCGTCAAGCGCTTCGAGCAGCTCGTCGACGGCGAGTCGCAGCGCTACGCGGCTTTCGGCGGTCCCGAGCTCAAGGAGAAGTTCTTCAACACCCCGGAGCTCAAGCGGCTGGTAGAAGACTTCACCGACGCCGATTTCACCCGCCTGAATCGAGGCGGCCACGACCCGGTCAAGATCTACGCGGCGTTCGAGCGCGCGGTGAAGCACAAGGGTCAGCCGACCGTCATCCTGGCCAGGACCGTCAAGGGCTACGGCATGGGCTCGGCCGGTGAGGCGCAGAACGTCACGCACCAGCAGAAGAAGCTCGACGAGAACGAGCTGCGCGCGTTCCGCGACCGCTTCGATCTGCCCGTCTCCGACGACGAGATCGCCAACGCGCCGTTCCTGAGGCCTTCCGAGGACAGCCCCGAGATCCAGTACCTCCTGCAGAGGCGCAAGGAGCTCGGCGGCTTCAAGCCCAGCCGCCAGGTCAGGGCCGAACCGATCGAGGCTCCCGCCGCCGACGTCATCGAGGAGTTCATGACGAGCTCCGAAGACCGCGCCGTCTCCACGACCATGGTCGTCGTCAACCTGATGCGCAAGCTGCTCAGAGACGAGAAGTGGGGCAAGCTGATCGTCCCGATCGTCCCCGACGAGGCTCGCACCTTCGGCATGGAGGCGCTGTTCAGGCAGATCGGCATCTACTCGCCGGTCGGGCAGCTCTACGAGCCCGTCGACAGCGCCAACCTCCTCTACTACAAGGAGTCGCACGACGGGCAGATCCTGGAAGAGGGCATCACCGAGGCCGGCTCGATGGCTTCGTTCATAGCCGCCGGCACCGCCTACGCCAACTACGGCGTCAACATGGTGCCGTTCTTCCTCTACTACTCGATGTTCGGCTTCCAGCGCGTCGGCGACCTGATCTGGGCGGCGGGGGACAGCCGCGCCAAGGGCTTCCTGGTCGGTGCCACGGCTGGCCGCACCACCCTCGCCGGCGAGGGTCTGCAGCACCAGGACGGCCACTCGCACGTCATCGGCTACACGGTGCCGAACCTCGTTGCCTACGACCCATCGTTCGCGCACGAGCTGGCGATCATCGTCCGCGACGGTCTGCGCCGCATGTACCAGGAGCGCGAGGACGTCTTCTACTACCTCACCGTCGGCAACGAGAACTACCCGCAACCCGGCGCCCCCGCTCACCTGAAGCGCGAGGCGCTCGAGGAGGGCGTGCTCAAGGGTATCTACGAGTTCCGTCCCGCGAGCTTGAAGCGCGCCAAGCATCACGCCCAGCTCTTCGGCTCGGGCAGCATCATGCTCAGCGTGCTCGAAGCGCAGGAGATCCTCGAGCGCGACTACGGCGTCGCCGCCACCGTCTGGAGCGTCACGTCGTACAAGGAGCTCCACCGCGACGCGCTCAGGACCGAGCGCCGCAACAGGCTCAACCCGACCGACAAGCCCAAGGAGCCGTTCATCAGGACCGCGCTCGGCAAGGCCAAGGGCGTGATCGTCGCCGCATCCGACTACATGAAGATCCTGCCCGACGCGCTCTCGAGGCACGTCAAGCAGCCGCTGGTCGCGCTCGGCACCGACGGCTACGGCCGCAGCGAGGCGCGCGAGGAGCTGCGCGACTTCTTCGAGGTCGACGCCAAGCACATCGTGCTGGCGACCCTCCAAGCCTTGAGCGAGCAGGGCGAGTACGACGCCAAGTCGGTGCTGAAGGCGCGCGAGAAGCTCGGCATCGACCCAGAGAAGCGCGACCCGTACACGGCCTAGAATGCAGCGGATCAGAGAGCGAGAGGAAGCTTAGTGGCAACAGAAGTGATACTGCCGGAGGTCGGCGAAGGCATCGAGTCGGGGACGGTGGTGACGGTCCTCGTCAAACCCGGCGACACGGTGCAGAAAGACCAGCCGCTCGTCGAGCTCGAGACCGATAAGGCCGTCGTCGAGGTGCCGTCGACAGCGGCAGGGGTCGTCAAGCAGGTGAACGTCAAGGAGGGCGCTCAGGCCAAGGTGGGTTCGGTGCTGGTGGTGCTGGAGGCGGCGGGCGAGGGTTCGGCCGCGGCAGCGCCCGCCACTCAGACACCTGCTCCGTCCCAGCCTGCCCCATCTCAGCCTGCCGCGGTCTCACAGCCGGCGGCGGCTCCGAGGGCTTCTCAGCCGGCTCAGCAGCAGAGCCAGGGGACCGCTCAGGCTGCTTCGAACGGTGCCGGCGGTGGTGACAGCGGTGGCAAGCTGGTGCCCGCCGCCCCGTCGGTCAGGCGCCTCGCGCGTGAGCTGGGCGTCGACATCAGCCAAGTCAACGGCTCTGGCATCCTCGGCCGCGTCTCGGCCGCCGACGTCAGAGCCGCCAGCGCCGGTGGCGCCAGCGTGGGTGCGCCGGTCGGAGGAGTCGCCTACACACCGCAGCCGCTGCCGGACTTCAGCCGTTGGGGCGCAACCGAGCGCAAGCCGATGAGCGGCATCCGCAAGGCGACCTTGCGCGCGATGGTCAACGCCTGGTCGACGGTCCCGATGGTCACGCACTTCGACAAGGCCGACGTGACGGAGCTCGAGAGGCTCAGGAAGTCGTACCAGAAGCAGCTGCCAGAAGGGGTCAAGCTCACCCCGACCGCTATCCTGCTGAAGGTGATCGGGTCGGCGCTCAAGCGGTTCCCCGACTTCAACGCCAGCGTCGACGCTGCCGGCCTCGAGATCGTCTACAAGCAGTACGTCAACGTTGGCGTCGCCGTCGACACCGACGCCGGCCTGCTGGTGCCCGTGGTGCGCGACGTCGACAAGAAGAACATGATCGAGTTGGCCAAGGAGCTCGGCGACCTGGCTGCCAAGGCGCGCGATCGCAAGCTGTCGCTCGACGAGATGCAGGGCGGGAACTTCAGCATCTCTAACCTCGGTGGCATCGGCGGTCACGCGTTCACGCCGATCGTCACGCCGCCCGAGGTGGCGATACTCGGCGTCTCGCGCTCGTCGGTCGAAGGGGTGTGGAACGAGGCCACCAAGAGCTTCGAGCCGCGCACCCTGATGCCGCTCTCGCTCACCTACGACCACAGGATCATCGATGGCGCATCGGCCGCGCGCTTCCTGCGCTGGGTCTGCCAGGCGCTGGAAGAGCCGTTCCTGCTCGCTCTCGAGGGCTGATCCCGGCGTAGCGCATGCGCGGCCGGCCGGCTGCTAGGGCTGGTCGGTACTTCACCTTTGGCTCATCTGGCAGCGTGCTAGCATGACCGCGTATGTCGGCTCTGGGACGCGTCTCCAACGGCTCTGAAGCGCATCGGCACGCGGCTGAGGCCGAGGCGCAACAGGGTATCGAGTTGCGCGCCACGCACCTGAGCAAACGCTACGGCAGGCGCAAGGTCGTCGACAGCATGGACCTGCGGCTCAAACGCGGCGAGATCGTGGCGCTGCTCGGACCGAACGGCGCCGGCAAGACGACGAGCTTCTACATGATCGTCGGGTTCGTGCGGCCCAACGGTGGTCGCATCGAGTTGGGGGGGCAGGACATCACCACCTGGCCCATGCACCGGCGCGCGCGCCTCGGGCTCGGGTACCTCGCTCAGGAACCGAGTGCCTTCAGACGCATGTCGGTCAGGGACAACCTGATGGCGATCCTCGAGTTCCAAGACCTGCCCAGGGCCGAGCAGGAGAAGCGCGCCGACGACCTGCTCGAGGAGTTCCACATCTCGCACCTGGCGCATCACAGGGCCGACACGCTGTCGGGCGGTGAGCGCAGGCGGCTCGAGATCGCTCGCAGCCTCACCATCGACCCCGACTTCCTGCTGCTCGACGAGCCGTTCACGGGCGTCGACCCGCGCTCGATCCGTGAGATCCAGAAGCTCATCTACGACCTGCGCGAGCGCCGCGGTCTCGGGGTGCTCCTCACCGACCACAGCGTCAGGGAGACGCTCGCCATCGCCGACCGTGTCGTGCTGATGTTCGACGGCCGCGTGCGCTTCGACGGTCCGCCGCAAGAGTTCGCCGCCGACCCAGACGTGCGCACCTACTACCTAGGGAACGACTTCCAGCTTTGAGGCTGCTCCATGCGTGTGAGTAGGCCTAGGGCCCAGCGGCTCGGCGCATGACCTTCATCGTCCTGCTCGTCTTGGGGCTCGTCCTGCTGGCGGGTGTCATCGCGTTCGCCGGCGACCGGCTCGGCACCTACGTCGGCCGCAGGCGCCTCAGCCTGTTCGGCGCGAGGCCGCGGCGCACCGGTCAACTCGTCGGCGTCTTCGCAGGCATCCTGATCATGCTCTCCACGCTCGGAGTGCTGGCGCTCGCCTTTCAGAACGCCACCGCCACGCTGCTCAACTTCCAGCGGACCGTCGAGGAGCTCGACCGGCTGCGCGTTCAGGACCGGGTGCTCACCTCGCAGATCCAGCAGGCGAACGATCAGCTCGCTGACCTCAGGACCTCTCTGCAAGAGGCGGAGGCGACGATCGCCAACGCGGAAGCTGCCCGCGACGAGGCGCTGGCCGTGCGTGACGAGACACTGCGCGAGCAGGCGCTGCTGCTCGAGGAGCAGGCGCGCCTGGAGGAGCAGGTCATGCAGGCGGCGAGCGAGGTCAGTGAGGCCGAGCAGCGGCTCGGGGACCTCACGCGTGAGCTTGGCACCAGCCGCGAGGAGCTCGACATCGCCAGGACCGAGCTAGAGACCGCCACGCGCGACCGCGACGCGGCGCGCGACGAGGCCGTCAGGCTCGAGCGCGAAGCGGATGAGGCTCTCGCGCGGCTGGCGGACGCGAGCAGCCAGCTCCAGGACCTCCAGATGGACCTCGAGGAGGCAGGGGTCCAGCTGGCGCTGGCCAGAGGTGATCTGGACACGGCACGACACGATCTTGGTGAGGCGACCGCCGCGCTTGAAGAGGCGATCACGCTGAGGGATCAGGCCTTCGACGCGCGCGACGAGGCGCTCGACAGCCGCGACCGGGCGCTTGCCGACCTGGAGACGGCCATCGCCGACCGCGACACGGCCGTGGCGGCGCAGGAGGCCGCTCAGCTGCAGCGCGACAGCCTCGAGCGGCGCGTGATGGACCTGAGCGAGGAGGCGGAGCGACTCGAGCAGGCCGCCGAGCTGCTGCGCGCGCAGGCGGCCGAGCTGGAGACCGAGAACGAGCGTTTGGCCGGCGCCAACGAGCGCTTAGACGAGCTGAACCAGAACCTGCAGGCGGAGATCAGGCAGAGCAACGAGATGGTGCAGGAACTGCGCCTCGGGGTCGTAGACCTTCAGAACGAGGTAGAGAGGCAAGCTAACGAGCTCAGGGAGCTGCAGTTCGCCGCTGGCAGGTTCGAGGGCGGCGACGTGTACTTCGTGCGCGACCAGCTCATCTACTCGGGCGCTATCTACGCGCAGGAGCCGGCGGCGGTGAGGCAGGAGCTCGCGCGCTTCGTTCAAGAGGCGACGACGTACGTGGCGCGGCGCGGCGTCGAGAGCATCAGGGTCACGGCGGAGCAGTTCAACCTGCTCGTAGAGGTCATCTCGCAGACGCCGGAGTCCGATCTCGTGCGCCTGATCTCGCCGAGCAACCAGATAAGCTCTGCGATCGAGGTGCTGGTCGAGGCGATAGAGAACACCCGGCTCTACGAGCGAGGGCAACTGGTCAGCGCGCTGCCGATACACCTCGGCTCCACCGAGCTGCCGACCACGCAGGACGAGATCCGCGCCAGCATCTCACAGCTGAGGAACGAAGCCATCCGTCAGATGCGCAGGGCCGGTTTGGATGAGGGGCAGTCACCCGACTTCGGCCCGGTGACCGACGAGATGTTCACCAACATGCTGCTGCGCCTGACGGGACCCGTCACCATCGCGCTGGTAGCGACCGAGCCGATCCTGAGGGCAGGACCGGCTCGTCTAGAACTGATGATCTTGTACTGAAGACGGTTACTGCTGACGCTTGGCGAGCAGGTCGCGGATCTCCGTGAGCAGCTGAACGTCGGCGGGAGGTGCTTCTGGAGCCGCCGGCGCAGCTGGCTTCTCGGACCGCTTCTTCATCTCGTTGAACGCCTTGACGATCATGAACAGCACCCAGGCGATCAACAGGAAGTTGATGACCGTGTTGAGGAATGCGCCGTACTGGATGACCGGCGCTCCTGCCGCGATCGCCTCGGGCACGGACGAGTAGAGCGCCCGGTCCTTGAGGATGATGCCGAGGTTGCTGAAATCGACGCCCCCGAGGATCAGCCCGATGACAGGCATGATGACCTCGTTGACGAGAGAGTTGGTGATGGCACCGAACGCACCGCCGATTATCACTGCGACGGCGAGATCCAGAACGTTGCCACGGTTGATGAAGTCGCGGAACTCTTTGAGCATCTGCCCTCCAGCGGACACGACTGGCGCCGACTGTTAAGGACCGATCCTGGCGCTGTTGCCCGTGGCGTGCACTTTACCCTGACAGACCTCAGGTCGGTCCCGTAAGCTCTAGTCGTGGGCAAGGCACCGATGGTCCTGGTAGCGGACGACCTCGCGGGGCAGAGGATGATCCTCGACATGCTCCTGAGCATCGACGGCTACGAGGTGCACATGGTCGAGGACGGCCTCGCGGCCCTCGACTTCCTCAAGGTCCATACGCCCGACCTGGTGATCCTCGACGTCGTGATGCCGCATCTCGGTGGGCTCGAGGTCTGCGGCCGCATGAAGCGGATCTCGCGGCTCAGGGACGTGCCCGTCATCATCCTGACGGCGCATCAGGACGACCACGTCAGCGCGCAGGCCAGGTACGTGAAGGCCGACGCGCTGGTCTACAAGCCGCTCGAAGGCAAGGACCTGAGGTTGAGGGTCAGGGAGCTGCTCGCGCGCAGGGCCCAGGCCGTCGAGGCGACCGCTCACGAGGAGCAGGCCTAGCTCTGGGCCTAGCTCTGGGCCTAGCCGCGGCCTAAGGCCGAGCGCTGCCGCAGAGCTTCGAACAGCAGGATCGCGCCGGCCACCGACACGTTGAGGCTGTCCGCCAGGGCCGCGCGCATCGGTATGCGCACGGTCACGTCGCTGGCGGCTTGCAGGCTTGCGCTCACTCCCTCGTCCTCCGCTCCTACCACTATCGCCACGCGGCCCGAGAGGTCGACGTCCCAGTAGTCGGTCTCGGCCGACGGGGTGGCCGTCACGACCTTGAGGCCAGCGGCTCGAGCGCTCCTGATCAGTGACTCTGCCGACGCCTCGACCACCTCGAGCGCGAAGATGCTGCCCTGGCTGGCGCGTACGGCGTTGGGGTTGTAAGCGTCGGTGCCGTCGCCAGTGATGACGACGAGGTCGGCTCCGGCCGCGTCGGCGCTGCGCAGCAACGCACCCACGTTGCCCGGCTTCTCGACGCCGTCGAGCACCAGCACGAGGCTGGCGGCGGCGAGAGCAGCGGCGGTCAGCCCAGCAGATCGCGCGCGGGCCTGTAGCGCTATGCCGTCCGGGTTCTGCCTGAGGCTCAGTTTGGAGAACGCGACCGGCGACAGCTCGACGACCTCGATGGGTTCGCTCACGCCGGCGCGGCTCGCGGCGTCCTGAGCGGCACCGACGAGCTCGTCGCTCGCGCCCGCGAGCTCGGGAGCGACGAGCACCCTCAGGATCTCGAGGCCGGCCCTGACGGCGGCGGCAGACTCGCGGCGGCCCTCGATGAGGAACGTACCGCTCGCCACGCGCGCGCGCCGATCCTTGAGCTCCGCTAAGCTCTTGACAAGCGGGTTCGAGGCGCTCGTTATGCGCTTGGCGCCCATGGCAGCATCATAGCCACGGCGGCTACACTTGCTCGCGTGAGCAACCTGATAACGGCAACGGAAGTGATCGAGTCGCTGGCCGCCGAAGCGTCTGGCTCCGCGCCGCTCGGCCGCCGGCTGCGCATCATCGACGCGAGCTTCGTGCTCGACGACCCGTCGGCCGGCCGCAGGGCCTACGAGACCGGTCACCTGCCCGGCGCCGTCTACTTCGATTTGGATGAGGACTTGTCGGACCCTGAAGCGCTGGCGCGTCACCACGCCGGCGTGCCGGGCAGCGGTGGACGGCATCCTCTCCCGGACATGCGGGTCTTGGCCGCCAAGCTCGCCGCGCGCGGGATCGGCTCCGACGACCCGATAGTCGTGTACGACCAGGACGGCGGCATGTTCGCCGCGCGCGCCTGGTGGCTGCTGCGCTTCGCCGGCCACACCCACCTGAGGTTCTTGGACGGAGGGCTGCGCGCCTACCTGGCTGCCGGTGGCCGCCTCACCACCGAGATCCCTCATCACGCAGCCGCGCGCTTCGACCTGCGGCCGGAGTCGGGGATGGTGTTGGGAGCCGAGGAGCTGTTCGGGCGGCTTCACGAACCCGGGCTCCTGGTCGTAGACGCGCGCGCGGCGGCCCGCTACCGCGGCGAGGTGGAGCCGCTGGACGCCAAGGCCGGCCACGTCCCGGGTGCCATCAACATGCCTCACATGACCGCAGTCGACCAGGAGACAGGGCGACTGCTGCCGTCGGACCGGCTCGCCGCCGCGCTGGCCCCGTTGGCCGGGGCCGGCGAGAAGGTGGCGTACTGCGGCTCAGGCGTGAGCGCCGCGCACCTGATCCTGGCGTGTGAGGAGGCCGGTATCGCCGGTGTGAAGCTCTACCCGGGCTCGTGGAGTGATTGGAGCTCGCGGCCCGAGCTTCCCGTCGCGACCGGCGACGGCTCAGTCTGACCGAGGGACGAGGCGGGGTTCGCGCCCCGAGTATTAACGCGCATTCGCTCGCAGGATGAAATCGTCAACGGGCCGCGCCGCCGACGCCGCTACAATGTTGGCGTGACGCAGCTGTCGACAGCTCATGGGACCGCGGCAGAGCGTCCGGATCTCTGGGGCCACTACTTCAACTCGGCCCCTCACGGGATGGTCGTGGTCCGTGCCGCGCGCAACGCTGCCGGTCGGCTGCGAGACTTCGTTTGGGTCGACATCAACCCCTCGGCCGCCAACACCTTGGGGCTCGACAAGAGCGACCTCGTAGGCAGCAACGTCAGAGATCTCTATCCCGATCGCATCGATCCGCGCGTGTACCGGCGGCTCGTGACCGCTCAGGTCACCAGCCGCGTCCAAGAGTTCGAGCAGGCGATGCCTATCAGGTCGGTCCCTGGCAACGGCTTGCGCTACGGCGACAGGCGCGTCGGTGGCGGCTCACCCGAGGTGACCTGGTTCGCTGTCACGGTGCTGCCGCTGCCGGAGGATCACATCGTCGTCCAGTTCAGGAGCATCACCCACTACAAGAACGTGCTGAGGCAGGCTGTCGAGCTGATGAACCACGACGACCTGACCGGGCTGCCGAACCGGCGCCACCTCAAGTCGCGCTTCTGGGTGTTGAGGCGCCACTCCGTGCCGATGGCGCTGCTCTACTTCGACCTCAACGGCTTCAAGGCGGTCAACGACACGCACGGTCACGAGATGGGCGACAGGGTGTTGAGCGTCATCGGCCAGCGGCTGCAGCAGAACATCCGCCCGGGCGAGATGGTCGCCAGGCTCGCCGGCGACGAGTTCGCCGTGCTGCTGGCCGGCACCGACCTCAACTCGTCCGACCGCGTGGCCGAGCGGCTCCTGCAAGCCCTTGAGGAGCCCATCCACCTCGACCACGTCACGATCTCGCTCACCGCCAGCGTCGGCGCGGCGCTACACCCCTTGCACGCCGAGTCGTTCGAGGCGCTGCTGTCTTACGCCGACGCGCGCATGTACGAGCAGAAGCACCGCAAGCACTGAGCGGCTACTCGTTGGGTACGCGGCTGTGCAGCTCCACCGGCTGCCTGGGCGCCACCGAGCGGCGCTCCTTGGCCGTCGCCGCCCTCAGGTTGAAGAACTCGACCATCACGCTGAAGCCCATCGCGAAGTAGATGTAGCCCTTCGGGATGTGCTGACCGAAACCGTCGGCGATCAGCATCACGCCGATCAGCAGCAGGAACGACAGGGCCAGCATCTTGACGGTGGGGTGGCGCTCGACGAAGTTGCTGACCGGTCCGGCGGCGAACATCATGATCCCGACCGCGATGACGACGGCTATCGCCATCACCGCCAGATGGTTGGCCATGCCGACAGCGGTGATCACGGAGTCGAGCGAGAAGACGATGTCGAGCAGGATTATCTGTGTGATCACCGAGGCGAAGGTCGCGGCCTGCCTCGCGGTGCTCTCGTGCGCCGAGCCTTCGAGGCGCTCGTGGATCTCGACCGTGGCCTTGTACAGCAAGAACAGTCCTCCGACCAGGAAGACGAGGTCCCTGACGGTGAAGCCGTGGCCGAAGAGCGTGAACAGCTCGCGCGTGAGCCCGGCGAGCCAGCTCACGGACGCGAGCAGGGCGAGGCGCATGATCATCGCGAGCGCCAGCCCGAGGGTCCTCGCCCGCGCCCGCTGCTCCTCGGGCAGCCGGCCGGAGAGGATCGAGATGAAGATGATGTTGTCGATACCGAGGACGATCTCGAGGACCGTCAGGGTGAGAAGCGCGATCCAAGCCTCTGGGCTGCTGAGCCATTCCATGACGGTCCATTATCTGGCTTGCACGCCCCCAGTCAATGCCCCTGAGCAGGATTCCGGCTCAGTCGACGTCGCGCCTCAGGAACGCCAGCGTGAGCAGCGCGAGGAAGAGAGCGGCGTAGCCCGCCATCACCAGCGCGTTGTGCTGGATGCTCAGCCCACCGCCGAGCAGCGCCGCGAACGGACCCATGTCCTGCGCCGAGCCGCCCCCCGCGGTGAACAGCTCCTGCGCGACGCCGCCCAGCGGAGCGCGCGCCGGACCGTAGAGGTTGGTCGTGAAGAAGTAGCGGGGCATCGCCTCCCAGGCCTGCTGTAGGCGCAGAGCCTGGAAGATGGCGTTGAAACGGTTGAGCGGCTGGAGCTGGCCGATCGTGTTGAGGATCGTGTAGATCGTCTCGATGAGGCCGGGCAGGAACAGAACCATCACGACGCCGAGCACCGCCGACCGCACCAGGAACACCAGCAGGAAGGCGAGCGCGACGGGCGCGAGGGTGAGGGCCCACTGCAGTGCGTAGAGGCCGAGCACGTTGCCCCAGGTGCCGCTGAAGTCGGTCGGCAGGAACAGCGTGCCGACCGCGCCGAACAGCAGCGCGCTTATCAGAGCGCCGAGCATCAGGACGCCGATGGCGCCCATCGCCACGATCAGCTTGCCGCCGAGCACCGCCAGCCGGTTCGGCTGCACGACCAGCACCGTCTTCCACATGTTCTGGCCGCGCTCCTCTCCGATCAGCAGGGCCGTTATCAGCGCGATGGCGACCATGTAGAACGTCGGGCTGACGTAAGAGGGCACCGACAGCAGGAACGTCGCCAGACCGTGGGGTGAAGCGAACGACCTGATGGCCTGCACCACGCTGACCTGGTCGTCGATGAACGACCCCGACAGGTTGGTGAACAGCACTCGCGCCACGATCAGCGCGATGAGCGGGGCGACGACCCAGTAGAGGGCGGCGAGCAGGTAGATGCGGCGCTTGCGCGTGACCTTGAACGCCTCGGCGCGCACCACGTTGAAGACGGCGTTCACGACGGCCTCCCGGCAGCGTTGACGATACGCAGGTAAGCGGCTTCCAGGTCTTCGCCCTGGACGTTGGCGTTCACGACCCTGACGCCCGCCAGCGTCAAACGCTCGAGCAGGGTCTCGCTCTCCGGCTTGGGCACCCTGACCTCGGCGCCGTCTTCGCCTACCTGCCGCGGCTCGTAGCCGAGGTCGCGCAGCGCGGCCAGCAGCTTGGCGCCGTCGGTGGCTCTCAGGCTGTAGCTGACCCACTCGCCCGCCATCTCGCCGAGCAGCTTGTCGAGCGGGCCGTCGAAGCGCAGCACGCCCTTGTCGATGGCGAGGATGCGGTCGACGAGCTTCTGGATCTCGGCGAGTATGTGGCTCGACACCAGGATCGTGACGCCTTCGTCGGACACGGCGCGCAGCGACTCACGCACCTCGGCGATGCCCGACGGGTCGAGCCCGTTGGTGGGCTCGTCAAGCAGCAGCACCTTGGGCCTATGTAGCAGCGCCCTGGCCAGCGCGAGCCGCTGCCGCATCCCCTGCGAGTACGCTTTGACCCGTTTGTTGGCGGCGTCTTGCAGCGAGACGAACTCGAGCACCTCGTCTAAGCGCCGCTCCTCGACGTCGCCGTGCAGGAGAGCGGCGTGGCGCAGGTTGGCTCTGCCCGTCATGTAGGGGTAGAAGGTCGGCTCTTCGATCATGGTGCCGACGTCCAGGAGCGTCGGTCCTGGCACGCTCTGGCCGAGTACCGAGCACGAGCCGCCGCTGGGCTTGATGAGGCCCGCCAGCATCCTGAGCGTCGTCGTCTTACCGGCGCCGTTGGGGCCGAGGAAGCCGACGATCTCGCCCTGGGCGATCTCGAAGTCGATGGAGTCGACGGCCGCGACGCGACCGTAGCGTTTGCTGAGCCCGTGCGCGCTGATGGCGTTCACTCGGCCCTCCGTTCGCGCGTCATCAGATCGAAGAGCGCGGCCCTGGCCGGCTTCCCGTCGTAGACGACGTGGTAGACCTCGTTGCAGATCGGTAGTTCCACGGCTGCCTCTCTGGCGTGCTGCTTGAGCGCCTTGGCTGTGGGGATGCCCTCGGCAGTCAGGTTCTCGTCCTTGAGCTCTGCCAGGGTCGCACCCCTGGCGATGCGCCAACCGGCGGTGTGGTTGCGCGAACGCTCGCTGGCGCAGGTGGCGACGAGATCGCCCAGACCGCTGAGCCCGTAAAGCGTCTTGGCTTCGCCACCCTGAGCCTCGCCGAAGCGGACCATCTCGGCCAGGCCGCGCGTGATGATACCGGCTTTCGCGTTGTCGCCCAGCCCGAGGCCGTCGCTCATGCCCGCCGCCAGCGCGATGACGTTCTTCAGGGCGCCGCCGACCTCCACTCCGACCACGTCCTTGGAGGTGTAGACCCTGAAGCTCGGCTGCTGCAGCATGGCCTGTGCCGTCTCGGCCAGGCCGGGGACGGTGCTGGCGACGGTCGTCGCCGCCGCCTTGCCGTCGGCTATCTCCGACGCGAGGTTCGGCCCCGACAGCACCGCGACCGGCCAACCAGGCAGCTCGCTGTCGATCACCTGACTGAGGCGCGAGAACGACTCGATCTCGATGCCCTTGGAGCAGCTCACCAGCGGCAACGCCTCACCCGACTCCCTCAAGGCGTCGGGGGCCAGGACCCTCAGCAGCTCCCGCAAGGCCCGCACCGGCACCGCCAGGAACGCCAGCTCGGCGCCGGAGAGCGCGTGTTGCAGGTCGGCAGTGGCCGACAGGTTCACTGGCAGCGGCTGGCCGGGCAGGTACGCCAGGTTGCTGCGCTCATGCTCGATGGCGGCGGCCTGATCCGGGCGCCGGCACCAGAGGCTGACATCGTGCCCGCGACGGGCCAACAGCAGCGCCAGCACGGTGCCCCACGCGCCGGCGCCGAGCACGGCGGCGCGGCGGGGTCCAGGCTGGAGTGCAGCGCGCGTCATATCAGAAGCGTACCAGCCGGTGATAGAATCGCGTCTCGTGCCGCCTACGCGGCCGCGAGACCAGCACGGAGGCTTGTGTCGATGCCGGTTTACGTCTACAGAAACCTAGAAACAGGCGAGACTTTCGAGTACACGCAGCGGATCAGCGAACCCGCGCTCACCGCCCACCCCGAGACCGGGCAGCCGGTCAAGCGCGTCATCCAGCCGGTCGGGATCGCGTTCAAGGGCTCAGGGTTCTACGTCAACGACAGCCGCTCCAGCAGCTCCTCCTCGGGAGCCACCAGCAAGGGCCCGAGCAGCTCGGCAGAGGCCACCAGCTCAGGCAGCGAGACCAAGTCGAGCAACGAGACGAAGTCGAGCGGCGACAGCGGCTCCTCCGGCTCGACGCCGTCCGCGACCGGCAGCACGCCGGCGGCCGCGGCCTCCTAGCGCCTCAGCGGGCCGTCTCGACGAACCTCACCTCGAACACGAGCGGCCAGTACTTGCCCGTCAACAGGAAGGTCTGGCGCTCGCTCACGTAGGCGATGCCGTTGAGCACGTCGATCGGTCGCCCTCCGCTGGGCAGTGCTCTGCGCAGCGCCGAGGCGTCTATCGACGCGGTCACCTTCCCGCTCTTCGGATCGATCCTGACTATCCGGTCCGTCTGCCAAACGTTGGCGTAGACGTCGTCACCGACGCATTCGAGCTCGTTGAGCCTCGTCACCGCGCCCTTCTCGTCGGTCACCTGCACGCTGCCGCTCAGTTGGAACGTGGTCGGGTCGCGCCTCGCGAGGGTCGCGCTGCCGTCGGTCATGTAGAGCGCGCCATCGCCCAGGCACAAACCCCAGCCCTCGCCCTGATAGCTGAAGGTGCCGAGCGGCTCGAAGGTGGCGCGGTCCCACCTGAAAGCCGTTCCGGTCTGCCAGGTGATCTGCCACAGCTCGTCGCCCACCGCGGTCATGCCCTCCGCGAAGTGAGGGCGCGCCACCTCCCTCAGGCGCACCACCTCGCCGCTCGCCAGGTCGACCTCCCTGACGCTGGATGCGCCGACGATCCCGGTGCTCTCGTAGAGCTTGCCGCCCACTAGCTCCAGACCCTGAGTGAACGCAGCCGGGTCGTGAGGGTAGGTGGCGAGGATCTCGACGGTCAGGCTCTGGGGCGAGGCTTCGCCGCAGCCGGTAAGTGCCAGGGCGAGCAGGAGCACGCGCGACGATGTCGCGAACGACCATGTCGCGAACGACCAAGTCGCGGGCGACAGAGCCGTGCGTGACCGAGCCGCGCGCCCGCGCGTCCGGCTGCTCACGCGCCGAGCTCCGCGGTCGCGAGCAGCCTGAGCGCTGCCTCCTCGACGCGCTGGAACACCTCCGCCTCGCCGACCGAAGCGTCGACGACGAGCCAGCCGCTCTCACTGCGCGCGATGTCGAGGTAGCCCTCTCGCACCCGATCGTGGAACGCCAGGAGCTCGGACTCGAGCCGGTCGCGGCCGCCGCTCGTCAGGCGCGCGCGCTTCTCCACCCTCGACAGTCCGCTCTCGGGCTCGATGTCGAGCAGGATGGTGAGCTCTGCAGCCAGGCCGCCGGTCGCGACCCTGTTCACCTCCCTGACGAACTTCAGGTCCAGACCCCTGCCGTGACCCTGGTAGGCGAGCGAGGCGCCCGTGTAACGGTCGCTGATCACGTCGCGACCCGCCGCGAGCGCCGGCCAGATCACCTCGCTCACGTGCTGCGCCCTGTCGGCGGCGTAGAGGAGGAACTCGGTCAACGGGTCCACGCGCTTGCCCGGCGTGAGCACCAGCGCGCGCAACTCCTTGCCGAGCTCGCTGCCGCCAGGCTCGCGGGTCGTCAGCACGTCCCTGCCCACGGCGCGCAGCGCAGCGGCGAGGCGCTCGATCTGCGTCGATTTACCTGCGCCCTCCGGCCCCTCGAAGACGATGAAGATCCCGCGGCTCTGCGCCTCGGTCCCGGACTTGGCGCCCGCCTCGGTCACAAACCCGTGGGCATGAGCAAGAACTCCGCCTCCAAGCCGAACGTCGTCTCCAGCTTGGCGGCGAGCAGCTTCACGCCGACCGTCTCGGTCATGTAGTGCCCGGCGAACAGCGAGCTGACCTTGCGCTCGTAAGAGTAGTAGAAGGTGTCGTGCTTCGGCTCCCCGGTCAGGAAGGCGTCAAGACCCGCGTCGGCGGCGTCGAGCACCGCGCCCGCCGCGCCGCCGCTGACGATGCCGAGCGTCGCGACGGGGTCGGGTCCGCCGGCATGCACCAGCACCTGCTCGCCCACCACCTTCTCGATGTGCTCGGCCAGGTCGGCGAGCGTGCGCGGCTGCGGCAGCCGCCCCTTCACGCCCAGCGGGCGTCCATCGACCTCGACGAAGCCCTCTAGGTCGCGCAGCCCGAGCTCCCGAGCCAAGCCCCAGTTGTTGCCGACCTCCTGGTGGGCATCGAGCGGGAGATGACAGGCGTAGATGTTCAGGTCGTTCTCGAGGGCCAGCTTCAGGCGGTTCTTGAGCAGCTTGGTCACCGGCTGCTCCTTGCCCCAGAACAGGCCGTGGTGCACGATCAGCAACTGCGCACCGGCCTCCACCGCTCTCTCGATGGTGTTGTAGCTGCCGTCGACACCGACAGCGACCTTGGTCACGGTCTCGTCGCCCTCGACCTGCAGTCCGTTGAGGGATGAATCGTTGAAGGCGTGGACGTCGAGGTAGCCGTCCAGCCAGTCGATCAGCTCGTCGCGCCTCATACGTGACAGCGTAACTGGTCGGGTCGCCGATGGCCGGCCGACGAGACGCAGCGGGCGCCGCGAAAGGTAAGGATGGTGGCATGACCCGTCGCGGCGTCCTGATGTTCCTCGCCCTTGGCATGATCTGGGGCATCCCGTACCTGTTGATCAAGGTCGCCGTCGCAGAGCTCGAGCCGGCGATGCTGGTGCTGGCGCGGACCACGCTCGCTGCGCTGATCCTGCTGCCGATAGCCGCCGCGCGTCGCGAGCTGCTGCCCACCCTGCGCCGCTGGCGGCCGCTGCTGGCCTTCGCCGCGGTGGAGATCGCGCTGCCCTGGTACTTCCTGAACTCGGCCGAGCGCACCCTGCCAAGCTCCACCGCCGCGCTGCTGCTGGCGGCCGTGCCGCTGGCCGGGGTCGCCATCGCCTTCCTGATGGGCCGCGCCGAGCGGCTGACGGGGCGCAACTGGCTGGGGTTGGTGTTCGGAGTCGCCGGCGTTGCCGCCCTCGTCGGCCTCGACGTCGCCGGCAGCGACATGTTCGCCGTGGCCGAGATGGCGGTGGTGGTGATCGGCTACGCCCTCGGTCCCGCGATACTGGTCCGCTGGCTCGCTGGCGTCCCGTCCCTCGGGATCATCGCGCTCTCGTTGACTACCACCGCGGTCGTCTACGTTCCGATCGTGCTCTTGAGTGGCGCCTGGCCGGCGGCGCTGCCCTCGGCGCAGACCGTCGGCGCCGTGGCCGTGCTGGCGGCCGTGTGCAGCGCCGCTGCGTTCATGCTGCTGTTCGGCCTGATCGCAGAGATTGGCCCGGTCAGGGCCACCTCGATCGTCTACGTCAACACCGCCGTGGCCGTCGCCGCCGGAGCCCTGGTGCTGAGCGAGCAGGTCACGGTTTGGACGCTCGTAGGCTTCGTCCTGGTGCTCGCCGGGTCCTACTTCGTGACGCAGCGGAAGACCGTAGCGACAGGCGGCGTGTGAACTTCCCAACACTGCGCTGAGCCGGCATCCTCCAAGTTGAGATCAATCCCTAGCGCGAGGAGGCTCTTGGTATGAGAGAACGCCACGCATGGCACCGATCTGCACGTCCGTTGGCGGCGCCGCGATGATGCGCCTGCGCACGAGACAGCTGACCGTGCCGGCTCTGGCCGCTGTCGTCCTGGTGGTCGCGGCCTGCGGCCAGACGCCGCAGCAGCCGCCAGCACGCACCGTCACGCTGACGCCCACCCATGCCGACGGAGAACCCGTGCCGCTCGGAGCGGCGCTGGTGATGTCCGATCTCGCCCCCATCTTCATCGAGCAAGGCACCGTCACCGAGTTCGAGCCGGGCTGGTTCATGGGGCCCGTGGCGGGCGTCGGTGCGGACGGCACGTTCACGGTCAGGCTGCCCGCTGACGCCGACGTACCGGCTTCGACCTTGGCGGCGCCGGACGACTTCCTGCGCTACATCGACCTGGACGCCTGCACGATTCATACCAGCGACCCGAGCGCCATGGTGTCGAAGACGAGCTTCGACCTCGCTTCGACCCCGGGTATGGCCGTCCTCACCGCCGATGGCGCCTGGCCTGGAATCGTGACAGACGCCGACTTCTCCGACGCCAACCTGCCCGAGGACCTCGAGGACTTCGCCTTCATCACCTGGCTTTACGCGGACAGGCCGGTCACCATCGGCACGGGTCCACACGGAGCGGGTCTCATGCTGTGCGAGGTCGCACCCGACGTCGTCTTCGGGCTCAGCGTCGACCTGCGGGCCGGTTGGAACCAGCTCACCTGGCGGCTCTTCCTCTCGCCGGTCTCGTTCGACCTGATCGGGTTCTCCCTGACCAACAACGCCGCAGAGGACCTGTTCCTGAGCCAGAGCCTGATGATCGCGGCGGCGCTGCCTGCCGCGCTTACCGACTTGGAGGTAACACCTTGACCGCAACCACCCGACGCCTCGCCACCGCCGCAGCGCTGGTACTGACCGTAACCTCGCTGCTGGCAGCGTGCAGCCAGCCACAGGAGCAAGAGCCGCGGCCCACGACCGTCGAGCTGAACGTCAACCAGCTCGAAGGAACCTCACCCATCCTAGGCGCCGCATTCCTGATGGTCGACATCGATGAGGTGCCGATATCGCGAGCGTCGGTGATCGAGGTAGAGCCTGGCGTGTTCGTCAGTCCGCTGGCGGGCCTCAACGCCGACGGCACCATCACAGCGGTCCTGCCGGAGGACGGCGCTGTACCTGCTTCGACCCTCACCAGTCCCGATGCCTTCCTGGCCAACCTCGACTTGGGGGAGAGCTGCTCGATCGAAGCCAGCAGCTCTGCTGCCAAGGTCTCCGAGCTCTACTTCATGCTCACCTTCAACTTCCCCGGCTTCTTCGCCGTCTCGCTCGGGGGTCTGACCCCTGCGATGGTCACCACCGAGCTGTTCACGGTGCCGGAGGATTTTGGCGAGATCTACGGCTACACCTTCGTCAGCTGGATGTTCGCCGACCGCGCGGTGTCTATCAGCACCGAGCCGGCGGTGTGCGTGGTGGAAGACGCCGAGTTCGGGATCGACCTGAACCTGCAGCAGGGTTGGAACCAGATAGCCTGGTCGTTCACTCAAGACCCGGTGTCACTTGCCGTGACAGGTGTGTTCCTTGACGACAGCGACCACGAGACGCTGTACCTCACCCCGGGCGGCATCTGACGCACTGACTGAGCCACGACGCGGCTAAACTGCGTCGTGGCCGCCACTCGTCTACGCCTCCTCGGCGATCCTGTCGTCGAGCACGCCTCAACCGCGGTCGCGGCTGCGCTCAACACGCCCACGTCGCTCCTGTTCTACCTGGCGGCCAGCGGTGATTGGGTCTCGCGCAGCGAGCTCGCCTACCTCTACCGGCCGGATGAGGCCGAGTCGGAGGCGCTCGCTTACCTGCGGCTGCAGGTGCACCGAGCTCAGGCGCTTCCATGGGTCGAGGGTCTGGAGGTCGAGCCGCAGCGATTGCGGTGGCTGGTCGACACCGATCTGGCGGCGCTGCGAGCCGCGCGCGAGGCCCGGCGCTGGCGCGAGGTCATCGGCCTCTACCAGGGTCCGTTGCTCGGCAGGTGGGAGCTCAAGGACAAGCCGACCTACAACGCCTGGCTCGACCTGGAACGCGAGGGCGCCCAGCAGGCGTACGCCACGGCGTTGCGCGAGGAGGCGGGCCGCTGGGAGCGGGCCGCCGACTACCAGCAGGCGGCCGGGCTCTACCAACGGCTGGCGGCTCTCGACGAGTTCGACGAGGCGGCCGCGCTCGATCTAGTGCGCACGCTGGCGCTGGCGGGGGAGACCGACCAGGCCCTCAGGCGACACGCTGCCTTCACGGCGCTGCTGGACGAGGAGCTGGGGGTCGAGCCGTCGGCGGGGTTCGTGGCTCTGGCCGACGACATCCGCAGCGGCAAGGCGCGCGCCGGCAGCGAGCGCTCGGCGGCCGCGGGGCCGCGCGAGGACTCGACGCCGCGGCCCGCGACGAGGTTCGTCGGCCGCCACGCCGAGCTTGCCGAGCTGACCGCCTTACTCGACCGCCACGACTGCCGGCTGCTGACGATCGTCGGCATCGGCGGCTCGGGCAAGACGCGGTTGGCGCTGGAGCTGAGGCGTGCGTTGGGTGGACGCTTTCCCGACGGGGCGCGCTACGTCTCGCTCGAGGCGGCGGCCGGGGCCGACCAGGCGGTGGCGCACATCGCCCACACGCTGGCGATCGAGCCCGACGCGCAACACGACCTGGGCGAGGCGCTGCTCGAGCACCTGTCCGACAAGGAGACCTTGCTGCTGCTCGACAACCTCGAGCAGCTTCCCGACCTAACACCGTTCATAGTCAGGATGCTCGCCTCGGCTCCCGACCTGAGGATCGTGGCCGCCTCGCGCGTCGCGCTGCAGCTCAGTGGCGAGTGGCTGTTCGACCTCGGCGGTCTCGAGCTGCCGGTCGCCACCTCCGAACCGACCGAGGACGGTTGCGCCGCCATCGAGCTGTTCGTGTCGGCCGCCCGCCGGGTCGCGCCGCTCAAGTCGTTCGATGCGCGCGAGCTCGTCGACATCGCCCGGATCTGTCGACAGGTCGACGGGCTGCCTCTTGCCCTCGAGCTCGCCGCGGCGTGGGTGCGGGCCGTACCGGTGGCGCGCATCGCGGCGGAGCTCGAGAGCGATCTCGACCTGCTCAGCTCGGACGCCGTCGACCTACCTGTAAGGCACCGCAGCCTCACCACGCTGCTCGACCGCACCTGGACCGACCTCAGCGAAGCCAAGCGTTCCGCGTTGATGCGGCTCTCGGTGTTCCGGGGCGGGCTGAGCCTGGAGGCAGGTGAGGACGTCACCGGGGTCGGGCTGCCCATACTCCTGAGCCTGGTGAACCAGTCGCTGATCAGCCGCAGCGCCTCGGGTCGCCTAGCCAGTCACCCGCTCGTCTTGCAGTACGCCTACCGCAGGCTCGGCTCCGACCCTGACCAGCTCGCCGCCGCCTTGGACGCTCACGCCGAGCACTACCGTGTGCTGCTCGAGCGCTACGACCCCGGCCGGCAGGCCCAGCGCGTCCGTGACAGGCGCAAGCGCGAGGGAGCCGCCGTGCCGCCCGTGTCCGGTGCCGACGAAGACGACACCGGGTTCTCGTGGCGCGAGCTGGAGCCCGACAGCGCCAACCTGGAGCAGGCGTGGTTCAGGCTGCTGACCACCAGGCGCCACGAGAGCATGGCCGAGGTGGCCGACAGCCTGATGGCCTTCTACAACACCCTGGGCTTCTACCAGCGCGGTACCGACATCGCCGAGCAGACCGTCGCCGGTCTCGGCGGCGAAACCTCGCACGGCGCGAGCGCCCACAGCGCTGTGAACCTGCGCTGCATCCTGGTGCTCGCGCTGGCCAACATGGGGCGTGAGCGCGGTCAGCTCCAAGACGCCACTCGGCACGCGGAGGACGCCCTACTGCTCGCCCGCCAGCACGACATGCCGGCCCATGTTTCGATGGCGCTGCGCTACCGCGGCGACGCCCAACAGATGCTGGGCCTGTACGAGGAGGCGCAGACCTCGTACCAGGAGGCCATCGAGCTGCTCGAGGAGCTCGAGGACCTGCAAGGCCTGGCCAACACCCTCAACTCGCTCTCGTCGATGCACGCGGTGCGCGAGGAGTTCGCCGCCGCGACAGCGGGGTTCGAGCGCTGCGTCGAGCTGTTCGACGCCTCCGGCGACGAGCTCTCGAAGGCGATCGCGCTCAACAACCTCGGGTACATCGCCGACGCGCAGGGCGACACCGAGACGGCCTCCAAGCATTACGAGGAGAGCCTCTTGGCGTTCGAGCGCATCCAGTTCACGCGCGGCATCTCGGCGGTCAAGAACAACCTGGTGGTGCTCTACGGCATGCTCGGCCGCCTCGAGGAGGCGGAGCGCATGGGCCTCGAATCCCTGGCCATGAAAGAGCGCAGCAACGACCGGCTCGGCATCATCATCACCCTGAAGAACCTCGCCGACCTCCGGTTGCTGGAGAGCAGGCCGGCCGACGCGTTCGAGTTCCTGGAGCCGGCGCTGGTGACCGCCATCGAGATCGACGCCATGCCGCGGCTACTGCAGGTGCTGCCCACTTACGCCGAGGCGCTGCTGAAGACCTCGCACGAGAGCGCGGCACTGCGCGTTCTCCAGGCGCTGCTCAGCCACTCGCTGGCGACGCCGAGCCAGAGGCGCAAGGCGCTCGAGCTCCTGCCGCCTACGACGGAAGCGGCGTCCGGCAGCGACGACTCGCTGCTGGCCGGGCTGGTCGCCGAGCTGCCCTTCGCGCGCTGAAACGCCACCGCAACGCCTGAGAACCTAACTTGAGCACGTGCCACGCGAGACCTACATCGGCGGTTACCTGCTGCGCCTGATCAGCGTCGACGGCAGGCCGCATGTCGTCCTGCGAGACCTCGGTCGCAGCGAGGTCATCGAGTTCGAGACGTGGGTCGCGGCGTGGGCTTACATCGACGAGGTCTTACGGGACTTCGAGCGGAGCTCCTCCGAGCCCGGAGTGCAACGCGGATGAAACGGCGTGCGAGGAGCATTAGGTCAGGCAGCACCATTCCTTGCCCCAGGAGGCTACCGATGACAACGATCGAACCCAGCTTCGCCCCCGCCGCCCCGAGGATCAGGCGTCTCGCCGTCGCCCTCGCGGTGCTGGCTCTCGGCTCCGCGATGGCCGTGGCGCAGCAGTGCACCAAGTACGTCAGCGAGGCCGGCAGCGGCCGCGCGGCCTCGCTCGAGCGCCCGGCGCGCGACCTCGGCAACATCGTCACCGACCTGCAGCCGGGCGACGTCGTGTGCATCACCGGCGGCACCTACACCGGCCGCGCGGACGCGGGCGCCACGCTGATCGAGATCCCCGTCGAGATCTACGGCGGCTTCAGCCCCGACTTCAGCGGCCGCGACCCGTGGGGCGCCCACCGCACGGTCTTCACCGGCGTGCACAACTCGGCGAACTTCTCGACCGACTACCTGCTGACCATCGACACCTCCGCGTTCGCCACGCGGCTGATGGCGGCGCGCGGCGAGGACACCGTCCACACGGTGGTCGTCGACGGGATCGTCTTCGACAGCTCAGGCCGCAACTACTACTCCGGCGACGACCAGTCGCGCATCATCCGCCTCGGTACGCCGCAGCACACCCCGACGCCCGAGAGCGGCGGCCTGCGGATCCGCACCGGCATCACCAGCACGGTCGTGGTGCGCAACGTGGTCGTCGTCAACACCGCTCCGACCCAGGGCGCGATCTCCCTGCAGCCGGGCGCTGCCGCCCAGGTCACCGTCACCAACAACGTGGCCGTCAACAACACCGGCGCCGGCTTCCATCTAGGCGCCGCCATCGCCGCCAACGATCCCGCCGACATGCCGAGCTACGAGTTCAGCAACAACGTCAGCGTGTTCAACGAGAAGCACGACGCGTTCGGCACCTTCGGCGGCTCGAGCGTGATACTCGAGAGCGGCACCAAGGTCTCGATGACCAACAACGTGTTCGCCTACAACGACAACTACGGCATCGACAACGCCAAGCGCGCCGACGACCTGATCATCGTGGGGAACGTCATCGCCGGCAACGCCCAGGCCGACTACCTCGAGTTCAACACGAAGATGAGCCTGCGCGACTTCGAGGACTGGGCCGAGTACGTCGCCGAGCCCTGGGACAACGTCGCGCTCGACCTCGCGTTCGACATCTCGCCCGAGTGGGGCGCCCTCTACGCCAGCCGCAACGTCATCGACCGCAACGCCGCCGAGGCGGAGGTGCAGGTCGTCGACGCCTGGTACAACCACGTGCGCAGCTTCTTCGGCTGGAACCTCGTCGGCACCGACCTCAGCGTCGACTCGAACATCTGGCTTCCGCGCATGAGCTTGGACGACGCCTTCGCGGTCGCGGTGCTCGTCGACGGTCAGTACGGAGTCACCTGGCCGTGAGGCTCAGGCGGCCGACGGCGGCGCTGTTACGCCTTCTGCTGGTGACGGTCTGGGTAACGCCGGCCGCCGCGCAGAGCGCGACCACGACTCAGGTCCCTACGGTTAGCACCGTCGAGGAGCTGCGGGCAGCCGTGGCGGCGGGCGGGGTTCACACCCTGTCCGCCGCCAGCTTCCTGCTCGACGAGCCGCTGATCGCCTCGCGCGACCTGACGCTGATCGGGGCTGGAGCCTCGGCCGCCGCAGGCCAGGGCGCGGCCGGCCAAGGCGGCGAGGTCGCCCCGGCCTCGGTGCTGCGGGTGCGCTGGGCCGCCGCGGGGCTGATCGTCACCGACGGGGCGACGGTTCGAGTCGAGGGCGTGCATCTCGACGGCGTCGTGAGCGGCACGATCGCCAGTGACGGCACGCGCGACCCGGGTGATGGCATCGACCTGATCAGGGTGCTGGACGGCCGCTTGGAGGTCGTCGCCAGCCACCTCACGCGCGCCCGCCTCGGCCCGCCCGATGGCGAGAAGGCCTACGGACGCGGCAGCGCCATCTACGTCTCTGGTACCGGCAGCGCTAGCGTCGTCGACTCGGTGTTCCAAGACAACAGGCTCGCGGCGCTGGAGGCGCGAGACGGCGCGATAGTGGAAGTGACGAACAGCCGCTTCGAAGGCAACCTCAACGGCGTGTTCGTCGAGGGCAGCGGTCGCCTCGAGCTGCACGGCAGTTTGGTCCAGGACCACACCGGCTCGGCGCTGATCGTCCGCGGCGCCGCTGTCGCCTCCGTCAGCGGCAACACGCTTGCCGGCAACGGCTCCTCGCCCGACTCGGGACGTGCCGGAGCCGACGGGGTGCGCATCGGGGATCAGGCCGTCGTCACGCTGACGGGCAACCGCTTCGTCGACAGCCCCAGGTACGCCGTCTCGCTCTACGGCTCCGCCAGCGCCACCAGCGAGGGCAACCTGTTCGCGAACAGCGGCGGCTACATCGAGACCGACGGCTTCGAGCGCTCGGCGCTGCTGGTCGAGGACGACGCCGTCATGCTCAGCACCGGCGACTCGTTCGTCGACAACCCCGGCGGCGGCATCGAGGTGTTCGGGCGTGCCCGCCTCGAGCTGACCGGCGCGGAGATCCGCGGCAACGGCTCGATGGCGAGCGTCTACCTTGGCGATGAGGCCGTGACACTGCTCGTCGACTCGGTCGTCAGCGACAACCGCGGCTCGGTGACGGCCGTAGGCTCCTCTTTCCTGACCATCAGAGGCGGCAGCTACACCTCGTCCAACACCGACGCCATCTACCTGGCAGGCTCCGCCAGCCTGGCGTTGAGCGGCGCGGAGCTGAGGGACAACCGCGGCTTCGCTCTCAGCGCCGTCGACGCCGCCAGGGTAGCGGTGGACGCGGCCGTCATCGCCGGCAACCGCGGCGGCGTCACCTTCTTGGACGGCGCGTCCGGCTCGGTGACGAACACCCGCTTCGTGGGGAACACCGCGGGCCAGGCCATGGTCTATCGTCTCGACGCCGACGTGTCGGTGGAGGGCAACGTCGTCGAGTGAGGTCCGAGGGCCGCCGCGCGGCTAGGTCATCGCGGCGGGCTGCTGCCTTAGCGTGCTCCGCCGACCGTTCACGCCGCCTCCGCGGCCTCGCCCCTCAGCTCCTCGCGCCGGCGCAGGTAGGCTTGCGCGTCCCACGGCACCCGCTCTCTGGTGATGGTCGGGTCGGGGATCGGCACGGCTGCCAGCAGGGCCTTGGTGTAGTCGTCCTGAGGGTTGCGGTAGATGCTGTGCGCGCTGCTGACCTCGACGATGTCGCCCTTGTACATGACGGCGACGCGGTCGGAGATGTCCTCGACGACCGCCAGGTCGTGCGAGATGAACAGCATGGTCAGCCCGAGGCGTGCCCTTAGGTCCTTCAACAGGTCGAGGACGTCTTTGCGTATCGACACGTCGAGCGCCGAGACGCACTCGTCAGCGACGATGAAGTCTGGCTCGACCGCGAGGGCTCGCGCGATACCCACGCGCTGGCGCTGCCCACCGGAGAACTCGTGCGGGTACCTGCCCATCAGCGCCGGGTCGAGCTGCACGAGCTCGAGCAGCTGCGCCACGCGCCTGTCGCGCTCCTTGCGACCAGCGGCGAGCTTGTGGATCACCAGCGCCTCGCCGATGATCTCGCCGATGGTCATGCGCGGGTTGAGGCTCGCGAAGGGGTCCTGGAAGATGATCTGCATGCGCCTGCGGTAGGCGCGCATCTCGGTGGGGGAGAGCTTGGTGACGTCGGTGCCGTCGAACACGACGGCTCCAGAGGTGGGCTCCACCAGCCTGAGGATGGCGCGGCCGGCCGTCGTCTTGCCGGAGCCCGACTCGCCGACCAGCCCGAGCACCTCGCCCTGGTACATCTTGATGTCGAAGTCGTTGACCGCCTTGACATGGCCGATGGTGCGGCTGAGGATCCCGCCTTTGATGGGGAACCACTTGCGCATCTTCTGCACGTCGAGCAGCACCTTGGGCTGAGCCTTGATCTCCGGCGCCGGCTTCTCGGCGTCGATGCGCGGCACGGCTCCGAGCAGGCGCTGGGTGTAGGCGTGCTGCGGCTTGGTGAAGACGTTCATCGCCGTGCCCTGCTCGACCACCTCGCCCTTCTGCATGACGACGACGCGGTCGGCGATCTCGGCGACGACCCCGAGGTCGTGGGTGATAAACAGAACGCTGGCGCCGATCTCGCGCTGCAGCTTCTTGATCAGGTCCAGGATCTGAGCCTGGATGATGACGTCGAGCGCGGTCGTCGGCTCGTCGGCGATGAGCAGGCTCGGGTTGCAGGACAGAGCCATCGCGATCATCACGCGCTGCCGCTGGCCGCCCGACATCTGGTGCGGGTAGTAGCGCACGCGCTTGGCGGGCTCTGGCACCTCGACGAGCTCGAGCATCTCGGTCGCCTGCTTCATCGCCTGCTGGTACGTCTTGTTCTGGTGAAGCACGATGGCTTCGGCGATCTGGTCGCCGACCGTATACACGGGGTTCAGCGAGGTCATCGGCTCCTGGAAGATCATCGAGATGTCGTTGCCGCGGATCTTGCGCATCTCGCGCTCGTTGAGCTTCATCAGGTTGCGGCCTTCGAACTTGATCTCGCCGCCCGCGAAACGCGCCGGAGGCGTGGGCAGCAGTCGCATCACCGCCAGCGAGGTCACCGACTTGCCGGAGCCGGACTCACCGACCACCGCGAGCGTCTCGCCCTTGTCGATGTGGAACGTGACGTCGTCGACGGCCTTCACGACACCCTCGTCGGTGTCGAAGTAGACCTTGAGGTTGTTGACCTCGAGCAGGCGGTTCTTGTCGGACATTCAGGTCTCCCGTC
>CAYMRL010000005.1:100000-233768 GCA_964392895.1 uncultured bacterium
TCCCCGTCGTGACCGTCGTGGGCCTGCAGTTCGGCGGTCTTCTCTCCGGCGCCGTCATCACCGAGACGATCTTCTCGTGGCCGGGAGTCGGTCGCCTCGCCGTCGACGCCATCAGCTCGCGTGACGTGCCCGTGATACAGGGCGTGGTGATGGTGTTCGCGATCATGTACGCCCTCGTCAACCTGTTCACCGACGTTCTCTACGCCTACCTCGACCCGCGCCTGCGCACGAGGTACAGCTAGATGTCCGCCGCGACCACCGGTTCGGGCGGTGCCGCCACACCGCGCATGCGCCAGCCCCTCGGCAAGCTGCTGAAGCGCAACATGCGCGGCGTCGTGGGCGGCTCCGTGCTCGTCATCATCTTCGCTTCGGCTCTGTTCGCGGACTGGTTGGCTCCTCACCCTCCCAACCGACAGAACCTGCGCAACCGGCTTCAGCCGCCGTCCGCCGAGAACGTGCTCGGCACCGACAACTTCGGTCGCGACGTGTTCTCACGCATCATCCATGGGGGACGCGTCTCGCTGACCGTCGGCTTCATAGCGGTCGGGATAGCGCTGGCCGTCGGTGGCTTGATGGGCCTGCTGGCAGGCTTCTACGGCGGCGCGCTCGACAGCGTGATCTCCGGCATCGTCGACGTGCTCCTGGCTCTGCCGGCGTTCTTGTTGGCCCTGGCTATAGTTGCGGCGTTGGGGCCGAGCATCATCAACGTGATGATCGCCGTCGGCATCGCCAACATCCCCGCCTTCGCCAGGATCGTCCGCAGCGCCGTGCTCAGCGTGCGTGAGATGGACTACGTCACCGCCGCGCAGGCGGTCGGCTCGCGCGACGGCAGGGTCATGCTGCGCCACGTCATCCCCAACTCGCTGGGTCCGGTGATCGTGCAGGTGAGCCTGTCGCTGGCGGGCGCGATCCTCGCAGCCGCCGGCTTGTCGTTCCTAGGTATGGGAGCTCAACCGCCGACGGCCGAGTGGGGGAGCATGCTCAACGCCGCCAGGCCCTACATCCGCGACGCTCAATGGACGGTCACGTTCCCCGGCCTCGCCATCGTCATCACCGTGCTGGCGCTCAACCTCGTCGGCGACGCCCTCAGGGACGCTCTGGATCCGCGGAGCGCTCAGTCGGAGTAGGGTTCGGCTCAGGGAGCGAGAGGGACGGCCGTGGCGTCGAGGCTGCTCAGGGTCGCCACGTCGCCCGCGTAGAACGACGCTGCCAACCGCGGCGGCAGCGAACCGCTCAGATGGAGGGTGAACACGGTGACCTGCCTGGCTTCATCCGGCGTCAGCTTGCCGGGGTCCCAGCGCGGCATCGCCGCGCGAACGTAGACCTCCAACGCCGCGAGGTTCGGGAACCTCGCCAGGTAGCCGGGATCCGCGAGCGGGGTAGGGTCCCCCAGCGAGAACACGGCAAGGCTGCTGGCGGTCGGATCCTCGTACATGACAGCGGGGTTACGAGGGTTGTGGCAGCGCGAGCACTGCTTGTGATCGTCTGGGAAGCGCTCCCGCGACTCCGGAAGCCCTAGTCCAGTCGGTCCGTGGCAGGTCGAGCAGTGGAACTCGAAGAGCGCCGCGCCCGGCAGCGAGGTGTCGACGCCAGGCAGGTACGGCACGGCCATCTGGGCTCCGCCGACGGTGCCGAGCAACACCACCACGAGCCAGAGCGCTGCCATAGCCAACGGCACTGTCACTGCGAGGTGCTTGCTCCGGCCGACGCCCATCACCGCGACTATAAGTCAGGCCGGTGCTGCTCGCCGGTGCTACTCGCCCCTGGTAGCTGGCGGTCCTGACCACGACCATTACCAAGCCTTCATAAAGCCTGACTTAGTGCGTCAGCACGCGTTGTCAGGTCATACCCAGACCTGTTCAAAGCTGACGACGATGCTGTTAGACTTAGCCGTCCGTACGAGCCGGCATGAATATGTCATGCCGGTAAGCCTTTGGGTTCTGGCCGCCCGTCGTTACGTAGCGGACTTGGGAGTAGATCAGGGCTGGCCAGGCTCCGAGCGCGCCCTGGTCAGGGCGCGGTAGCCGGAGAAGCTTCAAGAGAGGACGTGGAGGAAGATGAAGAGGATAGTTGCAGTCCTGATGGCAGTCGCCTTGGCGGGCGTGCTGTCGCTGAGCCTCGCCCAGAGCGACGACACGTTCGTGTACATGTCGTTCGCGACGATCTCGACGCTCGACCCGGAAGGCGTGTACGACACCGCCTCCGGCACTCCCGTCGAGAACATCTATGAGACGCTTTACGCGTACGACGGCGAAGCCGTCGATCGGTTCGTACCTTCGCTCGCCACCGGTTACTCGGTGTCGGACGACGGCCTGCAGTTCACCTTCAACCTGCGTGAAGGAGTCAAGTTCCACAGCGGCAACACCATGACCTGCGCAGACGTCGAGTACTCGATCCAGCGCATCCTGGTGATGAACGACCCGGAATCCGGCGTCTGGTTCCAGTCCGAGGCGTTGCTCGGCACCGGCTCCAACGCCAACGACGACCCCTCGATAACCTGGGAGAAGATCGACGGCGCGGTCGAGTGCCTCGACGCCTCGACGGTACGCTTCAACCTACCGGCCCTCGATGCGGCCTTCTTCGCTAAGCTCCTCTACAACAACGCCTCGGTGATCGACAGCCAGTACGCCATCGCCAACGGCGAGTGGAGCGGCACCGAAGCCGACTGGCGCGACTGGGTCGGCCGCGATCCGCGCGAAGGTTTCCTGCACGCCAACCCGAGCGGCACCGGCGCCTACAGGCTCGTCAGCTGGGACGGCACCGACGCGATCTTCGAACGCTTCGACGACTACTGGGGTGAAGCGCCCGCGATCCGCAACTGGCAGCTTCGGATCGTCGAGGAGACCTCCTCTCGCATCCTCGCCCTCCAGAACGGCGATGCCGACCAAGCCACCGTCGGCAACCACGCCACCTTGGAATCACAGGTTCGCGGCCTCCCCGGCGTGACGATCCACGAGGACCCCTCCTGGGTCAGCCTTTCCGTCAACGCCATCCACCTCAACCAGAACGTCGTCACTGCCGACAACAGCGCCAACGTCGGCTCGGGTCGCTTCGCTGAGGACGGTATCGCCGCCGACTTCTTCTCCGACCTCGACGTGCGCAAGGCGTTCTCCTACAGCTTCGACGGCGACACGATCATCAACGACCTGTTCCTCGGCAACGGCGCGCACCTGACGATGGCCCTGCCGCCGAGCTTCCTCGGCTACGACGCGACCGTCCCGCGCTACGAGTTCGATCCCGAGAAGGCCGAGGAGCACTTCCGCGCTGCGTTCGGCGGCAGGCTGTGGGAGACGGGCTTCACCTTCTCGATCGCCTACAACACCGGTAACACCACGCGCCAGACCATCGCCGAGATGCTGAAGGCGAACATCGAGGACCTCAACCCGCGCTTCCACATCAACGTGCGCGGCATCCAGTGGCCCGACTTCCTGTCAGACAGGAACTCAGGCAGGTTGGCGATCTCCATCGTCGGTTGGGTCCCTGACTACGCCGACTCCGACAACTTCATCCACACCTTCTATCACTCCAACGGCTTCTACGCCGGGACGATGAACTTCTACGACCCGCTCATCGACAGCCTCATCGACGCCGCGCGTTCCACCGTCGATCCGGCAGAGCGCGCCGGGTACTACAACGAGCTCGGCCACCGCGCGTATGAAGTGGTGCCGACGATCCTCTACCCGGGGTCGAACGTGTTCATGGCCTTCCGCGACAACATCTCGGGCGTGTACTACAACCCGATGCTGTCCGGCTCGTACCTCTGGAAGCACATCAGCAAGCAGTAACGTCCTAGCGAACCTGGGTCTGGGGAGACGTAGCGCTCCCCAGACCCGACACCCTACCCACATGACCTCTCACATCGATTCGCCTAAGCAGAGTCCTGCACCACGCCGGACGGGGGAGTGGATCATCCGGTGTTGACCTTCATCGCACGGCGGCTGCTGATGCTGCCAGTGATCATCCTCGCGGTATCGGTGCTCATCGTCGGGCTGCTGCAACTGTTGAGCCCGGTGCAGAGGGCGACAGCCTTCATGACGACCGAGCAGCAGACGCGCAACGTCGACGCGATCATCAGGCAGTACGGCCTCGACAAGCCGTTCCCCGTTCAGTACTGGAACTGGCTCAAACAGGCGGTGCAGGGGAACCTCGGCTACTCGCGCAGTGCGAGCATGACCGTGATGCAGGCGTTCAGGTCTTTCATCCCGGCGAGCTTCGAGCTCGCACTCTTCGCGGTGGTGCCGATAATCGGGTTCGGCATCTGGATCGGCACCCTATCCGCCGTGCACCGCAACACTATCTTCGACCAGGCCTCACGCTTCCTGGCGATAGTCGGTTGGTCGCTGCCGACGTTCGTCTTCGGGATCTGGCTACTCTCGGTCTTCTACGGCGGCCTCGGCTGGTTCGGGATCGGTCGGGTCGGCAACGATTTCATCACGCAGTTAGCCAGGGGCGATATCGTTCAGTACACGCGGTTCATGACCGTAGATGCCGTCCTCAACGGACGCTTCGATATGCTGATCGATGCGCTCGGCCGGCTCGTCCTGCCTGTCACGACCCTCACCGTCGTGATCATGGCGCAGTACATGCGGGTGATGCGCGGGTCGCTGCTCGACGCGCTCAGCAAGGACTACGTGCGGACGGCTCGCGCCAAGGGCCTGTCCGACAAGAGCGTCAGGCTCAAGCACGCCAGGCGCAACGCGCTAATCCCCGTCATCACGCTTTCGGGCTTCACCATCGCCGGGCTCCTCAACGGGACCGTCGTCGTAGAGACGATCTTCGGCTACCGCGGACTCGGTCTCTGGTTCGCGCAGGCCGCGGTCCAGCTCGACATCCCGGCCGTCGTCGGTTTCGCGCTGTTCGTTGCCTTGCTGATCGTCGTGGCCAACCTTGCCGTCGACATCACCTACGCCCTCGTCGACCCTAGGATCAGGTTCGACTGATGTCAGGCTCTACGGTTCCCGAACCGTCCGCGGCCCCCGTGTCGGAGCGCTCCGGGTGGTGGCAGTCGAAGACCATGCGGCGCTTCCGCCGCAACCCCCTCGCCATCACTGGGGTGACGCTGCTCGTCTTCTTCCTGGCCGTGGCGATCTTCGCCCCGCAGATCACCGCTCCCACGATCGCGAAGCGCGTCAGCGGTCACACCTGCGCCCGCGACCTCGAGCTGCCGAGGAACCAGGACGAGGCGATCGCGCTGCTGAGGAACCCGCTGGGCGCGACGTTCTGGCGCGCGATCGCCGCCCCGCCGATGGGGTGCATGCGCATGCCGCGCGTCAGCTTCTCGCCGATCCCCCAGCCGCCGCAGGAGGGTCACCCGATGGGTATCGCCTCTGGCGGCTACGACATCTTCTACGGTGTCGTATGGGGCTCGCGCATGGCCTTCTACGTCGGCCTGCTCGTCAGCGCCATCAGCTTCGGCATCGGCATGATCATCGGCGGTGCCGCCGGATTCATCGGCGGCAGGGTTGACGACGTGCTGATGCGGATCACCGACGTGGTCTACGCGTTCCCCAACCTCATCCTGGCAGTCGTCGTCGTGACGATCTTCGGTCCCAGTCTCACCAACGCGCTGATCGCGCTGTCGGTGGTGGGTTGGACCAGCTACGCCAGGCTGTTCCGGGGCGACATCCTTAGGATCAAGAACTTCGAGTTCGTGGGTGCGTCCGAGGCGCTCGGTGCCAGCAAGCTGTGGACCTTCGCCAAGCACGTGCTGCCGAACTCGATAGGCTCGCTGGTCATCGTCGCCAGCCTCGACGTCGGTGCGGTCGTCCTCGTGGCCTCGACGCTGGCCTTCCTCGGTCTGGGTGCCGAGATCGGCACCACCGACTGGGGCCAGATGGTCTCGTTCGCGCGCGGCTACGTCCAGGGCGCGCCGGGCGAGCCGTTCAAGTTCTGGTACATCTCGTTCTGGCCCGGCGTCGCGGTGGTCACTTTCGTGCTGGCCTGGAACCTGCTGGGCGACGCCTACCGCGACGTGTTCGACCCGTACGACAGCTAAGTGAGCGGTTGGTGCTCGTCACCGAAAAGTGATGGCGCCTAGCTCGCCTGCTGAGGTCAGCTCGGCCTGCAGCTCGACGCCGTTGGCTGCCATCAGGAACGCGACGATCGCGAGATAGGTGTCCTCGTCGAGGGCGGCCGGAAACGGCCTCGGCATCGTGGCGTGAACGTAAGCGTAGAGACCGGCGCCCGAACCGTACTTGCTCAGCTCGAACCCGCGACCGACGACCGGTGGTGCGAGACCGACGTTGAAGGCGTTGCGCGGCGTCGTCTCCTCGAGCGGCATTGTCGACGGGTTGTTCGGCTTGTGGCACCTGACGCAGTTCCGGTGAGACTCGGGGAACGACAGCCGCGCCTCCTCGATGCCGCCGCCCGTGTCGCCATGGCAAGCCGAGCAGTGATGCGCGAAGAGCGCCGCCCCCTCCACCGCTTGCCGCGTCGAGTCGGCGACGAGGGCGACGGTCTCCCACGCCTCCTCCTCGCTGGTCTGGGCGCTCGCGGTCACGAGTACCGCCACCACGGAGCACGCGCAGATCATGGCCAGGAGCGGTGTCCAGGTCGTGAAGAGTCGAGTCATGGCAGCGCGTCAATGCTACCGCTACTCGCGCCGGTTGCTAACCGCGAGCGCGACGATGGCCGAGGGTCAAAAGCGGCGGGCCTCACAGGCAAATGTCCCTCGAAACGCGTCGGTGACGCTAGATATCCTCTTGTCAGGCGTCAACGTTGCGCTAGGAGGACCGATGCCAAGCCAAGCTCGCAAACCACTTCCGATTCTCGTGACCCTGATCGCTGTGCTGCTGGCGCTCAGCGCGATCACGACGGCTACCGCGCAGGAGGTGACGCCTGACCGGGAGGCGCTTCACCGGATCGCGTCTGCGCTGTTCGCACCGTTGCCCGAGGTAGCGGACAACCCCAACAACCCGGTCACGGCCGACAAGGTGGAGCTCGGCAAGATGCTCTACTTCGAGCCGCGGCTGTCGAAGAGCGGGTTCATCTCCTGCAACAGCTGCCACAACATCGCGACGTACGGCGTCGACAACCTCCCTACCTCGCTCGGTCACCTGTGGGCGGTCGGCCCGCGCAACGCGCCGACGACGGTCAACGCGGCGTTGCACGGCACCCAGTTCTGGGACGGCCGCGCCGCCGATGTCGAAGCGCAGGCGCAGGGTCCGGTGCTCAACCCGATCGAGATGGGCGTCCCGCACGAAGGCTACGCCGTCGATCGCATCGCATCGATACCCGAGTACGTCGAGCTGTTCGCCGCCGTGTTCCCTGACCAGGAAGAGCCGCTCACCTACGCCAACATCGCCAACGCGATCGGTGCTTACGAGCGCACGCTCATCACCTCGGACAGGTTCGACGACTACCTGAACGGCGACCAGGCTGCGCTCAGCGACATCGAGCTCGACGGCCTGCAGGCGTTCGTGAACCTCGGCTGTGCGGGCTGCCACTCCGGCGCGGCGCTCGGCGGCAACATGTTCGCGCGTTTCGGCGTCGTCGAGTCGTACTGGGAAGCCACTCGCGATGTCGTCGTCACGACCTCGCCGACCCAGCCGATGGACGTCGGCCTGTTCGCCGTCACCCACGACTCTGACGACCTCTACGTGTTCAAGGTTCCCTCGCTGCGCAACATCACCCGCACCTACCCCTACTTCCACGACGGCTCGGTCTGGGACCTCAGGGACGCCACCCAGATCATGGCGCGCGTGCAGTTGGGCCGCGACCTCGACGATCAGACGCTCGACGACCTGATGGCGTTCTTCAAGGTGCTCGACGGCGACCTGCCGCTCGAAGCCAGGCTGTTGCCGATCCTGCCGCCGTCCACGCCGACCACCCAGCCGCCCGAGTTCAGGTAGTAGCTGAGGAAGCGACGCTGCCTGACCGGCCCGAGCCGGGTTCGGAGCTGCAAGAGATCAGGGACCCCGCCAAGGGGTCCCTGATTCGTTCTCGTACGTTGGGTGCCGGCGCCCTTCGATCGGCGCTCAGCCGAAGGCGGCCTTGGCGAGCCTCAGCATCCTCGGCAGCGGGAAGCGTTGCAGCATCGTCGAGGACCTGGGGTAGTCGGCCGCGAAGCGTCCGACGCGCGTGAACATCTCGTCGAACAGCTCGTCAGGCATGTTGAGTGCTGGCGTGAGCCTCACGGTGCGGTGCGCGTTGGTGCTGTAGCAGCCGTGCACGCCGGCCTCGTGAAGGCCGCGCAGCGCCAGCGCGGCGGCGAAGGTCTGCACGTCCTCGGCTGAGACGCCCGGCACTTTGAACCCGACGACAGGCTTGAGCGAGATCGCGAACAGCATGCCGGCGGAGCGCACGCTGTCGATGAGGTCGGGTGCCCCGCGTGCGATCGCCTCCAGGCGCGCCTGGCCGCGGGCACCCAGCTCCCTGGCGCGCAGGTCGAGCCGGCCATCCACCAGCAACTCCAGCGACTTCAGGCCGACGGCCACGGCCAAGCTGCCGCCACCGAAGGTGTTGGAGTGGCGCTTGGAGGTGAGGCCTTTCAGCAGCGCCCGGTACAGCTTCTTGCGCGCGATCACGGCGCCGATCGGCACCAGCCCACCGCCCAGCGGTTTGGCCAGCGTGACGATGTCGGGCTCGAGCCCGGCCGCTACCGAAGCGAACCAGGAGCCAGTCCTGCCGAGACCGCTCTGCACCTCGTCCGCGATGACGGGAACACCGTGTGCCCTGGCGAGCTCGCCGAGCCGTGCGAGGTAACCGGCCGGCGGCGTTATGACCCCGCCCTCGCCCTGCACCGGCTCGACGACCACGGCCATCGCGTCGCCCCCCAGCTCCTTGAGCGCGGCTTGCAGAGCGTCAGGATCGCCGTAGGGGATGGTCTTGGCGCGCGGCGTCAGCGGCCTGAACAGCCCCTGGTACTCCTCGTTGGGAGTCAGGGCGAGCGCCCCTTGGGTCTTGCCGTGGTAGGCGCGCTCGAAGTTGATGACCGTCGTCGCCTTCGGGCGAGCGGCCCGCGCCACCTTGAGCGCGCCCTCGATCGCCTCGGCCCCGCTGTTGGCGAAGAACACGCGGCTGTCGGCGTGACTCGGGCACGACGCGCTCAGCAGCGCGACGAGGTTCGACTCGAGCGCCGCGCGCCACAGGCTGGCCGACTGCTGCGGTAGACCGAGTTGGCTGTTGGTCCTCAGGTACTCCTGTACGAACTCGACCAGCGGAGGGAACTGCTCGCCGAACGGCACCGCGGCGTAACCGCCGGCATGGATCAGGCGCCTGCCGTCTTGGTCCTCGAGCTCCCATGGGCTCGTGAACCTGAACGGTCCCGCCACGCCCAAGACGTCGAGGATCTCGATCAGGTCGCCGTTGCCGTGGGCCTTCTCGACGGCCAACGCATCGAACCTGGCCGTGCTCCTGAGCACGTCGTCGGCGCGCACCGGCAGCGTCGGCGCAGCGGCTGGCGTCACGGTCGGCGCGCTCACCGCAACGACCTGCGCGTCACGTTGCCGGCGCTGTCCTCTACGACCACCTGACCATCGGCGGTGTCGTCTACCAGCACCGAGAAGGTGAACTCGGTGCCGGGTGTGAACGCGAGCGGCACCCCGTTGATGCGGATGCTGCTGAGGCGCAGGTTGTCGCGCGCCGTGCCCTCGACCCGCAGGCGGCCGCCACCGGCCCCCTCGACGCGCGTGAGCTCTACGGTCGGGGGAGTGGCGTCGAGCGTGAGCACGTAGTTCTCGCTCGTCGTCCTGCCGTTGATGTCCGTCACCTCGAGCACCAGCGTCAGCTCACCGTCAGCCAGGTTCGGCTTGGTGAACGCGAACTGCACCAGGCCCCTGCCGCGCTCCGAGCGGTAGAGGTCGTCGGCGAGCAGGTCCACACCGTCGATGCGGATGCCGGCGATGCCGGCATCGTCCATCGCGTAACCGCTGATGCGCAGGTTCTCGGTGTTGCGCGTGGTGCCGCTGCGCGGCTCGGTGATGGCTATCAGCGGAGCCATCGAATCGGACCGGCCGAAGCACGCGGAGAGCGACCCGGTCAGAGACACGAGCGTTAGCGCCAGCAAGCGAGCCTGCCTCCGTGCGCCGAAGCCTCTCTTCATGGGCACAATGCTACACCGCGCCCGCACCCCCTCTAAGAAGGCGGGAGGACAGTCGACGATGTTACGATTGACGCGTTTTGCCACTCGTATCCGCGAAGGTTTCGTCGTCGACACGCGCGCTCCGCAGCTTCGCGCTGGTCACAGCGCTGGTTGGCTCAGCGGTTCTCGCCCAACCGGGCCCCGAGACCTTCGTCTACCAGACGGTCGCCAGAGCGCTGACACTCGACCCTGCCCAAGCCAACGACCTCGGCTCGGCGATGGTCGTCGAGAACCTCTACGAGACGCTGTTCGGCTTCGACGGCGGCTCGTTGGCCGCCGTGGTCCCGAGGCTCGCGACGAGCTACTCCGTCTCCGAGGACGGGCTCGTCTGGACGTTCGTGTTGCGCGAGGGCGTCAGGTTCCACAGCGGCAACACCCTGGGGTGTAAAGACGTCGAGTACTCGTTCGAGTACGGCGCGATCGCGGCCAGACCCGACAGCGCCTTCGCAGCCCTGTTGGGCAACCGCTGGCCGGGCTCGGCAGCCATCGGCAGCAACGGCGAGGGCTCGAGCGGGGAGCGCGGCGCCGACGGCTCGCTGGCGGCCGCCGCGACCTGGGAGGGTATCGACGCGATCGTGGCCTGTCCCGCCGGACCGTCCGGGCTCGTCGTCGAGATCAGGCTCGGCGAGCCCGTCGGAGCGCTGCTCGCGATCCTCGCCCACCACAGCTTCAGCATCGTCGACAGCGACCACGCGAGCGGTGGCGGCGCCTGGGACGGCAGCGCGGAGACGTGGAGCGACTGGCTCGGCCGCGACCTGACCGCCGAGTTCCTGCACGCCAACCCGAGCGGCACCGGCGCGTACCGGCTCGAGGCTTGGGACGTCGAGGGCGTCAGAGCCGTGGCCTTCGCCGAGTACTGGGGCGACGCGCCCGCCTTCGAGCGCGTCGAGCTGCGCTACGTCGACGACCAGGCGACGCGCGAGCAGGCGTTGACGTCCGGCGACGCGACGCGCATCGACCTCAGCGAGAGGTCGAGCCTCGAGGCGCTGGCTATGAACGAGGGTGTCGCTGTGCACAGGGCGTCGGACTGGACGTTCGCGACCATCACCGGCATCTTCTTCAACTTCGACCTCTCGCTGGCCGGCGAGGAGGCGGTCGGTAGCGGCCGGCTCGATGGCAACGGGGTGCCGAGCGACTTCTTCGCCGACGTCGACGTGCGGCTGGCCTTCGCGCATCTCTTCGATCAGGCCGGTTTCGTCGAGCAGACCTACGGAGGCAACGGCGTCACCCTCACGGCACCGCTACCGCCCGCGTTCCCTGGCTACCTGCCCGATGCCGAGGCGCGGAGCCTCGACCTCGAGGCGGCAGCCGAGCACTTCAGGGCGGCGTTCGAAGGTCAGCTCTGGGAGCCGGGATTCAAGCTCACCGCCTACTACAACCTCGGCAACACGGTCCGGCGCGACGCGCTCGAGATGGTCAAGGCCAACCTCGAGGCAGTCAACCCGCGCTTCAGGATGGACGTGAAGGACCTACCGTGGCCCGAGTTCCTCGCCAGCGTCTCAGAGGGCCGCGCCCCGCTCTTCGCCATCAGTTGGGGCGCCGACTTCGCCGACCCGATAGCGTTCGTCGAGACGTTCTTCTCGAAGCAGGGGCGCTTCGCCGCACGCACGCACGTCGCGTTGCCCGCCCTGCAGGACCTGACCGACTCGGCGGCCGGGCTGACCGACCCGCGCGCCAGGGCGGCTCACTTCGAGGCTCTGACCGAGCTACAGCACGCGCTCGCTCCACTGATCCTGGTGCCGTTGCAGACCTGGTTCATCGTGACGCGCGCCGACCTGGACGGCGTCTACTTCAACCCGTTGTTGGCCGGTCAGTTCCTGTGGCGTGACGTCAGCAGACAGTAGACAGCCGACAGCTACTACCCGTCGGGCGCTAGGCCTGACCTGCTCGGAGACTGCGGAGTCGGCTCAGGCGTGCTCGGACTCGGAGTCGTCGCCTTCGCCGTCGGCCGTGTCGTCCGAACCCTCGAGAGTAGCGGAGGTGGCCTCGGCCACGTCATCGGCCACGTTGTCGACGGCGTCAGCGGCGGACGAAGCCGCCTCGGTTACCGTCTCGACGACCGTCTCCGAGGCCTCGGAGACGGCAGCTCCGACGGTCGCCACGGCGGCGTCCACGGTCGGGACAGCGGCTCGCTCGGTGCCGGTCGGCGCCGCAGCCCCTCCGCCACTCCCAGCGGCAGCGCCGGCGCCTAGCGGTTGGCGACCCTGAGCCGCCTTGACCAGGAAGTAGACGAGACCGGCCACGATCGCGATGGGCACGATGTAGCGGAGCAGCAACCACAGCAGCCCGGCCAGCGACTTGAGCAGCAGACCACCGAGAGACAAGATCCAGCCGACGAGCCACAGCAGCCCGGTACCGACGAGCAGGGCGATGAGCCCGAACACGACCAGCTCGGCAACTTCCTGCAGCGAGCGCTTCATGCCTCCGATTATAGGCCACCGTTCGTGGCAGGCGTGGCCCACGGGTAGACTCGCTCGATGCCAGGCTCAGAGCGCCTCACCGCCGTGCGACTCGAGCGGCCCGTGCACGGCGGCCTGACCCTCGGCCGGCTCGAAGGTGGCCGCGTGATCCTGGTGACAGGCGCGCTGCCGGGCGAGCTGGTCGAGGTGCGCGTCGAGGCGCGCAAGGGCGTCCTGTTCGGCGAGGTGGTCAGGGTCGTCGAACCTTCGGCGCAGCGGGTCGTCGCGCCGGACCACCCCGGCCTCGACCTGGCGCATGCCGACCACCGGCTCCAGCTCGACATCAAACGCGAGGTCGTCGTCGACGCGGCCGCGCGAGCCCTGAGGCGCGAGGTGCCGGTCCCCGCAGTCGTGCCCTCGCCAGCGCTTTGGGGTTACCGCAGCGTCGTGCAGCCCGCCGTCCACAGCAGACGGCTCGGCTATCGGCTGCCGCAGAGCCGCGAGGTGGTGGCCTTGGCCGAGGATCCGGTCGCCACCTCAGCGGTGAGGACGGTTTGGGCGACGATCGCGCGGCGCATCGAGGAGGCTCCGCGCGCCTACCAGGGCGTCAGGGAGGTGGTGATACGGGCCAACGAAGTCGGCGAGGCGCTGGTGACCCTGGTCGCGAGCGTCCCGGCTCGCGGCCTGCTGAGCGAGGCGCATGCGCTGGTGGCAGCCGGCGTGGCAGGCGTCGCCCACGCCGCCCACGATGAGCGGGGCCGGTTCAGGAGCGGGTTCGAGCGGCTGGCCGGCGCGCGCAGCATCGCCGTGCGCTACGGGGAGGTCGAGCTGACGGTCGCCCACGGCTCGTTCGCCCAGCCGAACATCCAGGCCGCCTCCGCGCTGTTCCGCGCTCTTGCGACCGTCGCCGGCAGCGGTGCTCACGCTGTCGACCTCTACGCTGGCGGCGGGCCCATCGCCATGCACCTAGCCCCGCGCTTCGCGCGCGTGACCGCCTTCGAGCTCGACAGGTCGGCCATGACGCACGGCCGCGCCGACGCGCAGCGTCAAGGGTTCGACAACCTGGCCTTCGTGAGGGGCGACGCCAAGCGGCAGGCGCTTCCAGGCGACGCCGACCTGATCGTCGTCGACCCGCCCAGGTCAGGGCTCGCCAAGGAGGTGAGAGAGGCCATCGCCGCCTCGTCGGCAGCGCGGCTCATCTACGTCTCGTGCGAGGTCTCGACCTGGGCGCGCGACGTCGCCGATCTCGAGGCGCGCGGCTTCTCCTTAGGCAGCGTGGCACCGCACGACTTCTACCCACACACCCACCACACAGAGCTGCTCTCGTCGCTGTCGCGTTGAGCGGCCTCAGCGGCGTTATCCTTGCGGGCGTGTTAGCCAGGCGCATCATCCCCTGCCTCGACGTTCACGGCGGCCGCGTCACTCGCGGTCAGCAGTTCGGTCGCGCCGAGCATGGCGAGCTCGCCGACGTCGGTGACCCGGTCGAGCTGGCGCTGCTCTACGAGGCGCAAGGCGCCGATGAGCTAGTGCTGTACGACATCACCGCCACATCCGAGGGGCGAGGCGCCATCCTCGATGTGGCGTCGCGCGTGGCCGAGCGCTGCTTCATGCCGCTGACGATCGGCGGGGGAGTCAGGACCGTCGAGGACGTCAGGGCGTTGACGCTTGCCGGTGCCGACAAGGTCTCCATCAACTCCGCCGCCGTCAGGACGCCTGAGCTGCTGACCGAGGCCGCGGAGCGCTTCGGCTCGCAAGCCGTGGTGCTGTCCATCGACGTGAGACGCTCCGGCGCGTCGTGGGAGGTGTGCGTCGCGGGCGGCCGCCAGCCGACCGGCCTCGACATGCTGGCTTGGGCCGAGCGCGGCCAGAGGCTGGGAGCGGGTGAGATAGTGCTGAACAGCATCGACGCCGACGGCATGAAGACCGGCTACGACTTGGAGGCGACGCGCGCCGTCGCGGCCGCTGTCGACGTGCCGGTCGTCGCCTCGGGCGGCGCCGGCAGCGCCGAGGACATGCGCGACGTGCTGCTGGCCGGTGGCGCCGACGCCGCCCTGGCGGCAGGCATCTTCCACCGCGGCGAGCTGACGGTCGAGCAAGTGAAGCGCGTCTGCGCCGCCGCCGGCCTGCCGATGCGGCTACTGACAGGCGAGGAGGGCCCATGAGCCGGCCGACTGACGCACCGAACGCACTCGCGGGTCTGCGCTTCGACGAGCGTGGCCTGGTACCTGTAGTGACCCAAGACGCCGCCGGCGGCAAGGTGCTGATGCTGGCGTACGCCAACGCGGAGGCCGTCGCGGCCACGCTGGCGACCGGCGCCGCGCACTACTACAGCCGCTCCAGGGCCGGCCTCTGGCGCAAAGGGGAGACGAGCGGCAACGTTCAGAGAGTCGTCGCGGTCAGGTACGACTGCGACGGCGACGCGCTGCTCTACCTCGTCGAGCAGACAGGTCCAGCCTGCCATACCGGCGAGCTCAGCTGCTTCCACAACGACCTGATGACCGCGCCAGGCGACTCCTCGCAACCCAGTATCGGCGAGGCGTTGGAGCTGCTGGAGCGCGTCGTGGCCGAGCGCCTCACCAACCCTCGCGAGGGATCGTATGTCTGGCGCATGCATCAGCGCGGCGTCGGTTACGTGTCGCAGAAGGTGATCGAGGAGGCGGGGGAGACGGTCGTCGCCGCCTTGGAGCGCAAGGACGCCGAGCTCGTCGAGGAGAGCGCCGACCTGCTCTTCCACCTCGGGGTCCTGTTGGCCGAGCGCGGCGTGCCGTGGTCGCGCGTCGCGGCGACCCTCCTCGCCAGACACGCCACGCACAGCGACACAAGCAGCGACACAAGCAGCGACACACACGAACCTCAGACCTGACGGTTACGCTTGTAGGTCGTGAGAAGAGCGCCGTTCCCTCTCCTGGCACTGAGCGCGCTGTGCATCGCCGTTACGGCGGCGCTGGCTGCTTGCGCGCCGCGGGCGGCCAGCCAGGAGCAGCTCTCGCAGGCGGCGTCGACGCGCAGCAGCCTCAACCCCGGCGTCGCCGACTTCGGCGGTTTCGTGCCGACCGAGCAGGGGCCGCGCGCTACCCGGTCGCGGCCTGAGGGGACGCCTGACCTCGTCGTCGTCGCGTTCTCGGGCCACTGCGGGATCGTCTGTCACACGCGCAACACCTGGTCGTACCTGGACTCGGCGAGCGAGACGACCGGAGGTGTCGCGGTGTTGGACGGGATCGTCGACGCCTACCGTGCGCTCGGTCTGACGGTCGAGGTGTTCAGCGCCTCGTCGTTCGTGACGGCGCACTACAGCGCCGTCAGCGAGGAGGTCGAGCACGGCTACCTGCAGGCGCAGGCGTACCTCGACGAGGTCAAGCGCGACCTCATCACCGGCTACTCCAACCCGACGCGCGTCGTGCTGGTCGGACACTCGCACGGGACCGTGTGGGCGTCGCTGCTGGCCATGAACAACCTCGACGTCACCTTCGACGCGTTCATCTCGCTCGACGCGATCTGCTGGCAGTGGTGGGCGCGTCACAAGGGGTTCGTGGCGCAGGCGTTCGTCGGCAGTCCGTGGCCGCTGCCGTACCCGCTCGAGAACGGCGACCCCTGCGGCACCCTGGCGATCCCCGGCTTCAGGCAGCGCTTCAACATCAACGACGTGTTCAGCGCCAACGTGATCTTCGGGCTCGAGGTGCGCACCAGCTTCAGGTTGCTGTCGCTCGACCCGAACGTGCTCGCCGACGACGACCCTAACGTGAGGATCAACGGCACCGGCATGAACATCTGGGGCATCGAGGCGACCGAGACCCACTCCGACCTCGGCCGCTACTACAACAACTCGATAGCCTGGGTGGGGGCGATGATAACGGCGTTGGGTATCCCCGAGCACGGCGACTTCCCGATGCACACGTTCGTGCTGCCACCTGCGCCTGACGAGTTCGGCTACCAGAGCGGGTTGGTACCCACCGGATCGCCTTGACCCCGGTCTGCGGCGTGTAGCAGAGCGGAAATGTCGCACCGCCAAACCGGCGTGCTTCGTTGATGATGTCGGTATGGCAACCGCAGAGAAGAGTAGAACCAAGCGCCCCGCGCGCTCGAACGGCGACTCGAAGGGGCGAGGTCGCTCCGGCGGCACCAACGTCGACATGGAACGCGCGCTCGTTCACGACACGGTCAGGGTGACGGAGCAGGCGGCGATCGCGGCCAGCCGCGTGGCGGGCAAGGGCGACTCTGACCTCGTCGATCAGGCCGGCACCGACGCCATGCGACGCGTGCTCAACGAGCTCGAGATCGAGGGCGAGATCGTCATCGGCGAGGGCGAGCGCGACGAGGCCCCGATGCTCTACATCGGCGAGAAGGTCGGCCGTGGCGGCGACGACGCTTGGGACGTCGACATCGCCGTCGACCCCGTCGAAGGCACCAGCATCACTGCCCGCATGATCAACAACGCCGTCGCGGTCATCGCGCTGGCAGAGCGCGGCGGGCTGTTCCAGGCGCCAGACACCTACATGGAGAAGCTGATCGTCGGCCCGCCCGCCAAAGGCAAGGTCGACCTGACTTGGCCCGTGGCCGCCAACCTGCGCGGCGTGGCGCTGTCGCTCGACCGCGACGTCGACGACCTCACCGTCGTCATCCTCGACCGCGAGCGCCACGCTCCGCTGATCCGCGAGGTCAGGGACGCCGGCGCCAGGGTGAAGCTGATCGGTGACGGCGACGTCATCGCCGCTCTCTCAGCCGCCGTGCGCGGCACCAACGTCCACGCCGTGATGGGCACCGGCGGCGCGCCCGAGGGCGTGCTGGCCGCGGCCGCACTCAAGTGCCTCGGCGGCGAGATCCACGGTCGCTTCAAGCCCCGCAACGATGCCGAGCGGGAGCGCCTGGAGAAGATGGGCGCCTCAGTCGACCGCGTCTACCGCACCGAGGATCTGGCACCCGGCAAGAACATCGTGTTCAGCGCCACCGGCATCACCGACGGCGACCTGCTCAGGGGCGTCAAGTTCTTCAAGAACGGCGCGCGTACTCACAGCATCACGATGGGTTACCAGTCGCGGGTCATCCGCTTCACCGACTCGGTGCACCTGCTGGGAGACGGGGCGAGGGTTCTCGTTCAGGTGTGACCGCCGCGGTCAGCCCTTGCGGTCGGTCCTCGCCTGCACGAAGGAACGGATCCCCACGATCAGATAGGCCAGCAGCAGCACGAACATGATGGTGCTGGTGAGGATCGCGCCCGGCCGCTCGGCGGTGCCGGCGATCAACGAGCCGAGTTGGAACACGTTCATCAACGAGCCGAGCACGCCGAGCAGCGCCACCGCCATGGCGGCGTGCAGCGCGTGGCGACGCGAGCTGGGGTTGGCGCGCGCGACCAGGCCGGCTATCAGCAGCAGCAGACCGACGAAGGCGGGGATGAGGGCGGTGATGCTGGCTGCGCCAGAGGTGATGTAGGCGACGACGCCCACTCCGATCAACAGGGAGCCGATGCCGGCGGTCAGAAGGGTCATGCCGTCACTGTACCGGTGGCGTGGCCTCGCGATGGCGGTCTGAGAGCGTTGCCGCGGCCGCGCTGACCCGTTCGACGGATGAGAGGTCAGTCTTTCGCGACCCGCGGCTCCAAAGTCTGCATCGTGCGCTTGCCGGCGGGCGTCAGCGCCCACTGCAAGAACGCCTCGAGGGCCCGGCCGCGGTGGCTGACCTTGCGCTTCTCGATCAGCGTCGCCTCCGCGAAGGTCTTGCCTAGCTCGGTGCTGAAGAAGACCGGGTCGTAACCGAAGCCGCCTTCGCCACGCGGTCCGCTGAGTATCTCGCCTCTGCACTCGCCGCGGAACGACACCATCTCGCCCCCGGGTGTCGCAACGACCACCGACGCGACGAACGACGCGCCACGCCCGGCGCGTGGCACACCTGCGACGAGGTCGAGCAGGTACGCGGTGCGCTCGCCATCGCTGAGCCCCTCGCCGCCGAACCGCGCGCTGTAGACCCCTGGCTGGCCGCTCAGCGCATCGACCTCCAGCCCCGAGTCGTCAGCCAGCGCCGGCAGCTTGGCCCGCAGGGCGACGAAACCGGCCTTCAGCAGGGCGTTCTCCTCGTAGCTGGCGCCTGTCTCCTCGGGGAAGGTGTCGATACCGACGTCGGCGGCCGTGAGCAGCTCCAGGTCGAGTCCTGACAGCGCCTCGCGGATCTCGGCGACCTTGCCTCGGTTGCTGGTCGCGAGGACCAGCTTCAGGCGCTGTCTGGCCATCAGCTCCCGCCCTTCGAGAGCTGCGGCCTGACGACGTCCAGAACGCGCTTGACGCCCTCGACGCCCGTTGCGATCAGCTCGACGTAACGAGTCGCGGGCAGAGGCTCGCCCTCGCCAGCGCCTTGGACCTCGACTATCTCGCCGCCCGCCGTGGCCACGACGTTGATGTCGGCCTCGGCCCGCGAGTCCTCTGCGAAGTCGAGGTCGAGAAGGGCGGTGCCGCCCACGGTGCCTAAGCTGACGGCGCCGATCTCATGCCTCAGGGGCCACTCGGCCAGCTGGCCGCCGTACACGAGCCGCTCGGCCAGCTGGTGCAGCGCCGCGTAGCCGGCGACTATCCCGGCGCAGCGGGTGCCGCCGTCGGCGTCGATCACGTCCACATCCACAGTTATGGTCTTGCCGCGGAACTGGGCGAGGTCTACGGTAGAGCGCAAGGCTCTCCCGATGAGGCGCTGGATCTCCTGCGTGCGGCCGCTGGCGTAGTGCCTTTCACGCGGCGTGCGCTCCGCTGTGCTGCGAGGCAGGAGGGAGTACTCGGCGGTCAGCCAGCCGGTCTTGACGCCTGCCCCGCGCAGGTGGTTGGGGAGCTTCGCCTCCAGCGTCACGGCAGCCACGACGACGGTCTTGCCCCACTCGAGGAGCGCGGAGCCCTCGGCGTTGTGAAGGTAGCCGGGGGTGAGCTTGATGGGCCTGAGCTCGTTGGCGGCGCGTCCGCCGGAGCGGCTGGGACCGCTCGGTCCGTTGGAGCTCGCCGGATCGGTCGCGCTCACGCCGGCCTGCCTGCGTTCGAAGTGGTGGTCGCTCCCTTGAGCGGTACGCCGGCCGGAGCTCTGAGCTCGATGTGCGCTGCCCGAGCCGAGCCGCTCGCTAGCCCGCTGCCTGCGCTACCCAGCAGTGGCGAGAGCAGGCGGCTGCCGACGTGCACGAAGGTGCCGACGTCGCCGGTGACGAGGTAGTCGACGCGGGCGGCGGGTACGCCCGCAGCGTCCTCGCCGGGGCCTGCCTCGCTGGCGAGACCCAGCGCGGCTAGGTCTCTCGCCACCCGCTCCGCGACGGCCTGCGACGAGTCGATCAGCGCCACACCCTCCCCGAATAGCTCGCCCAGCACGGGCTTGAGTAGCGGGTAGTGGGTGCAGCCGAGGATAGCGGCGTCGAGCTGGGGCCTGTGAGCGAGGTAGTGCTCAGCGACCAGGCGGGCGATATGCGAGTCGGAGATGCCCTCCTCGACGATCGGCACGAACAGGGGGCAAGCGGTGGACCACACCTCGCGGCCCGCGGCTTCCAGGCGGTCCTGGTAGACGCGCGCACTCACCGTCGCGGTCGTGCCCAGCACGGCGACCCTGCCGCCACTCTCGGTCCGCGACAGCGCCGCCTCGACACCGGGTTCGACGACGCCCCAGACGGGCACGTCGAGGTCGTCGGCCAGTTGGGGCAGCGCGGCGGCGGAAGCCGTGTTGCACGCGATGACCAGCGCCTTGGACGGCAAGGACAGCAGCGTCTCGGCGATCTGGTAGGCGAAGCCTTTGACCATCTCCAGCGGCTTAGAGCCGTAAGGCACGCGGGCCGTGTCGCCGAGGTAGACGAAGCGCTCGTGCGGCAGCGCCGCCAGGAGCGCCTCGAGCACGGTCAACCCGCCGACGCCCGAGTCGAACACAGCGATTGGAAGGTCGGTATCGGCGCTTCGCTGCGGTAGCGGACGCGGCACGCTGGGAGCTTACCACCGGTCCTAGCGGCTTACGGATGAGGTGTCTGACTCCGGGCAGTCCTAGCGTCGGCTATCGTAGCTGTGGCGCGACGCCCGCGCCCGACCCTCGCTCCGGCGCCCACGCCGCCGGGCTCATCCAGAGGGTAAAGGGGATTCCTGTCCTCGGGCGTAGGAGCCGCGCGGCGCCAGTTGCGCCGGGCGGATCGTTGCAACGTCGTTACTCCCACACCGTGGGGCCGCGGCGCGTGGGTCCCTGCCTCCCGGAACCGGAGAAGCGACCATGACGTCATCAAAACACCTGAAGGCCCGCGTGCGGGCGCGGATGCTCAAGACCGGTGAGCGCTACGCTGCGGCCCGCCGCCAAGTTCTCGCCGGTGCTACCGCCGGCACTGAGGTCGGTAGCGCGGCCGCACCAGCGAGGCCGACCGCCTACCGTCACCTGCCTGGCAACGTCCCGGCCGCAACCGCGCTTCGGATCCTCCTCACCGCAGCCGGCGCCTCCGACCCCGCGACGGGTCTGCCTTGGTCGGAGGCGATGGTCTTCGGCGGGGCTGGCGGTATCGGGATCGGCGTGTTCTCGTTCCTGTACGAGCGCGAGGACTTCGCCTCGCTGTTCCTGGGTGGCCGCCACCTGTGGCACGACGATCTCGCCTACCTACGGGCGGCCGCGGAGCGTTTCGGAGCGGCGACCGTCGTACGCGAGGCGGGTGGGAAGAGGGCTGCCGACGCGGCCCTCGCGGAGCTCCTGACCGCCGGTAAGCCTGTGATCGCTTGGGTGGAGCGGGGGTTGCTTCCGCACTCGCGTGAGCCGGATGCGCAACTAGGCGGCGGCTATCACGTCGTGACCGTCTACGAGGCCGACTCCGAGTCGGTGCTCGTCGGAGACCTCGCCGACACGCCGCTGACGGTGCCTACCGACGCCTTCGCCGCGGCCAGAGCGAGGATCGCCAAGCAGAAGAACAGGTTGTTGGCCTTGGTGGGGCCACCGACACCGCCCTCGCTTACTGAGCTGGTCACCAACGGCCTCGCCGCGTGCCGCGCGGGCCTGGCCGGCGCTGGCGCCGTGAGCAGCGCACGCGTCAACTTCACGCTCGCTGCTCTGGAGAGACTAGCGAGCCGCATGACGGCCCCCTCGGGCAAGGACGCCTGGGTGACAGTCTTCCCTCGCGGGCGCCGACTCTGGAACGGCCTCACCATGCTGCACGACTTCGTCGAACACAACGGCACGGGCGGTGGACTGTGCCGGCCACTGTTCGCCGACTTCCTGCGCGAGGCCTCTGAGCGTCTTGGTGACGCTGCGCTCGCTGATCTGGCCGAGCGCTACGAGGTCCTTGGCCGCGAGTGGAGCGCGCTAGCCGATGCAGCTCTGCCCGGCGCGATGGGAGCGTTCGCTGAGGCCCGTGCGCTGCTGGCGGAGCGGAGTGAGACCAGGGCATCTGCCGGGCCCGCTGCTGCTGATGACCGACTAGAGGTCCATGAGCGACTTCAGGCCCTGGCCTCGGCGGCGGCGGCCGGTTTCCCGTTGACGGAAGCCGGTTACGCCGACCTGCGAGTTGGGCTGGCGGCCAGGGTGCGTGCGCTGCACGCGGCAGAGGTAGCTGCCGATGAGGAGATCGGTCGCTGGCTCGCCTCGCGAGCAGCGGTGCGACATGCGCGAGGTGCAGGGAGGCAATCTCCACAGTCAACCGAAGACAAAGACCGATGAGCCGTTGACATGGCCGAACAATCTGCTCCAATAGTAATTCATCAACTAGAAATTGCTCGCTCGGTTCGTAGCTACTTTCTCTCGGCAGAGGCCAATGCCCGCTGCAGTACCTGCAAACTTGTCCCAGCTGCTGACCAAGCCTTCGCCGATCCGACCACATAAAGGTTCTGCTTGGCGCGAGAGACAGCGACGTTGATGATGTTTGGCGGGCTGGCGGCCCACTGGCGAGCTCTATGCTGGCTCGCGTTAGGTGCCCCGAGCAGTAGAATGACGGTATCGGCTTCCCGCCCTTGAAACGTGTGAATAGTGCCTACGCGACCGTGCGCCCACTGAGATTTTGAGACGCCCAGCGAACGGAACAGTGCTGTTTCACGATCAAGTCTCCGGCGCATTTCCTGCCCGATCACTTTGAAGGGGGTGATGATGAATATGTCCGGATCCTTCACGCCGGCGGAGGAAAGGGCAGCGAGCATTGCCACCACGGCATCCCCCTCGGCCGGACACCACTTACTCTCCGCATCACCGTTGACGTCGACCCATCTCGACTCGCCTAGGACATCGCCGATAGGACCGGGATCTCGAAGGCCGACTGAGTGAACCATTTGGCCGGCATAGGCGATGGTGTTTGATACGTCGAACATAGGGTTCTGACAACGCCGATGAACGAGCAGTGGCAGCCCTACTTCGCGATCACCAAGGTCGGTGATATAGGCGGATCTGAAACGCGAGGCTAGATCCGCAAGAGTCTGTGCGGATGCTGCGGGCGCAGACCATTCGGCATCGTCGACGTCGAAGTACTTGCAGATCTCTGCGTTGAGCTTTTCTGGCAGTGAGACGACCGGCGGGACCTGCAGAGGATCGCCTATGACGATGGTGCGCCTTGCACGCATCACAGCACCTGCCGCCGCCTGCGGCACGGCCTGCCCTGCTTCGTCAATAAGCAACCATCCGATGCTCTCTGGCGTGAGATCCCCAAACATAGTGCGGAAGGAGGCGAAGGTTGTGGAGACCACCGGTACGACCATGAACAGGCTCGACCATAGATCTGGGACCAGATCGCGTTGTGCCTGTGATTGGAAGGCGCCCGCAGTCATGCCTGCCATAAGTAAGCCAAGATTGTGCTGCAACCGACTGGCCGTGGCGTCGATGAAGGCCTTGTGGATCGCCAAAGCTGCTGCGAACAGGTCCTCGCGCATCCGATGAACGTCGTCTGGGAGCCATGGTGCCGTTACCTGCATCGCTGTGTGGTTTTTCTGGAAGAATGCCTTGTCGATAACGCGATCGCCCAGCCGTGCTCGGGCTGCAAGAGAAGCTGCGTGAAGCTGTGCAATATCTCGCTTCTTGTCCTCTACAGCTCGATCCCACTGAAGTAGTCGGGCTTGAGTCCCGCTCCAAGTTGCTCGTGCTGCCGCTAAAGCGTCGCTCGTCGCCTGAACGTGGTTTACGGACTGCCGCAAGGCATCGGTAAGACGTTGCCGATTGGCGTTCCAGGTCCTCGATGACGCGGTGCCGAGGAATCGGGCGAAGAAACTTGGACGACCGGCCAGATGACCTTCGAGCATTGTCTTGTCACGGTCAGCCTTAGCAACTGCAGCCGAATGCTCTAGGCGCCTCGCCTCCCCTGCTTGCCGGGCCGAAGAGACTGCTTGATCGAGTTGGGGGCGTTGTTCGTCCAACCGCTTAAGGTCGAATTCCGCTTCCTCTAGGGCCTGGAGATCACGTCGCATGCCTTCGATCGCAGCGATTTCGGCGTCTACGGCCTTCTTTTGTTCTAGGAATGCGGCACGGGCCTTTCGCCACTGCATTGCAGCATCTGCGGCATTGGTGGCGGGATTCTCCCTGGTAACGACAGTTGGCATCTCGTTCTTGATGAACTCGCCTGACTTCTCGTCCTTGATCTCACGCAATACATTCATGCCGCGAGCAGCCTTTAGGTAGGTCAGGAATCCGCCGTCCTCGTTCCACCAAAATCCTTGCTGAAATGCTCCGCGATTTCGACCGTTACCTAGAACCGCAGCGATCAACCCCCATGTCTCTACCTGCGCAGTGCTCGCCTCGTCCTCGGCTTCGAAGTAGCCGGCGCGTTTGGGATTGGCGATGAGGTCGCTTATGGACTTGAAGTAATCCATCTCGGCGTTCCTGCCGTTTGCGTCCTTTAGGGGGAGTTCTTTGCTGACGTTCTCCACCACCCTATTGTTGGACGAGGCCACGACAATCTCATGGCCCTTCAAAGATGCATCGACTCGATAGAATCGGTAGAAAGCATTCGAGCCAAACAGTAGCTTCTGGTCGGTCGCAGTGAAGGCCTCCTGAGGGTTCTCAAAACGCGCCATGGCTGTTGCTCGATCAAGGACGCATCCAACCACAACATCCCTCAGCAGCGTGGTCTTGCCGGTTCCTGGAGGGCCATTTATGCCCATGATGCCAGAGTCGCTTCCAAGTTCAGCACGTGCTGCGTTGACGGCGGCCTGTTGAAGCAGCACGAGAGGACGGCCGCTGGCAGACGGCCAGCACGCCTGCGGAATCAGCGATGGTGCCACATACGGTTCAACTGCGGCCGGCGGCGACAGTACGTCCACACTATTTTCAGGCCGGGCAAAGCCAATGTAACGCTGAAGCCCTGCACCTGCCCCCGTACCTCCGATTAGGTCTGAAGCTTTAGTCAGGTCTTCTAGGTAGAACGAGTTCAGCAGCGACGGCTCAGGAGGTGTTCTTTCCCTGACGTAGTGGAAGACCTTCAGCGCGAATGTTGGTGGTTCGACAAGGTGCTGGGGTATGTCGAACAGCGACACTAGCCAGCGATGTGTGTCCTGGACGACATTGAGGTCGATCGGAATCGGATTGCCGGCATCGTCAAAGTGCCTGACCTTGAGGTCTAGTCGCTCTAGGATGCGCTGCTCTATCTTGGGCCAAGCTCCCAGGCTGCCCAGCTTCAGCTCTAGCGCCGGCTTCAAGGCCCAAGCGAAACTAGAAACCGCAATGCCGTTCTCCTTGAGGACGAAGCCTTCCTTGTTGATGAGGATGGACGCTATTGCCGCGCGTTTTCCATCATGTAGTGGCCTTTCTTCGTCCTCACCAAAAGCCTTCACTAACTCGTCGGCCGCCTTGTCGAGCGCTATTGCCCCAAGTACGACCTCGAAGTAGAGGCGGTGGTTGGGCTTGTCGCGGGCATCCGGTCCCCACGGTAGTTCGTGCTCAAAGAACGCGACCCGAGTCCTGTCTCCTGAAGCCATGTCCTCAGGGCGGATGTAGCTCTGGGGCGATAGCGCTTCTAGGGCAGTCCAAGCGGCCAGGATTGCTTGAGGATCGTTCTTCCTGCCAGTACTTTCGAACGATGGAAGCGGTCCGAAATCGAAGCGTGCGTTTTCACTGTCAGCCGACATTGGTGTGGCTCTTGGTGGGTCCTTCACGGCGCTCAAAAGCGGTGCGCCATGCCGAGTGGACGAGGCCTCTGAAGCGGCATGCAGTGTTGGCTGGTCGACCGGTAGAAGCCCTGGTTTGAGGGATAGAGACTACGTGCTGCTTGGTTCGAACCGCCAGTACCCCGTCGCACTTCATGTTCAAGGCTCGGTTATCTGCGGCGTTGTGAAGCAGCAGCATGCTGAAGGGCAGGCAAACCTGACCTGCGTCGTCTGCGGACCGAGCGAAGAGAGCTTCCAGGTCGAAGACAGGCTTCTGTTCAATCGTATCTGTCACCACTAATCTGACCGCCCTCCAATGCTCCGCATGCGCGAAGTTGTTTGCTGGTCCTCCGGAAAGCAAGGAAACGATATCCTTGTTTCGACGGTCGGATGAACGAGAGCATCCTCTTAGTTAAGCCAACTTGACATTCACCTCGCTGTACGGACACGAGAAAGCAATGATCAGAAACCGGCCACCATTATCCTGATTGCGAGAGGTAGCGGTTGGCAGTCATTGCTTGCGTAGGGTTTGCTCCCTTCAAGTCCGCGTTGGGTCGTAGTCTTCGCATTGGCGATGCGGCAATAGACGAATCGCCTGTGACCCACACATATTGCGTCCAATGAAAGGCGAACTGGACTACACCACAATGTTGAAGGCTACGCAGGAAAGCCTCGCTCGTCCGATGGGCCCGTGGGATCCCGTTCAGCAAGCCAGCCGGCGTGTGGGACGCAGACGTTCGACAAGCGAAGTTTCGTCGCTCAGTCTGTACGGCCATCCACAGGTATTGGCGGAGAGGGCGGGATTCGAACCCGCGGTACAGGTTGCCCCATACACATGCTTTCCAGGCATGCTCCTTAAACCACTCGGACACCTCTCCGCGACGGGCCGTGCTAGACGGCGCTCGCTCGAGGACCCCGCCGGGAGCGCGGCTGGTGCGTCAGGACGCAACCTGACTAACCGCGAGCCAACCGAGTGAGTCTAGCATAGGCGCCCTGCGCGAAAGGGTCATTGACATCTTGGCGTGGCGCCGGCTTGGTTCCATATGACACCGCCGCGCCGGGATAGCCGAGTACACTCATGGGAGTTGTAGCTGACTGCCCCAAGGAGACGCGACCGAAGATGCTCAAAGACCGTGTAGTCCTACTCTCGACGACAGAAGCCGTCACCGAGTTCCTCAAGCGCTTCCCGACCAGCGTCGTGTTCAAGGCGGGCACCTGCCACAAGACGATGCAAGGCTTCGGCCACGTGCAGGAGCAGCTGACCCCGCGCGAGGACCTGATGTGCGGCGTCATCCGCGTGGTCGAGGCGCGCCCGGCCAGCAACCTCGTCGCCGAGTTGACTGGCATCAGGCACGAGTCGCCGCAGGTGATCTTGTTCCAGAACGGCCAGGCTGTCTTCGATCTCGACAACTGGGACATCACACCCGAGGCTCTCGCCTCCGGCTTCACCAAGCTGCCGGTCGGCGCGGACGTCGTCGCGCAGGCCAGCGAGGCGCGGTCCGACCTGACCCCGTACCTCGACGTGCTCGAGGCTTTCCTCAGCGGCGAGATCGACGAGCATCAGTTCGAGTACTCCTACACCCACATGTTCAGGGGCGACTCGAGCCTGCGCGCCAACGAAGAGGTCGAGGTGCTCAACTCGATCTTCGGCGACATCGACCAGCACATGAACATGCACCTGATGATGGCCGGTAAGTCCGATACCAGCCAGCTCAAGGCCCGTGCCGAGAGCGCCTACCAGAGGCTCAAGAGCCTGTAAAGCTCGGCTTAGAAACCGCGGTCTTTGCGGTCGACCTCTATGAAGCGGTCGAACGCGTCGTCCAACGAGCGCTGCTTCACCACGGCCTTGGCTCCTCTGACATCGTCGTTGGAGACGCGGCGCTCCGTCGGCTCGAGCCGCGCGTGCGATGACGACCTGACAGGGGCTTCGGCTTGGTGGCCGCGGTCGGCCGTTGCGGGGTCGCCGGTCTCGCTGACCACCAGCTTCTTGGCCGTGACGGTTCGACCCGGTTCGCGGCGCGGCTCGCGTGGCAGGTCGGTCACGGGCCTGACTCTTCCCGTGCCCTCTGCGGGGTCGGGCGGCGCGACTTCCGGCAGCCCTGAGCGCAACGGGACGGTCTCGACCCTGTCCCGAGCCGGCCGTTGCGCACTGCGCTCCTCGGCGCGCCAGACGGGGCGCTCGCCGAGGCGCTGCGGCGGCAGTCCGGTGGCGCGTGCGGGTGGGGCGTCGTCACGTTCGGTCGGCGCCTCGCGCTGAGCTCTCCGAGCGCGGCTGCCGTCGCGCAGGGTCAGCGCCGCCCACAGCGTCAGGCACACGGCGATGACGAACATGTAACCGAAGACGGTCAACCCGACGAGGGGCGTCACGCCAACAGGATAGACGCCCGGCCCCTGGGCGGCAACGTCAAGAGCGGTCCTCGAGTATCGCGCTCAGGCGCGAGATGTCGACGTTGCCGCCGGAGACGAACACGACGGTAGGGCCGTCGCGTAGCTCGAGACCGTCGAGCGTACCCGCCTGGGCGAGCCTGAGCAGGGCGGCCAAGGTGATGGCGCCGGTAGGCTCGACGACGAGGTGAGCCTCCTCGTGGTACCAACGCGTCGCTGCCGCGATGCTCGCCTCGTCGACGGTCACGACCCCGGCGAGATGCCGCGCGAGCAGTGCGAGGTTGAGCGCGCCGATGCTCTGAGTCCTCACCCCGTCGGCCATCGTCTTGGTGGTGCTGGCGGCGGGCCAGCTGCGCACCTCGCCCGCAGCCAGCGACTCGCGCGCATCGGCACCCAACTCCGGCTCCACGCCGAACACGCGCGCCTCCGGCGCCGTGGCTGACAGCGCCAGCGCCACGCCGGCCGAGAGACCGCCGCCGCCTATCGGCAGCAGGACGTTCGCGACGTCGGGCAGATCGGCGGCGATCTCGAGACCCGCGGTGCCCTGACCCGCCACGATGAGCGGGTCGGCGTACGGGTGCACCAGCATGGCGCCCGTCTGCTCGACGATGCGGGCAGCCTCGCCCTCGCGCGCGGCTTGGGTGTCGTCGCAGCGCACCACCGTCGCGCCCAACGCCTCGGTGCGCCGAACCTTCAGCTCTGAGGCGCCGCGCGGGATGACGATGGTCGCGCTTACCCCGAAGTGCTTGGCGGCGGCGGCGACGCCCTGCGCGTGGTTGCCGCTCGAGTGCGCGACGACGCCGCGCCGCCTCTGCTCAGGCGTCAAGCCTGCCAGCTTGTTGAGCGCGCCGCGGATCTTGAACGAGCCGGTGCGCTGCAGGTTCTCCGCCTTCGCGTAAACGGCGCGCCCGCCCGGCAGGTCGAGAGGCAGCCGGATCAGCGGCGTTCTGACCGCGATCCCTGAAATCGAGCGCGCCGCGCTCTCGATGTCGGCGAATGTTGGCAGTCCCTCTTGGCTCACGCCCTGGTCTACCACGCACGCGCGGCCGACAGGAACCGCTCGAGCTCCGCCACGCTCGGCATGGCGGCGACGCCTCCGCGCTTGGTCGTCGTCAGTGCTGCGAACGCGGCGGCGCGCGCGGCGGCGGCTTCGAGCCGCTCGCGGCCGGCAGGCGACGCGTCGTCGAGCAGGCGCTCGTCGAGAAGCCAGGCGTGCAGCAGGGCCGCGACGAAGGCGTCGCCGGCGCCGGTGGTATCCACGGTCTCGACCTCGAAAGGGCGCACCGCTAGGCTCGTCGGACCGCCGGCCCCCGGCAGCCACAGTTCGGCACCCTCACGCCCGTCCGTGACGACGATCAGCTTGGTCCGAGGGCCGCAGAGCGCGGCCGGATCCTCGCTCTGAGCGAGCAGCCGCAGCTCTTCGCGACTCAGCTTCAGCAGGGTGGCGCGGCGGGCGACCGGGAGGATGGACGCGCGAGCAGCCGTCAGGGACGGCCACAGCACGGCTCGCAGGTTCGGGTCGAACGAGACGATGAGGCCGCGCTCCTCAGCCAGCGTCACGGCCTGAAGCGTCGCGGAGCGGGCAGGCTCGTGGATCAGCGAGATCGAGCCGCAGTGCAGGATCGCCGCGTCGGCGAGGCTGGCCTCTGTCACGTCCTCCGGAGCTAGGCGCCAGTGCGCCGCCGGCGCCCCGTAGAACTCGAAGCCGTACTGCGACCTCGGGTCGAGCGATACCAGCGCGAGGACCGTCTGCGCAGCCGCGTCGCGCTTGACGTGCGTCACGTCGACACCGGCGGCGTGGAGCTCGCCGAGCAGGAAGTCGCCGAGCGCATCGCCGCCCACGCGGGTCAACAGGCGCGCGGTGCCACCGAGCCGAGCCACGCCCGAAGCGACGTTGGCCGGAGCGCCGCCGGCGGCTTTGGCGAAGGCGTCGGCGGACTGCACCGATGCGCCGGGGGTGAGCGGGACGAGGTCGACGAGCGCCTCCCCGAGCGCTATGAGCGCGCGTCCACCACCGCTGCGCGGGAGGGCGGCCTTGCCTTCGTCAGCGACCATGCACCACTAGGTTGCCATGCCGCGTGCGCAGGGTGGCCCAGATGGTCGGAACATCACCAGGAGAGCCGCTGGAAGCGTGATACAACTGGCTTGCGATGGCGGTAGCGCACACTTTCGGCACCACAACAGATGAGAGCATAGGCGATGAGGGCGAAGGCGGGCTGAACAGCTCGAGCCTCGACTACGTCGAGGAGCTCTACCTCAACTACTTGGCGGATCCAGGTTCGGTCGATCCGGGCTGGCAAGCGTTCTTCGCCTCGCGGCGGGCGGAGGAGGGCAACGGCGTGGTAGCGGTGCGGCCGTCCTTCGAGCCGCGCAGCCTCTTCGCCGGCTCCGGTCTCTCGAGCGCGCAGCTCGACGAGGCGGGCTCGGCCGGCGCGATCTTGCAGCAGAAGCTCGACAGACTGGTGCGCAACTTCCGCGTGCGCGGCCACCGGCTGGCCGAGCTGAGTCCATTGGGTCGCGATAGCTTCGAGGCGCCCGAGCTCGAGCCCGAGTACTACGGCCTGACCCAGGCAGACATGTCGCTGCCGGTTCACGGCAACTTCATGCCGGGCACCGATACCGTCGGCGAGCTCATCGACGCGCTCAAGGAGACCTACACCCGCAGCATCGGCGTTCAGTTCATGCACATCGACTCCCTCGAGGTGCGCGTGTGGCTGCAGCGGCGCATGGAGGCGTCGCGCAACCACTTGGAGCTGAGCCGCGAGAGGCAGCTGCGCATCCTCACCAAGCTGACCGACGCGACCACCTTCGAGGAGTTCATCCAGAAGAAGTACGTCGGCGCCAAGAGCTTCTCGCTCGAAGGCGGCGAGACGCTGATCCCACTCCTCGACCTGGCGATAGAGAAGGCGGCCAGCCAGGGCGTCCTAGAGGTCGTGCTCGGGATGGCCCACCGCGGCCGCCTCAACGTCCTCGCCAACATCATGGGCAAGAGCCCGCGCACGATCTTCCGCGAGTTCGACGACAGGGAGCCCGAGAAGTACCTCGGCAGGGGCGACGTCAAGTACCACCTCGGCTACTCCAACGACTGGGAGTCGTCAGACGGCAAGAGGGTGCACCTCTCGCTGGCGTTCAACCCGTCGCACCTCGAGTACGTCAACCCGGTCGTGATGGGCCGCACCCGCGCCAAGCAGGACCGCAGGGGCGACAAGCGGCGCGACCAGGTGCTCTCGATCCAGATCCACGGCGACGCCGCCTTCATCGGCGAGGGCGTGGTCCAGGAGACGCTCAACCTCAGCGGGCTCGTCGCCTACCGCGTGGGTGGCTCGCTGCACGTGATCGTCAACAACCAGGTCGGCTTCACCACGGGGCCGCGCCAGGGCCGCAGCACGACCTACGCGTCCGACGTAGCCAAGATGCTGCAGTCGCCGATCTTCCACGTCAACGGCGAGGACCCGGAGGCGGTCGCGCAGGTGATCGAGCTGGCGATGGACTTCCGCAAGGAGTTCAGGCGCGACGTCGTCATCGACATGTACTGCTACCGCAAGCACGGTCACAACGAGTCCGACGAGCCGGCGTTCACCCAGCCGGTGATGTACCGGAAGATCCGCGAGCGTCCGCCGGTGCGCGAGTCGTACCGCGACCTGCTGCTGCAACTGGGTGAGGTGAGCCTCGAAGAGGCGGAGAGCATCGCCGAGCAGCGCAAGCAGGCGCTCGAGGAGGAGCTGTCGGCCGCCCGCGCCGACGACTTCAAGCTGAGCTACTCCTCGCTCGAGGGCGTGTGGAAGTCTTACGTGGGCGGTTCCGACGCGGCAGTTCCAGAGGTCGACACGGCGGTGCCAGTGGCCGACGCCAAGCGTTGGCTCGAGGAGCTCACGCACGTCCCCGACGACTTCAACCTCAACCCGAAGATCCGCCGCTCGTTCCAGGGCAGGCTGCAGATGGCCGCCGGCGAGGCGCCGCTCGACTGGGCGGCGGCCGAGGCTCTCGCCTTCGCCAGCTTGGTGAGCGCAGGCATCAAGGTGAGACTGACCGGTCAGGACGCGGAGCGCGGCACCTTCAGCCATCGCCACTCCGTGTTCCACGATTCGGACGACGGTCACGAGCACGTGCCGCTCAAGGACATCGCCGCCGAGCCGCAGCTGTTCGAGGTGCACAACAGCGCGCTGTCCGAGGTCGGCGTCCTCGGCTTCGAGTACGGCTACAGCCTCGACACCCCCGACGGCCTCGTCATGTGGGAGGCCCAGTACGGCGACTTCGTCAACTCCGCCCAGGTGATCATCGACCAGTTCATCGCCAGCGCCGAGGAGAAGTGGAACCGGCTCAGCGGTCTGGTGATGCTGCTGCCTCACGGCTTCGAGGGCGGCGGGCCCGAGCACTCCAGTGCCCGCCTCGAGCGCTTCTTGCAGCTCTGCGCCGTCGACAACATGCAGGTCGTCTACCCGACGCTGCCGGCCCAGTACTTCCACCTGCTCAGGCGTCAGGTGCTGAGACCGCTGCGCAAGCCGCTGATAGTCATGTCGCCGAAGAGCCTGCTGCGGCTGCCGAAGGCCGTCAGCACGCTCGAGGAGGTCGCCTCCGGCGGTTTCAGGCGCGTAATCGCCGACCATGTAGCCGATCCCGGCAAGGTGAGTCGAGTGCTGCTCACCAGCGGCAAGGTCTACTTCGACCTGGCCGCCGAGCGAGAAGCGCGCGGCGCCGAGCACGTCGCCCTCGTGCGTCTCGAGCAGCTCTACCCGCTGCAGCCCGCCGAGATCGAGGCGACGCTGGCGCGCTACCCGGCCGCCGCCAAGCTGCTGTGGGTGCAAGAGGAACCAGAGAACATGGGAGCCGCCAGGTTCCTGAGAGCGCAGTTCGACAAGCTGCTGCCGCAACGCCGCTTCAAGGTCGTCGCGAGACCGGAGGCGGCGAGCCCGGCCACCGGCTCCGGCGCCGCGCACCGCCTCGAGCAGGCCGACCTGATCCGGCGCGCGTTCGAGGATTGAGGGGAAGTAGATGAGCACAGAGGTCAAGGTCCCGGCAGCCGGGGAGTCGATCACCGAGGTCGTGATCGGCTCGTGGCTCAAGCGTGTGGGTGACAGCGTCAAGGTCGACGAGCCGCTGGTGGAGATCGAGACGGAGAAGGCGACGCTCGAGGTCCCCTCGCCGGTCGCCGGTGTGATCACCGAGCAGCTCAAGGGCGTGGGAGACCCGGCACTAGTCGGGGAGGTCATCGCGCGCATAGATGCCGCTGCTGCAGCGTCTCAGGTCGAGACCCCCGCTCCTGCCCAGGCGGCGACCGCGGCACCAGCTGCCCAGCGCCCGGTTGCACAGACCCCTGCCGCGACACCGGCCAAGGCGGTCACCGCCAACGCGGCTTCTGCCAACGCGACGACAGCCGCGCCTGCTTCCGCCGCGCCGACACAGCCGTTCACGCCGGCGACCAGCGTCATGCCCGCCGCGCAACGCCTGCTCGACGAGCACGGTCTGAGCGCTGACGAGGTCAGCGCCTCTGGCCCCGGCGGCCGCTTGTTGAAAGAGGACGTGCAGCGCCACCTCGCCCAGCGCGAGCGCAGCGCAGCGCAGCCCGACGCCGCGCTGCAAGCCGGTGGGGCCAGGGGTCGCCGCGAGGAGGTCGTCGCCATGAGCCCGTTGCGGCGCACCATCGCCTCGCGGCTCGTCGAGGCTCAGCACACGGCGGCGCTGCTGACGACCTTCAACGAGGTCGACATGTCAGCCGTGATGGCGCTGCGCAACGAGCACAAGGACGCCTTCGAGAAGCGTTACGGCGTGCGGCTCGGCTTCATGTCGTTCTTTGTCAAGGCCGCCATCGACGCGCTGAAGCTGGTGCCGCAGATAAACGCCGAGATCAGAGGCACTTCGATCGTCTACAAGGACTACTACGACATCGGCGTCGCCGTCTCCAGCAAGAAGGGTCTGGTCGTGCCCGTCATCCGTGACGCCGACCGCCTCTCCTTCGCCGAGGTCGAGAGCGTGATCGCCGACTTCGGCAAGCGCGGCAGCGAGAACAAGATCGCGCCGGAGGAGCTGCTGGGCGGCACGTTCACCATCAGCAACGGCGGCGTGTTCGGCTCGCTTCTGTCGACGCCGATCGTCAACCCGCCGCAGTCGGGCGTCCTCGGCATGCACTCGATCCAGGAGCGCCCGGTCGCTGTCGATGGGCAGGTCGTCATCCGCCCGATGATGTACGTCGCGCTGACGTACGACCACCGCATCGTCGACGGTCGCGAGGCCGTGACCTTCCTGAAGCGCATCAAGCAGGCTGTCGAACAGCCGACGCGCATGCTGCTCGAGGTCTGAGGCCGTGAGCGGCACTGCGGAGGCTTCGAAGGCCCACGACATCGTCATCATCGGCGCCGGCCCGGGCGGGTACGTCGCTGCGCTGCGCGCTGCGCAGTTAGGTTTCGACGTCGGCCTCGTCGAGAAGGAGAGCGCGCTGGGCGGAACCTGCGTGCGCGTCGGGTGCATCCCGAGCAAGGCGCTGCTCGAGTCGAGCTTCCTGTACGCCGAGGCCAAGGACGGCTTCGCGGCGCACGGCATCAGGGCGAGCATCGAGCTGGACCTCGCTGCCATGCAAGCCAGGCGGCAGAAGGTCGTCAAGCAGAACACCGACGGCGTCGCCTTCCTGATGAAGAAGAACAAGGTCACCGTCTACCACGGTGCCGGCAAGCTCGGCGGCCCGGGCGTGGTGCGCGTCGAGTCCGACGGATCTGTCACCGAGCTCCAGACCGGATATACCGTTCTGGCTACTGGCTCGGTGCCTAGCCAGCTCAGGGGCGTCACCGTCGACGGCGAGACGGTCATCACCAGCACCGAGGTCTTGGAGCTGGACGCCGTGCCGGAGCGTTTGGTCGTCATCGGCGCCGGGGTCATCGGGCTCGAGCTGGGCTCGGTGTGGGCGAGGCTCGGATCCAAGGTCACCGTCGTCGAGTACCTGGACCGGATCCTGCCGGGAACCGACCTGGAAATCGCCAAGGAGGCCCAGAAGCTGCTCGGTCGCCAGGGCATGGAGTTCAAGCTCGGAGCCAAGGTGACCGGCGTGGAGGTGGTCGGCGCAGGCAGAGGCGGCAAGGGAAACAAGAGCGCCCGCGTGCTCATCGAGGGTCAGGAGCCGCTGGTGGCCGACAAGGTCCTCGTCTGCGTCGGACGCCGTCCCGCCACCTCAGGCTTGGGCCTCGAGGAGGCAGGCGTGGCTCTCGACCAACAGGGCCGGGTGATCGTCGATGACGGCTTCGCGACCAACGTGCACGGCGTCTACGCCATCGGCGACCTGATCCACGGCCCGATGCTGGCTCACAAGGCGGAGGAGGACGGCGTCGCGCTGGTCGAACGCCTAGCCGGGCGCGCTTCGCAGGTTCATTACGACCTGGTGCCCGGCGTCGTCTACACCGAACCTGAGATCGCGACCGTCGGCGCCACCGAGGAGCAGCTCGAGGAGGCGGGAGTCCCCTACCGCAAGGGCACCTTCCCGTTCACCGCCAACGGCCGCGCCCGCGCGCTCGGCCACACCGACGGCCGCGTCAAGGTGCTCGCCCACCAGGAGACCGACAGGATCCTCGGCGTGCACATCATCGGTCCGCGCGCCGGCGACCTGATCGCAGAAGCCGTCGCCGCCATGACCTTCGGCGCCAGCAGCGAGGACCTGGCCACGACGATCCACGCTCACCCGACGCTGTCAGAAGCGCTGAAGGAGGCGGCGTTAGCCGTCGACGGACGCGCGCTGCACCTGTAAGGCATGATGCGAGCATGCTGAGCGCCCCATCCAAGACGCACAAGTCGCAGAAGTCGCAGACGCCCGCCACCGACTGGCGCGACCCCGGCCTGCGCTTCCGCGATCCCGCCCTGGAGCGCGTGGCCGACGCGGTTAGGTCCGGCGGCCGCTTGGGTATGGCCGAAGGTTTGACCCTCTTCAGCACCCCCGACGTGCCCGGCCTCATGCGCCTGGCCGACGAGGTTAGGCGGGAGAAGGTCGGCGACAAGGCGTACTACGTTCATTCGCTCAGGCTGTCGCAGACGAACATCTGTTACGTCGGCTGCACCTTCTGCGGCTTCCAGCGCAAGTTCGGCGAGGACGGCGTGTGGGACTACGACCTGCCGCAGGTGTGGGAGTTCGTCGACAAGCACTGGCACCCCGAGCTAACCGAGATCCACATCTCCTCGGGCCACCACCCGAAGCGCGAGTGGCAGTACTACCTCGACCTGGTCAGAGGGCTGACCGACCGTTATCCCGGCGCGCAGGTGAAGGCCTGGACCGGCGCCGAGATACACCACTTCAGCCGCATCACGCGCCCGCGGCTCTCGTACCGCGAGATCCTCTCGCAGCTCAAGGACCACGGCCTGGTCGCTTTGCCTGGGGGCGGCGCCGAGATCTTCGCCGAACGGGTTCGCAAGCGCATCGCGCGCGCCAAGGTCACGGCGGAGCAGTGGCTCGAGATACACCGCACGGCTCACGAGCTGGGACTGCCGACGAACGCGACGATGCTCTACGGCCACATCGAGACGCTCGAGGAGCGGCTCGATCACATGCTGAGGCTGCGCGAGCTGCAAGACGAGACTCGTGGCTTCTTCTCGTTCATCCCGCTCGCCTTCCAGCCGGACAACAACCCGTTGTCGATCGAGCTCGGCACGCCCAAGTTCACGACCGGCATCGACGACCTGCGCAACCTGGCCGTCGCGCGGCTGATGCTCGACAACTTCCCGCATATCAAGGGTTACTGGGTGATGATCACGCCCGAGCTGACCCAGGTGGCTCTCTCGGCCGGGGTCTCCGACATCGACGGCACCATCAAGGCGGAGAAGATCGCTCACGCCTCGGGAGCGGTGACGGAAGAGGGCCTGAGCGAGGACGAGCTGATCAAGCTCATCAAGGACGTCGGCCGCGTGCCCGTCCGGCGCGACGCGCTGTACAACGAGCTCCAGGTCTACGCTTGACTGAGGAAGCCATCAGGCCCGAGCGCGTCGGCATAGTCTCGTTCACCAACGTCGCGCCGCTGAACTGGGGACTGTCGCCGTGGCCGAGCGGTGGCGGCGAGTCGGAGTTCGTCTACGGCGTCCCGACCGTGCTGAACGCAGCGCTCGAGGCCGGTGACATCGACCTGACGCTGATCTCCTCAGTCGAGTTCATCCGTCACCGGGATCGTTACAGGGCGTTGCAGGACTTCTCGATTGCCACTCTCGGCCCCGTTTACAGCGTGATGCTGTTCCATCGGCCCGGGTGGCGCGCGCTGCACGGCTCGCGGATCGCCGTCACGACCGAGTCGGCCACCAGCGTCGAGCTCCTCAGGCAGCTTCTCAGCGCCGATGGGATCGAGGCTGAGCTGGTGCCTACGGCTGGCGGTCTTGGCGAGCTGCTGGCGACCTCCGACGCCGCGCTGTTGATCGGTGACGCAGCGCTGCAGGGCGCCGTTCAGCACCTCGCGCCGCCGCCGAGCGGTCCAAGGGGCCGGCCCGTGAGTGGCAGGAGCGTTCTAGCTCTCGACCTGCACGTCACCGACCTGGGCGAGGCGTGGTACCGCCTGACGAGGCTGCCTTTCACGTTCGCGGTGTGGGCTTCCCTCGACGACAGGCAGCCGTCCGAGGCGTTGGTGGAGAGCTTCAGACGGGCTCGGCGCGCCGGCCTCGGTGCGCTGGCTGAGGTCTCGGCTGTCGAGGCTGTCAAGCTTGGTTTGCCAGCCGACGTCGTGCAGCGCTACCTGGAGAACTTCCGCTACTACCTCGAGCCGCCTGATCTGGACGGGCTGGAGGAGTTCGCGCGGCGCGTCGACCCCTCCTACCGCCACGGCGAGTTGAGGTTCTGGCCAGACTAGAGCTCGCCTCCACAGGCGTTACTCCCAACCCCGGATAGAGCGAGCAACTGTCGATGTCCTTTGCGGCCTTGACAACTAGCGTCCTTACCTACTACATTACTACTCGGTTATGCAACTGAGCGGTTATGAATCCCAAGGCGACCTCGACGCCGTGTTCCGAGCTCTCGCCGATCCCACCCGCCGCGCGATCCTACAGAGGCTCGCGGAGGAGGGGAGCGTCACGGTCACGGAGCTGGCCCGGCCGCTGGAGATGAGCCAGCCGGCTGTCTCCAAGCATCTGAAGGTACTGGAGAGCGCCGGGCTCGTCACGACCGGCAGGGACGGCGTCAACCGGCCGCGCACGCTGCAAGCGGCCCCCTTGGCGGCGGCCAGCGCCTGGCTCGAGCGTTACCGCGAGTACTGGGAGACGAGCTTCGCGCGCCTCGACGGGCTGCTCGCCGAGATGCGCAAGCGGCGCGCCAACTGACCGGGCTCGAGGCGAGCTCAGGAGCGAAGTAATCGGACGGTTGGCAGCGCGGAGCAGTCAGAGAAGGAGAGGAGAGGACCATGGCAAGCAAGGTATCGAACAGAGTCACCCCGTTCCTGATGTTCAGTAGCGGCGCCCGCGAGGCGGCCGAGTTCTACGTCTCGGTGTTCGAGGACGGCAAGATCCTGTCCGCGAACGGACCGGGGGTCAGCTTCGAGGTCGGCGGCCAGCGCATCAACGCCTTCGACGGCGGTCCGCACTTCAGCTTCAGCGAGGGGTTCTCGCTCCTCATCGACTGCGAGACCCAAGAGCAGGTCGACCACTACTGGGACCGCCTCAGGGAGGGCGGTGGCGAGGAGTCGATGTGTGGTTGGCTCAAGGACCGCTTCGGCGTCTCGTGGCAGGTGGTGCCGACCGTCTTGTACCGGCTGATGCAGGACCCGGATCCTGAGAGGTCCAAGCGCGCGGTGGACGCGATGCTCAAGATGCGCAAGCTCGACATCGCGGCTTTGCAGGCAGCCGCCGACGGGCGGGGATGAGGCCGGTCGACCGCCTCCCTCGACCCCTCCAGCTCGAGCTGGTCGGCGCGACCGAGATCCTCATCCTCAGGCGCTTCGCTGCCGCCAGGGAGCTGGTGTTCGAGGCGTTCACCGACGCCGAGCTGCTCACGCGTTGGATGCTCGGCCCGGGAGGCTGGACCATGCCGGTCTGCGAGGTCGATCTCAGGCCCGGCGGCGGCTACCGGCACGTGTGGCGCAAGGAGGGCGAGAGGGACCTGGCGGTCTCAGGCACCTACGTCGAGGTGGAACCTCCGCGGCGGATCGTCGCGCGCGAGCGCTTCAACGACGACTGGACGCAGGGCGAGACGATCGTCACGACCGAGTTCGAGGCGGAGCCGGACGGCGGCACGCTGGTGCGCCTGACCATCGAGTTCGCCAGTCCAGAGGCGCGCGACGCCGCTGCTCGGACGGGCATGGCGGAGGGCATGGAGGCTGGTTACGCGAGGCTCGACGAGATGCTGGCCGAGTCGGCGAGCAGGTAACCTCCCGGCTAGCCGGGAGGGGCGCTAGCAGCGAGCTCGGCTCTGCGCCAGTCCGGAGTTCAGAGGAAGTCGCCGTCTAAAGCCATACGAGTGCCGAGACGAGCCTTGCTGGTGGTGTCAACAACGCCATCTCTAGGGACCGCACCAAGAGCTATGGAACTGATGCGGCAGGTCAACTATGGCTACGATGCTTCTACCGCCAGACTTCAAAGAGTTCTTGAGGTTGCTCAACTCGAACGGGGTTGAGTACCTAACTCATCGGCGTTTCGCGGTTTCCTTCCACGGTTACCCGCGTGCCACTGGGGACATGGACATGTCGAACCAAGGACCTCAGCGATCTCGAAGAACCCGGCTGAGGTCAATAGCCCTAGACAGGTTAGAAGTCGTTGAGCGAAGCGCTGCGGTTCAGCAGCGACGACTTCTCGAAGATAGACATCAGCCTCGCGCTCGACGGCTAGAGCACGTACTTGCTCAGGTCCTCGTCCTCGACGATCTCGTCGAGCTTGCGCCGCACCAGCGCCTCGTCTACTACCACGCGCCCTAAGTTGGTACCGAACGCCACGTCCTCCAGCACCGTCTCGAGCACGGTGTGAAGACGCCGCGCACCGATGTCTTCGACCTCGCGGTTGACCCTCTCGGCGTACTCGGCCAGAGTGACCACGCCGCTCTCGTCGAACACCAACTCGGTCCCGTCGACAGCCAGCAGGGCCGTGTACTGCTTGGTGAGCGCGTGCTCCGGCTCGGTCAGGATGCGCTGTAGGTCATCGGAGCTCAGCTCCTCGAGCTCGACACGGATCGGGAAGCGGCCCTGCAGCTCGGGGATCAGATCAGACGGCTTGGCGACGGAGAAGGCGCCGGCAGCGATGAACAGCACATGGTCGGTGCGCACCGGGCCCTGGCGGGTGTTCACCTGGGTGCCCTCGACGATGGGCAGCAGGTCGCGCTGCACGCCTTCGCCGCTGACGTCTGGACCCGAGCCGCGCTCACCGCCCGCCACCTTGTCGATCTCGTCGATGAACACGATGCCCATCGTCTCGGCCCTGTGGACCGCCTCGCGCGCCACAGCCTCCTTGTCGATGAGCCGGTTCGCCTCCTGGTTCTCCAGGAGCCTGCGCGCGTCTCTCACCGTCGCCTTGCGCTTCACCTTCTTCTCTGGCATGAAGCGCTTGAACATGTCCTGCAGGCTGAAACCCGCCTCTTCCATGCCCGGCATCGGCATCGCGGCGGGCGGCTCCTCGTCGATCTCGATCTCCACCAGCCGCTCGTCGAGCTCGCCGGCGAGGAGCAGACGGCGCATGCGGTCGCGCCCCTCGCTGCTGCCGCCGGGCAGGAGCGCATCGAGCAGGACCTCCTGCGCCTCGGCGCGGGCGCGGTCCATGACCTCGGCTTTCATCTCCTCCTCGACCATCAGCTCCGAGGCGCGCACCAGGTCGCGGACTATCGAGTCGACGTCGCGTCCGACGTAACCCACCTCGGTGAACTTCGTCGCCTCGACCTTGAGGAACGGCGCCTTGGCGAGTTTGGCGAGGCGCCTGGCTATCTCGGTCTTGCCGACGCCGGTCGGGCCGATGAGCATGATGTTCTTCGGGGTCACCTCGGCTTGGATGTCGTCAGGGAGCTGTCGACGGCGGTAGTGGTTGCGCAGCGCCACGGCCATGGCGCGCTTGGCCTTGCTCTGGCCGACGATGTGCCTGTCGAGCGCCTCGACGATCTCGACGGGCGAGAGCCCTGCGGCGCGCTTCACCAGCTCGAGGCTCACGAAGGCCCCTCCTCCTGCGTGTCTCCGACCATCAACACCGTGGCGGTGCCGCTGGTGAACACGTCGATCTCGGCTGCGATAGCGAGGGCCTGCCTGCCGATCTCCTCCGCGCTCATGCTCGTGTTCCTGAGCAGCGCCATGGCGGCCGCCTGCGCGTAGGGACCGCCGGACCCGACGGCGACGACGGGCTCATCGGGCGCGATCACGTCTCCCACGCCCGAGAGCATCAGCAGTTGGTCGGCGTCCGCGACGATCAGCATCGCCTCCAGGTTGCGCAGCGCTCGGTCGGTGCGCCACTCCTTGACCGTGTCGACGGCCGCCCGCAATAGGTTCCCACGACTGCTCTCCAAGTAGCCTTCGAACTTCTCTAGCAGCGTGAACGCATCCGACACGGTGCCCGCAAAGCCGGCGACGACATCGCCGCCCGACAGCGCGCGGACCTTCACCGCGCCCCGCTTGACTATCGTGTCTCCGAGGCTGACCTGCCCGTCGCCGACGAGGGCGGTTACGCCGTCGCGGTTGACGGCGACGATGGTTGTTCCGTGAAAGCGTTGCATCGCCAACGAGGTTATCACCGGCGCTGAGCGGTCTCTCGACCTGGGCGACGCGTGACCGCGCGGACAGGCTAGACGCTACCTTCGAGTCTTGGTGAAGGGAACACTCTGGTAAGCAAGTGGTACAGTTGCGGTCAGGCATTCAAGCCATCGTGGAGGTACGAAGTGAGAAGACTGACGACTCTGGTACTGACGGCCCTCGTCGCCTTTGGCGGCCTTGCGAGCGCCCAACCCAACATCGAGCTGACCTGGTGGATCAACCCGTGGCGCATCATCACGCCCGACATGGAACCTGGCCAGACGACGACGGGCGAGGAGTACGCGCGCTACATGAGCGAGCAGTTCATGGCGCTGCACCCGAACGTCACGGTTCATTACGAGCTGGTCCCGAACGCGGGCTACGGCGAGAAGATCACCACGGCGATCTTCGCCGGCAACACGCCCGATGTGGTCAAGGACCTCAACTGGAACCCCGAGTGGGCGCGCGAGGGCCTGCTCGAGCCCATCGACGCGTACCTGACCGACTTCGACTGGGAAGACTTCCTGCCCTACGGCTTGGCCAAGGGCAACATCGACGGCCAGCACTACATCTGGCCGTGGAACAACTCGAACAACGGCATGGGCTCGACGATGCTGCTCAACACCGAGATCTTCGCCGAGCGCGGTGTCGACCTGCCGGCCCTGCCTGACCGCTCGTGGACCATCGACGAGTTCATGGAGATCGCCGAGCAGCTCACCTTCGACCGCGACGGCGACGGCGTCACCGACGTCTACGCCCTCAGCTTCGCGGCGCGCGACACCGAGAACATGCTCGCGTGGCTGTTCCGCTTCGGCGGCCGCCTGATGAACGACGAGGGCACCGAGTTCATCCTCAACTCCGAGGAGGGCGTGCGCGCCCTGCAGCTCGTGGTCGACCTGATCTACGAGTACGGCTACGCCCCGACCGGCGGCGAAGCGCAGGACGTCTACGGCACCATCGACAACCTGCACCAGGGCCGCGCCGCGATGGGCTACGGCGGCATCTACGAGATCGGCCGCATCGACCGCTACCTCAAGGAAGGCCGCATGCCCAACCCGATTCACGTGGCGGTGGCTCCGTTCCCGCACGACCCGGCCGCCGGTCCGGTCGCGTACGAGACCTCAGGCGGCTTCATCGTCTTCAAGCAGCGCGACGACTACCGGCGCGAGATGGCGATGGAGCTGGCGCGCTTCCTGACCAACACCGAGAACATCCAGCTGCTCGAGAGCCTGCTCTACATCACGGCCAGGCGCTCCGCCAACGCCGAGCTGACCTTCGCGGGCGTGGCCGGTTACATCGACGACGTCTCGGCCGAGGTCGCCGTCTACGAGTCTGCCATCGATCACGGCATCTCCTACTTCGGACCCGCCGACCTCGACATCAGCGCCGGGATGGAGCACTTCACGGCCGCCATGGAGGCTGCGCTCAGCCGCAGCAAGACTCCGCAGCAGGCCCTCGATGACTTCGTCACTGCGGCCAACCGGGCGGTCTTCGGCAGGTGAGCTTCGCGGCCCGCGGCGCGCGTTCGCGCGGCGGTGTGGGAGCGGCTTGGGGCGCGGCGTTCACCGCGCCCCAAGCCGTCCTCTTCCTCATCTTCTTCCTGCTGCCCGTGATCATGGCAGTGGTGCTGGCGTTCATGGAAGTGCGGCCGACCCGCATGACCTGGATCGGCTTGGATAACTTCCGGCGGGTCTTCAACGACCCGCTGTTCGGCAAGGCGCTCGTCAACACCTCTATCTTCACTGGGGTCGTGGTGGTGTTCTGGCTCGGCAAGGCGCTGCTCATCGCCTACCTGCTCGACCCGATGAACCGCACGCTGCAGACCTTCTTCAAGTCGGCGTTCTATCTGCCGGCCGTCACCTCCAGCGTGATCATCTCGCTCGTCTGGCTGTGGATCTTCAACCCGGCCTTCGGGCTCCTCAACGGACTCATGGTTACCCTCGGGCTGCAGCCGGTCGCCTGGCTCGGTAACACCCAGACGGCGTTGCCAGCTCTGATGGCGATGCAGATAATCATGGGCGGCGGCTCGAGCATCGTGCTCCTGTCAGCCGCACTGGCGCGCATCCCGCGCGATCTGTACGAGGTGGCGATCATCGACGGCGCCAAGCGCTCGACGATCTTCGCTCAGGTGATACTGCCGCTGATCCGGCCGACGCTGCTCTACCTGGTCGTCACCGGCACCATCAACACCTTCCAGATCTTCGAGGCCGTCTACGTGATGACGCAGGGCGGCCCGCAGTTCGCCACCACCACCGTCGTCTACCGCATCTACGTCGAGGCGTTCCAGCGCTTCAACCTCGGCCTCGCCTCTGCACAAGCCATCGTCCTGTTCGCCATCACGCTGGTGCTCGCCGCGATCCAGTTCCGGCTCATGGGCCAGAACGTGGAGTACTGATGGCCTCTCTCACGCCTCGAGCGGCTCGGGCGGCCCGCGGTGAGCGCAACAGGTTCGACCCCTTCCTGCGCGACCCCGAGCATCCGGTCAAGCCCACCAGGCTCGGAGCGACGGTCATCCTGGCGGTGCTGGTCCTGCTGTCGCTGGCCGCGTTCGTCCCGCTCTACTGGATGTTCGCGACCTCGCTCACGCCCGCCACCATGACCGTGAAGATGCCGCCCGAGCTGATCCCCAGCAACCCGACCTGGGACAACTACCGCGCGGTCCTCGCCCAGCCGAACTTCATGCGCTGGGTCATCAACAGCCTCATCCAGGCCGGGAGCATCACGCTCGTCACCGTCGTCACCGCCAGCATGGCCGGCTACGCGCTGGCCAAGCTCCCGTTCCGCGGCTCCCGGCTGCTGTTCTGGCTGTTCATCCTCTCGATGATGCTGCCGTTCGAGGCGATACTCGTGCCGCTGTTCCTCGTCGTCACCCGGCTGGGCCTCGTCGACACCTACCTCGGGCTGCTGCTGCCGCTGATGGTCGCTCCGTTCGGGATCTTCCTGATGAAGCAGTTCATCGGGACGCTGCCGACCGAGTTGCTCGACGCCGCCAGGGTCGACGGCGCCAGCGAGCCGCGCATCCTGTGGGAGGTGGTGCTGCCGCTGGTGCGCCCCGGCATGGCGTTCCTCGGCATCATCACCTTCGTCGGGCAGTGGAACGCCTTCGTATGGCCGCTGGTCGTGACCCGCTCGAGCCAGATGCGCACCCTGCAGGTCGGCCTGGTGCTCCTGAGGGAGCAGGAGCCGCTCTTCTACGGCCTGCAGATGGCCGCCGCGGTGCTGGCCGCCGTCCCCGTGATCGTCATCTTCTTCGCCTTCCAGCGCTACTTCCTCAGAGGCGTCACCGTCGGGGCGCTGAAAGGGTGAGGCGGCTGGACGGACGCGCAGCGGAGCGGCGCCTGGCCGTCGGCTTCGACCTCGACGGCGTGCTGATGCGCAACCCGTTCGAGTCCTGCGTCATCCCGCGACTCCAAGACCTGCTGGCGACGGCCCCCGCGCTCGCCGAGCTGGAGCCGCAGGCGGCGCGTGCGGAGGCGAGACGGCTGGTCGGGCTCGAGTGGCGCCGGCGCATGTCCATTGGCGACGAGGTCGGCGCTTACGACTGGGACGGGATCTACCGCACCGTGGCCGCAGAGCTTGGGGCGGACGAGAGTGTCGTCGCTGAGATAGACGTGGCGACCTGGGTCAGGGAGTGCTGCGGTGGCGCTGGTCACATCGCAGCGCTGCCCGGTGCGCACGAGCTGCTGACGAGGCTGGCCGCCGCAGGTGCCAGGCTGGTGGTGGTAAGCAACGGCTACGCCATCTACCAACGTCCCGTGCTCGACGCACTCGGCCTGCTGAGCTTCTTCGACACCGTCGTGACCCCGGAGGCCGTCGGCGCCGCGAAGCCCTCGGCGGCGATCTTCGGGGCCGCGGGGCACCTCGACTTCTTCGTCGGCGACACGCTCGAGCACGACGTGTTGGGCGCCGGTCGCGCCGGCATCCCCGCCATCTGGGTGAAACCCGAGCTGCCGGCCTCGTTGACCGACCTCTCTCCGCGACAACGCGCCGAGCACGCCGCCCTCCCGGCCCTGGTCGAGGCCACGCTGACCGCCTCGCCGCACAGCGCCTACCAGGCCGCAGACGCGTCGAACTGTCGGCCGTACGCCGTCGTCAAGCACCTGAGTGAGGTCGCTGACGTCGTCCTGGACGGCGTGCGGGCCTGAGTCGAGTCGCCCGGCGTTAACATCGCCTCCATGTTGGGTCACGCCTTCTCCTTCTCCGGCGGTTGGGTCGAGGTCATCGCCGGACCGATGTTCTCAGGCAAGAGCGAGGAGCTCATCAGGCGCGTCACGCGCGCGCTGATCGCCAAGCAGCGCGTCCAGGTCTTCAAGCCCGCCATCGACGACAGGTACGCCAAGCAGGCAGTGGCGAGCCACCTGGGACGCACGCTCGAGGCCGAGAGCGTCGGCGGGGTAGAGGAGCTGAAGCTCAGGCTGCTCGACGAGACCAGGGTGGTCGCCATCGACGAGGCTCAGTTCTTCTCCGCCGAGCTGGTGCCGCTGGTCGACCTGATGGCGGAGAGCGGCAGGCGCGTGATCTTGGCGGGTCTCGACCTCGACTTCCGCGCCGAGCCGTTCGGACCGATGGCGGAGCTGCTGGCGCGCGCCGAGGTCGTCGAGAAGCTGACCGCCATCTGCGGCTGCGGCAGGGCCGCCACCCGCACTCAGCGGCTCATCCAGGGCCAGCCGGCGCACGAGAGCGACCCTGTGGTCCTCGTCGGCGCGGCCGAGAGCTACGAGCCGCGCTGCCGCGAGTGCCATGTGGTTCTGCGCCACGAGAGAGCAACACCGCTCTTCACCGCGCCCTGATGGCCTCTATAGTGTCGGCGAGCTATGGAGACGACAACTAGGCCGACCACTCCTGTAGGTAAGACGACGTCACGCCTGCGCAGGCTCGTGCTGAGCCTGGCGCTGGCTGCCTTCGGCACCGCGTACGCGCAGATCTGCAACTACGAGGTCGAACCCAACGACGACCCGGCCTCCGCGACGCCGCTGGCCGCCACCGGCTGGCAGACGAGCTCGGACGCCGTGCCCATCTGCATCAGCGGCAGCTTCGGCCAAGGAGGACAGGACCTCTACCGCTGGGACGTGGGCGAGGCGGAGTCGCTGCAGCGCTGGGTCATCGACCTCGAGAGCGTGATCCAACAGGCCACCACGTTCTCCCTGCACAGGGTGACGTTCGCGCCCGACGGCACCAGCGTCGCGGCCACGGAGGAGCTCCTCAGGTTCGGCACCCAGGACGGCCGCCCCGTCACGTCGCAGGAGTTCCAGCTCGCTCCGGGCAGGTACTACCTCGGCACCAACGTGTCGGGCGGCGCGGGCGAGTACGTGGCCACATTGCGCCCGGTGAACCGGGTCGATAGGTCGGCTAGCCGCCTCGAAGCCGGACGCCGCTACTCCGACGAGTTCATCGGCTACGGCGCCGTACAGGCCGAGCTGGCGTTCGAGTGGAGCGTCGACGTGCGCTACACCGGCTACCTGTGGGGCATCGAGGCCCGCTCCGCGCTCGGCGCGCCGGTGGCGCTGCGCATCACCGGACCGTCGGGCGAGGTCGTTAGCCTCAGCCCCGCCACGGCCCTAAGGCGCGACGGTCTCGCGATCACGCCAGGGCAACACACGATCACCGTCAGCGGCGACGGTGGGACGGTCTGGCTGAAGCTCGAGCGCCAAGGCCAGCGCAGCAGCGGCAGCGAGGTGGAGCCGAACGATACCAGCGACACCGCCACCGTCCTCGCCCCAGGAACCGAGATAAGGGGCTCGCTGGACGGCACCGACTTCTACCGCGTCGAGCTCAGCGAGCAACCGGGACCGACCTCGTGGCAGCTGGTGACGACTGCCGCCGGCGGCGAGGAGTACGCCGTCAGCCTGGAGGACGCCGACCGACAGACACTGATGAATCGTCGCGTCACCGCCTCCATGACGCAGCTCCTCACCCTGCCGCCAGGGACCTACTACGTCAGGATCAACGGCAGCCAGGGCAGCTACAGCGTCGCGCTGCGCCAGGCGGCCGCGCCGCCGGCGGGCAACGAGCTCGAGCCCAACGACGTGGCGAGGCTGGCCACCCCTCTGGACGCCAACGGTCAGGTGCGCGCCTCGTTCGACGGCCAGGGCCGCGACCTGTTCACGCTCACCGTAGAGGGCGACGCACAGCTCTACCGCCTGCAGGCGATCGGCTCAGGCGTCAACCGCCTGCGGGTACTAGGGATCGACGAGGCCATCTTCGCCCAGGTGAGCGGCGACTCGAGGCTGCGACTCGACGACCTGGTGCTGCTGCCCGGCGTTCACCTGATCGAGGTCAACGGCACCAGCGGCGACTACGCGCTGAGGGCCATCCCGCTCGGCCCCGCACCGACGGCCGCCGAGGTCGCGGCTCAGACAGAAGGCGCTCCCACGGCCGGCGAGCCACTCAGCGCCGCGGCAGCCGGCCCCGGGCCCTCGCAGGATCTGCAGGCGTTCGACACCGACCCGGGTCCGCCACCACCGCCCGGCATCCGCGAGCTCGAGCCCAACGACGACGACACGCGTGCTCAGCGGCTCTTCCCGGGCTCGGTGCACGTGGGTCGCCTGACCGGCAGCTTCGATCAGGACTACTACCGCTTCCACCTGCTCGCGGACCAGTACGTGAGGGTCGAGCTGGTGCCGCCGGCGGGCGAGGTCAGCATCCATCTGAACGTCGACAGGCTGGGATGGTTCGACGTTCCGGTGGGCGAGCCCGGCTCGCCTGTCGTCATCGAGCGCTGGTTCTTGGCTGGAGACCACAGCGTCATGGTCGGCATGCGCGGCGGCGTCGGCGCTCCCAGCGGCTACTACCAGCTGCGCATGACGCAGCTCGATAGCGCCCTGACGCCCGTCGATGCCGAGCCGAACGACGACAGATGGCAGGCCGGGCTCATCCCTGCCGAGCTCACCTGGAGCGGGCGCGTGGGCGAGAGCGGCGACGAGGACTTCTACCGGCTGCCGACGTTCACTACCGAGGTCCAGGCTCGCTTCTCGCAGGCGCCGGGCTCCGAGGTCGAGTTCGGCCTGCTGTCGGAAGGGTCGACGACCACCGCCGGCAGACGCGGCGGCGAGCTCGAGGTGAGCCTCGCCGCCGGTGAGGTCCACTACCTGCGCGTGCGCGGCGCGGGCCGTTATGAGGTCAGCGTCGAGCTCTCGCAGACCCCGGACCCGTCTCAGGTCCTCGCCCCACGCGCGGCCGACGCTCTGGGCCTGACGCTGGCGCCGCCGCCGACCGAGGTCGCGGCCTTCTGGCATCAGGGACAGCTGCTCACGAGCGCCGTCACCGTCGAGAACCGCGCCAGCGTCCAGCAGCAGGTGGAGCTCGAGGTCGTGGTCAGCGACGCGCGAGCAGAGGTGCGCCCCCTGCTCCCGGTGACGTTGGCGCCGGGCGAGAGGCGCACCATCGACGTCGAGGTCGCCTTCCCGCCCGAGCTCCGTGACGACCAGGGCATCCGCGTCGACGTCGCGGCACGCAGCGCCGTCGGCTCGGCTTCGACCGGGTACACGGCCGTGCCGCTGTGCGAGGCGGTGCCGGTGCTGCCGTTCGAGCACCACGGTGTCAGACAGGCCCTGGCGGGCCGCCTGAACGTGCTGTGGGACGGTCTGGGTGCTGCGCAGTTCGGCGAGTCGAACCGGCCCGCGCGCGACGCCGTCATGATCGACGGCCGCATCTCGCCCTCGTACTCGGGCAGTCTCGACCCTGACCATAGTCCCACCTTCCAGCTGGCCGGCGCCGAGCCGGTCACCCTCATCGGCGCCCTGCTCAACCCGATGGCGGGCGTGCGCGCCGAGGAGCTGCTCAAGGGCTTCCGCATCGAGACCTCGCTCGACGGCGTGTCGTTCCAGCCGGTGCTCGAAGCCGAGCTCGCCTCGGCCGCGGTGGAGCAGGCGTTCGAGTTCGCAGCCCCCGTGCGCGCGCGCTTCGCCAGGCTCGTCTTCGTCAGCAGCCAGGACGGCCAGAACCGCGCGTTCGTAGGCGAGCTCAAGCTCCTCGCCGAGGACCCCGCGGTGCTCGGACCGCACAACCTCGCCGATCCGCGCCTGGGAGGCCACGTCGCCTGGACCGAGCCGCTGCTCGGGAACTACGGGCTCCAGCTGCTGTCGCACGAGGACGACGTCAACGGGACCGCCGATCTGCGGGATCCCGGGGCCCTCAGGTTCGTCGTGGGCTTCCAGGACGGCCGCGCCGCCCAGATCGAACGCCTCGCCTGGCGCGACAGCCCTCGCAGCGTCGGTGACCGCTACCCGGTCGCGTCCAGCGTGACGGTCGAGGTCAGCCTCGCCGGCCCCGCCGGCCCGTGGGAGCCGCTCGCCGAGTGGGACCTTCAGCGCGCCGCCGGCAGCGTCGCCGAGCTGAGCCTGGGCGCTCCGGTGTGGGCCCGCTACCTCCGCTTCACGGCGCCGATGGTCGGCGCCGAGCGCTACCTGTGGCCGCCTGAGGAGGTGGCGGTGATCGAGCGGCGCGCGGGCAACGGCTACTACTCGGCCATAGGCGAGTGGGGCACCGCGTCCAGCCGCGCCGGTTACGAGGCGCAGCTCGGGCTCGCCAACCGCGCCGCGGCTCAGCAGGTTCAGGCGGACCCGGGTGAGACCTCGCAGACGGCCTTGCGCCTCACTCCCGGCGCGCCGGTGGCAGACAGCGTCGCGATCGGCGAGGACGTCGACTGGCTGGTGTTCAGCGTGCCGCAGGGCCAGAACTTCTTCGACGTCGCGCTGACCGGCGATCCCGCCATCGGTTACGCGTACCGCGTGCTCGACAGCGCCCTGACGCCCGTGGCCTTCGAGGTCAGCGAGGATGCCGGCGGCGCGCGCCTGAGCGGCTTCGCCGACCCGGGCGACTACTACCTGCACCTCGAGGAGCCGAAGCGCACCGTCGTGTTCGCGTGGGACAACAGCGGCTCGATGGGACCGTACCTGTCGATCGTCTACAACTCGCTGGCGACGTTCGCGCTCGGAGTGAACGGTGAGCGCGAGGCCGTCCAGCTGCTGGCGTTCAACGACCCTCGCGCGCGCTGGCTGCTGCCGATCTGGTCGAGCGATCCGTCGCGCGTCCAGTACGCGCTGGCGACCTACGATCGCGCCGACAGCTCGAGCAACGCCGAGGCCGCGATGCTGGAGGCCAGCCTGGCGCTGGCGCAGCGTGCCGGCACCAGGGCGATCCTGCTGATCACCGACGCCGAATCGAACGGTTACGCGTTGACGAGCGAGCTGTGGGAGTCGCTGCAGCAGACGCGGCCGAGGGTGTTCACCTTCGAGGTCAGCTCCGGCGGCAACGCCATCCCTCAAGACCTGATGCAGGACTGGGCGCTCGTGAACGGCGGCAGCTACCTGATGGCGGCCAGCGTCGGCGACGTCGATGCCGGCTTCACCCGCGCCGCCTGCATACTCAGGCGTCCGAAGGGCTACACGGTGGAGGTGGCGACGCGCTACCAACAGCCGCCGGGACCCGGAACGCTGACGGTGCTGCGCGGAGCAGGCGGCCCCGCTCCGGCCGTCGAGGTGATCTTCGACGCCTCGGGTTCGATGGGCAGGGCGCTACCGAGCGGTGAGCAGCGCATCGCCGCCGCGCGCCGCGCCATCGAGCGCTTGGTCGGCGAGGTGCTGCCTGACGGGACCGAGTTCGCGCTCAGGGCGTTCGGTCATATCTCGCCGTCCTCCTGCGAGTCGCGCCTCGACGTCAGGCTGGCGCCGCTCGACAGGGCCGCAGCCGTGGCCGCCGTTAGGGCCATCGAGCCGAAGCTGCTGTCGCAGACGCCGCTCGCCGACGCGCTGGCCGCGGTTGCGCAGGACTTGGCCGCTGCCAGGTCGTCGCGCACGGTGATCCTGGTGACCGACGGCGAGGAGTCGTGCGGTGGCGACCCGGCCGGCGCCGTGGCGGCGCTCAAGGCGGCCGGGCAGATCGAGCTGGCGATCGTCTCGCTCGGGCTCGAACCGGCGGCGCAGGCGACGTTCGAGGCTCTGGCGGCCGGCGTGGGCGCCAGCTACGTCGACGTCGGCAGCTTCGAGGACCTGGTCGCTTCGATCGAGGAGGCCCTCAACCCCGCCTACGAGGTCCTCGACATGGCGGGTCAGGTGGTCGCGAGGGGGCGCGTCGGAGACGACGGCGTCACGCTGCCGATGGGCTTGTACACGGTGCGGGTGCTGAGCGCCCCTGTCACCGAGTTCCGCGAGGTGCGCGTGCCCGGCGACGGCAGCGTCACGCTCAGCGTCGGCGCCGACTAGGAACTACAGAAAGCTCGAACCGGCGCGGATCGCGCGTCGCCGAAAAGACGAGAGGCCCCGCGAACCTACACTGGTCGCGGGGCCTCTCGAGTTCGTCTCGGCCCTGGCTTAGAGCGCTCTGGCCTAGAACCTCTGGCTTAGGACGCTCTGGCCTAGAACACTCTGGCCTAGAACTTGGTGCGGATCGCGTTGACGACCTGCGTCACGGCGGTGTTGGCGGCCTGAGCCAGCAGCGGACCGATGGTCGGGTCGTTGTAGCTGACGCTGGTGCCGATGAGGTGGCTGACCGAGATGTTGGGGTTGCTGGCTTCGCCGGCACCGATCTTCGAGACCACTACCTCGCCGGTGATGATGTCGGTGGCGCGCACATCGATCTCGACCTGGGCGCGCGTCGCACCGAGGCTGACCCCGAACGCCGCGACCTGCGGCGCGGCGATCGTCGCCCTCGTCACCACGCCCGTGACGACGTAGCCGGCGCCGGCGGCGCGCGCCAGCGAGATCGGGTCCATCGACTCGAGGCCCTGTTGCTCCATGATGCCTATCAGCTCGCTACGCTCGACGATCACGTAGCAGTCGGACTCCTTGAGCAACGTGATGAGGCGAGCAGCAGCGGCCTCTTCCACGCCGATGACGGTCGTGCCGCCGGACGAGCCCGCTGTGTTCTCGAAGTCGATGACGGCGATGACCGGGCGAGTGGCGCTGACACATACCCCGGCTTCCATCGGGGTCTCGGCGACGGGCGCGCACGCCGCCATCACGAGCGCGGCCGCCGATGCCGCCAACCAGAGTGACGCGATCCTCGATCTCATAGCTGCTCCTCTCGCCGGCGCTGCATCGCCGGTGACGCGCGGTTGGGTTCACGAGCGTCGAGCTACGCCAGATGCTAATGCATGGCGGCGGGGTTAGCATGGCCATGCCTAAGAACAAGCCACTCCCAGGAGGCTCAATGCGCACCATCAGCGAGATCGCGTCCGCCCTCACCCCTCAAGCCGTGGCCGTCAGGCGCGACCTTCACCGTCACCCCGAGATCGCGTTCGAGGAGCACAGGACGATGGGCATCGTCGTCGACAGGCTGCGCGCCCTCGGCCTGAGCCCGCGCGCCAACCTCGGCAAGACGGGTGTCGTGGCGGTGTGGGACAGCGGCAGACCCGGTCCCACGGTGCTGGTGCGAGCCGACATGGACGCCTTGCCGGTGCCGGAAGAGAAGACCGTCGAGTACAAGTCCACCATCGAGGGCAAGATGCACGCCTGCGGCCACGACGGCCACACCGCGATCCTGCTCGGTGTGGCGGAGGCCCTCCTCGAGCGCGGTGCCACTCTGCGGGGGCGGCTCGTCTTCGTGTTCCAGCCGGCCGAGGAGATCGTGCGCGGCGCCAGTGCCATGCTCGCCGACGGGGCGCTCGACGGCCTCAGCATCGACCATGTCGTCGGACTGCACCTTTCCAGCAACACGCCCCTAGGCGCCGTCTCGGTTCGCGAGGGCCCGGCGATGGCCGCCACCGACAGCTACCGGTTGATCGTCAAGGGGCGCGGCGGGCACGCTGCCTACCCGCAGGGCGGCATCGACCCGATAGTCATCTCGGCGCAGGTGATACTCGCGCTGCAGACGATCGTGTCGCGCAACGTCGACCCGGTCGACAAGGCGGTCATCAGCATCACCAGCATCCACGGCGGCACCGCCTACAACATCATCCCGGAAGCGATCGAGCTCAAGGGCACCCTGCGCACCTTCGATCCGGAGACGAGGCAGCGGCTGCGGGCCAGGATCCTCGAGGTCGCAGAGGGCGTGTGCAAGCTGCACGGCGGCGGTTTCGAGAGCGAGTGGATCGAGGGTTCGCCCGCTGTCGTCAACGACGCCGAGTCGACCACCGCCTTCAGGCGCGTGGCCGCCAGCATCGTGGGCGCGGAGAACGTCAAGGAGTCGCCGCAGATCATGGGTGGGGACGACATGGCGCTGTGGTTGCAACAGGCGCGCGGCTGCTACTTCTTCGTCGGCGCGTCCTCATCGGAGGCGACGAGCTTCGACCACCACAACCCGCGCTTCGACATCGACGAGCGCGCGCTCACCATCGGCATCGAGGTGCTGACGGCCGCCGCGGAGGAGAGACTGCTCGCCGGCTAGGGCCGCTAGGGCCTGAGCCGCTGCGCGTCGCGCGGGAAGGCGCGCGTGAAGCGCACGTTGTGCACCCCGAGCAGCAGCGCGGTGAGGCGCTCGGCGCCGATCGCGAAGCCGCCGTGCGGCGGCATGCCGTGCTTGAAGACCTCCAGGTAGTCGCCGAAGTCGACGGGGTCGACCCCGCGCTTCGCCAGCTCCTCCAGCAGCGTCTCGTAACGGTGCGCGCGCTGACCGCCCGAGGTGATCTCGACACCGCGGAACAGCAGGTCGAGGCCGCGGGTGGTCCCGTCGCCGTTCGGGTACGTATAGAACGGTCTGGCTGCCTCGGGATAGCGGGTGACGAACACGAAATCGGAGCCGTGCTCGTCGAGCGCCCAGCGGCCGACGAGACGCTCTGCCTCAGGGTCGAGGTCCTTGCCGCCGGTGACGTGATCGTAGCGTTCGGCGACGAGCTCGCGCGCCTTCAGCAGCTCGATGCGCGGGAACGGCCCCGCCGGCAGCGCGACGGGCTGAGCACCCATCAGGGCGAGCTGCTTGGCGCAGCGCTCCTCGGCTCGCGCCATGACAGAGCGCAGCAGCCGCTCCTCGAGGTCCATGACGTCGCCCTCGTCGGTTATCGGCCCGAACTCGACGTCGAGCGACAGGTACTCCGACAGGTGCCTGTGGGTGTGGCTCTTCTCGGCACGGTAGACGGGCGCGGTCTCGTAGACGCGTTCGAACACCGCGACCATCATCTGCTTGTAGAGCTGCGGCGACTGAGCCAGGAACGCGCGCTGCCCGTAGAAGTCGACCTCGAACAGGTTGGCGCCGCCCTCGGCGCCGGCCGAGACCAGCTTCGGCGTGAAGATCTCGGTGAACCCCTCGCCGTCTAAGAACGCCCTGAACCCGGCCACCAGCTCGGCCTTGACCTTCAGCGTCGCCTGCGAGCGCGGCGAGCGGACCGTGACGTGGCGGTACTCGAGCAGCGTGTCGGCCTTGGTGTGCCACTCCTCCTTCGCCAGCTCGACGGGAGGCGGGGCGGTGGCTGCGCTCACGACCGTCATCTCGCAGCTCGAGAGCTCGATGCCGCCCGGGGCCTTGGCCTGCTCGACCACGGTGCCCGTCACCTCGACGTAGCTCTCGTGCAGCGGTAGCTCGACTCCCTGGAGCACGCACTGGATCACGCCGCTGGCGTCTCTGAGCAGCAGGAACCCGATGCCGCCGAGGTCGCGGCGCGTCAGCACCCAGCCGCGTACCGTCACGCGCTCGCCCAGCGAACCGGCCAGCTCGCCGACGCGTGCCCTGTTCTTAGCTTCGTTGCTGCCTGCGGTCACCTTAGCCTCCAACGGCGCCAAACGTCGCGACCCCCGGCTCCTGGCTCGGGGGTCGTCTTGATGCTTGCTGTGCGAAACGACTAAGCCCCGAGCGCTCCCGGATCCGGATCGATATCCGAATTAACGTCCTGGTCGGCGCGCGAGGCGAGAAGCCACATGGGCGGAAGTGTAACAGGCGTGCCGAGGGCCGTCAACGCGGCGAGGTGGTGAATCCGACTCGCGAATAGCCGCGTATTGAGAGCAGAAGGGGACGAGGATGAACATGGACGAACGAGTTGGTTACCGGCGGTTCGTGGCTCGCGGAGCGGCGTGTGCGCTGGTCGCGTTGACGTTGGCCGTCGCCGCCCTCGCGCAAGAGGGCGGCGACGAGCCTGTCGCTGCATCCAGCGGCGTGTACTCGGAGGAGCAGGCCGTCTTGGGCGCCGCGGTCTTCGCTCAGCGCTGCGCCGGGTGCCACGGCGCGGAGCTCGCCGGAGGCTTCGGCCCCAGGTTGGCGCCGTTGGCTAGTTTCTGGCACGGCCGCAGCCTGGCTGAGCTCTACTCGTTCGTCGCTCAGAACATGCCGTTCGACGCCCCTGGCTCGCTGTCGGCGGCGGAGTACGCGCAGGTCGTCGCCTTCGTGTTGGAGAGCAACGGCTACCCGGCGGGCGCCGCGGAGCTGCTGTCCGACGCGCAAGAGCTGTCTAGGTTCGTCATCGACGCTCCGGCATCGGAGTGATCGTGTCGAGACAAAGGGAGGCTGGTCAGATGCATAAGGTCCGTTCCTCGCGCAACCCCCTCAAGGTCTGGTCGCTGGCGCTGCTGCTGGTCGTGGCGCTGCCGTTGGGCGCGGTCTGGTCGCAGGACTACGAGGCGCCCAGCGGCGATCTCGCTACGCAACTGGCCACCGCCATCCAGCACGCCGGGTTCAGCGCGTCGGCAGGCGAGCACGCGATGGCAGCCCGACATCTCGGCCACGTGCTCAACTGCATCGCCGGTGAGGGTGGCGAGGGCTTCAACGCCGAGTGGGGTCACCCGTGCAACGGCCAAGGCGCGGGCATAGCCAACGACCTGGCGTCGCATCCGGCGGCCGCCGACCTGGCGATTGTCGTCGAGGCGGCGCGCCAACTGGCCATGCAGGGCGTCTCCGACGGCTCGCTCGGCTCGGTGCAGGCCGCCGCTCGCGGCGTCGGGGCGCTGCTGAGCGTCTTCGCGCAGTAAGGCTCGTTGAACGGCATCACCCGGGCGGTGACTCGCCCGGTCGGTGGCGCCCGCGGCGACTCTGCCGCGGGCGCCACTCTTCGTTAGCCTCGCTACTTAGCGCCGGCGCCGGCTGTCACTCGCCGAGCCGCAAGCGCTCCCTGAGCAGCGCGATGTGCGGCCGGTCCTTGGGCCTGCTCATGCTCAGCTTGAAGCGCAGCACCTCGCTCAACGTCACGCACGGCACCCCGTCGACCAACTCGGCGCCGCCTATCAACGCGTCGATATCCTGACCGAGCCAACCCGACCAGATCTCGACGTTGCCTCCGAGGCGCACGCACAGGTCCTCGCTGCCCGCCACCGGTTCGCCGAGCCTGAGGGCGAGATCCCAAGCCGGACCGCGGGCGATGAGGTCGAGGTCGCCGGCGTTCGGTATGAGACCGTGCAGCAGCATTACTGCGCTGCTGTGCACGACCCACTCGCCGTCCGGCAGAGCGAGGCTGCTCAACGCTGTGTGTACCTCCGCTCGGTTCACCCGCCAGGCTCTCCTGTCACGGACGGCGCGGCCGTCCACCAGCCAGGATATCGGCAGGGGGCGGCCGATGGTAGGCTCGCCCCGAGACGATAGAGACCTGCGGCCACGTTTCAGCCGGCCGCTTGGAGGCGATCGATGACGAAGGCGCTTGTGGCTGAGTTCGTTGGCACGTTCACGTTGGTGTTCGTCGGGGTCGGCGCGATAGCCGTCGCGACGGCGGGCAGCGCTGGACTGGTGGGGGTCGCGCTGGCACACGGGCTGGCGTTGGCCGTGATGATCACCGCCACCGCCGCCGTCAGCGGCGGACATCTCAACCCGGCCGTGAGCATCGGGCTCTGGTCGGCGGGCAAGCTTCCTACCGAGCGGCTGCTCGGTTACATCGGTGCCCAGGTCGCCGGCGCGTTCGCCGGTGCCGCCCTGATACTGGTGGCCATACCCGACCAGGTGAGGGCGGTTGGCGTCGGCACGCCGGCGCTCGGAGACGGTGTCGGCGTGTTGTCGGCGATCATCCTCGAGGCGGTCCTCACCTTCTTCCTGGTGTTCACGGTCTTCGGCACCGCCGTCGACAGGCGCGCGCCGAAGCTCGGCGGCCTGCTGATCGGCCTCTCGGTGACGATGGGCATCCTCGTGGCCGGCCCCCTCACCGGCGCGGCGCTCAACCCAGCGCGCCACCTTGGCCCCGCCATCCTCGCCGGCGGCGCCCACCTGGGGCAGTTCTGGCTCTACTGGATCGGGCCGGTCATCGGCGGCCTGGCGGCCGCGTTCGTCTACCGCACCTTCCTGGCCGAGGAGCCGGGTAAGACGACGGTCAACTGAGCACCTGACGATGGTGTGAGGCCGGGGGCGCCGTCACTCGATCGCGCCCCTGGTTTCGTCTCAGGTCACTGCTGGTGGCTGATGAAGAGCGCCGCCGCGCTGTCGGCTGCGCCGCTCCCGACGGCGAGCGTGACGCTGGTCCCTAGCGCGATGTTCGACACTCCCAGCCCCTTGCCGTACGGCAGCGGCGCGTCGTGTAAGGCGTACTCGACGCCGCTGAAGGTCACGCGCACGCCCTCGCCCAGGGCGAGAAGGCTGACCGTGCTGCCGGGCGCGGTCGAGGCGGTGCATTGCCTGCCCGCGGCCACCACCCTCACCTCGTCGTGCCCGGCGTGCAGGCTGATGGTGAAGCCGGCGGCGGCGTAGCGCGCCGCGATCAGCAGCGCCGCGAAGCTCTGGTCGAGCCTGCCTCCGAACGCGCCGACTACCCGCAGCGTCGTCGCCCCTCTGGCTGTCGCCGCAGTGAGCGCGAGCTCGAGGTCGAGGCTGTCTTTGCGCGTCGGATGCACCTCGTGCTCGACGGCCGGGTACTTTGCGAGCAGCTGCTGACTCACGCTGTCCATGTCGCCGACCAACAGGTCGGGCTGCACCCCGAGCGCCTCGGCGTGAATCAAACCGCCGTCGGCGGCGATCACCAGGTCGACCCCCGCGACGAGCCGCTCCCTGAGACGCGGCAGCGGCGCCTCGCCGCCGGCCAGCACTAGCGCGGTGCGGCCGACGGTGCTCACGCGCCCTCCAAGGGCAGCCAGGCGTGTGACGGTACGGCGAGGGCCACCTCGTCGCCGAGAGCGGGGGCCCAGCCGGGCGCGAGCGCGTCCAGCTCGCGCTGGTGACCCTCCCAGCGGACCGAGACCGCGCCCCATGCCGGGGACTCCCAGGCGCTTACCTCGATCTCGAGCGCGATCTGCAGCGCGGCCGGTCTGACACCCACGACGGTGCCCACTGTCCCGTTCGGCGCGTCCGGCGGCCGTAAGCTCAGCAGGTCGGAGCGCAACGCCAGCCCGCCGCGTCCGGCGGTCGTCCCGGCGGCGTGCGCCAGCGCGTCGGCGGCGGGGCCCTCCCAGACGTTGTCGTAACCGAGGAAACGAGCGAGCCAGGCGTCGCGCGGGCGCTCGAGCAACTCCGCCCTGGTGCCGACCTGCACCAGCTTCCCCGCGCGCATCACGGCCACCCTGTCGGCGACCCCGAACGCCTCGCGCTGATCGTGGGTGACGTAGATGGCCTGCGTTCCCAGCTCATCGAGCAGGCCGGCTACCAGGTCCTTCACCCCTTCGCGCAGGGCCTCGTCGAGGTTGGAGAGCGGCTCGTCGAGCAGCAGCAGCCGCGGCTCGTGCGCCAGCGCCCGCGCCAGTGCGACACGTTGCTGCTGACCGCCGGATAGCTGATCGACGCGGCGGCGTTCGAACCCGGCCAGCCCGACCATGCTCAGGAGGCGCGAGGTCGTGGCGGCTACGACGTCGCGCTCGATCCTGCGCTCGACCAGCCCGAAGCCGACGTTGCCTGCGACGCTCAGGTGAGGGAAGAGCGCGTAGTCCTGGAACACCACCCCGAAGCCGCGCCTATCGGCTCTCAGGTGCGTGATGTCGTCGCCGTCCATGGTCAGCGAGCCGGAGTCCGGCGACTCGAGACCGGCCACCAGCCTCAGCAGCGTGCTCTTGCCGCAGCCGCTGGGGCCGAGCAGCGCGACCGTCTCACCGCTCGCGACCGTCAACGACAGGTCGCTGACGGCGCGCGTCTCGCCGTAACGCTTCGTCAGGCCGGTGAGGATCAGCGACATGGGCAGACCGCGATCATAAGCCGCGCCTCAGAACTCGCTGCGTCCACGACGGTTCAGCAGCAGCATGATCAAGGCGGTCAGGGCCATCAGCACGACCGCCAGCGCCAGCGCCGCGCCGTAGTTGGTCGGACCGACGCGGCCCAACAGCGTGTAGATGGCGACGGGCAGCGTGGCGTTCTCGGGGCGCGACAGCAGCAGACTGGCGCCGAACTCGCCGAGCGAGATCGCGAACGCGAATGCAGCCGCGGTCAGCAGGGTAGACCTGAGCAGCGGCAGTTCGACGCGCACCAGTGTACGCCACGGTCCGGCGCCGAGCGAGCTCGCTGCCGCCCTGAGCGCCGGAGGCTGCGCTCGGAGGGCGGGCAACAGGGTTCGAGTCACGAACGGGAACGCGATTAGCGCATGCGCCAACGGCACGCCCCATGCCGTCGTGACGAGCATGGGGTAGCTGAGCAGGTACCCGAAAGCCAGCGTCACCGGGCTGACAGCCAACGGCAGCAGGCTCGCCTGATCGAGCCACCGCCACCGCCCCCTGGCGACGGCGTAAGCGAACGCGAACCCGACGACCAGCGCCAGGGCCGTGCTCAACGACGCGAACTTCAGCGAGTTGGCGGTGGCGGCACCCAGCGACGCGTAACCGAAGGAGGCAGGCGCCTGGATCATCGCGGAGAAGTTGGCCAGGCTCGGGAACGCGCCCGACGGGGCCGTGAACGCCTTGAGCGCCAGCGCGCCCAGCGGCGCGAGCACCAGCGCGAAGACGACGAGCAGGTCGCCGGTCAGCAGCGCGCGCGCTCCTCTGCCGGGTCGCCTCAGCGTCGTGGCGGCGGCTATCGGAACGCCGACCGCCAGCCGCGCCTGCAGGCGCGTGTACAGGTAGGAGAGAGCGCCGACGACGACCAGTTGGACGAGAGCGAGCACCGCGGCGGCCTCCAGGCTCAGCAGGCGCGCCGTGAGCCGGTAGATCTCGACCTCGAGCGTGGCGAGCCGCGCGGCCGGGGCGAGGAGCAGTATCACCCCGAAGCTGGTGAAGCAGAAGATGAACACCAGCACCGCAGCCGCCAAGGTGGCCGGCAGCGCCAACGGCAAGGTGACTCGGAGCAGCGACCGCCACGGCCCGGCCCCGAGCGTCGCCGCCGCCTGCTCGAGGCGTGGGGCGAGCCCCTCGACGAAGCCGGCCACGAGGCGCGTGACGACGGCGAAGTTGAAGAACACGTGGGCGAGCAGCACGATGCCGAGGGTCCCCTGCAGGTCGACGCCGAGCACACCGCGCGGACCGACCAGCGCCAGGAACCCGATGCCCGCCACCACCGTCGGCATCACGAACGGGATGGTGAAGACGGCCATGAGCGCGTTGCGGCCGCGGAAGGCGTAACGCGCCAGCAGCAGCGCCGTCGGTAGTCCTACTGCGACCGTGAGGGCCGTCGAGAGCAGAGCCTGCCACAGCGTGAACGCGACCCTGCCCAGGTAGTAAGGGTCGGTGAGGATGGCGAGGAGAGGCGCGGTGAAGCCGACGCCCTCTGCTGCGCCTGCTGCTGGTGCCAGGCTGCGCCACAAGATCGCGGCCAGCGGCACCAGCAGCAGGGCGAGCAGGAAGGCGCTCGCGGTCGAGCCGGCCAGGTTGGTCAGCCAGTTGCCACGCACGCCTCTCACTCTAGGCCGAAGATGGCCCGGTCAGTTGAGTGCGGTCGCGGAGCCGGTCGCCGCCTCCTCGCCCAGGGTCAGCGGTTGCAGCCGAGGCGCGAGGCCGACGCACCTGACGAGCCTGCAGGGACCGTGCGATTTGGCGAGCCACGCAGCTAGCGCCGCCTCCTGAGCGCGTTCGGCGACCTGGACGGGGACCCCGTTGAAGCCCGCTCCGATCAACGGCACCGCGATGCTCGTCACCCCGAGCCTGTCGGCGAGGTCGAACACAGCGCTGTAGCAGCGCAGCAGCTCGGCGTCGCCATAGCTGGACGGCCGCGAGGCGACGTGGATGACGTAGCGGGCGGCGAGCTCGAACCCTGGCGTGAACACCGCGGTGCCGTGCTCGAGCCGGCCGATCGACCTGACCGCGGCCGTGAGGTCCTTGCCGCCCGCCTTGTGGATCGCGCCGTCGACGCCGCCGGTCCCGAACATCGCGCGGTTCGTCGAGTTGACGAGAGCGTCGACCTGCTCGGAGACGATGTTGCCCGTCACGGCCTGAACGGTGACCTGGCGACCGTCGGCGGCGGTCACGCTTCGGGCCTGGAGCACAGTCGTTGGGATGTTGGCCGAAGGTGGGGCGGGTTTGACGATCTTTGACGGCGTGCGCGGGGTCGTAGCGCCGCTCCGCGTGGCCGCCTCGGCGTACCTCGCCTTGCGCTCCCGCATCAGTCGCATCTCGCTGTCCTTCAGGGCGCTCATCTTCTCTGGAGCCGACGACTCCAAGCGGTTGCGTACCGCGTAGTGCGCGCGCTTGGCGAACATCGCCATGTCGTTCACGTGATGCGTCATCCTCTCCAGCTCGGCCGTCTCCTCGTCGCGGGTCGTGCCGGCCGGCAGGGTGGCGACGGCGGCTGCGATCTGATGCAAGACCGCATGGGCGGCGGGTGCGTCGTTGCGCTCGGCTGCCTCAGCCGCACGCCGCTTGAGGGCAGCGATGTCGAGAGCCCGCCGCATGGCGACCACCCTGTCGTTGCTCGGCAGCGTCGCGAAGGCTGCGGCCGAGACGCTCTGGAGCGCTTGCGCCGAGAACAGCTCCTCGCGCCTCGAGCTCAACACGTCGTCCCAACTGACGACGAGGCCCTTCAGCTCGGCTCCCGGCTGAAACTCGAGAGTAACCAGGCTGTCGAACGGCAGCCCGCCGATCATTGGCGGTAGCGCGATGCTCGCCTGGGCTCGTTGCGCCGCTCCGCGCCCGACCTCGTTGTGAGGAAGCTTGATCCCCACCCCTGTTCCCACGACCGCGAGTCGCACGTTGCGGCCGCGCAGGGCGCTGACGCTGGCGAGCTCCTGCTGGAAAGCGTCCACGGTCTGTGAGACGTACTCTATGAAGATGTAGTTGCCGCCGCCGGCGTCCGCCACGGCCCTAAGCAGCGCCTCGTCGTAGTGACGACCGAATCCGAACACTGACGTCGTTACCCCGAGCCGCGCCGCCTCGGCCACGTCGATGGCGATGAGGTCGGCTTGCGTGACTCCGTGGTTGGCGTGGCCGTCGCTCAACAGCGCTACTCGCGCGACGCGCTCGGGGGTGACGGCGTTGATCACCTGCGACATACCCTCGACCCAACCGCCGAAGAGGTTGGTGCTGCCGCCCGCGGCGATGGAGTCGATGGCGGCGTCGATGTGATGCGTACCGGCGGCGACGCCCGTCAGAGGCAGCGCCACGCGCACCTGATCGTCGAAAGCGACGACGGCGACGCAGTCACCCGGCAGCAGCATGCTCACGGCCTCACGAGCGGCGGCCTTGGCTGCCATCAGGGGCTCGCCTGACATCGAGCCGGAGCGATCGATGACGAGGGCGAGGTCGATCGGATGGCGGTCTACGCTCGCATCCGGTAGCGCGACGCTGAGCTCGAACAGACAGTCGAGCGAGCCGCCGGCAGCCGGGAAGGCCTGCTTCTCGGGCGTCAGGGTGACGATGGGTGTCGGAGCCTTGAGGGTCGAGTGGTTCTTGGCGTCGTGTGGCATGAGAGCTCCCTTCGGGCTGGGACCCGCGATCTAAGAGTGCCTGGTGGCGCCCTGACGTCGGTTCCCGGACCGTGGCGGGCGGCTTCGCGCCCGCTGACTAGATCCCTTGGTTGAGGGCCGCGTCGCTCAGCGACCCGGCGGCATATAGACCAGCATCAGCGCTTCATGGCTTGCTCCGTTGGCGCTGTTCGAGGTTGAGGAGGAGCATCTTCAGCAGGTCGAGTAGCTGCTCGTCGCCGAGCCGTGTTGCGGGGAGGCTGAAGTCGCTGCGGACGAAGAGCTCGAGACCGTCGGCGACGGTGAAGCTCGTCCAACTCGTCTCGTTGAACGCCCTCTGCAACGAGACTGCGTCGGCCGCCTCGCTGACCTCCAGCTTCTTAGCGGCTCCCACACGCTCCTTGGCGCGCTCACTCCTGGAGACGGCCGGGGCCTGTGGAGCCGGGAGCGCAGTCTGCGGCCGCAGAGCCTGGGCCGCGCGAGCACTCGCCTCGCCAGTCTCTGCCGCAGGGGGCAACCCGGCGCTGCGCCTTACGCGCTCCAGGAAGGCGAGGCGTTCTGTGGGCTCGGCCGGCTTGGCCGGCACCAGGCGCAGCTCGACGCCTCCATCGAGCACGTTGACCAACGTCGGATCGTCGAGGCCGGTGAGGAGTTGGCCGAGCGCTTGGCTTGAGTAGCCCTCGGCGAGCAACCGCCTGACGACGAGGAGCCTCAGTAGGTGCTCGTAGAGGTAACGAGCCTCGCGGCCCTCCTTGCGAGGTTCGGGCAGCAGGCCGAGCGTAGTGTAGTGGCGCACGAGGCGTGGGTTGACGTCTTCCGCCACGCGGCCGCTGGCGTCTTTCGGCAGCAGCGCGGGCAGGAGCTCGTTGGCGACGTCGACCAGCTCGGGGAGCGTGAGCACGCTCTCGGCGTGCGCGATCAGAGACTCTAGTGCCACGCCAAGACGATATCAGATAACGTTGTCATGTGCAAGAGAAATTGTCAGCGAACTAGTAAAGCGTCTATAGCCTGCCGGAGCGAAGCGGTCGGACAACCGGTCGGTCCGGCGCTAATCTGCTGTCCGCAGATGTTTGAGCTGATGTCCGCGAATGTAGGACCTACCCCACCGCGTTTGTAGGACCTACCTCACCTTGTGACCGACGCAGCCAACCCGATCAGCAGCCGCTTGAGCTCATAAACCTTGGCGTAGTCGTGATGGCGCACCAGCAGGCTGCGACCGCCGCTGCGCTCCACCCCCGGCACCCCTTCGCCGGCATCGGCTTGGTAGGTGTGGAGGAACGTCAGCTCCAGCGTCAGCTCGCCGGCGGGCGGTGGCAGGTGCGCCCTCTTCCAGCCCTCCGGTCCATTCGCCAGCACTGTTGTCACGGCCTGCGCGATGCGAGCCTGGGCGGCCTTGGGTGTGAGACTGCGAGCCGCGGTGCGACCTACCGCCCTCTTCACGACGACGGATTCGGTGGCAGGGCTCACGTCGGCGACCTCGGCGGCGAGCTTCTGATCGCCACTGGCGAGGACGACAGGGACGCCGTGGTAGCCGGCCATCATCGCGTTGAGACCGAACTCGCCGTAGGAGCGGTCGTTCAGGGTGATGTCGAAGACGCAGATCCCGGCGTAGCTGTGCTCCAGGACGCCGCCGGCCGTGCCGGCCTTGGCGTGGTAGCCGAGGAACATCGCCAGGTCGAAGCCGTCGTCGACGCCGTGAACCATCGTCATCGCCTTGGGCCGGCCTGTCACTAGCTCGACGCGCTCGTCGAGCTCCTCGATGACTAGGTTGTTCATGGGGCCGTGCGAGTCGTTGACGACGACGGTCTTGGCACCGGCTTCGAAGGCGGCGCCGGCTGCTGCGTTGACCTCAGCGGTCATCAGGCGCCTGGCGCGCCCGTAATCCGCTCCGGACGGCAGCGAGTGACCCCAGTCGACGACCCCGGCTACTCCTTCGATGTCTGAGGAGATGTAGACGTGCATGGCTCGCTCCTTAGGTTGCCTTGGGTTGGGCGAGCCAGAGCGGCCGCCGCGGCTCATCGTACGGCCGATCTTGGGCGGGCTACTCGAGGATCTCGTCCAGCACGACCTGCGTACGCTGCGCGCTCTCGCCGGTGCTGGGGCAGCGCGCCTCACCACCCAATAGCTCCTCGACCATGAGCGCGACCAGCGGCTCGTGAACGTGGCGCGGATGCTCGACCGAGAAGCTGTCGACAGCGCCGCTTGCGCGGACGATCTCGATCTGGCCGCGCGCTACGCTCGCTGGGGTAGTCGAGCCGCCGCCCAGCGCCACCGGAGTCTGGACGTCGGCGAACACCGGCACGCTCAAGGTCCCGCCAGAACCGAAGACGGTGAGCGAGTCGCGCGGGTAAGCGCCTGCGAAGCCCCACGAAGCCGTCCCCAAGATGCCCGTCTCGAAACGGAAGGTCGCGACGACCTCGTCGGTCACCGTTGACCATGGGAGCCGCCTCGCCTTACGGCCGCTCACCGATCCGATGGGTCCTAACCAGTGGTCGAGTAGGTCGAGCCCGTGACTGCCGAGGTCGAGCAGCAGCCCGTCGCCGGCAACCTCCGGATCCCACCGCCAGCCGACCGCCTCGCGCGAAGCGGGCGCCGCCCACTGCAGGTCGAGGTGAACACGTGTGACCTCTCCGACGGCTCCCGCAGCCAACAGCTCGCGCACGCGTTCGAAGCGGGGGAGGGCGCGGCGGTAGTACGCGACGTACAGCGGAACGCCGGCGGCTTCGCACGCCGCCACGATCGCTGCGCCGTCGGCTCTGTTGGTAGCGAGTGGCTTCTCGACGTAGACGGGTTTACCCGCGGCAGCGGCTCGAAGCGCGTACTCGGCGTGGCTCGAAGGAGGTGTGGCGATGTAGACGGCATCGACGTCGTCGGCGAGGATCACCTCGTCGGCATCGATCGTCCAGCGCGGAACGCCGTGGCGCTGCGCGTAGTCTCGCGCCTTGGCACCATCGCGTCGCATCACGGCGCTCACGCTGCTGCCGGGCACGCGACTGAACGCGGGACCGGACTTGACCTCGGTGACGTCGCCACAACCGATGAAACCCCAGCGAACGCCGCCGCGGGAGCGGATGTCAGCCAAGACGCTCATGAGTGCTCCCGTTCTGTGCGGCCCCCTGTGCTCGAGGTGCTACCGGCTCAGTCGTCAGCAAGCCCGAGCCCTCTCTCTTTCAGCGCCGCCTCGAGCAGCCTCAGAGCCTTCGGCCCGAAGCCGTGCAGTTTCAATAGCCTCTTGGCGCTCCATGAGCGCGCCTCGGTCAGCGAGTCGACGCCGGCTGTGAGGAGGGCGCTGGTGGCCGGTCGACCGAGGTTGCTCGGCAACGCATCGGGCCCGGCAGGCGCGACGCCGGCCGCCGCTGACCTTTGGGTCGCCGCCAGGTCTTCGGGTGCTCTGTGTAACCATGCCTGATAAACCAAGCGGTTGAGTTCCATCCCGTTGACGTCGCCGAGCCCGACGCTCACCCCGACAATCGTATCGCCACGGGTGAGCAGGTCGACAGCCGCTACCCAAGCTCGAGCCCTCTCGGCACGCTCGGCGCCGCAAAGCAACTCGACGGTGCCGTCAGGTGGGAGCCTGGCGAAGACCTCGCCGTCGACCCGGAACACCAACACAGCGTCTTCGAGGTGCTCTGAGACGGATGGTAGCGCTAAGGCCGCCTTGCGCAACTGGGACTTGGTGGTCACGAGTCGGCCTCAGCCTAACATCGGCGACGCAGTACCTCCGATTGGCGTCTCATCGAGGTGGCTGAGGTACCCTGACCTGTCCTCACCTCCCGGAGCTGGGCCCCAGAGCCGCTCGCGGAGGCCACTACACGCGCTAGCCGCGTTCGCTCCAGCCCGATCCCGGAGTAGACATGAACGAAGCCCCAGATAGAGCCCCGAGCCTGGACGTGTCGTCGCGCGTCGCGACTAATGGGTCCGCAAGCCCTGAGCAGAATGACCCACCTGGCGAGAGCCTTCGCCTAGAGCGCGTCTCCCCGGCCGAGGCATCGGATGACGTCGTGAAGATCGCGGTACGTGGCGTCAGCAAGGTGTTCGGACCCAACCCCGAGCGCGCTCTCGCCGTCCTCGATGCCGGTGCCACCAAGGACGAGGTGCAGGAACGCTACGGCAACGCCGTCGGCGTGCACTCGGCCGACCTCGATGTGACAGCGGGCGAGATCTTCGTCCTGATGGGCCTCTCAGGTAGCGGGAAATCCACGCTGCTGAGGCTTCTCAACCGCCTTCACGAACCTAGCAGCGGCAGCATTCGGATCGATGGCACCGACATAACCACGTTGACCAGAGGCGAGCTGCTGCGCTTCAGACGCCGCCACTTCAGCGGCATGGTGTTCCAACAGTTCGCGATCCTTCCGCACCGGTCCGTCCTCGACAACGTCGCCTACGGCCTCGAGGTACGAGGGCTGGACAAGGCGACGCGACTCGCGCGCGCGGTAGAGGCGGTCGAGCTCGTCGGCCTCAAGGGCTGGGAGCGCAGCTTGCCCAGCGAGCTGTCCGGCGGCATGCAGCAGCGCGTCGGCCTGGCGCGCGCGCTCGCGATGGACGCCGACATCCTATTGATGGACGAGGCGTTCAGCGCTCTCGACCCGTTGATCAGGCGTGAGATGCAAGACGAGCTGCTCGAGCTGCAGGCGCGCATGAGCAAGACGATCATCTTCGTGACCCACGACCTGGACGAGGCGCTGAAGCTGGGTGACCGCATCGCGATAATGAACGCAGGACGGATCATCCAAGTCGGGACGCCCGAGCAGGTGATCACCGAGCCTGCCGACGACTACGTCGCGGCGTTCGTCGAGGGCGTCGACCGCACGGGGGTCCTCACCGCCGGGCACATAATGCAGCCGCTCAAGGAGACGGTGCACGTCAAGGACGGGCCGCGCACAGCCCTCACGAAGATGCGGCGGTCGGGACTGTCAGGGATCCTCGTCGTGGATTCGGAGCGAAGGCCGCACGGGTACCTGCGGTCCGAGCGCTTGGCTGCGAGCGTGTCGGAGGGCCGGTCGGCCTCCGAGCGCATCGATGCCGGGCTACTGGAGCGAGCCGCCGTCGTCGATCAGGACGCGCCACTACGGGACGTGATCTCCCTCGCGTCCGAGGGCAGCGCACCCATCGGTGTCGTTGACGCAGCAGGTCGGCTGCGCGGCGTGGTCGTCAAGGGCGCAATCCTGGCGGCCCTGGCCAGACCGCGGCAGCAGGCGAGCCCAGAGTTCGCGGGAGCGGCAGATGTTTGATTTCCGTGTGCCACTGCGCGACTGGGTGTCGGACGGCGTTCGCTTCCTGCAGATCAACCTGGCGCCGTTCTTCGACGCGTTCGCCGAGGTCATCGAGTCGGTGATAGGCACCTTGCTGAACGCCTTCCAGTACCCGTCACCGCTGGTGCTCATCGCGGTACTCGCGCTGCTCGCGGCCTTACTCGGCGGATGGCGCATCGGACTGTTCGCCATTCTGGGTCTGCTGCTGATCGAGAACATCGGCTTGTGGACGGCGTTCCTACAGACCTTGGCGCTCGTCGTCACGGCGCAGATCCTCATCACGGTCGTCGGACTGCCCCTCGGTATCGTGGCCGCCGGCAGCGATCGCGCCGAGAGGCTCATGAGGCCCGTGCTCGACTTCATGCAGACGATGCCCGCGTTCGTCTACCTGATCCCGGCCGTGATGTTCTTCGGCATCGGACTGGTGCCAGGGGTCGTCGCCACGTTCGTGTTCGCCATCCCACCCCTGGTCCGCCTAGTCAACCTCGGCATCAGGCAGGTGCCCAGAGACCTCGTCGAGGCGGCGGACGCCTTCGGCTCCACCGCGTGGCAGAGACTGACGAAGGTGGAGTTGCCGGTGGCGCGCCCCAGCATCTTGGCCGGCATCAACCAGTCGATAATGCTCAACCTCTCGATGGTCGTCATCGCCGGCATGATCGGCGCTCGCGGCCTCGGTGCCGAGGTGTTGCGGGGGATCCAGCGCCTCAACGTAGGGCAGGGCTTCGAGGCCGGACTGGCCGTGGTGATACTCGCGATCGTGCTGGACAGGGTCACCGCCGCTGTCGGCGCGAAGCGTCACAAGGCAGGATAGTCGAGCACCCTCTCACGCACCGGGGCTCTCGTCCAGCACACGCGAATTCGCGCGTGCAGACCACGAACCCCGTTGTTGTCGCACTGATGCGGTCGCGTTTGCATCCAACCGGCACCCGTGATAGGGTCGCCTAGGTCGTTATCGACTGTTGTTGGTAGCGCGCATGTGCATGCGCAGTCGGGATCTCTCAGGTTCCGCTCGGTTTTTCGCCCTCTCTTTCAATTGGAGGAACCAATGAAACGGCTAATCTTCGCAGTGCTTGCTGCCCTTATGGCGACAAGCGTCTTCGCGCAACCTGAAACCGTTGAGCTCGGCTACGTCCTGTGGGACTCGGAGATCGCTTCCACGCACGTGGTCGCCGCCGTGCTCATCGACGAGCTCGGCTACGACGTGAACCTCACGTCGGTCGACGCAGGCCCGATGTGGACCGGCGTAGCGCAGGGCGATTTCGCTGCGATCGTCGCCGCCTGGCTGCCCGCAACGCACGAGGCCTACTGGGCCGAGTACGGTTCGAGCCTAGTCGACCTGGGCCCCAACCTGGAGGGTGCCGACATCGGCTGGGCCGTACCTGCTTACGTCGAGGTCGACAGCATCGCCGACCTCAACGACAACGTCGACCAGTTCGGCGGCCAGGTGATCGGCATCGATCCCGGTGCCGGCTTGATGGCCGCCAGCGACAGGGCCATCGATGTCTACGGGCTGAGCTTCGACCTGCTTGACGGCTCCGACGCTGCGATGACGGCGGCACTCGACCGCGCCATCCAGCGTGGCGAGCCGATCATCGTCACGAGCTGGCGGCCGCACTGGATGTGGGCGGCTTACGACCTGAAGTACCTGGCCGACCCCGAAGGCGTCTTCGGTGCCGCCGAGACGATCAACACCATCGTCAACGCCGCCTGGGCCGAGAGCGCGCCGCAGGACGTGCTGTCGTTCCTCGACAACTTCTACTGGACGGGGGAGCAGATGGGTGCCGTGATGCTGATGATCACCCAGGACGGCATGGAGCCGTTCGATGCCGCGCGAGCCTGGATCGCCGAGAACCGCGACGTGGTAGACGGCTGGCTGCAGTAAGCAGACGGTAAGCGGTAACGAGCAGGGCCGCGGGGCCGTTCCGGTAGAGCCGGAGTCGGCCCCGCGGCCCTGCTCGTTGTCTGACACTATTGGGAACTCTACGCTAGGGTGGCCGCGAGTCTCATAGGGTATTGGGGGCATTCTAGCGGTGTCGAGCTCGCTGACCCGGCGTGGTTCGCGCAGAAGCTGGCGACGTGCGATCCGCGCTCCTTGAGCCTCATCTCGGCGGGTTCCAGACTCGTCTCCTTCGAGTTCTGACGAGCCTAAGACTTGATTGAGCTTGACAGTCCAGTAGCCCTTCGCTAGAGTCAGCCAGCTAGGAGAACCACCTAGGAGACCGTGACGATGGCAGCCGTTCACCTGACCCCCACTCGCACCCACATGAGCCGCCTGGCTCCGTTTGGCGGAGTCGGCTCAAGGGAGAGGTCTGCCTAGACACCGGTATCCAATAGTCGCTCGAACGACTTAAGACCGTGGGCAGCCCGCCAAGAGCAGCCCACGGTCTTTCTTTTGCCCTCAACCCCAACCGCGGCGACCGACCGCCGCGACCACGAACGCGGAGAACACGAGCGACATGACGACACAAGCGATGCAACCCGGCAGCCGACCTTTCCAACCGCGAGCACCGACGATGCTCGGGCTGCTGCGCCGCTACCTACTTCCCCAGCGCGGCAAGGCGCTGCTGATGAGCCTGCTGGTGCTGGCAGCCGTCGGACTGCAGGTCTTGGTCCCTCAGCTTTTGAGGCGCTTCATCGACGGCGCGTTGACCGGCCAGGCCGCCGAGCACCTCACCACTCTCGCCCTGTTGTTCCTGGCTGCTGCCCTTGTCACTCAGGTGCTCAACGCGCTGGCGACCTACGTCGCGGCGGACGTCGGCTGGACCGCCACCAACAGCCTGCGGCAAGACCTGACCGAGCACACGCTCGCGCTCGACATGAGCTTCCACAACTCGCGGACATCGGGCGAGATGATCGAGCGCATCGACGGCGACATCACGAGCCTGTCCGAGTTCCTGTCGCGGTTCACGGTCAGGGTGTTCGGCGGCGTGCTGCTGCTCGTCGGCATCCTCGTCGTGCTGTGGCTCGAGAACTGGCTCGTCGGCGCGGCGCTGACGGCCTTCGTCGTTGTCGACATCGTCGTGCTGCAGTTCACCCGCCGCGCCGGCGTGCCCGCCACGCGCATGGAGCGCGAGGCCAGCGCGCGCCTCTTCGGGTTCATCGAGGAGCGCCTGCAGGGCATCGACGACCTGCGAGCCAACGGCGCCGGCGAGTACACCATGCACCGCTTCGGCGGCGTCATGCGCGGCTTCTACCACGACACCCGCCGCGCCGCGATGCTGCGCTCGGTCGTGTGGCTGTCGAGCTACGGCCTGTTCGTCGTCGGCATGATGGTCACGGGCGGTGTGTCGATCCAGCAGGTCGGCGCCGGCACCATGACGGTCGGGATGGCCTACATGGTCTTCCAGTACATGTTCATGCTGCAGAACCCGATAGAGCAGATAACGCAGCAGCTTCAAGACCTGCAGCGGGCGGCGGCGGGTGCGTCACGCGTCGGCGAGCTGTTCGCGACCGACTCAGCCCTCCCGCGGGGCGGCAGCGCTGCGGTTCCGAGCGGCGCGTTGGGCGTACGCTTCGACGGCGTCACGTTCCACTACCTCGACGCCGCGGCCGATCAGCTGACCCTCAAGGACGTCTCGTTCGAGATCGCTCCGGGCGAGCGCCTCGGGTTGCTCGGCCGCACCGGCTCCGGCAAGACGACCCTCACGCGGCTGCTGTTCCGCCTCTTCGACCCGACGGCGGGCACCGTCTCGATAGGCGGCGTCGACCTCAGGAGCGCCGACGAGGCGCTGCTCAAGGAACGCATCGGCCTCGTCACCCAAGACGTGCAGCTCTTCCGCGGCACGCTGCGCGACAACCTGACCTTCTTCGAACCCTCGCAGAGCGATGAACGCTTGAACCAGGTGCTCGAAGAGCTCGGTCTCGGCGACTGGCTTTCGAACCAGGAGGCCGGCCTCGACACCGAGCTCGACTCGGGTGGACGCAACCTGTCGGCCGGCGAGGCGCAGCTGATCGCCCTTGCCCGCGTGTTCCTCAAGGACCCCGGGCTCGTCGTCCTCGACGAGCCCTCCTCGCGCCTCGACCCGCTGACCGAGAAGCGCCTCGAGTCCGCCATGGAGCGCCTGATGACCGGCCGCACGGCGATCGTCATCGCGCACCGCCTCGAGACCGTCGAGCGCGTCGACAGCATCCTCGTCATGGACGGCGGCAGCATCGTCGAACACGGTTCCAGGGCGGAACTCGCCGCTGACCCAACTACTCGTTACGCGCGCCTCAGGCGCGCCGCGCTCTCCCTCGACCTCAACGCCGGCGGCGCAGATGCCACGCTCGACGACGAGGACGCCGCGCTCTTGGAGGAGCTGTCGTGACCTTCGCAACCAACCCGCTCAGGCTGACGTTCCTGCTGCTCAGGCAGCGGCGTTGGCTGTTCGTGGTGTCCAGTCTCGTCTTCACGCTGATCCACGTGATGCCGATAGTCGTCGGGGTGGCGATGAAGGGCATCTTCGACGCGCTGTCGGGCGTCGAGACCGCCCGCTTCGGCCCGTGGACCTACCTGGCGCTGGCCTTGGCGCTCGACGTGGCGCGCATCGGCACCTTCGTCGCCGGCATCTGGACCTGGGTCAGCTACTGGCTCGAGATAGTCCTGCACGTGCGCAACAGCGTCGTCAGGCACCTGATGACCGCGGCGGGCAGCAGGCGTCTGCCTGACTCGCCGTCCGAGGCGGTCACACGCTTCAGGGACGACGTCAACGACATCGGCGAGTACGTCGAGTACTGGGTCGACTTCTGGGGCTTCGCGGCCTACGCGCTCGTGGCGCTGGCGATCATGGCCAGCATCGACCTGCGCATGACCGCTTTGGCGATGGTGCCGCTCGCACTCACCGCCGTCTTCACCAACGCGCTGCGCCCACGCATCAGGGCGGCGCGGCGCGCCAGTCGCGAGGCCACCAGCCGCGTCACCGACTTCCTCGGCGAGAGCTTCGGCAACGTCCAGGCCGTCAAGGTCTCTGGCAGGGAAGCCGCGATGCTGAAGCGGTTCGAGGGCCTGAACCGCACGCGCCGCAAGACCGCTCTCGACGACACGGTACTGACCGAGCTGTTCAGGACCATCACCGACAACATGGTCAACATCGCGACGGGCGTGATCCTGCTGGTCGGGGCCAACGCCTTGCGGACCGGCGACTTCACCGTCGGCGACTTCGCGCTGTTCGTCACGTTCCTGCCGCGCCTCACGGGCGTCATGACCTTCATGGGTCTGATGATCGTGCAGCACAAGCGCACCGGCGTGGCGTACGAGCGGCTAGGGCGGCTGATGGTCGACGCTCCGGTCGAATCGCTCGTCACACCTGTCAACCTCGACCTCGAGCGACCGCAGCGCGCCTTCGCACAGGCGGGTCGCGCTATCGCTCCGTTGCAGACGCTGAGGGTGGAGGGACTCTCGTATCACCATCCAGGCTCGTCGACCGGCATCCACGACGTCTCGTTCGAGCTGCAGCGCGGCGAGTTCGTCGTCGTGACGGGCCGCGTCGGCGCGGGCAAGACGACGCTGCTGAGGGTGCTGCTGGGGCTGCTGCCGAAGGACGCCGGCGCCATCTACTACAACGGTGAGCTCGTCTGTGACCCGGCCACGTTCTTCGTCCCGCCGCTGGCCGCCTACACCAGCCAGGTGCCGCGGCTGTTCTCCGACTCGCTGCGCGAGAACGTGCTGCTCGGCGGCGACATCGCCGACGACGAGGTCGAGCGCGCGCTCGACCTGGCCGTCATGCTGCCCGACGTGAGCGCGCTGCATCACGGTCTCGACACCGAGGTCGGCACCAGAGGCGTGCGGCTCTCGGGCGGTCAGGTGCAGCGCGCCGCCGCCGCGCGGATGTTCCTGCGCGAGGCGCAGCTGCTGGTGTTCGACGACCTGTCGAGCGCGCTCGACGTCGAGACGGAGCGGCGGCTCTGGGACGGGCTGTTCGCCACGCGCGACGCGACCTGCCTCGTCGTCTCGCACCGCCGCGCCGCCCTCGAGCGCGCCGACAGGGTGATCGTGATGGAGGACGGCCGGATCAGGGCGCAGGGGTCACTCGCCGCCGCCTTCGCCGCCTCGCCCGAACTGCAGCAGCTGCTCGCCGGTCAGGTGGAGCGGCCCGCCGAGAGCGTGATGGCGGACTGAGCTACCTCAGCGAGGCCGGGTCCCTGCCCTGCATCATCACCGCGGTCCACTGGCTCAGCCAACGCCGCTGATGCTCCTGGATGACCTGCGATGGCAGGCTCTGGGCGGCGACGCCCGCGCCGAGCACCGCGTGCTCCACGAACTCGCTCGGCACGGCGGCGTCTCGCACCACGGGGTGGACGAACATCGCGAGCGGGATCGCCTCCTGCGCGGCGCGGCCGAGGAGGAAGTCGATGAACGCCTCGGCCGCGGCGCGGCGTGAAGTACCTGCGATGATGCCGGCGGCCTCGATCTGCCGGTACCCGCAGCCGGCGCAAGACAGGTTCGCCGTCGGCGGGCTGAGCAGCGCCTCTTCGGAGAAGATGACCTCGGCGGCCGGGCTCGTCAGGTAGCTGACGACGATGGGCCGATCGCCGCCGTAGCGCGAGAAGGCCGTGTAGTACGCGTCCGACCAGCCGCTGGTGACGCGCACGTCGTTGTCGCGCAGCGCCGCCCAGAAGTCGAGCCAATCGCCGAGCTCGGAGTCGGTCGTCGCGCCTACTCCCGCTCGAGCGTCCCCGAAGCGCGCGATGGTGGCCAGCAGGAAGGCGAGACCCGAGCTCGAGGAGGCGGGGTCCTGAACCGCGGTCAAGCCGCGGTAGCTGGGGTCGGCGAGGTCCTCGAGCGTGGTGGGCAGCGGCACACCTCGTTCCTCGAACCACGCGAGGTCGACGTTCGGGATCACGTAGCCCACGTCGATGGGCGTGACGAGATGTTCCGGGTCGAAGCGCAACTCCAGAGGCACGCGTTCCAGGGCCGGGCTGGCGTACGGCTCGAAGACCCCCTCGGAACGGGCGCGCTCGAGGAGGCTGTCGTCGATGCCGAACAGCACGTCGGCGATGGGCCGCGCCTTGGTGAGGATGGCGCGGTTGACGCTCTCGCCCGCATCGCCGCCGGCCAGGAACGTGACGTCGATGCCCGTCGCCGCCGTGAACTCCGCGATCAGCTCGGTAGGTAGCGAGAACGAGTCGTGAGTCAGCACCGTCAAGGTCTGGCGCGACTGGGCCGCGCTCAGGCTCAGAGCGCCTGCCAGCAGCGCGAGGCCCAGCGACCTCAGCAGGCGACGAGTGCTCAGGACGACGATCTCAGACGTATGGCGGGGGAACATGCTCCACGCCCCTCTCCGTCACCGGTAGAAGCGCGCGCGTAACGCTGAGCGATGCGGCGCCACACTTCCTACGCCCGAATTACCGGGTTCAGGTTCTAAGGGTGTGATCTCAGCCCCTGGCGGCACGCGGCGGCTTGGAGGCGCCGCTCGCCGCCAGGGACACCCCTGGTGACGCCTCGAAGCTACCCGGCTGAGGTGAGGCGGTCAAGTGGTGGCGCTACGCACTCCACCGGCGCGCCAGCACGCCATGAGCGCGACGGCCGCCAGCACCATCACGAACCCGAAGGCCAGCAAGATGCCGTGCCTGTCGCCAGAACCGGCCCGGGCGGCCAGGGCGAACAGGGCGCCGCCTACGCCTGTGGCCACCGCGGCGAGGAGTTGGTCGCTGACCTGCAGCGCCGCCGAGACGCTGCCGACCTCGCTCTCGGGAGCCTGCGCGAAGGCGAGCACCGAAGAGGTGGCGTGAGCCATGCCGATCCCCAGCCCGGCGATCACCCAGCCTGCGACGACGATGGCCAGCGGAGCCCCCGTCAGGTTCAGGGCGACGATCTGAGCGACTATGCCGATGGTCAGCAGCACCGCGCCCGCGAACATGCGCAGCGCGCGCTTGTCGGCGTGCCTCTCGTCGAGCTTCGACTGCAGCCACGACCCCGCCGACCAGCTGATGGCGCCCAACGCGATCACGACGCCGGTGACGGCCGTGGAGTGGCCGTGCACCGAGGTGAGCATGAGGGCGAGGAAGGCCTCGACACCGAGGAACGCGGCGTAGAACATGCCGCGGCCGATCACGACAGAGGGCAGCCCCCGCCTAAGGCGCAGCGCTCCGGCCGGCAGCAGGGTGTTGAGCCCCAGGCCGGCGGCGACGGCGCCGGGTACCGCCAGCAGTACCGCCTGCCACGGCGTCTCGAGCCCGATGCCTACCAGGAACGCTCCCGCGCCCACCGTCAGCAGCGTCGCGGCAGCGAGGCGCGACGACCTGACCGGCGTCACGTCGGCGGGGGCGAGCCTCGCGAAGTGTCGCATCGTCAGCGACGCCACCACCGCCAAGAGCGGCAGGATGCTCCAGAACACCCAGCGCCAGCCGATGCTCTCTGCGATCAATCCCGCGAGCGTCGGGCCGAGCAGCGCAGGGACGATCCAGGCGCTCGACGTCAGCGCCATCATCCTGGCGCGGACGCTGTCGGGGTAGGCGCGGGTGAGGGCTGCGTAGTTGACGGTGGTCATCGCCCCGCCTCCGAGCCCCTGGAACACGCGCCCCAAGATCAGCACCAACATGTTGGGCGCCGCTCCGCTGACGAGCAGCCCGAGCGCGAACAGCCCGAGGCCCAGTGCCAGCGGCCTCGCCAGGGAGCCCGAGTCGGCGAGCTGGCCACCGATGACCGCTCCGAGCAGCGATGTCAGCAGCAGCGCGCTGAACACCCAGCCGTAGAGCTCCATGCCGCCGAGGTCGGCAGCGAACAGCGGAGCGACCGTCACCACCGCCAGCGACTCGAACGCCACCAGCGTGACCCCAAGGAGGATGCCGATGGTAAGGGAGCGCGTGCGAGGACCGAAGATCGGGTCTTGCCCGCGGGCGTCTGCGCTCATAGCTCACCCAACTCGGAGTCGGCGACGTCGCCGGACGGGAGCCGCCAAGCGCCCAGGAGCGCCGCTACGACGAACAGGCCTGCCGTGAACGGGAAGAGCAGGGCGTAGTTCGGCGTCCCGCCGCCACTGGTGGCCGTGAGGATGGCGGCGGCGAGCAGCGGCGAGATGGCGCGCGATGCGGCGCCGACCGAGTTGTCGATGCCGTAGACGGAGCCGGCGATCGCCGGGTCGGTGTAGCGGGCGAGCAGAGCGCTGATCGCCGGCAGCACGCCGCCGACGGCGAAGCCGATGAGCGCGTTGAACAGCACCACCTGCCACACCGTCGTGGCGAACGTCAGAGGGAGGTAGAAGAGCGCGGTCGCGAGCGCCGACACGATCAGCAACCGTTTGTGCCCGATGCGGTCGCCGAGGCGCCCGAGCGCGATGCCGCTGTAGGTGCCGGCCAGCGACGAGACTCCGATGGCCAGACCCGTGTAGAGCCCTGCCAGCTCCTGCCTGACCGTCAAGGAGGCGATGAACAGCGGCAAGAAGGGCATGATCATCGTCCTGCCCAACCAGGCCGTGAAGCGCAGGATGTAGGTGAGGCCGACGCCCTTGGTCGCGAGCACGGCTCCCCACTGCCTGAACATGCCGCCGACGCCGCGCTGGCGGTTGGCGGGCGGCACGAACTCCTCCTTGACCCCCAGCATGACGATGAGTCCGCCCACGAGGAACAGCACGGCCGTGACCATGAACGAGTAGCGGATGCCGACGGCGTAGGAGAGCACGCCGCCGAGCACCGGTCCGATGGCGATACCGGCCCACTGGCCGGTCTGCATCAGCCCCATCGCGTAGCCGAGGCGCTCGCGCGGGGTGACGGAGGCGGCCAGCGACGAAGCGGCGGAGACCACGCCGGTGACGAGACCCTGGATCACGCGCAGCCAGAACAGCTCCTCCGAGCTGCGCGCCAGACCCATCAGGAAGATGAGCACGGCACCGCCCAGCAGCGCGCGCATCAGCATCGGCTTGCGGCCGTACCTGTCGGAGACGGCGCCCCAGATGGGCGCGGCGATCATCATCGCGAACGCCTGGCCGCTGAACACCGCCGAGACCCAGAAGAGGGTGGTGCCGGACCGGGAGCCGAGCTCCTCGACGTACGCGGGCAGGAAGGGGAAGATGGTCGAGAACCCGATAGAGGCTAGGAACTGCGTCACCATCATCAGGGTGACCGTTCGTTGCCAGGGAGCCCGCTGCACGCCCGGCATCCTAACGCCGGGCGGCTCGCACCTGTCTCGGTATCGGAGCGACAGCGCCCCGGCAGCTTTACGGTAGCCTCCCTAAGTGGAGCTTTCTGACGCCGAGGTGCTGGCCCGCTGCCCGCTGTTCGCTGAGCTGCCGAACGGCGACATCGAGGCTCTGGCCGCCGTTGCCTACCGCCGGCTGCATGCGGCAGGCGAGGAGCTGTTCCTCGCCGGCGAGCCGCCGCGCTCTCTGGCCGTGGTGGTCACGGGTCGCGTGCTGGTCTACCTGATCTCACCCGCCACCGGTCGCGAGGTCGTGCTGACCGTCGAGCATCCTCACAACTCCGTCGCCGAGCTGGTGTCGCTGGACGGCGGCACCAATCCCGCCAACGCCAGAGCGGTGGTGGAGACCGAGCTGCTGCACATCGATCAGGCGAGCCTGGAGAGCGTGCTCGTGGCGCGTCCCAAGGTCGCGCTCCACCTGCTGCGCACGATCGGCAGGCGGCTCAGGCGGCTGGTGTCGCTGGTAGAGCAGATCTCGTTCAAGGAGGTCGTGCAGAGGCTGGCGGCCGACATACTCGCCAGCTGCGCGGCGGGACTGCCGGTACAGCTCGGCACCAACGCCGAGATCGCCGGTCGCATCGGGACGGTGCCGGAGCTGGTGAGCCGCAACCTCGCGCGGCTGCACATGACCGGCGCGATCAGGCTCGAGGGTCGGCAGGTGCTGGCGGTCGACGCTCAGCAGCTAGCCGAGATGGCCGAGGCGTCGTCTCGCTGAGCCGTCAGTCCGTAGGTAGTGCCGTCAGAACCGCAGCGCGCGCTTGGCGCTCTCGCTCATCGAGTCCGGCGTCCACGGCGGGTCCCACACCAGCTGCACGTCGACGTCGAGCGGCGCGACGTCCGGCGGCGCCAAGGCCAGCACCGCGCGCCGCACCTCCTCGACGATGCTGCCGTGCAGCGGGCAGCCGGGCGCGGTGAGGGTCAGCTCGACGCTGACCGAGCTGCCCACGCTGTCGACGCGGTAGATCATGCCGAGGTTGACGACGTCGATGCCCAACTCTGGATCGATGACAGTGCTCAGCGCTCTCAGCACGTCCTCCGCGGGCACGACCGGGTTCAGCTCGAGTAGTGCCGGACCGTAGCTGGGAGCCGTCATCTCGCCTCCGCTGCCGGCGGGGTCACGCGCACCTTCACGATGCCGCCCGCCACCAGGACGACGTGTGCGAGCTGGGCGAGGAGCGCGGCGGCGCCGGTCAGGTAGCAGACGGCGCCGATGAGCGAGACCAGGGGCGACCCGGTCGCCACGGCCGCCGCGGCGAGCGCTGCTCCCAGACCGAGCCCGCAGGTGATCGTCGGTTCGAGCGTCGGGTGAACCATGTCCTTGAGTAGGGGAGGCTCCGCTTGCGGCCGCGCGAGCTGTCGTGGCACGGCTGCTGGAGCCGTTCCCAGCGCGCCCGCCGGCGCCGATCGGGCGAACGCCGCCGTCCAGCTGAGGAACGAGACGATCTTGACAGCCATGCCAGAGACGGCGAGGCCGACGAAGCCGAGCAGGAACGAGACGCCTGCTGCCTCGGTGGCGCCGACGAGCAGTAGCGCGGCCGCGACCGGCAGGAACGCGTGCGCCAAGACGAAGCGTTGGACCGGCGGCTCGAGCCTGCGCCTCAGCCGCCGTCTGAGGATGGCGACGACCTCGCCTACCTGCAGGGCACCCAGGGCGGCGATCAGGGAGACGGGCAGCGGACCGAGGTCGACGCGTGCGAACACCGAGCCCAACTCGCAGACGATGAGCGCGTGGGTCACGGCGATCATCGCCTTGAGGCGCCAGCCGGCTCCGCCCTTCGACAGGGCGAACATCGACAGCAGCCGCTGCCCCGCCCCCGCGATGCCGAGCAGGAACGCTCCGAGCATGCCTAGCTGCAGGTGAAGGTCGCGAGGGTAGCCGATGGCGCCGACCAGCTCGGGGCGGCTGCGCGCCGACGCCAGCAGCAGCCCGACGACCACTGTCAGCCACAGGTAGAAGACGGCGGTGAGCAGGGCCGCGCTCGACTCGTTGCGCAGGCGCGCCGAGCGCGAGGTCTTGAGGAGCTGCGCCAGGAGGGCGGTCCAACCGATCACGACGGCCGTGCCACCGCCTATCAACAGCGGCGGCGAGAAGCCGCGGGCGAAGCCCGCCACCAGCAGAGCCGCGCCCAGTCCGGTGAGCGGCAGCGTCACGGCGCCCGAGCGCGCCCAGGCGAGGTCGGTGTTCAGCAGGACGGGAGGCAGCTGCTGCAGCGTGCCCGCGAAGGCGAGCGCGACGAACCCGAGCGTGAACGCGTGGGTGAGGGCCACCGCGCCGGGTAGTGCGAGCGGCAGGGTCAGCGTCTCGGGGCGCAGCAGCCACGCCAGCGCGCCGGCGGTCAGCGCGAGCGCCGCGGCTAGCAGCGCGGCGACGGGCACGACGGTCGGTGCCGCCGTGACCCCCGGTGGCCGCGCCAGCACGCCTCAGCCCTTCAGGATGCGCACGAGCGCGCTGCCGTCGGCTTGGCTCTGCACCTCGTAGGTGGCGCCGCTATCGGCCAGCTGCGGCAGCAGGTAGATGGGGACGCGGTCGTTGTGGATGGTCAGCTCGTCGCCGGGAGCGAGCGTGTCGAGCAGCTCCAGCGTGCGGATCATCGGCATCGGTGGTTCCAGACCGCGGTTGTCGAGGAACTCGCGCTTCACGCCGCGACGATAGGCCGATCGGCCCGCCCGCCGCGTTGACCTAGGTCATGGAGGCGCGCGCTGCGTCTCGATAATCCTGCTCGCATGGTGAACGACCCGCGCGAGATGAAGGTCTCCGAGATCCTGGAAGCCAACCCGGCTGCGCTCGGCGTGCTGGTCGAGCACGGTTTCACGCCGCTGGCGCAGCCGTACCTCCGCAAGCTGCTCGCCCATACCGTCACCCTCGAGCAGGCGTTGCGACTCAGGCCTCTCGCGCCGGAGCGCGAGCAGAGCCTGCTGGATCGGCTCGGCGACCTGCTGGCTGAAGCAGCGGAAGTGCGGGTTTGAGGCCGTGCCGCTCGTCAGGAACCTCGAGCTGAGACGCTTCTCCGAGCGCGGGCCGGTGCCGAGACCGGTGAGCATGGGCGACGGTGTCGCGGTGATGCTCCTGTGCCTGCAGTGCGGCCAGCAGCTAGTCGCGCCCGACAACGACGCCGCCGAGACGGTGTTCACGGTGCTCGACGGCAGCGGCAGGATCCGCGAAGGCGACGAGGTTCACGAGGTAGCTGCCGGCGACACGGTGCACGTGCTGCCGCAGGTCGCCAAGTCGCTCGAGGCCGGCGAGGGGACGTTCACCGTGTTGGGTGTGAGGCGACTGGGTGACAGGCCGGAGCGGCGCCGTGCTTAGACCGTCGTCGATCTACATCGACATGGAGCTGTGCGTGCTGTGCGGCGTGTGCGAGGACCTGCTGCCGGGCGCGCTCGACATGCACGAACAACACCTCGCAGTTACAACCGCGGCACTGGACGCGATGGCAGCCTGCCCTACTGGCGCCATCCGCTGGTCGGAAGGAGCAAGCATGCAGCAAGTCGTAGACGTGAGGACCATCGTTCCCCGTGAGCGCCATCCCCTGATCTTCCAGACGTTCGACGCGCTCGGCGTCGGGGCGTCGTTCGAGCTGATAAACGACCACGATCCGAAGCCCCTCTACTACCAGTTCCAGGCCGAGCGCCCTGGGCAACTCGCTTGGGAGTACCTCGAGCAGGGCCCCGAGGTGTGGCGCGTGCGCGTCGGCAAGGCGGCTTGAGCTTCGCGCAGGTCTGGTTCTTGCGCAGCGCGCTGGTCTGGTTGGTGACGACCGGCGCGCTCGGCGTCTACGTCAGCTTCAACCCTGGCCACGCCGCCCTGCTCGCGCCGACGCACGCGCACATCGGCATGGTCGGGTTCTTCCTGTCGATGGTGATGGGCGTGGCCTTCTGGATGCTGCCGCGCCCCGGCGGCATGCGTCAGCCGCGCGCCGAGCTGCTGACGCTGCTCCTGTTGCAGTCGGGCATGCTCCTGCGCGTGATCGGCGAGCCGTGGTGGCGCGCCACCGGCATGGAACTGCCGCTAGTGCTGTTCCGGCTCAGCGGCGCGTTGGTGCTCGGCGCGATGTTGAGCTTCGCCATGGCCGCCTGGAGGCGCGTCGTGAGCATCGACGCGCTGCGGGCGGCGGCGCGGCCGCGGCGCGGTGCTACGGACGGTTCGGAAGAGGAGGGCTGAGACTCAGCGGCGAGGCAACGGCGTGAAGCGCGCCGGCCGACCGTTTAGTCCGCGACCTCCACCACTTGCGTGCCGGCCAGCTTGTCGCCGAACCTGCGACCGTCGGCCGAGGTGAGAACGAGCACCAGCTCGACGATGCCGAGACCGATGGCGGCTATCAGCAGCACTGGGAAGAGCACCCAGCCCAGCACCGGCACGATCAGGAACAGGCTGGCCAACGAGCCCAACGCCAGCGGCCAGTTGCGCATGGCGGAGGTGCGCAGGTCCATCTTCTGACCGTCCAGCCTGACCGGCCTGAGCTTCATCAGCTTCTTGCCGACCGAGCGGCCATCCATGAAGTCGTACTCGAACCCGTCCTTGAGCAGGATGTACGCGGCGCCGATGACGTTCCCGATGAACGGGATGAGCCCAACTGCGGCAGCGATGGCGCCGTCGATGATGGCGGCGATGGCGCGCTTGCCTATGTCGGGTTTGACCGCAGCACCCGAGTCGTAGGCGGACTGCGGCTCGACGGCGCTCGGGCCGCTATGAGAAGAGTCGGGTCCTTGGTCGGACATGGTGACGCTCCTTCCTCTTGCGAGGTTGTACGTTCGCACTAAGTGTAGGGCAAATCATCGTCAGGTGCGTGCATAGTCGGTCCCGGCTCGCGCGCGCTCGGCGCGAGCCGTCCAGCGAGCGCTCTCTGGGACTTCTTGCCCCTCCGAGCCCGCGGTACCATCGCTGCAGTGCCTACCGCTCGCCCTCTCCTCATCATCCCTACCGGCCCCGGCGTGGGCCTCACGTCGGTCGCTCTCGGGCTCGTTCGCGCGCTCGAGAGCCGCGGCCTCCGGGTCGGGTTCCACAAGCCGATCCGTCAGCCCGGCAGCGGCGTTGGTCCGGAGCCGTCGACTGCCTTCGCGCGCCACATCACCAGCGGACCGACCGTCGAGCCGCTCGCCTACGACGAGGTCGAGGCGCTGCTAGCCACCGATAAGCGGTCGATCCTGATGCAGCGGCTGGTCGGCGACTACCAGCTCGCGTCCGCCGCTGCCGACGTGATGGTCGTCGAAGGTCTGACCCCCACGGCCGAGCATCCGGCGCTCGACTCCCTCAACGAGGCCATGGCGCGCGCCTTCGATGCCGATGTCGTGCTGGTGGCGACGGTCGAAGGCAGCCTCAAGGCGTTCAGCGACCGCGTCGAGCTCACCGCCGAACCGTTCGGAGGTGTCGGTGAGGCACGGGTGCTCGGGGTGATAGTCAACAAGCTGAACAGCCCATCTGGCGAGGTGATGGGCATCAGCCGCACCGAGCTCAAGCCGCCGGACGTGACGCTCGACGCCGCTGCCCTGAGAGCCGGTGCGGCGGTGCTGGCGAAGCCGGGGTTCGAGCTGATCGGCGCCATCCCGTTCGACGCCGCGATGCTGGCGCCTCGCACACTCGACGTGGCGCAACACCTGCGCGCCAAGGTGCTGCTCGAAGGCGAGCTCGCCACCCGGCGGGTCGTCGACGTCTCGCTGGTAGCCCGCACCGTCGCCAACATGACGCACAGGTTGAAGCCCGGCGCGCTGATAGTCACTCCCGGCGACAGGGACGACGTGATCCTCGCGGCCTGCATGGCGGCGCTCAGCGACGTGCCCCTCGCCGGCCTGGTGGTGACGGGTGACATCCTGCCGAACGCCGACATCATGCGGCTGTGCGCCAAGGCTCTCAACACCGGGTTGCCGGTGCTCAGCGTCGAGACCGACTCCTACGTCACCGCCGCGCGCTGCGCGAACATGAGCTACGAGCTGCCGCTCGACGACGCCGAGCGCGTCGAGCATGTGACTAGGGCGGTGGCGTCTGGCATCGAGGTCGAGAGCCTCATCCGGCGGCTCGGTGTGAGGGACGAGCGGCGCCTCTCGCCACCCGCGTTCCTCTTCCAGGTGGTCGAGAAGGCGCGCGCAGCCAACAAGCGCATCGTCCTGCCCGAGGGCACCGAGCCGCGCACGGTGAGGGCTGCCGCCCTATGCGCGGAGCGCGGCATCGCTACCTGCGTCCTACTCGGCGATCCGGCGGAAGCGCTGCGCGTCGCCGCGGCCCAGGGTGTCGAGCTGGGCGCAGGGGTCGAGCTGGTGCAGCCGACCGACGCCTTCCGCGAGCGCTACGTAGCCGGCATGGTCCGCCTGCGGAGCCATAAGGGACTCACCGAGGACGGCGCGCGCAACCTGCTCAAGGACGACGTCGTGCTCGGGACGATGATGCTGGCCGAGGGCGACGTCGACGGTCTCGTCGCCGGAGCGATCCATACGACGGCCCACACCGTGCGCCCGGCGCTGCAGCTGATCAAGACCAAGCCGGACGCCAAGCTCGTCTCGTCGGTGTTCTTCATGTGCCTGCCCGAGCAGGTGCTCGTCTACGGCGACTGCGCAATCAACCCCGATCCCAACGCGGAGGAGCTAGCCGACATCGCCATCCAGTCGGCCGACTCGGCGGCGGCGCTCGGGATCCAGCCGCGCGTGGCTCTGATCAGCTACTCGACGGGCAGCTCGGGCGAGGGGGCCGATGTCGAGAAGGTGAGGCGCGCGACCGAGATCGCCAAGGAGCGCCGCAGCGACCTGCTCATCGACGGTCCGCTGCAGTACGACGCCGCCACCGTGCCGAGCGTGGCGAAGAGCAAGTCGCCGGACAGCCCGGTCGCGGGCCGGGCGACGGTGCTGGTGTTCCCTGACCTCAACACCGGCAACGCCACGTACAAGGCCGTGCAGCGCGCCGCCGACGTGGTGTCGGTCGGCCCGATGCTGCAGGGCTTGCGTCGGCCCGTCAACGACCTGTCGCGCGGGGCGCTCGTCGACGACATCGTCTACACCGTCGCCCTGACGGCGATACAGGCCACGGCCTGAGAGTCATCGGCTCGACGCCGGCTGAGGGCTGAGAGCTCGGCCGTTCGGCCCGTATACTCGCCCGCGTGAAGGTAGGCGCTTGAAGGTAGAACCTGCCACGTTGGAGCGTCTCTCGTTCGGCCGCGTGCAGGCGGCGCTGGCCGAACGGGCCGCCACGTACCGCGGGCGGGAGAAGGCCCAGTCGGTCACGCCGCTGGACGACCCCGCGGCTCTCGACGAACGACTCGATCAGGTCCAGGAGCTTCTCGACGGCGGCCTGCTACGCTTCGGCGGCGTCGTCGACGTCAGGAGCCTGCTCCAGCGAGTCCGCGACGGCTCGGTGCTCGATGGCAGCGAGATCCTGCAGGTCGCCTACACGCTCGACGCGGCCGCTACGATCAAGCGCGCGATCCTCGCCTCGGAACGGAAGGCCCTGTCGATCCTGGCCCTCGGCATCGGCAGTTTCGACGGCGCGCTGCGCCAGGTGCGCGAGCAGCTCGACAACGACGGCAACGTTCGCGACGACGCCACACCCAAGCTGCAGGACATCCGCCGCCGCCTCAACCCGCTGCGCGGCCGCATCCGCGAGCGGTTGCAGCGCCTGATGGAGACCCACGCCGACGAGGTGCAGGAGCCGATAATCACCCTGCGGCGCGACAGGTACGTCATCCCGGTGAAGGCGTACGCGCAGAGCCGCGTGCCAGGGCTGGTGCTCGACCGCTCCGACTCGGGCGCGACGGTCTTCATCGAGCCCGCCGGCGTCGTCGACCTCAACAACGAGCTGGCGCTGCTGCTGCTCGAAGAGCAAGACGAGGTGCGTCGGATCTTGTACGCGCTCGGCAGGCGTCTGGCCGATGAGCCGCTCGTCGACGACAGCATCGAGCGCCTCGCCGACCTCGACGTCGTCAACGCCGCTGCCAGGCTGGCTCAGGAGTGGAGGCTCGTCCGCCCACAGTTCGACCCCAGCGGCCGGGTGCGTCTGCTGAAGGCGCGCCACCCGCTGATCGACGGCTGCGTGCCCAACGACATCGAGCTCGACGCCGAGCAGCGCCTGCTGATAATCACCGGCCCCAACGCCGGCGGCAAGACCGTGCTCCTCAAGACGCTCGGTCTGGCTACCGCCATGGCGTACTGCGGCATGTTCGTCGCCGCCGAGGAGCGCCCGGCGCCGCTCTTGCCACAGCTCGATGCTCTGCTGGCCGACATAGGCGACCAGCAGAGCATCGAGGCGAACCTGAGCACCTACGCCGGGCATCTGAGGAACCTAGAGCGCATCGTCGACGAGGCGGGCCCGCGGACCCTGATCCTCATCGACGAGCTCGGCTCCGGCACCGACCCGGAGGAGGGCGCCGCGATCTCGCAGGCGATCTTGGAGCGGGTGCTGGAGCGCGGGTCGCGCGGGCTCGTCACCACCCACCTCGCACCGCTCAAGGCCTTCGCCAGCCACGCGGCCGGAGCCCGGAACGCGGCGATGCGCTTCGACTTGGAGCGCCTGGGGCCCAGCTACCAGCTGGTGGTCGGCGAGCCTGGGCGCAGCTACGCCTTGGCCATCGCCGAACGGATGGGACTCGACGCTGCGCTGCTGCAGCGCGCGACCGCGCTGCTCGGCGAGGAGGCCGGCAGGCTCGAGCGGCTGCTCGCCACCTTGGAGGAGCAGCGCGAGGAGCTCGAGCTCGAGCTGGAGCTGTCGCGCGAGGCGAGCGCCACCGCGGTGGCCGAGGCCGAGCTGCTGCGCGAGCAGATCGACACGCTCCGCGCCCGCGAAGCCGAGCTGATGACCGCCGCGGCGCAGCGCGCCGACGCGATGCTGCAGGAGACCTTGCAGCGCGCGACCAAGCTGCGCCGCACGGCCACTCACGAGCCAGAGCAGCGCTCGAAGGCGCTCGAGGAGCTGCAGCGTCTGCGGCGTGAGGCTCGTAACGTCAGCGGACGTCAGCCCGCCCGGCCCGCCTCGGCCGCTGCGTCCGGGGCTGCGCGTGGCGGGGCGCCGGCAGGTGCGGTCGACGAGTTGCGGCCCGGGGCGCGAGTGCGGGTGAAGAGCTATGCCGCCAGCGGCACCGTCGAGGAGCTGAGAGGCGACAGCCTGGTGGTGCGCATCGGGCTGGTGAAGATGACCGTGGATCGCTCCGATGTGGAGCCGATCGGCGGCGCCACCGGTTCGTCGGTCACGGCCAAGGCCCCCGGATCGGCCTTGGATCGCGCCGCAGGCGGCAAGCGGCGCAGTGCGGCGGCGCGCCTCGACATCCCGGCCCTGGTCCCGGCCCCGGCTCCGGCCGGCTTCGCCACCGAGCTGAACATACGCGGCGAAAGGGTAGAGGAGGCGCTGGAGAAGGTGCGCGACTTCGTCCAGGAGGCCGCAGCCATGAAGGTCGCCAGCGTCAGGCTCATGCACGGCAAGGGCACCGGTGCGCTGCGAGACGCGGTGCGCAACTACCTGAAGAACGACAGGCACGTCGAGCGCTTCGAGGACGCGGTCCCGTACGAAGGCGGTCACGGCGTGACCGTCGCGTACCTCAGGTCGTGAAGCGCCCCGCCCTGGTCTTCGACCTCGACGGCACGCTCGTCGACTCCTTGACCGACATCGTCAAGAGCTTCGTGGCGGCGTTCGAGGCTCTGGGCCTGGAGGCGCCCCCGGAAGAGGAGGCGCGCTCGCTGGTCGGCTTGACCCTCGAGGACATGTACGCGCGCTTCGCGCCGGCCGAGCTCGTCGACGACCTGTGCCGCGCCTATCGCGACCACTACCCGCGGCACTACACCGACAACACCGCTCCGTTCCCCGGCGTGACCGAGGCGCTGACGGAGTTGAGGAGCCGCGGCTACCTGCTGGCCGTGGCGACGACCAAGCGCCAGTTCATGGCCGACGGGCTCGTCGCGGCGGTCGGTCTGACAGACAGCCTCGACTACGTGCAGGGCACCGACGGCTTCCCGGCCAAACCGGCGCCCGACGTGGTGCTCAGGGCCGTTGCCGGTGTGGGCGGCGAGGGTAAGTGGATGGTCGGAGACACGGTCGGCGACATGCTGGCAGGCCGCGCCGCCGGTCTGCGCACCTACGCGGTGGGCTGGGGCACGCACTCGCTGTCGCGGCTCGCCGAGGCGCGCCCAGACGCTTCGGGACCAGACCTGAGCCTCCTACTCGAGCTTGCGCGCTCCTGAGCGCGGGCGCTCCTAGGCGCCGGCGCCTCGTCGGAAGATACGAGACCCCTCACAGGCACCGGTAGCCGGCGGGGTTAGCCTGTCGTCATGCAGCATCGTGAGAAGCAGTACGTGATCGACGCGCTGGCTGAGGACTCCTGGCGCATGTTCCGGATACTCGGTGAGTTCGTGCAAGGTTTCGAGGAGCTCGCCGACGTCGGCAAGGCCGTCACGATCTTCGGCTCGGCGCGCCTGGGGGAGGACTCGGAGACCTACTCCAAGGCTCGCGAGCTCGCGGCGCACCTGGCCAGGGCCGGCTACACCGTGATCACCGGCGGTGGACCCGGTGTGATGGAGGCCGGCAACCGCGGCGCGCTCGACGCCGGTGGCCGCAGCGTCGGGCTCAACGTCGACCTGCCGCACGAGCAGAGCCCGAACCCGTACCAGACGGACAGCCTGAAGTTCAAGTACTTCTTCGTGCGCAAGGTGATGTTGGTGAAGTACTCGACGGCGTTCGTGGTGTTCCCCGGCGGTTTCGGGACCATCGACGAGCTGTTCGAGGCGCTTACGCTGATACAGACGAACAAGCTCAAGCCGTTCCCCGTCTACCTGATCGGCGTCGAATTCTGGCGCGGCATGCTGCAGTGGCTGCAAGGCACGCTGCTCAGGGCAGGCACCATCTCCGAGAACGACCTGCACCTGTTCAAGGTCGTCGACGACATCAGCACCATCCCAGACGAGATCGAGAAGTACTACCTCACCGAGAACCACGGCGGCTTCAACCTGCCCTGGTAGCTCGCAACCGGCTCGGCCGGTTCGTCAGCGTCAGTCGTGGAACGGCGGCATCGCGGCTGCGCCGAAGACCTGAGGCACCAGAGCCCAGATCTGCGCCGGCTCCATGCCGGCACCCAGGTAGACACCGTCCTTGCGCCAGATCTCGACGTGCGGATGCGGATCGTCGCGGGTGCCTTGGGCCGCCTCCAAGGTGCCCGAGTTGCCGGTGCCGCCGACGATGTCGCCCTGCCTGACGGCCTGACCGACGACTATGGCCTCCGCTACCGACGACAGATGGGCGTAGCGGGTGATGAAGCCGCCGGCGTGACGGATCCACACCTGCCTGCCGCGCAGGCGGTCGAGGATGTCGGGCGGTGTGTCGAGCGAAGCTCTGGCGGAAGCGATGAGCGCGTCGTACTCGGCCTGCGTGCTCTCCACGTAGCCGTGGTCGGCGCGCACTACGACCCCGTCGGCGACGGCCCGGATCGGGGTGCCGTAACCGATCGCCACGCTCACCGTGCCGGAGTAGAAATCGAAGCCCTCGTGGATGCCGTTGCGGTAGGCGCGCGGAGCTCCTGGGAGATGGTTGCTCCGCGAGCTGATGGTCGCGCTCTCGACGGGCACGACGTAAGCGGACGGCCAGCCGCGCACGAAGGTGCCTTGCTGCGCTAGGTCGTTGAGTCGCACGTAGGCCCCCGAGGTCCTGACAGCGGTGTTGCTTCGCGCCAGGTCGTAGGCGGTCTGTCCTTCGGCGTTCACGACGGTCGGATCGGCCCCGGCGTTCAGCAGGTAGATCACCTGGCCGGGCGTGCCCTGGCTCGTCGCCAACATCAGGGCCGTGAGGCCGTTGGCCGCCTGCTGATCGATGTCGGCGCCGTGGGTCAGGAGCACGTCCAGCAGAGCGTTCGAGGCGTTGCCTGCCAGGGCCGACATGAACGGGGTCAGGCCCGCCTCGTTGCGGCCGTGCACGTCGGCGCCAGCGGCGAGTGCCGACTCGATCGCGGCGACGTCGCCCGTCTCGATCAGGCTGAACAGCGGAGGCACGGGAGGGACGGGAGGCGTCCGCGCGCCGAACGGTGGCAGGTCGAGAAGCCACGCGCCAAGACCCAGTATCAGAACCAACAGCACAACAACCGCGACCACTCGCATGCAGCAATGCTACCCCTTGCCACGGCCCCGCCACCTGTATCGTGGCGCGGATGGCTGTGAGGTTCGGCTCTTTCAGCGACAGCTCGGGTGGGTTCGGAGCGGAGGTTCGGAGCCTCCTGCTGCTCGCCGCGCCCGTCGTGCTGACGCAGGTGGCGCAGCACGGCATGTCGTTCGTCGACACGCTGATGGTCGGACGCCTCGGCCCCGGGCCGCTCGCCGGCATGGCGCTCGGGGCCACCGGCTACGGCCTCATCTACCTGATCTCGGCCGCGTTCATGTTGGCTGTCGGACCGCAGACGGCGCAGGCGGTAGGAGCGGGCGACAGCGAGGGCGCCGCCAGGGCCCTGAGGCAGGGGCTGTGGCTCGTCGCCATCGCCTCGGTGCCCGGCGTCTTGCTCCTGAGCCAGGCGGAGCGACTGTACCTGCTGATGGGGCAGGACCCGGCCATCGCCGCCGATGCGGGGGCCTACCTGAGAGCCGTGGCCATCGGGCTGCCGTTCGGGCTCACCTTCGCCGCGCTGCGCGCGTTCATCGAGGCCAACTCCGTCACCAGACCCGTGACGCTCATCGCCTTCGGAGCCGTGGCGTTCCACGTCTTCGGTAACGACGTGCTGATCCACGGCAAGCTCGGCTTCCCGGCGCTCGGCCTGGTCGGGGCCGGCTACTCGACGGCGCTGGCGTACGCGCTGATGGCGCTGGCCGCGCTCGGGGTGGTGCTGGTCAGGTTCAACGGTCGGGCGATCTTCTCGCGCCTCCTGACTCCCGATCTCCAGGTCCTGCGGGAGCTGGCGCGCATCGGCTGGCCGATCAGCCTCATGCACGGCTTCGAGGTCGGCCTGTTCTCGGTTACGGCGTTCCTGATGGGCCGCTTCGGCGAGGCGGCGCTGGCGGCGCACCAGGTCGCGATGCAGAGCGCGTCGCTGACGTTCATGGTGCCACTCGGGATCGCGATCGCCGCCAGCATCAGGGTCGGGCAGGCGACAGGCAGGGGCGACGCTAGCGCTGCCCGCTCCGCGGGGCGCGCCGGGATCTTGTTGGCGGCCGGCTTCATGTGCGTCTCCGCCACGGTCTTCTTGACCTTCCCCCGAACCGTGGTGGAGATCTTCGCCGACCTGGCCGACCCGCGCAACGCCGCGATGATCGCGCACGCGGTCAGGTTCTTGGGTTTCGCCGCCGTCTTCCAGCTGGTCGACGGCATCCAGGTCTCGGCGGGCGGCGCGTTGCGGGGGCTCAAGGACACGCGCGTCCCGATGCTGCTGACGCTCGTCGCGTTCTGGTTCGTCGGGCTGCCGGTGGGGCTCATCGCCGCCTTCAGGCTGGGGATAGGCGCCAACGGCCTCTGGTACGGGCTCATCGCGGGGTTGACAGTCGCCGCCGCGCTGCTCGGCGTTCGGTTCGTGCGGAGGATGGAGCGCGCGGTCAGGCAGACCGCGCCGCTGCCCTCGGCTGTCGAACCGGCCGCACCGGGGGCGACGGGGACGGGGTAGACTGCGAGAACGGAGGTTCCGGTGGATACGTTCATCGTGATCATGCGCAACAGCGCGATAATCTTGGTTGGGTTGACACTGCTCGGCGGGCTCTTCGCTCTCGCCACGATGTGGTTGTCTGACAACACTCACGAACCGCAGTGAAAGACGCGCCCCGCCGCTAGGGCTCGCCGGAGGCCGCCGATAGCGGCGTCGTCTGGGCCGGTGGGCGCGGCGCTGACAGGCTTCGGTCCTCTCCAACGCTTCTTGCGGAACGATCCGCTCGAAGGCTGGCGGGCCGCATCGTTCCTGCGTCTCGTCTTCCTGCTCACCTTCTACGCTCAGCTAGTCGTGGCGGCGCTCGTCGCGCTGGCCTTGCGCGTCGCCGTCGGAGCCTCGGGGTCGCCGAGCGGCCTGCTGGCGGCGGTACTGGTGGCTTGTGCTGTCGCCGAGCTGCCGATCGCGTTGGCGTCCACCGCGGGCCTGCAGCGCGTGACGACTCGTCAACAGGCTCTGTCACGGGCGCTGTTCATGGGCGTGCTGCTCTCCTCGACCGCCTGGTTCGCCGCCTTCGCGCTCGCCACGGGGCAGGGGGCTACCGCCAGCTACGCGCTGTTGGCGATCGTGCTCTTCGCGTACGCGCTCGGCTTCCTGGCAGTCGGTCGCCTGGCGCGACGCGCGTCGGAGCTGCCCCCGACCGTCAAGCCGGCGCTAGGCGGGGCAGACGGGTCAGACGAGCTCGGCGAGCTGGACGAAGGACGGGCCGGCTAGCTCAGGCTTCGTAACGAGCGTCTTGCAATATGTGAACCATGTCGAGCGCCTGCGCGGTGCCGAGCACCACGCAGTCCTCGGGGTTCTCCGCGACCATCACCGGCACCGAGGTCACGTCGCTGAGGAACGGCGCCAGGTTGCGCAGCAGCGCTCCGCCGCCGGTCAGGACTATCCCGCGCTCGATCACGTCCGACACCAGCTCGGGCGGCGCCTGCTCGAGGACCTTGCGCAGACCGGCCGCGATCTTGTCGAGCGAGGGCTTGAGCGCCCAGATCACGTCCTCCGTGTCTATCGAGGCGCTCTTCGGCATGCCGTCGATGAGGTCGCGACCGCGGACCTCCATCTCGCGCTTGTCGTCCTCGTTGAGGATCTTGGCCGCACCGACGGTGCGCTTTATCTCCTCGGCCGAGCGGTCGCCGATGAGCAGGTTGTGCTTGGCCTTGACGAACGACATGATGTCGCGGTCGAAGGTGTTGCCGGCGATCCTGATGCTCTCCGACACGACGATGCCGCCGAGGCTGATTATCGCCAGGTCGGTGGTGCCGCCGCCGATGTCGATGACCATCGAGCCTACCGGTTCGGCGATGTTGATGCCGGCCCCGATGGCGCCCGCGACGGGCTCCTCGATCAGGTAGACCTTCCTGGCGCCGATCTCGTGAGCGGCCTGAACGACGGCGCGCCGCTCCACGTCGGTTATGCCGGCGGGGATGCACACCATGATGTTGGGCTTGATGAAGCGCGCGGTGCCGGTCAGCACCTTGCCGATGAAAGCCTTGAGCATCTTCTCGGTGAGCGTGTAGTCGGCGATGACGCCGTCGGCCATCGGCCGCACGGCGGTGATGTTGCCGGGCGTGCGACCGAGCATCCTGTAGGCTTCCTGGCCGACGGCCTTGATGTCAGTCGTGCCCTTCACCACGGCTATGACGGCCGGCTCGCGGAGCTGGACGCCTTTCCCCTTGACGTGGATGCGCACGTTCGTCGTGCCTAGGTCGACGCCGATCATGGCAACAACGTACCAGTAATCAGGGGCTCCGGCTTAGCATGAGCGGGTGCGCGAGGGCGAGAGCCGCGGGACCGCTGATCCCTTCACCGACCTGGCCGAGGTCTACGACACGATCATGGCCGAGGTCGAGTACGGAGACTGGGCCGAGTTCGTGCTCGACCTGGCCACTCAGCGCGGGTTCAGGTCCGGTTCGATCCTCGACATCGGCTGCGGCACCGGCAACGCGATGGTGCCTCTGGCAGGGCGCGGGCTCGAGCTGCACGGCGTCGACGCCAGCGAGGCGATGCTGGCCGTGGCGCGCTCCAAGCTGCCGGGGGCGAGGTTCACGCGGGCCACCTTCACCGACTTCGATCTGCGGCGCCGCTTCGACCTGGTGATCTCGGTGTTCGACTCGCTCAACAACCTGCTCAGCGACGATGACTTCTCGAACATGGCCGAGCGGGTGCTGCGCCACCTGCGGCCGGGCGGCCTGTTCGTCTTCGACGTCAACACCCCCGCGGGCCTCAAGGACCTGTGGGAGGGCGGCAAGGCCGAGGGCTGGGCCGACGACGTGTACTACTGCTGGACACACAGCTACGACGAGGCGACGGGCTTGGCGACGGTCGAGGCTTACTGCGACCACCCCGGCGGCAGCTTCACCGAGGTTCACACCGAGCGCGGTTACGAGCCGGAGGACCTAGAGCGCCTGCTGCTCGGCGCCGGCTTCGGGTCCGTCGAGTGCCTGCTCTACCCGGACGCAGCCGTCGCCGATGCGACCGCCGACCGGCTCTGGGTCGTTGCCCGGAGCTAGCTCGAGCGCCAGATCTGCTCGAGCGAGCCCATCAGGCGCTCGGCCACGGTGCGGTTGCGCACCGTGATCGCGTGGCGCCGCTCGACCTCGGGCCACGACGCCAGGTCGTCACCGAAGGTCTGGGGGAGCTGCGCTTCGAGCCGCCTCGACCACTGATCGAGCCACGCCGCCGGCACGTCGGTCGGTACCGTCCGTCCACTGAGCGCGGCCCAAGCGTGCGCCCAGGCGCGCGGCACCGTGCGGTACGGGTCGTACCCGCCGCCACCCGCGATGACCAGGCGGCCTCCGCACAGCTCCTCCGCCAGCTCGACCGTCCTGGCGTAGCTCGCCGCCATGCCGGCTAGCGAGAGAGACAGGTCGGCGAGGGGGTCGAAACGGTGCATGTCCGCGCCGGCCTGCAGCACGATCAGGTCGGGGGCGAAGTGCCGCAGAGCCGGCTCGACGACCAGTTCGAACACCTCGAGGTAGGACCCGTCCTCCGTGAACGGCTCGAGAGGCGCGTTGACCGACATGCCGCGGCCGGCGCCGCTACCCGTCTCGTAGGTGTGGCCGGTGCCGGGGAACAGGTAGGTGCCGGACTCGTGCAAGCTGATGGTCATGACCCGGGGGTCGTCGTAGAAGAGCGCCTGAACGCCGTCGCCATGGTGAGCGTCGATGTCGACGTACGCCACCCTGATGCCGTATCTCTCGACGGCGCCGAGGATGGCGACCGCCAGGTCGTTGTAGACGCAGAAACCGGAGGCCTTGGCGCGCATGGCGTGATGCAGCCCGCCCGCGAAGTTGGCTGCCCTGACGGCGGCCCCGCTGGCGACCAGCTCGACCGCCGTGGTCGTCGCCGCGCATACGCGCTCGATGCGCCCGTGCATGCCTGTGAAGACCGGGTTGTCGGAGGTGCCGAGACCGAAGCGGGCCGCTTCCTCCGCTGACGCCTTGCGGCCGGGCGCGGAGAGGCGGTGCACCGCGGCGATGTAGTCAGCGTCGTGAACGCGCTCCAGCGCCCCGTCGGGGAGCGGTCTGGGAGCGACGGTCTCGCTCGCGGTCAGCAGGCCAGACTCGACGAGCAGCGAGCGGGTCAGTTCGATGCGAATGGGCTTGAACGGGTGCGAAGGCGACAGCTCGAAGTCGGCCGCGCCAGGGTCGTGGACGAAGCAGAAGCGCGGGGCTGCGCTCACGCCGAGGTCTTGACCGGCGGCCAGGTGACGCTGAAGCCTCTCTGACGCAAGTGGCCGGCGAGGGCCCGGCCGTCGAGCGTGGCGGCGCGCAGCACGAAGGTGATGGAGTCGGCGTCGCCGCGCGAGGTCAGGACCGAGGTGACGTTGACGTCACGCGCCGCGATCTCGCTGAGCACCGCCGCCAACGCGCCCGGACGGTTGGCGACCTCGACCTCGAGCCGCGACGCCGCCTGGCTGACGCCCGACATCCTCACCAGCGCGTCGAGCATGTCGATGCCGGTGACGATGCCGACCAGCTTGCCGTCGTCCATGACCGGCATCGCGCCGATCTTCCGGTCGCGCAGCACCTTGGCCGTCTCTTCGACAGGATCTTCAGGATGTGCCGTCAGGACGGGGAAAGCCATCACCGCACGCACCGGGTCGGCCGAGGTGACGCCCGCCGGAGCCTTCGGGTGATCGCTGCCGACGAGACCTAGGTCCCTGTCGGAGACGATCCCGACGAGCCGATCGGGCGTGCCGGTGGCGGCCCGCTCCTCGAGGATCGGGAAGTGCCTGATGTTGCGCTGCTCCATCAGACTGCGAACGTCACGGATCGGCATGTCGGCGCCTATCGCGACGACCTGGCGTGTCATTACCTCGTGGACCAACATCAGAACTCCTAGTGTGCCTAAACGAACCGAGGGCGATGCTACCAGCGGTCGAGGTGACGCGGGGTATGCGGGGCTGTCACGGTGCCTGTGCCTTGACGCCGAGTTGGCGTTGGAACGCGGCGACGCTGGCCTCGTCAGCCAAGGGACCGAGCCTGGCCATGATCAGGTCGGCGCCGTGCGCTACCGAGCCCCCGTCTCCGCCCTGTCGCGTCGACACCACTTGGAGACCCGAGGCCCCGTAGAGCCGCTTGAGGAAGCGCCGGTACGCGAGCGGGCCGAGACCGGTCCTGCCCAGGTCGTAATGCCAGGCGTAGAGCCTCGCGAACACGACGGCGTCGTCGAAGCGGCCACCGGCGAAGCTGTCGCGGAGCAGCGCGCTGGCGATGCCGCGACGCCTGAACGCCGGCGCCACCTCCAAGGCACCCAACTCGAGCACTCGCGCTCGAGCCTGGCCGGTCGCCTCGTCGGGTCGGTGTTGAGCATGGAAGGCGGCGTAACCGACGACTGTCGCGTCGTCACCCTTCGTCAGCGCGACGCTGACGCAAGAGCTCGGGTCGCTCGCCATCTCTGCCAGCGCGGCGCGCTGCAAGACGGGCCGTCTGAACAGGTCGAGCTGGGCGTCGAACGCCTGCTTGGCCACCAACTCGCCAGAGGCGCACACGACGATCTCCAACGAGCCGAGTGCTTCGCTCAAGGGCTCCCCTAGACCGCTACCGGAGCGTGGCGGCTGCGCCAAGCCGCCACCAGCGCGTCGGGCAGTCGGGCGGGTGTCGACGGACCAGTGCCGTTGACGCCGAGCAGCGTGCGGACGCGCCGCTGCTTCAGCCAGGCTGCGTTCGGGTCGAGCACCTCGGCCGAGGCGCCGAAGGCGCGCAGGATGTCCTCGTGGAACCGGGCGAGGTCGGGTGCCTCGAGAGCGTCGCAGAGGGCCTCGGTGGCGCTCTTCATGTCGCGGGCGATGAGGCCGGCGGCGCTGCGGTGCGCCGCCAGCTGTGCCAGCAGGCCCATGTCGCCGCGCTCACCTTCAGCGGCTGCCGGCGGGGCGCCGAGCAGCGAGGCGGCGATCTCGCCGGCTGCCGCCTCGAGGGCTCCCACGGCCGCGTCGGCGTCGCCGAGCCGCAGCTCAAGAGCCGCAGCGACCGAGTGGGCCTTCGCCTTCTCGTACGGTGTCCACGCGGTCGCGACCGCGCGCGCGACGTGGCTTGGCGCCGCGCCGCGCGGGTCTCCGAGCAGCGCCGCGAAGATCAGCGCGTCGTGACGTAAGCCGAGCAGATGGCCGTTGGCCTCGGCCGAGGCGACCTGACTGAGACGCTCCTCCACCGCCTGCAGCACCTCTTCGACACCGCCTCGCGTCCGGGTCGTCTTGGCAGGGGCTGGCACCACCGCGGCGGCGCTGAACGGCCGCCTGAAAGGCTGGCGCAGGTCTTGCAGCGCGTAGCAGACCGCGAGGCGCAAGGACGAGCGCAGGATGCGGAAGCTCGCGTCGACGCCGTGCCGCTGCTCGTAAGCCCTGAAGGCCGCCAGCGCGGCGGTGAGGGAGAGCGCGACCTCCTCGAAGCGCGCCTCCGCCAGCAGCGTGTACGCCTCCTCGTCGGCCACGCGAGCGTTCCAGAACGCGGCCTCGGACGGCGAAGCCTGAGCCGAGGCGATGCGCTCCTTGGCGGCAGCGAAGTCGCGGCGCGCCGCGGCGACGTCGCCGCGCAGCCGGTGCAGGCTGCCACGTCGAGCCAGGAAGCGTCCCTGCTCCTGCTCGAGCGCGTCGCTGCCGCTGGAGAGACCGACGCTGAGATCGAACTCCTTGAGCGCCGTGTCGAGCAGACCCAGCCGCGCGGCGACGTCGCCGCGCTGGAACGCCAGCCGCGAGCTCGTCAGGTCGTCCCTGGCGAGGCTGGCGTCAGACAGGGTCGCGAAGGCCTCTTTCAGCTCGCCGCGGTCCTTCCGCAGCCGCGCCTCCGCCAGCTTCACCTTGGCGAGCAGGTCGCGCTCGCTCCGGTTGCGCGGCTCGTGGCCCGGCTTGAACCCCCGCGTGGCCTCGGCGAGGGAGAGAGCCGCTGCGCCCAGCTCCCCGCGCCATCTCTCCACGCTGGCGCGGGCCAGAGCGTGAACGGCGCGCACCGCGCGGTCGTCGGTGGCGGGGGCCGAGTCGAGCAGAGCCAGCGCGCGCTCGAAGCGCCCTTGCGCCACCTCACCCTCCGCGCGCTTGCCGAAGGCCCAGGCGCGCAGCGCGGGCCTAAGCGATGCCGACAGCAACTCGAAGGCGCGGACGGCCTCGACGTGCTGGTAGGCGCCGAGGCGGACGAAGTGCGCGGCGACCTGCTGCGCGATGCGTTCGAGCAGCTCGCTCTCGACACCGGCCTCGCGCGCGCGGTGCCACACGCGCTGCAGGAGCTGGTACGGCAACCCGATCTCCTCCAGCCAGTCGGCGACGCCGTGCCAATCGGCCGCCGCCAGGGCGTGGTGAACGTAGCGCGCAGCGAACCCGACCGACTCGTCGACGGCGTGGGTACCCTCCGAGCCAGCGGCGCAGGCCGTCTCCTCGAAACGCTTCCTGTACCAGGCGGCGGCTCTCAACTGCAGATCGCGGTGACGCTCTGGCTCTTCCTGCTCGAGGCGTTCGCTGATCAAGCGAACCAGCTCGCGCGAGAAGGGCCGGTAGTGACCGGGTGTGCGCGGCACCGGGTCGAGGAAGGAGAGCTCGAAGTCGCTGAGGCGCCTGCGTCTGCGCCCGAGCAGGTCGAGCAGCGCCTCCTCCTGGTAGCCGTCGAAGTCGGGCGCCGCGAGCACCGCGAACGCGGCCAGGAACGTCCGCAGCTCCGTCTCGCCGGCCGGGCCTGCGAGTTGGCTCAACTGCTCGAGCGAGCGCTCCTCCAAGCCGCCGGCGTCGACGGAGCCGGCTCGCGCCTGGGCCAGTAGCGCCAACGTCCTGAGCTCCTCGTACGAACGCGCGGCGACGGCGACGATCTTCTCGACGGCGGCATCGGTGGCTTCGGGTAGCCGCGCCTTGACGAAGCGGCGCGACTCGGTGGCCGTCGGGGGGCTCAGCCTGATCGGCTGGCCGAACGCTCCGGGCGCGGTGTGAGCGCTGCGAGGCAGCTCCGAGACGCTCACGAACAGAGAGAGGTCGGGTAGCGTCGAGAGCGGCCTGAGCAGAGTCAGCCACAGCCAATCGAGCGCGCTGACGCGCTCGACGTCGGGGTTGTTGAGGCGCAGCGGGACGCCTGCCATGGTGCCTGCCTGACCCAACCCGCGCGATAGGCGGATCAGCAGCACGAGTTGACCTGTCGTGCGGTGCCTGGCCGCGTCGAGGATCAGCCTGGCGATCTCGGCCTGCGCATCGGCCTGGACCGCGAAGGCGCTGCCGATCGCGACCCGCATCAGCCGCGACTCGACCAGGTCGGGGTCGACGCCGACCGCCGCGGCGAGGCGGGCGAGCGCGTCGGCGAGGTCGGGCGCGACGAACTCGCTTCTCGCCACGACCAGGTCGGCGCTCCCCTCGAGCGCCAGGCCCTCCTGCACGTAGTCGGTGAGTATCGTCTTGCCTGAGCCTGGCTTGCCGGTTATCAGCACCTTGGGGCCGATCCGCTCGCGCACACCGCCGATGAGCATCCGGTAGGCGCGCCTCTGCTCGCGGCCCAGCACCTGCATCACCTCTTGCTCGGCGGCGGCGTAGGGCGAGGCCAGCCACGCCAACCCCGGCACGTTCAGCGGCTCAGCCGTGAGCTGGATCGAGAGGTCGGTGAGCACGCGGTAGAGCGCGCGCTTGTCGGGCAGGCGACCCTTGTCGCGATAGATGATGTTGCGCACGACGTTGGGGTTGGCTTCGTGCCGCTCCATCGCGAACCGGAGCCAGTTGATGCTGCCGATGGCGCCGTCGGCGTCGCGCTTGCCGGCCGCCAACTGCCTCAGGGAGTCGAACACCTCGCGCCACGGGCTGTCGGTCGAGGTCGGGAAGTGGGGATCTGCCTCGGTGACGTCGTCGTCTGGAAGTCGTGAGGTCATCGTCTTGGCGATTCTACTTGTGAATCTTCGAAAGTAAACAGGACGTTCGTCCGGCGGACTCGCGCGGTGTCTGCCTCGCCCCGCAGCGTGTCTCGGTGCCAGGGAGGCCGCGCCGGACGGTGATATGCTCCTGGCATGAGCCTGCTGGAGAAGGCCGCTGCCGGAGAGAGGCTCGCCCCCGACGAGGCAGTTGCGCTCTACCGCGAGCCGCTGTTCGAGCTCGCCGCCGCCGCGGACGCCGCCAGGCGCTCGCGCACCGACCCCGCCACCGTCTCCTACCTGATCGACAGGAACATCAACTACTCGAACGTGTGCAGCATCGGCTGCGCGTTCTGCGGGTTCTACCGCACCAGACGCCAGGACGACGCCTACACCCACTCCTACGAGGAGATAAGCCGCCGCGTCACAGAGCTCGAAGAGGTCGGAGGCACCCGCATCCTGATGCAGGGCGGCGTCAACCGCTACCTCCCGTTCGACTGGTACCTCGACCTGCTCGGCTTCCTGCGCGAGCGCCACCCGACGGTGCGCGTCGAAGCCTTCAGCCCCGAGGAGATCAAGGGGATGGAGAAGCTGACGGGCATGGGAGCCCGCGAGGTGCTGTCGCGTCTGAAGGATGCCGGGCTCGACGGCCTGCCCGGCGGTGGCGGCGAGATGCTCGTCGACGAGGTGCGCAACGCGGCTCACGTGTCGCCCGCGCGCATCGACTCTGACGACTGGATCAGGATCATGGCCGAAGCGCAGGACCTCGGCCTCTACACGACGGCGACGATGGTGATCGGCTTCGGCGAGACGCCCGAGCAGCGCGTCGCCAGCATGCTCAGGCTCCGCGACGCTCAAGATGACGCGCTCGCCAGTCACGGCAACGGCTACTCGGCGTTCATCTCCTGGACGCTGCAGACCAAGGGCGTGCGCATCGACGGCAAGGTGCCCGGCGCCGGCCCTCACGAGTACCTGCAGAACGTGGCGGTGAGCCGCCTGCTGCTCGACAACTTCGTCAACTTCCAGGCCTCGTGGCCGACGATGGGCTACAAGGTGGCGCAGACAGCCCTCTACTTCGGCTGCAACGACTTCGGCAGCACGATGCTGGAGGAGAACGTCGTCTCGCAGGCCGGCGCCAAGCTGCGCGCGACCAGCGAGGCCGAGATCTTGCGGCAGATCGTCGACGCCGGCTACACCCCGGTGCAGCGCGACAGTCTCTACAACGTCATCCGCGTTCCTGACGTGAGCGAGCTGCTGGCCCAGGCGCGCAAGGCGACCGTCGCCGCGGCTCTCAGCACGGCCGATACTGTCACGGCCACCACTGCCAAAACAGCCGCCGCCGCGAGCTGATGCCGGTAGTCAGGCTCGACGAGTACCTCGCGGGGCGTGGCGACGGTGCGGCACTCGAGCGTCTGCGCCTCAGCGCCGCTGTGGTCTACAACGGGATCGGATCGGCGCGCGAGGACGGCGACGTCGTGCTGGTGCGCACCGTGGGCAAAAAGGGTCCCGGCGGCGGCTTCAGTGTCATAGAGATGCAGAGACGAGGCCAGGGTGAGGCCTCGCCTGAGGAGCCTGCCTTCGCCATCTCACCGCCCGTGGTCAACGCGCACACGCATCTCGATCTCAACGACATGCCGCTCACACCGGGCGAGTACGTCGCGTTCATCCGCAGCGTCATCGCCTTCGCCGCGAGCGGCGGTCGCAACCTCGCGGCCGCCAAGCGCGGCGTGGCCGAGGTGAAGGCCTCCGGTGTCTCGGTGATCGGAGACGTGGTCACGGACCCGGCTGTGATGGAGCTGCTGCTCGCCGACGAAGAGCTACAGGGCGTGGCGTACTGGGAGGTCATCGCCCCCGATCCGGGCGCGGCCGATGCCGTGTTCGAGTCGACGCGCGCGCTCGTCAACCGTTTCAGAGCGCTGCAGCGCCCCGGTGGCGTCAGGGTCGGCCTCACGCCACACACTCCGCACACCGTCTCAGGGCCGCTGCTGAAGCGCCTGGTGGCGTGGGCGGCGTCGGAGGGTCTGCCGGTGGCGATCCACGTCGCCGAGAGCCCCGCCGAGCTGCAGCTGCACGTGACCGGCGAGGGACCTCTGGCAGCGGCACTGCGCGCGGCCGGGATGCTGTTCGAAGACGGCTCAGGCGGCTTCGTGGGCAGCGGCGTCTCACCCATCAGGTACTTGGAGCGCCTCGGTGTGCTTCAGCATGCGCCGACGCTGATCCACATGGTCCACGTCGACGAGGACGACGTGCGTCTGGTTCAGAAGCATGGCGCCGGCGTGGTTCACTGCCCGCGCTCCAACGACGTGCTCGAATGCGGCCGCTTCGCATGGGAGCTCTACGCTCGGCACGGTGTCGAGGTCGCTTTCGGCACCGACTCGCGCGGCTCCAGCCCTGATCTGGACGTGACGGCCGAGGTGCGTCACGCGGCCGTGCGGCACGGCGCCGCCGCCAACCGCGCGGCGCTGGTGAGGGCGGCGGTCAAGGCGGGTTACCGCGCGCTCGGCATGAAGCCGCCGCAGGTGAAGAGGGGAGAGTCGGCTTCCGGGTTGGTCGTCTGGCGCTGACCCTCCCACTGTCTACCGCAGTACACGCGTGGGGCCGTGGCCGAACGTAGATTGTGGGGAGCGGTAACACGTACCGGATAACCGGAGGGCCGCAGCGCCTACGGATGGAAGCTTAGGAGATGTGATGGCAGACCTCGCAGAGTTCACCGACGACAACTTCGGCGCCGAGACGCAGAAGGGGCTCGTGCTAGTCGACTTCTGGGCGCCCTGGTGCATGCCGTGCCGGATGGTCGCGCCGATAATGGAGGACCTCGCGGGCGAGTACGCCGGCAAGGTCAAGGTCGGCAAGCTGAACGTCGACGACAACCTCAAGGTCGCTCAGAGCTACCGCGTCATGAGCATCCCGACGGTGATCCTGTTCAAGGACGGCCAGCCGGTCGAGCAGATGGTGGGCGTCAAGCCCAAGGGCGACTACATCAAGCAGCTGGAGCGTTACTCCAACTGAACCTCAGCCTGACCCTCAGCGGTTGGCGGTTCTGCTCACCCCGCGCGGCGAGATGCGCCACGCCAGGTCGGGCAGGTTGGCGGAGGTCAGGATCAGGACGTAGTTGGAGCCGTCGGGCGCGAAGTCCTGCAACGTCCAGCGGGCGCCCTCGGGCAGCGGCGCGTCGATGAGCACGTTCGTCGTGTAGACGCCCGACTCGAGGTAGCCGAGCTCCATGCGGTGGAAGAGGATGTCGGCCGTGCGCTCCATGCGCTCCAGCGCCGCGTCGTCGATACCTGGCAGCGTGGTGGGGGCGCAGGCCGCGATGATGGCGACGGCCGCGAGTGCGGTGAGGAGCGCGATGCGCGTCGTGAAGGTGCGTGAGGTGCGGAGTGCGGCTCTCATGAGGCGATCCTAAGCCCGTTGGATGAGAGAACGGACGAGCCGGGAGTGCGACGCCTCGCCACGGCGATCCTAAGCCCGCTGGATGAGAGCCGGGTCACGGCTGGTAGGGCGCGTCGTTCACGCCTCCACCAGCACCGGCGCCATCGCGAGTCTGAGCACGTAACGCTGTGAGCCGCTGAGGCGCTGGTAGCGCGTGAGCAGCTCGAACAGCTCGCGCTGCAGAGCCTTGGCGTCCTCGAAGTCGAGCATGACGGCGTCGCGCCACGCTGAGAAGACGGCCGGCGCGGCCGGGTGCAGCGTCGTCGCGTTGGCGTCGGGGGTGACGGCCGTCTGGACCTGCAGCCTGCCGCGCTCGTCGCGGTAGATGCGCGTGCCCCAGTTCCCGAACGATTCGAGGCGCGACTTGACGACGTTGCGCCTCAACAGCACCTCCCAGTACGAGTCGCGCTCGGCCAACGCCGCCTCGAGCGAGTCGGAGCGCGTCGCCTCGAACGGCACGAAGAAGACGTCGGCGACGGTGCGGTAGAGCTTCATGGCCCGGCCGTTGCGCTTCACGGCGCCCGCCACCTCGAGCAGCCCCAGCGCCAGGTAGCGGCGGACGCGAGCCAGCGTGGTGTTGGGCTTCTCGCCGGACTCGGTGGCGGCCTGTAGAACAGTCAGCTCGCGGCCGAGGAAGGGCGCCAGGTGGCGCAGGGCGCGAGGGTCCATCAGCACGTCGGCGGCGGCGCCTTCCTTGACGATGGCGAGGGTCGCCGAGACCGGGACGGATTCGGAGTCGTCGTGCATGACCAGATGGTTGGGGGCGCCGCGGCTACGTGATTCGTGGTCTGTCATGTCACATAGACTAAGCGCAGACTAGGACCTACAAGGTGCTTGAGGGTGCTCAAGGCGCCGCGGAACCAGGAGTCGAGCATGTCACAGGAAGCGAGAACCAACCCGAACACGTTCAAGGCCAGAGCGGTCTTCGACACCGGTTCCGGTGAGGCGTACTACTACCGTCTCGCCGCGCTCAAGGAGGCCGGCCTCGGCGACATCGACAGGCTGCCTTACAGCATCAAGCTCCTGCTCGAGTCCCTGGTGCGCAACGAGGACGGCTACATCGTCACGGAAGGCGACATCCGGCGCCTTGCCGCCTACGACCCCAAGGCGGTCAAGGACGAGGAGATCCCGTTCATGCCCGCCCGCGTGGTGCTGCAGGACTTCACCGGCGTCCCCGCCGTGGTCGATCTCGCGGCGATGCGCAGCGCCATGGCGCGCATCGGCGGCGACCCCGAGGTCATCAACCCGCTGGTGCCTGTCGACCTCGTCATCGACCACTCGGTGCAGGTCGACGAGTACGAGAGCCCGCTCGCGCTGCTGACCAACTCGCAGATCGAGTTCGAACGCAACGGCGAGCGTTACGAGTTCCTCCGGTGGGGTCAGGCCGCCTTCCGCAACTTCAGCGTGGTGCCGCCCGCCTCCGGCATCGTCCACCAGGTGAACCTCGAGTACCTGGCCAAGGGCGTGCTCAGCAAGCCCCACCTCGACAAGACGGTCGTCTACCCCGACACGCTGGTCGGTACCGACAGCCACACCACGATGATCAACGGCCTCGGCGTGCTCGGCTGGGGCGTCGGCGGTATCGAGGCCGAGGCCGTCATGCTCGGCCAGCCCTACTACATGGTCATGCCGGAGGTCGTCGGCTTCAAGCTGACCGGCCGCCTGCCCGAGGGCGCCACCGCCACCGACCTGGTGCTGCTGGTGACCCAGATGCTCCGCAAGAAGGGCGTGGTCGGCAAGTTCGTCGAGTTCTACGGACCCGGCATCAGGAACATGACGGTGCCTGACCGCGCCACGCTCGCGAACATGGCGCCAGAGTACGGTGCCACCGTCGGCATCTTCCCGACGGACGCCGAGACGCTGCGCTACCTGCGCCAGACCGGCCGCCTGCCCGACGAGATCCAGGCGCTCGAGAACTACTGCCGCGCCAACGGGCTGTTCCACGACGAGTCGAGCCCGGAGCCGGAGTTCGCCGACACCATCGAGCTCGACCTCTCGGTCGTCGAGCCGAGCCTGGCCGGGCCCAAGCGCCCTCAGGACCGCATCCGGCTCGCCGACATGAAGACCCAGTGGCAGGGCGACCTGCGCCGGCCGGTGGCCGAGCGCGGCTTCGAGCTGAGCGAGGAAGCCCTCGCCAGGACAGGCAACCTCACCATCGGCGACGCCCAGACCGAGCTCAAGCACGGCGACGTCGTCATCGCCGCCATCACCTCCTGCACCAACACCTCGAACCCATCGGTCATGCTGGCCGCCGGCCTCGTCGCCAAGAAGGCAGCGGAGCGCGGCATCAAGTCCAAGCCGTGGGTGAAGACGAGCCTGGCGCCCGGCTCCAAGGTCGTCACCGAGTACCTGACCGACACCGGGCTGCTGCCGTACCTCGAGCAGGTCGGCTTCTACGTCGTCGGTTACGGCTGCACCACCTGCATCGGCAACTCCGGCCCGCTGCCCGAGCCGGTAGCGGAAGCGATCCAGCAGGGCGACCTGGTGGCCGCCAGCGTCCTGTCTGGCAACCGCAACTTCGAGGGCCGCATCAACCCGCACGTCAAGGCGAACTACCTCGCCAGCCCGCCGCTGGTCGTGGCGTACGCGCTGGCCGGCACCGTCGACATCGACCTCGCCACCGAGCCTCTCGCCGAGGACGCGCATGGTGAGCCGGTCTACCTCAAGGACCTGTGGCCCAGCTACCACGACGTCGTGTCGCAGCTCGAGGCCGCGATGAACCCCGAGACCTTCAGGCGCATGTACGACGGCATCGAGCGCTCCAACGAGGCCTGGAACCAGATCCCCGTCAAGGGCGGCAGGCTGTTCGAGTGGGACGAGTCGTCGACCTACATCCAGGAGCCGCCGTTCTTCCAGGACCTGCCCGATACCCCGAGCGAGGTCAAGCCGATCGTCGGCGCGCGCGTGCTGGTGAAGGTGGGAGACTCGGTCACCACCGACCACATCTCGCCGGCCGGTTCCATCGCGGTCAACAGCCCCGCCGGCGCCTTCTTGCTCGCCAACGGCGTGACCAAGGCGGACTTCAACTCGTACGGCTCGAGGCGCGGCAACGACCGCGTGATGACGCGCGGCACCTTCGCCAACATCCGCCTCAAGAACCAGGTCGCGCCCGGCACCGAAGGCGGCTGGACGACCGACTTCACCACCGGCGAGGTCACCAGTATCTACGAGGCCAGCCGCAACTACATCGCCAAGGGCATACCGGGAGTCGTCATCGCCGGCAACGACTACGGCATGGGCTCGAGCCGCGACTGGGCCGCCAAGGGCACCTACCTGCTCGGCGTCAGGGCCGTCATCGCCTCGAGCTACGAGCGCATCCACCGCTCCAACCTCGTCGGCATGGGCGTGTTGCCGCTGCAGTTCCAGGAGGGGCAGGACCCGGAGTCGCTGGGCCTCACCGGCACCGAGACGCTGGATATCGACGTGACCAGAGACATCGCCCCGCGGCAACTGGTTACGGTCACCGCTATGAGCGAGGACGGCAGCAGCTTCCGCTTCGAGGCCGTCTGCCGCCTCGACACGCCGGTTGAGGTCGACTACTACCGCAACGGCGGCATCCTCCACACTGTGCTGCGCAACCTGAAGGTGCAGGCGCAGACGGTTTAACGGTGCCGCCGGGTGCCAGCCGCGTGAACGCGTGACACTTTCTTGCTTGAGGGGCCGTAGCGACCGTTATCATCGGCGAAATGCGCGACCTAATAGGTTTCCTGCTGATTCTGGTCATCGTGTTCTTCGTCGTCGGAGAGCTGCGCGGCTGGTACCTCGGGGTGCCGACCCAGACGCCGATCTTCGTCTACAAGAAGGACTTCGCCGCCACCACGCAGCGGCGCACGATCTTGCGGACCGACATGCCGCTGCGCTTCACCGGCACCGTGAACCGCGGCACCGTCGCGATCTCCGTCACCTACGAGCGCCCGGAGAGCTTCCAGACCGGCCAGCAGGCCGCAGCGACGCGGGTGATCTTCGAGCGGACGTTCACGACGGGCCAACGAGCGTTCGTCGACGAGATCTTCACCAACGGCGGCGGGATCTACAGGGTGACCGTGACGTACCAGGACGCGACGGGTCTGTTCAGGCTCGAGCTGCCGGGCGGTCAAGACCTCTGAGGTAACGCCAGACACGCCCCATACGCGCCCGCCGCTCCTAGCTGACCGACCGAGCCGCGGGCGCTACGCTTTCTTCCTGGCCGCGGCCAGGGCGTCCCACTCGGCGTCCGTGACCTCGTTGAGCACGTTGAACTCGCCGGCGTTGAACGCGCTCTCGCCGCCGTCGATGTAGATCAGGTCGCCGGTGATGTACGCCGCGCCGTCGGAGAGCAGGAACGCGGCGAGGTTGGCGAGTTCGCCATGCTCGCCGACGCGCCCCAGCGGGATGCGGTCTTCGAACATGCGCTGGATGCGCTCTGTCGGCATCAGCCTGCTCCACGCGCCCTCGGTCGGGAAAGGGCCAGGCGCGATCGCGTTGAGGCGGATGCCGTGCCGTCCCCACTCGCCGGCCAACGAGCGCGTGAGGGAGACCACCCCAGCCTTGGCGACGGCCGACGGCACCACGTAGCCGGAGCCGCGCTCGGCGTAGGTCGTGGCGATCGACAGCACGACCCCCGGCTGCCCGTGCGCGATCCAGCGCTTGCCCAGCTCGAGCGTCGTGTAGACGGAGCCGTGCAGCGCGATGCCGAGCACGGCGTCGAACGCGCGATGGCTGAGGCGCTCGGTCGGCGAGATGAAGTTGCCGGCGGCGTTGTTGACGAGCGCGTCGATGCGCCCGAAGCGCCCTATGGCGGCGTCGAGAGCGGCCGAGACAGCTTCAGGGTCGCGCACGTCGAGCTCCAGCGGCAGCGCCTCGCGCCCCGTCTCGCTCGTCAGGAGCGCGGCCTGCTCCTCGAGCAGCTCGCGGCGGCGGCTGGCGATCACGGCGTTGGCGCCGAGCTGCAGGAAGCGGCGCGTCAGCGCGAGACCCAGCCCGCTGCCGCCGCCAGTGACGAACACGACCTTGTCGGCCAGTAACCCAGGTTCGAACATGACGCCACTCTGGCACGAACCGGCCGCGGCCGAGTGGACGATTTCGTGACCGCAAGGCACGTCATGGGTGATACTCGGTCACATGCCGTTCGGCTGGCGCTCCGTCTTGCAGCTCTTCGTCTCGTGCGCCGCGGTGCTCGCGCTCAGCACGGGCAGCTTCGCGTACGCCCAGCAGGTAGTGCCTGCGGGTATCGACGTGCGCGTGCTGCTGGCTCGCCAGGGCGAGGCCCTCGTGACGGCCCTCGGCTCGCACCGGGGTGTCGTGGACGGCGACGTCGCGTTCACCGTGCGAGCGCCGCTGAGCTGGCCGGTCAGGGCGTCGGCCGGTGCGCTGTGGGTCGATGGGCGCGAGGTCGGCGCGAGCTTCGGCATCGAGATGATCGATGGCCTGGTCGAGTTCGACGGCTCGCGCTTCCGCGGCTCCATGCTGCTGCTGGCCAGCGGCGACGAGATGCTCGTGATCAACAGGCTCGACCTCGAGTCGTACCTGAGGGGCGTCGTGCCGTCGGAGATGTCGGCATCGTGGCCGCTCGAGGCCCTGAAGGCGCAGGCGGTGGCCGCGCGCAGCTACACGATGACCTCGCTGGACCCAGATGCCGCTTACGACCTGTGCGCCACGGTCGACTGCCAGGTGTACCGCGGCGTCGACGCCGAGCACACCCGCACTGACCAGGCTGTGAGAGACACCGCCGGTGTGGTCGTCTCCTACGCGGGCGCCACGGCTCGCACCTACTACCACTCCGATTCTGGCGGGGTCGTCGCCTCGAGCCGCGAGGTCTGGGGCTCTTCCGTTCCGTACCTGGTGGCGGTCACCGACGCGCCGGCCAACACACCGCACCGCTCCTGGCAGCTGCGGCTCGACGGTACCTCCGTCGGAGCCGTCCTAGCGGCCGCCGGGCACGAGGTCGGCACCGTCACCAACCTGCGGGTCGTGGCGCTCACCGAGTCGGGCAGGGTCTCGGAGCTGGAGGTGACCGGAACCGGCGGCAGCGTGGTGCTGCGAGGCTCGCGCCTCACCGACCAGGCTCGGGCGTGGGGCCTCAAGTCGACGCGCTTCAGGGTGCAGGGCGGCCTCGTCGTCAGCGGCGACGGCTGGGGCCACGGCGTCGGCATGAGCCAGTACGGCGCGCGGGCTCTGGCGGCCGCGGGCATGGACTTCGGTCGGATACTCGCCTTCTACTACCCGAACACCGGCCTGATGCGGTTCGTGGCCTCCGGGGACTGACCCTGCATCTTCGTCACACGCACAGCGGCGTTGTAGCCTGCGCTGCATGAACGTGGGTAGCGCGTGAACTACGCGGCGTTGCTAGGTGTCATCGCCGCCGCCGCCTTCGCGGTGCCGCTGCTGGCCGCTGCGGGCGCCGCGCTCGGATTGCCGCGCGGCACGGGTTTCGTCGTCAGCCTGCTGGCGGCGGCCCTACTCACCACCTACTGGTGGGTGCGCTCGCGCCAGGAGCTCGAGGACGAGCAGCCGGCGAGTCGGTGAGCGGCCGCTCCATGAGCCGCCTCACCCTGGTCCCCACCCCGATAGGCAACCTCGGCGACATGACGTTCCGCGCCGTCGAGGTGCTCAAGACCGCGGATCACCTCGCCGCCGAGGACACCCGGCGCTCCCGCGCGCTGCTGACTCACCTCGGCATCGATAGACCGCTGAGCCGCCTCGATGCGCACACCGTGGCGAGCCGCGGCCCGCAGCTCCTGGCCGAGCACGTCTGGCTCGCGTACCTGACCGATGCCGGCACCCCCGGCATCAGCGACCCCGGCGCCGACCTGGTGGCGCTGGCCTTGGAGCTCGGCGCGCAGGTCGAGGTGCTGCCCGGAGCCACGGCGTTCGTGCCCGCGCTCGTCGCCTCCGGCCTCTCGACCGCCCGCTTCACGTTCGAGGGGTTCTTGCCGCGCAGCGGCAGCCGGCGCTCGCGGCGGCTGCGGGCGCTGGCAGCCTCGGACGCGACGAGCATCGTCTACGAGTCCCCACACCGCCTCTCAGGTACGCTCGGCGACCTCGCCAAAGTGTGCGGCGACGACAGGCCGGCGAGCGTGAGCAGGGAGATAAGCAAGCTGTTCGAGGAGACCTGGCGCGGCCCCTTGAGCGAGCTGGCGGCGCGGGCGACCAAGGTCGAGGTCAAGGGTGAGATCGTGATCGTCGTCGCAGGTGCGGAGGTCGGCGACGAGGAGACGAGCTCTTCTCACAGCGCCGGCGACGCCACCGCCACGGCCGCGCGACTGGCAGGGGCCGGCGTTCGCGGTAGGCTGCTCCGCGACGCTCTCGGCGCGCTCGGCGTGGCGCGGAACGAGGCGTACAAGCTCGCGCTCGCCTATCCAGACGACGCCTGAACCCACGACACGTATGCGACCCTCTGAGCCTTCTACTCTTCCAGCGCCGCTGACGGCTGCCACGGGGCGACTCCTCGGACTTCCGAGCGTGGCGCGGCTGGCTCTGTTCGCTCGTCACCAGGGCCCGGCGGTCTTGCTGACGACCGCGGAGCGCCTGCCGCTCTACTCGGACACGCATCTGTTCGGAGCGAGCCGCACCGTCGACCCTGATCTCGAGGACTGGTTCGAGCGGGCCGACAAGGTAGTGGTGAGCCTCAAGCGGGCGCTGGCCGCGTTCCCCCGCCACCCCGAGCGCTTCAGGCTCGAGCTGTGCAAGGGCGACAGATACCCGCGTGAGGAACTGCTCGACAAGCTGATCGACTACGGCTTCGAACGCGACGAGACCCCCGGCTTCAGCGTCAGAGGCGACACGCTGACGCTGCACACCAGTGCCGACGACCTTGACGGCTCGGTGCGCCTAGAGTTCTTCGCCGACGAGCTGGACGCGTTGCAGGTGAACGCTGAGAGCGTCGAGAGCCTGGTCCTGACGCCGCTGCCCGGCTCGCCGGCGCGTCGTCAGAGCACCGCGAGCACAGATGAGGCTGACGGTGCTGCCGCCAGGCTCCTGGAGCTGCTGCCGGGCACGGTTTTCCTCGACGCTCCCGAGCTCTACTTCGGTGCGCTGCCGGACGGCGAAGGCGTTGTGGGCTCGGCCGTGAGTGGCCACTGGCTCTGGCAGCATCTCGCCAGCCGGCAAGTAGTGTCGTTCGGCCGCGACCCGCTAACGCTCGACAAGCTGCCGGCTGCGCAGGAGCCGCTCGGCTACTACCGCGGTAAGCTCTCGGCGTTCACGACCGACCTGCATACCTGGCTCAAGGATGGCTACTCGGTTCAGCTGCTGCTGAAGTTCGAGCGCACCGGCCGTTACCTGCGCGAGCGCGTGCTCGACGCCGGCGTCGACTCGCACTGGCGCAACCTCGTGGAGCGGCACCCCGGCCAACTTTCGCTGGTGCTCTCCAGAGACGTGCAGGGCGGCTACCGCGACGACCAACGGATGGAGGTCGTGCTCACCGAGGAGCTGCTCTACGGCTACCAAGGCGGTCGCAAGCTCGCCAAGATGCCGGGCAAGGGCGTGCACGACGCCTCGCAGCTCACCGTCGGCGACTACCTGATCCACCCCGACCACGGCATCGGACGCTTCCTTGGGCTCGAGCCGCGCCAGGTGGTAGGCGTCACTCGCGACTACCTGCAGCTCCGTTATGCCGGCGAGGGCAAGCTCTACCTGCCCGTCGAGCAGCTGCCGCTGCTGAGGCGGCACCCAGGCACGACCGACGACCCGCCGCGCCTTTCGACCTTGGGCACCAATGAGTGGGCAAGGGCGCGCGAGAAGGCCAGGGCGTCGGCGGAGCTGCTCGCCGCCGAGCTGATCAAGACGTACGCACAGCGCCAGATAACCGCGGGCGCCGCCTTCCCTGCGCAAGACGACTGGGACGCGCTAATCGACGCCAACTTCCCCTTCCAGCTCACCGGCGACCAGGCGAAGGCCGTCCGCGACGTCATGGCCGACCTGGAGCGCACGGTGCCGATGGACCGGCTGATCTCGGGCGACGTCGGGTTCGGCAAGACCGAGGTCGCGATCCGCGCCGCTCACAGGGTGATCGGTCACGGCTCGCAGGCGGCGGTGCTGGTGCCGACGACGGTCCTGGCCAGGCAGCATTACGAGACGATCGCGGCGCGCTTCAAGGGTCTGCCGGTCGAGGTGCGGATGCTCTCGCGCTTCACCTCCGACGCCGAGGCGCGCGCCACCATCAAGGGCCTGGCCGACGGCAGCGTCGACCTCGTCGTCGGCACGCATAGGCTGTTGAACGAGTCGATCACCTACCACCGGTTGGGGCTCCTGGTGATCGACGAGGAGCACAGGTTCGGCGTCGGCCAGAAGGAGCGGCTCAAGGCGCTGAAGACCAACGTCGACGTGCTCTCGCTCTCGGCCACCCCGATCCCGCGCACGCTTTACATGAGCATCGTCGGCCTGCGCGACGTCAGCCAGATCACCACCCCGCCCGAGGGTCGCAAGCCCATCCAGACGGTGCTGCAGCCGTACGACCCGATGGTGGTACGCGAGGCCGCCATGGCGGAGCTGGAGCGTGGCGGCAAGGTGTTCTACATCCACGACCGCATCGGCTCGATGAGCCTGCGGGCCAGGACGCTCTCGCAGTTGCTGCCCGAGGCTCGGATCGGCGTGGCGCACGGGCAGATGGGGGAGGACGAGCTCGAGGAGGTGATGGTCGGCTTCGAGGAGGGGCTGTACGATGTGCTGCTCTCGACGACCATCGTCGAGTCGGGCCTCGACATCGCCGGCGCCAACACGCTGATCATCGAGCGCGCCGACAGGCTGGGTCTCGCCCAGCTCTACCAGCTGCGCGGTCGGGTCGGGCGTCGGCAGACCGAGGCGTGGGCCTACATGCTCTACCCGGGCAGGCTGACGGAGACCGCTCAGCGCCGGCTCTACGCCATCGCCGAGCTCAACGACCTCGGTGCCGGTCACCTGCTGGCCGAGAAGGACATGGAGATCAGAGGCGTCGGCAACATCCTCGGCCCCGAGCAGCACGGGCACATCAGCAGCGTCTCGCTCGAGGTCTACACCGAGATGCTCGCCGAGGAGATCGCCAAGCTCAAGGGCGAGCAGCGCGCCGCCGAGCGGCCGCTGGTCGCCATCGACCTGAGCGTCGACGCGCGTCTCAGCCCTGGCTACGTGCAAGACGACGACGTGCGCATCAACTTCTACGGTCGCTTCTCGGAGACCGACAGCCTGGCGGAGGTGAGCCGCATCGCCAAGGAGCTGCGTGAGGCGTACGGGCCGTTCCCGGCCGAGGTGAGGGCGTTCGTCGAGTTGACCAAGCTGCGGCTGCTCGCAGGCGGCAAGGGCGTCGTGAGCATCAAGGAGCACATGACGGACGTGCAGGTCAGCTTCGCGGGCGAGGTGGACGGTATCGACTACGACGCGAGAGCGCTCAAGGACCTGGCGTTCAAGGTCGAGGCGACGCGGTACCCGCCTGGCTTCAGCATCAAGAAGCGTGGGTTGAAGAGTGATGCGTTGCTGGACGCTATCAGTGAGGTGTTGTACCTGGTGGGGTGACGAGCGTTATGGGGCGGCTTGGCGGCCGCGCCGTACAACTACTTCTCGGCGGCGGCATGCAAGCGCAGCCAAAAGAAGAAGCCCGCAGCGTGAAGCTGCGGGCTCGTTACTTACGAACTCTGTTCGGTTAGAAGTGGTAGTTGAAGCCGAGACGGCCTGCAACGCCGAAGCCGAAGGACGGGATCACGCCGATGGCGGGACCGACTTCGAGGAACACGCCGCCTTCGGGCAGGCCGGCCTGAGCCAGGCTGAACTCGCCGCCGACGAACAGGTTGACGCCGAGCGCCAAGGCGCCGCCGCCGATGCCGACACCGAGACCGCCGCCGGCGTAGATGCCGATCGGGGTGTCACCGAGGTCGACCGGCAGGTCGTACAACGCGTCGACGCCGATGGCGAAGCCCTGGGTGCCGATGTAGTTGAACCCGGCGTTCAGACGCACCGAGAAGCTGGGGGCGACGTCTTCGATACCGAAGTGAATCGCCGCACCGGGGTACCCGGCGCTGATGCCGGCCCAGTATCCGCTTTGGGCGAAAGCCGCACCAGAGCTCAGGACCAAGGCTGCCAGCAAGCTGATGACGAATTTGCGCATGCAAACCCTCCAAACCGATCTGAGAAGACCTGGACGTTCTCCTCGCCTGCCCGGTTATATCACGGGCCAAAAAAGCCAACAAGTAGGGGTTTTCACACGATTGCGATGGTTATCGTGTTTTTCGGACCTCAGTCGCCAGAACCCCTGAACCGCTCGGCGAATCTCCGCTCCGCGTCTCGCTCCAAAGGCGTGGCTGTGTTGCAGGACGGCAGCGCGCCGCCGTTGAGCTCGCGGAAGGCCGCCAGCAGCTTCGCCTCGTAGGCTTGCGGTACGCGGCTGTACTCGTAGCGCCAGAACCGCGCGCTGTCGCGGATCGGGCCGGGACGCGCGAGATGCTGCCTGAGACGGCCAGGTACGTCCGAGGCCGACTGGCCGATGTAGATCACGTTCTTGTGCTCGTCGGCGAGCTCGTAGACGCCCGGCATCGGGTCGCGGCCGCGCGGCGCGGGCAACCTGCCTAAACTCCTCCAGCGAGCGGCGATGGGCATGGCTGCTAAGGGCACCTCTCTACGGTTCGTAGCCGAGCTCGCGCAGAGTTTCCTTGTCGCGGCGCCACTCGCTGCGCACCACGACCTCGAGCTCGAGGAACAGGTGCTGCTGCAAGAAGATCTCGAGCTGCTTGCGCGCCGTGCGGCCGATCTCCTTGATCATCAGGCCGCCCTTGCCGATGACGATGCGCCGGTGACCGCTCTTCTCGACCCAGATCTCGGCGGTGATCACGACCGGCCCGTCACCGACGGGATCCTGCCAGTCGACTACCTGCACTGCCACGCTGTAAGGGATCTCCTCGCGCAGGTGGATCATCGCCGACTCGCGGATGAGCTCGGCCGCCCACTGCTCGCGGGTCTGGTCCGACCTGACGTCGGTGGGGTAGAAGAACGGCGCCTCGGTCAGGCGGTCGAAGAGGTCCTCGCGCAGGGCGTAGACCGCCTTCGGGTCGTTCAGCGCCGAGATGGCCAGCGTGCGCTCGACCGCGGGGTAGAGGTCTTTGTAGAGGTCGAGCGCTTCGTCGGGGTACTTGGCGGCGTCGACCTTGTTGCCTATCAGGAACACGGGCGTACCCGGCGGCAAGCTGGAGAGGAGCCGCGCGACGTCCTTATCCTCCTGGCCGGGCGGGCGCCTGAGGTCGACGACCCACAAGACGACGTCGACGTCGACGATCGCGTCGCGGATCTCGCGGTGCATCGCCTGGTCGAGAGCCGTGCCGCCGCCGCGGTGCATGCCGGGCGTGTCCACGAAGACCAGCTGCTTGTCGTCTTGCGTGTAGATCCCGCGCACGCCGCGGCGTGTCGTCTGTGGTTTGGGCGTGATCGGGGCGACCTTCACCCCCAGCATGGTGTTGAGCAGCGTCGACTTGCCGACGTTCGGCTTGCCGACTATCGCTACGAAGCCGGACTTCGTCGTCTCGCTGCCGGCGTTCAACTGGTCTGCACCTGACTGATCTGCACTGCTCAAAGGGGCTACCTCTCGGTCTTCCAACTGCGGGCGCTGATCGACCGGCCCGCTAACGTACTCCATCGTAGTCCCTGCAAGCGGGTCTTGGGGTTCAACCCCGCGCAGTCGCGGCTAGCGGACCGGCGAGCCAGGCGCTCGCCTCGCGCGGTGAGCGCAGCCGGACTACGTTCAGGCGTGTGTCGGCTCGCAGCAGTTCCGTGACGCGCTTGCCGGTCGTGGCGTGCGTGTCCCAGGCCCAGCGGACGATGTGCTCCTTGGACGTGAAGAAGGTATGCAGGGGCGGCTCGACGTTGCCGTTCCACATCACCTCGCGGCGGAGGCGACGCTCGAGCGTGCGGCGAGTCACGCGCCACATCACCAGCGCCCGCGGGTAGTCGAGCCACACCATGGTGTCGGCGCGCTCGGCTAGCAGACCCCGTACCGCTCGGTACTGCCACTCCGTGACCCAAGTGTCGCCGGCGGTCAGGCGCTCGACGTCGGACTGGAACTCGGGGCGGCGCGTCCAGCCGCTGCCGTGGAACAGTGCGTCGATCTCGAAGTAGGGCAGGTTCAGCACTTCGGCCACGCGGCGCGCTAGGGTCGACTTACCGGCGCCCGAGGTCCCGGCCACAACTACGCGGCGTGGAGCTGCCGGTAGGTCGTCGTCGTGGGCTTGGAGCGGCATGGGGAGGCGCAGCTTACCTGCTCAGCGGAGTGAGCGCGAAGACCTGGCGAGAGGAGTCCTGGCGAGAGTGAGGGGAGACTTAAGACATGAGCGGACACCAGCAAGCTGGATGGCGTCGGTCGGGAAGCAATGAGCGTCTCGCGGCTGTGTTCTGCGCGATCGCCTCGTTGTCACTCACCGTCGCGGCGGCGCAGCAGCCGGGTGAGTGGGCGCAGCGCGCCGATTTACTAGTGCCGAACAGCGAGTTCGCGGTGGCCGAGTCAGATGGCCGCATCTACGTGCTCGGCGGGTATCCCGCGAACCGGGTCACGGCCAGGACGGTACAGGTCTACGACATCGCTGCCGACACTTGGACGTTAGGCCCCGAGCTGCCCACTCCCAACAACCACGGCATGGCTGCCGCGGTGGGCGGCAAGATCTACCTGATCGGTGGCCAGACCAGCTCGGCCGGTGGCGACTCTTACGTCGACACCGTCTACGAGCTCGATCCGGCAGTCGGGGAGTGGGTGGAGAAGAGCCCGATGCCGACCAGGCGCTCGGCAGCCGTTGCGCTGGTGCTGGACGGCCGCATCTACGTGGCCGGCGGCCGGCCGCCGCAGGGCAGCGACTTCGCGGTCTACGACCCGGCTAGCGACACCTGGGAGACGCTGCCAGACCTACCGAGCCAGCGCAACCACTTCGGCGGCGCGGTCATCGACGGCCGCATCCACGTCATCGGCGGCCGCCTGGGCGGCGGGTTCCAGAGCGAGCAGAGCGCCGCGCACGAGGTGTTCGACCCGCAGACAGGCGCCTGGAGCGTCGCGGCGCCGCTGTTGCGGGCGCGCAGCGGCCTCAACGCGGTCCTCGCGCAGGGCTGCCTGCACGCCTGGGGCGGTGAGTCGGCGGCCGGCATGTTCCCTGACCACGACTACTACGATCCTCGCTCAGACACCTGGACCAGCCTGCCGGCCATGGACACGCCGGTGCACGGCGTGACTGGGGCGGCGTTCGTGGATGGGCTCATCCACGCACCTGGCGGTGGGATGGACGTGGGCGGCTCGTCGGGCAGCCTGATCAACCAGATCTACCGACCGGCGGTCTCGTGCCTGGATTGAGGAGCGGGTTCGTCTCGTCTCAATCCTCGCCTCAATCCCCCAAGCGTTCTCGCAGCCAACTCAGGGTGGCGACGGCATCGTCGCGCTGGAAGGTCCGGAGGCTGGGGATACCTGGTACCGGCGGCAGAGCTGACGAGCGCGTGAGGAACCCCGCTAGGGCGATGAGCGTGCGCGTGGCGGCCTCTGCGGTCAGCGCGGCGAAGACCGGATGTTTCGCGACGATGCTCTCGACATCGAAGCCCGGGTCGAAGTAGCGGACGTTCACGAGCAAGGTGAGCGCGTCGAACCAACCTGCGCCCCGTGCGGCCCAAGGCCAATCGATCAGCACCAGCCGCCCGTCCGGTCGGAACAGCAGGTTGTCGGCACGTGTGTCGAGGTGGATCAGGCGGTCGCCAGCGACATCGTTGGGTGCCTGTTCCGCGGCCTCACTGAACTCGTTGATGCGCTTGGCCGTCCAGACATCCAGACCGTATGGCATGGCAGGCAGGGCCGTTTCCCCGGCCGCGATCGCCTCCCAGTTGCCACCGAGTCCGGCCAGCACCTTCGGCGCCTCAGCGATGTCCAGCTCGAGCGGCGCTGGCATGGAGGTCATGGCGTGTAGGGCGTCGAGGACGGCATCCAGCTCACCAGTCGTCCAGGGTGTCCGCGGATGCCTGCCGTCGATGTCCTCGAGCACCAAGGCGACCCACTCGACCTCGTCGATGAAACCGATGTACTCCGGCGCGGGCACCCAAGCTGGCAGGGAGGCGGTGATGGCAGCCTCGGCACGCAGGATGCCGGGCGCGTCAGGGTTCGCCGCCAGGCTCGCTATCTTGACGAAGGCGCGTCGACCCGTCTGCGTCACCAGGCGATCGGCGGAGCCGGGGGAGAAGCCGCCAGTCTGCGAGTGGGCCTCGCCGACGCTGCTGCCGAGGACCTCCTCGACGCGCGCCCTGACGTCGGGCGGCACCTCCCACCACGACATTCGCGTTCCAGTGCCGCTGACCATGCACGATTGTGCCATGTGCTGACGGGCCTAGCTCACAAGAAGATCTGCCACTCCAACTGCACCTGGTCCTGCCCCGTCATCCCGGCCGGGTCGGTGACGTACAACCGCACCCGCACGCGGAACGTCCCTTCGCCGCTGAAGTCGATGTGGTCCTTCGGTATCCAGGATGCGTTGGCGGTTGTCGCCACTTCGATCTCCGGGTTCCCTTCGAGCTGGATCGTCCAACGGTACGTGAGGTTGGTAGCTCCTTCGGGGTCGACCGCCGAGCCGACGAGAGCCATCGGCTTGTCGACCTCGGCGTACTGCAGATGAGTAGGACTGCTGATCTCGACGAACGGCGGCAGGTTGGCGGGTGGATCCACGACGGTGATGGAGATGGTTGCCACGTCCACGCCGCCCTGCGGGTCGGTGGCGGTGACCGTCAGCGTGCGAGGCCCGTTGGAGGAGAACGCCGTGTTGAGCTTGCAGCCGGTCTGCGGGAACGGGTCGCTGACCACGCTGCTCGTCCACACGAGCAGGTCGCACGCCAAGGTCTCGTTCGGCTCGTTCCTGTCCGTCGCTAGTGCGCGGAGCAGAGTGGTGGCCGTCCGGTATACCTGGGCTCCTGGCAGCGGAGCGGTCAGCGCCACCTCGGGAGGATCGTTGACGACGGTCAGCACCATGGACCGACTGGCAGAGGCGCCGCCAGAGTCGGTGGCCGTGACCGTGATCGTGCGGGGGCCCAAGGTGGTGAAGACCCGCTGTACCTGCCGACCCTGGCCTAGGGGACCGTCGACGCTCGAGTTCCAGGTGACGGTGCAGCAGGGGAAGGGGTCCTCGACATCGCTGACCATCGCCTCCAGGTACGCGGTCTGGTTGAGCGAGGCCGTTCCTGCCGCAGGCATCTCGATGAGCGGTGCGACGTTGCCGAGCGCCGCCTTCACCGCTCCGAACGCGTTGACGATGCGCCTGACGCTGGCGTCGCCTCCCGGATGCGCCGTACTGATGAGGATCTGCTCGACCTCGCTGGCACTCAGGCTCGGGTCGGCGGCCCATACGAGAGCGGCAACGCCGGCAGCGAACGGTGAGGAGAAGCTGGTCCCGTTGATGGTGCGAACGTGGTTGCTCGGGTTGGCCGGGTCGGGACCCACCCACAGCGTGTAGGGCGCGAAGAGATCCACCTGCTCGCCGCCGAAGTTCGAGTTGCTCGCGCGCTGCGTGCTGTTGGCGCGCACACCACCGACGCAGATGACACCCGCGTTCTCGCACGGCGTGTACCAGGTCCGCTCCCAGCACACGCCCAGGGTGCAGCCTTCGCTGTCGACGTTTATGCCGGAGTTGCCGGCCGAGGCGAAGATCAGCATGCCCGTCGCCCGCAGCGCGGCGGTGGTGCCTTCGAACGGCAGCACGGACCACGCCAGCGCCCAGTGCACGCCGGCGCTGTAGCTCATGTTCGCGATACGAGCGCCCGCCAACCGCGCCTCGCCCAGCGCGGCGATAGAGGTGAAGAAGTCGTAGAGCGTGTAGATCAGTACCGCGTCGGCCACCGGCCCCGCCGGTCCTGCCGCGCCGTAGCCGTTGCCGGCTCGGGCCATCGCCGCGCTGACGACGTTCGTGCCGTGCCATGGGCAGGGCGCGCCGCAACTGAGTATGTTCTCCGCGCCGGTGGGACCGACTAACGGGACGTTGGTCACCGCGATCCACCCGGCCGGGGTGTCTTGATCGGGCTCGAAGCCCATGTCCAGGATGGCGAGGCCCACGCGGTTGCCGAGCTTGCCGGCGATGTCCAGCGCCCGCCAAGCCTCGGCCACGCCGATGTCCTGCTGACCGCCCAGCGCATGCGAGGGCCAACCGAACGGGTTCGGTTGGTACGTGACGCCGGTGGCCAGGCTGTCGCCAGTGGGGGCCTCGGAGAGGTTGCGGTTGCGGTAGTCGTCGCCCTCGCCGATCCAGTTCATGCCTACCGCGAGCCCGGCTGCGGCTTCGGCGCTGCCGGCCGCGAGCAGATCGATGCCGGCTTGGCTCGAGAACCTGAACCGCCCCTCCGACCGCGCGTCGAGTGTCCGGAGCGACTCCACCAACTCATCAACGTCGGCCAGCGCCGTGTCGACGCGCACCAGGTGCTGGGCGCTCAAGTCGTCGATCGCGTAGTCGTCGGGCTGGAAGGTGCGCAGCACGGTGCCGTTCCAGCGCCCTAAGAACTCGTCCAGCGCGGCCTCGTCATCGGTCTGAAGCCACAGCTCGTTCGCCACGAACGCGGTGCTTTCGCCGCCGTCGACGGTTACGACGGCGATGGGACGAGGCTCGCCGTCTTCGAAGCCGGGGAGCTCGGTGACTGCCGGTGTCAGGCTGGTGTCGACCTCGAACGTCAGCTCACCAGGCTCGCTCGGACCGTTGCCGGGCGTGCAACCCAGGAGAACCGCGACGAGGAGAGCGAGGGAGGCGACTACGCGAGACCCGGCAGGCAGTAGGTTGCGGCGCATGTGTCGAGGGTAAGAGACTGGCGCCACACGAGCGCCACAGCGCCATGAGACTGCCTTGTGGCGTACGTGTGGCGTGCGGCGTCGACGATGTGGTCAGGAGGAGTGCCTCTGATGAAGACGTTGTCACACCGGTTCGTTGTCTTAGCCGTCCTCTTCTTCTTGGCGTCGGCGCTGCTCGTCGCGTGCGGCGGTACGCCCGGTGGCGATACCACGCCTCCCAGCCTCACGTCGGCCACGCCTATCGCTGGGGCCGTCGAAGTACCTCTCAACTCGGCCATCGTCTTCGTCTTCGACGAACCGATCGGAGAGCTCGAGCTGACACCCTCGCCGTTGGTCGGGTTGTCGGCGACGCTCTGGGACGAGTCGGGACAGGTGGCGACGATCGCTCCCGCCCCCGTCTGGCCGGCCGGCGCCTCCTTGAGCTTCTCGGTCACGGCCGAGGACGAGGCCGGGAACGAGCTCGCGTTCACGCACGCTTTCACCACTCTGGACGACGACACGCCGCCGGCCGCGCCGACAGGACTCGCGGCCTCGGGCTCGGAGGAGGCGGTGAACGTCTCCTGGGTGGCGAACACCGAGCCCGACCTGTCGGGCTACCTGCTGTTCTGGGGCGAGGATGCGGCAGCTCCGACGGGCGTGGTCGCCCTGCCATCGACGGCCACGGAGTACGCGGTGTCCGGGCTGGAGAACGGGGTGACGTACCAGCTCTACCTCGTCGCCGAGGACAGCGCGGGCAACCGCTCAGCGCCGTCGTCGACCGTCACGGCCACGCCGGGTGACACGACCCCGCCCAGCCTGACCTCGAGCACGCCGTCGGACGGCGTCACAGGCGTCGGCCTCGTCGAGCTGGTGCGCTTCTCCTTCTCGGAGCCGCTCGAGCCTGCCTCGCTGGAACTCGTGCTTTACGAGGTACAGGCACCCGCTGAGGGACAACCGATCGATCCGACGTCGCCGGTCGTGCAGCTGCTGGATACGTCGAAGCTTGGCGCCGCGATCTGGAACGGCGCCAACACCCTGGTGCAGTTCGACGACGTCGCGCCCGACCTGTTCGAGAGCGACAAGGCCTACAGGTTCCACCTCCAGGCCACCGACGCGGTGGGCAACGCCCTGCCGGAGGACACGAGCGTCTCGTTCGTGACCGGCGAGGTGCAAGACGTCGTCGCGCCGAGCGTCGTCAGCTTCCAGAGCACCGTCGACCATTACCTAGGGCGCGCCGTGCTCGCCTTCGTCTTCAGCGAGCCGATGGAGAAGCCGGCGACTCAGGCGGCCTTCAACAGCGCACCTGGCCTCGCCTGCACCTGGACCTGGCCGCACGCCGCCGCAGCGACCTGCACCGTCAACGTCGGGCTCGTGCAGCTGCAGAACTACACGATCCAACTCACGACCGGCGCGACCGACCTCGCCGGCAACGGACTCAGCGCCGTCTGGAACGGGTCGTTCTACGTCAGCAACCTCAGCCCGCGGTTGGTCTCCTACACCCCGGCGCCGCGCTTCGGCATGCCTCCGACAGTCAACAACCAGTACCAGCCGATTGCCTGGACCTTCACCGAGGCCGTGCGAACCAGCGGCATCGCCGGCGAGGTCCGCAACAACCTCGGCGTCCTCATCGACTCGATCACCGTGCAGGACAACCTGGTCCTGAGCCCGGACTCCACCACCCTCACCTACTACCCGCCGGCCGCTTACCCCTGCCTCGGGACCGTGTACACCTGGACGCTGACCCGCGTCTACGAGTGGGCGGGCGGCGGGCCGGGGCCACGTGCGACGCCGATCTCGTACTCAGGGTCGTTCCGCTGCGGTGAGGTCGGTGTCGGCGGGGGTTCGACCCGCGGATCGACAGGAGAGTGACGCGGTGTTGAGGCGCTACCCGTCGCTGTTCGCCGCCGTGGGGCTCGTCCTCGTCGCCGCCTGCAGCCAGACCCCGCCCGAGGACGAGCAGCCGTACTTCGCGCCCGTCGCGCACGCAGACACGCGCGTGCTCGATGCCTCCGCACGCGCGGCGCTGCAGAGCTTCGACCCCGAGGGCGGCTCGGTCGTCCTGGCGGGCGACGACCTGCCCGAGCTCGCCGTCGGTAACGTCATCGTCTCGGAGAGCGCGCCGGGCGCTCCCTACGGTCTGCTGCGCCGCATCACCGCCGTCGACGACTCGGTGCCAGGGCGGTTGGAACTCGAGACGGAGATCGCGTCGCTCGACATGGCGCTCGAGTCCGGCTCGCTCTACGAGACCTTCACGCTCACGCCCGACGACGTCGTCGACGTCGAGTACCACGTCGAAGGCCTGCGCATGTTCGACCCGTCGGACCCGGAGGAGCGCCTGCGCTTGGCCGCGGTCTATGGCGGGGAAGTCGAACCACTCGCCCTGCCGTCGAGCTTCATCGGCTTGACCTTCGACGACCTCGTCATCCACGACGTCGACGGCAACCTCGCCACCAAGAACGACCAGGTGCTCTTCAAGGGCGACCTCGGCATCAACCCGATCTTCGACATGGGCTTCGCCCTCAACTGCAGCTACTGGTGCCTGCAGACCAACCCCTACTTCAAGTTCGAGGTCGGTGCCCAAGTGATCGCGAGGTTGGCCCTCGACAGCAAGGTGCCGTTCGGGCTGAACCTGAACAAGACCATCCCGCTGGCCACGCTGACGGGGACGACGATCACGTTCAGCATCGGCCCGGTGCCCATCGTGATCGTGCCGAAGTTCAAGCTCGAGCTCCGCTTCGACGGCTCGATCGGGTTCAGCGTGACGTACGAGGTGCAGAGCGAACTGACCCTGAAGGCGGGAGCGCAGTACAAGAACGGCTCGTGGAAGGACATCAGTGCCCTCGAGCACGCTCACGTAGCTCAGCCTGTGAAGACCGACTCGTTCGTCGAGGTCGTGCTCAGGGCCAAGCTGAAAGGGGCCGTCAGGGGCGAGCTGCTCTTCTACGGCATCGTCGGCATCTACGCGGAGATAGTGCCTCAGACCGGCCTCGACGTCGCGTATCCCCGCGATCCCGTCTGGAAGCTCAGCGCCGGGATCGAGGTGAACGCGGGCATCACCATCGACGCCATCTTGTTCAAGAAGGACTGGAAGGCGAAGCTCATCGAGCTCGAGTGGCAAGTGGCTCAGTCGAGCAACACGAGTCCGACGGTGACGATCCTCACCCAGAGCCCCGTGCAGGTCGGCCCGGGAGGCGTCCTCCTGCGCGCATCGGTCAGGGACGCGGAAGACGGCAGCTCCTGCTGCGCGACCACCTTCAGGTCGAGCAACACCAGCGACGGTCAGAACGGGCTTCTGGGCACGGCCGCTGGCCCGTCGCCGGAGGTGGCCGTCGCGTTCGCAACCACGGGCAGCCGCACCATCACGGTCACGGCCACCGACTCGGACGGTGTGTCGACGGCGAGGACCGTGGTGCTGGCCGTGCAGAACACGCTTCCCGACCTGACGATAACCGCGCCTCACCAGGGGCAGGAGTTCTACGCCGGCCAACAGGTTCGGTTCCGCTCGTTCACCTTCGACCCCAACGAGGTCGATCTCGAGATCCCATGCGACCGCCTGTCGTGGAGCGCCGGGTCGCAGCTCGGCACCGGTTGCAGCTTGACCGTCGCTGGCGGCTTCGGCCAGGGGAGCCCTACGGTCACGCTGACGGCGACGGACAGCCATGGAGGGGTCAGCTCGACCTCGGTGACGCTGGCGATCGGCCCCGCGCCGAGCAACTACCCGCCGGTCGTAGCCATCGAAAGCCCGCAAGATTTTCAGTGGATCGGTCGCACCGAGGTGCTCAGCCTCGCGTACAGCGCGGTCGACCCCGAGGGTGACGAGAGCGAGTCGGCGCAGTGGGACGCCCTCATCGACTACGACCCGGTGACGGGGACCGGAGGCGTCCTCTACCCGGTCGTGCCGAACGCTCAGGGTCAGTGGAGCCTCTCGCAGCTACCGCCCTTCGCGCAGCCGAGCTGCGAGTGGAACACGCAGATCCGGTTGCGGGTCCGCGTCACCGACGCAGCGGGCTCGATCGGCTCGGACTTCGTCGTACTGCGCTACGCGTTGATCTGCTGAGGACATCTCAGCTCGAACGGTTTGAAGCGTCAAGCAGCGCGGACGCCTCGCCGACACCGCGCACGTCGCCGAGCAGCGTGAACAGCTCGAGGCCGCGCTCCGCCAACCAGCGGGCGCGGCCCGGCTCGCCCACAGCGCTCATCGCCGACGACAGCCCGAGGGATGCCTCGGCCTCCGCCCGCAAGTCGCCGGCGCTCTGCGACGCGACGACCGCCCGTTCCAGACGGGTGAGGGCGCCCCTGATGTCGCCGGCCGCCGTCAGCAACCGGCCCGACTCGATCAGCGCGTCGCGCTCCAGAGCTTCCTCGCCAACCTCGCGGGCCAGACGAAGGGCGGCATCGGCGAGCTCCAGCGCCTCCGCCCAGCTGGACCGCCGGCAGCGGGCACGGCTCAGACCGAGCAGCGCCTCGGCCCGTAGGGCGCCTTCGCCGTCCCTGACGGCGTCTTCGATGAGCGCGCCGTAAGTCGGCTCAGCGGCGGTCTCGTTACCCAACTGCTCGGAGAGCTGCGCCAGTCGCAACCGCGCCCAACCCCTGGTGGTGCCTTCCACCTGGCTCAGACAGAGGAAGCGTTGAAGCTGGCTCGATGCCTCCAGCGCCATGCCCCGCCGCGACCACGTGGGCGCCAGGTCGACAGCGAGCGCCAAGCCTCGCTGTGCATCGTGAGCGGCGAAGTGGTCCAGTGCCGCCAGCAGGTTGCCCCGCTCCTCCACGACCTGTGCGGCGAGCGCCGCCTGGTCCGGGCCGCGCCCCTGGGCTTCGGCGCGGCGGGCCAGCTCGGCGAACCAGTGCGCGTGCCTCGTCCTGACCGCGGCCGCGTGCGGTGAGTCGTCGAGCCGTCGCCTCGCGAACCCGGCGAGCTCGTCTCTGAGCCGCAGCCTGCCGGTCGCGCTGGCGAGCAGCCAGGCGGAGTCGAGCAGAGAGTTGAGCATGCGCAGGCCGACCTGGGCCACTGCCTCCGCCGCGTCGCGTCGGAACCCTCCGGCGAAGACGGCGAGGCCGGCGGCGGCCTCTCGCTGACCGTGCTCGAGCAGGGCCCACGCCGCCTCCCAGTCGGTTGGCGGGTCTTCGTCCGTGCCGGCAGGTGAGACGCGCTTCGCGACCGAGTCGACGAGAGCGCCGGCCGCCGGAGCGCCGGTCAGGCCGAGGGCGAGCGTCGTGAGGTCGGCGGCTGACTCGAGGTCTCCATCGGCTGCCGACCGTTCGGCCGCCGCGAGCAGGCGGGTCCGGTAGCGGTCGGCCAGCCGCGCACGCGTGGCGATCAGCCAGTCAGCCAGCTCCTCGCCCAACTGCGATGGCGTCAGCTCGGCCAGGAACGGACCGCGGTAGAGGTCGATCGCCAGGCCGATGTCGCCGGCGTCCAGCGCTGCGAGCAGGGTGACGGCGTCGCACTCGACCGCGCACCGCAGGCGCGTGCCATCGGCCTCCCAGCAGCGCGGGGCCGCTCCGTGCAAGCGGCTCAGAGCCATCGCGAGGCTCTTGAGGCTCTGACCGGCAGGCCAGAACAGCTCGGCCAGGTGCCTGCGCTGCTGCGGACCTTCGAGCGCCAGGTACGCGAGCAGAACTAGCGGCTTGGGCTGCGTGAACCCAGCCGGCTCGAGGGTCAGGCCGCCTAGGGTGGTGAGCGCCGTCATCCCTGTGCGAGGGGCGCTGACATGAGCTCTCTGGCGCTCTGTAGGGTCTTGGCGTCGCCTGCGGACTCCGCCATCGCCTCCGCTTCGCGCGCGCACGCCATGGCGAGATCGTGCTGACTCGCCGCCGCGTGCCACTGGGCCAGAGCGACGAGCGCTCGCATCAGTGCCCAGCGCTCGTCGTTGCGTCTGGCGAGAGCGATGCAAGCGTCGAGTTGCCGTTTGGCGGCCTCGCGCTCGCCCAGGTCCATCTGCACCTTGGCGTAGAGGAAGAGCGCGTGGGTCGTCAGCGCCGGCTCGCCCAGGGTGCGCAGCCGCTCCAAGCTCTCTTCGAGTAGCGGCTTGGCGACGAGCGGCTCGCCCAACGTCTGATGCTCCCCGCGATGTTGTTCAGCAGGTGGCAGATGGACCGGCGCTCTCCGAGCTCGCGAAAGAGCGCGAGGCTACGACGGTAGAGGCGCAGGCTCTCGCGATGCTCGCCCCTCTCCGACGCAGCGACCCCGAGGTTGATCAGCACCACGGCCTGCCCGTGCCTGTCGCCGATCGCCTGCAGGATGCTCAAGGCGCGCTCGTTGAGCGGCCGTGCCGCAGGCTCGTCGCCCGAGTAGCTGAGGACCGTGGCGAGGTTGATGCACGACTTGGCGACGGCCAGGTCGTCGCCGGCTTCCTCCGACAACGCCAGAGCCTCGCGCAGACGCTGTTTGGCGCTGAGGTAGTCGCCGTGAGCGGAGTCTTGTATCGCCAGCAGGCGCAAGACCTCGCCGACGGCTCTAGGACTACCACTCTGCCGCGCGTGCCCAAGCGCCTCCAGGTAGAGCTTCTCGGCGGCCGCGAAGTCGCCGTCGAGGTCCTGAACGACGAGCCCTAGTCCGAGCAGTGCGTCGACGCGCGAGAGCGCCGAGGCGGCCTTGGCGCCTTCCTCGACACTGTCTCCGGCGCTGTCGAGCGCAGCAAGCTCACGCAAAGCCTGTTCGAAGCAGCTCCGCGCACGCGTCGCAACTCGGGCGCGGTCTCGCCGGCCACCCCTCGGAGCGCTGTCGACAGCTGGTCGAGACCTTCGGCGTAGTGCCCGTGCAGCAGCCAGGATTCGGCGAGCAGCGCCGCGAGCTCGAGGCCCAGCTTCGGGGCCGTGGCATAGAGATGATCGAGCGCCGCGTCGAGGTTGGCGTGCTCCGCCGCGAGCTGCGGGAGACGCTCCTTGCGCCTGGCGGCCGGCGCGCGGTCGACCGCTCTGGCGAGGTCGAGGTGCCAGAGAGCGTGCGCGTGCAGCGTTCGCCCCGCGACGTAGGGAGTCTCGGCCAGCCGCTTGCGCAAGAACGCATGTACGTAGGGGTGGATGTCGAAGCGGCCATCGCCGCCGCGCTGTAGCCAGGAGGAGTCGACGAGGTCGGCCAGGTCCTCGTCAGCGACCTCGCATACTGCCTGCGCGGTCTCGGCGCGGAAGCCGCCGCTGAACGCCGAGAGCTTCGCCAACGCCTGGCGCGAAGCGGACGGTAGAACCTCCCAGGACGTCCCGAGAACCGCCTCGAGGCTCAGGTGCCTCGAGCCCTCGGGTGCGGTGGCGGCGCCGAGCGCGGCCGGGTCGGTCACGACCAGGCTGGCGAGCTCGCGGGCCGACATCAGGCGCAGCAGGCCGGCGGCGAGCTCGAGCCCGAGCGGCAAGCCGCCGAGCGAGGCGCAGAGCTCGAGCACGCCGGCCGCCTGCGAACGCAGGTCCAAGTCGGCGTGAACGGCGGCGACCCTGTCACACAGCAGCTTCACAGCGGGCCACTCCTGGGCTGCGGTCCACTCGACGCCTGCGCCCGGCCAGGCCAGCCCTGAGACGGCGATGACATGCTCCGCCTCGATCGCCAGGCGTTCGCGGCTAGTGACGAGCAGCTTCAGTCCGGAGGCCTCGGCGACCAGCGCGCTTAGATCCGGAGCCACGGACAGCAGGTGCTCGGCGTTGTCGAGCACCAACAAGATCCGTCTGTCTCCGATCACCTCGCGCAGATGCTGCCAGCCGTCCTTCGCGGAGCGCAGCGGCGCGCCCAACGTTTGGCACAGCAGCGCCGGCACCTGGTCCGGCGCCGTGAGGGTCTCGAGCCTCGCGCAGTGCACGCCGTCAGGGAACGAGCCCCACGAGAGCGCCGACTGCGCGGCACGCAGAGCCAGGCGGGTCTTGCCCACACCTCCTGGGCCGACGAGGCTGATGACCCGGCAGTCGGGCCTCTCGAGCTTCGCAGCGATGAGCGCGAGCTCGCGCTCGCGACCGATGAACTGCGTGTGGGGAGACGCCCAGCCTTCGCCTCCAACCGACTGCTCGTCGGCGCTCGGTTCGAGCGTTCGCAGGTCCCAGCGCACCTCTGTCGCGGCCGGATGAGCGACGGCGTTGAGCAGCGCATAGAGCCGGCGTCCCTCTGCCGGCTCCGGCGGAGGCGCACCGGCGAGCCGCCAAGCCGCGGCCGCGACCCCCGCCGCCTCATCGTCGTGCCCGGCGCCCGCCAGAGCCTCGGCGCGGCCGATCAGCAGGCTTCTCAGCCGACACGCAAGAGCCTCGCGCGTGTCAGCTACCCAGGTCTCGAGGTCGGCGTTCCAGTCCGCGGTTTCCACGCCGTCGAGGAAGGCGCCGCCGTAGAGCTCGACGGCCCTGCCGACGTCACCGGCCGCGATGGCGCTGAGCAGCTCGACCGCGTCGCACGTCACGTTGGCGATCACCAAGCCGCCGTCGGTCTCGCAGCTCCCGGGCGAGGCTTGCCGGAGCCTGGTGAGGGCCATCGACAGGCTCTTGTGGCTGTTGCCTTCCGGCCAGAACGTCCTCGCCAGCGCCGTGCGATGCTTCGGCCCTTCCAGGGCGAGATACGCGAGCAGGGCCAACGGCTTGGGCTGACGGAACCCTCCCGGCCCGAGCTCGAGCCCACCCAGGGTCTTCAGCTTGACCACGCCCACAACCTCGGTCATCGGCACCACTCTCAGACAGCCGCACCCCGCCAGCGTGAGTGGCAGTCTAAGGCTCGCCGGCCTAGAACGGTCACTGGACGCGTGCGGTGACGAGAGCCGGTGGTCGCGCGAGAATGTAGCGAAGGTCCGTGCCTGGACAGCGAGGGAGCCTCAGCGTGAGCACGCAGGACGAGAACATCGTTGCAAGGATGCTGCACCATCGGGCTGCGGGGCTGGCGCCCGGCGACCCGATCCCCGCTCCTATCTCACCCGCCAGCGCCTACTGGCTGCCTGGCATGCCGAGCGCGCCTCACCAGTACGGCCGCTGGTCGAACCCGACCTGGACGGCTCTCGAGGGGGAGCTAGCGGTGCTCGAGGACGCGGATGTCGTCACCTTCCCGTCGGGGATGGCGGCGATCGCGTCCGTGTTCTTGTCGCTGCTGAGGCCCGGAGACAGGCTGCTGCTGCCGAGCGACGGCTACTACACGACGCGCGCTCTGGCAGAGAAGTACCTACGTCCGAACGGCGTCGAGATCGAGCTGTGCCGCACCGTCGACTACGCCACGCGCGACCTCGCCGGTTTCAAGATCGTCTTCGTCGAGACGCCGTCGAACCCGGGGCTCGACCTCTGCGACCTGACGGACCTCGCAGGCCGTGCCAAGGCCGCGGGCGCGCTGGTCGTGGCGGACAACACCACGATGACGCCGCTCGGCCAGCGTCCGCTCAGCCTCGGTGCGGACGTCGTGGTCGCCTCCGACACCAAGGCTCTCAACGGGCACTCCGACGTGCTGTTCGGCCACGTCGCTACCCGCGACGCCGGCGTCATCGAGGCGGTTCGCGACTGGCGCAAGCTGGTAGGCGCGATACCCGGCCCGTTCGAGGCGTGGCTGGTGCGTCGCGGGTTGGAGAGCTTCGAGGTCCGCTACAGTCGCATGTGCTCGACCGCGGCCGTCATGGCCGCGCGGCTGGCCGAGCATGCGAATGTCGAGGCCGTTCGGTATCCAGGGCTAGAGAGTCACCCTGGGCACGCCATTGCGCAGAAGCAGATGGCCACGTTCGGCTCGCTCATCGGCGTCACATTCCACGACGCCGGCTCCGCCGAACGTTTCATCGAAGGCGCCCGGTTCGTGGTGGCGAGCACCAGTTTCGGCGGCCTGCACACATCGGCCGAGCGGCGCGCGCGTTGGGGAGATCAGGTGGCGGAGGGTTACGTCAGGCTCTCGGTGGGTTGCGAGCCTACCGAAGCTCTGTGGGATGACTTCGAGCGGGCTTTGGCCGGTCTTGGCTGACCAGTGTCTAGCGCGCGATGTCGGCCTCGGTGAAGACGCCTGTCAACGATTCGTAAGGAGAGAACAGCCATGTCGATCCCACTACCAGAGGCCCTCGAAGCGGCCGTCAACGCGATCAACGACGGTGATACCGATGCCTTCGTCGCCGCCTTCGCGCCGGACGGGCGGATGGACGATTGGGGGAGAGTCCTGCGGGGCGCCAGCGGCGTGCGGTCGTGGGCGCAGAGCGACGCCATCGGCGCGAAGGCGAGGATGTCGGTGGTCGAGGCGAGCACCGACGGCGACACGACGCGTATCGTCTTCGACTGGACCAGCCAAGTGTTCAACGGTCGCAGCGAGGCCTTTGTGACCGTTCAGAACGGTCTGATAACGGAGTTCCGCATCCCGGCTCACTGAGTCTGGGCTCCAGGGCGAGCGCTGCTGTCTGACTAAGATGTCCCCATGCCACTAGAACACGTGCCCATCGGCTCCAACGCCCCTTATGACGTGAACGCGGTCATCGAGGTGCCTGTCGATGGCGAGCCGATCAAGTACGAGTACGACAAGCAGTCCGGCCTGATACGCGTCGACCGGTTCCTCCACACGCCCATGCGTTACCCCGGCAACTACGGCTTCATCCCGCACACGCTCTCCGAGGACGGCGACCCGTGCGATGTGCTCATCGCCAACACCCGCCCGATCATCCCGGGCGCGCTCCTGAGCGTCCGCCCAGTGGGAGTGCTGGTGATGGAGGACGACGCGGGCAAAGACGAGAAGATCGTGGCGGTGCCTTCGCGCCATCTGACCAGGCGCTACGACCGCGTCGAGAGCTACCGCGACCTACCGCAGCTGACGTTGGAGCAGATCGAGCACTTCTTCGCTCACTACAAGGACCTGGAGGCGGGTAAGTGGGTGAGGGTCGACCATTGGGGCGACAAGGAGGAGGCGCACCGGCTGATCCGGGAGGCGATCGAGCGGGCGCAGGCGACTCGCGGGGAACCCGGCCAATAACTGTCATGTTTACCGCCTAGCCTTTCGACGAGGCCGCCGGTTAGCGAGGCGCCGGAAGGAAAGAGGCGAGACGATGCAACGTACTCAGGACGCGATTCCCCAAGACGCCGTTCAGCAAGGCGTGGCTCTCCGGAGCCGTTTGACGGTCGAGCGCTCGACTGACAGCGAGGCCGCCGGGACAGTCGAGACGGTCCCACTGACCTCCGGCCGGAGAGTAGCGGTGCGCACCCTCTCTGCCGAAGCGGGATCGCGCACCGTGGTCTTCTGCCACCCGGCTCCCGGCTCGGGCGCTTTCGACCCGGATCCGTCCGAGACCGCAGGCCGCGACGTCAACCTTCTGGCCATCGACCGCCCAGGCTACGGACTGTCCGAGCCGGTCGTGGCCGGCGAGTGGGCGAGCGTCTATTCTGCCGCGGCCGACATCGCCGAGGTGCTGATGCGGAGAACTCCCGCCCTGACCGCCCCGGTCGGAGTCGTCGGCTGGTCCGCCGGTGGACGCGTTGCCCTGGCTTTGGCGGCTCGGCACCCGGAGCTGGTCGACCGCGTCGTAGTGGTCGGCACGCCCGCTCCTCACGAGGCAGTGCCATGGATTCCGGCCGAGCACGCCGCCGGTCTGGAGGCCTTAGAGGGACTTCCGGTCGAGCAGGTGCATGCCCTACTTGGCGAGATGCTCGCCGGCGCGGTGCCCGACGACCCCGCATCGGAGGAGGCGCTGGCGATTGTGGGAGCCGGCGTCGCCGACGCCCAGGCGCTCGCGTCGCCAGGTGTCAAAGCGAGGTTGGCGGGCATGCTGCGCGAGGCGTTCAGGCAAGGAGCCGCCGGGATGGCAGCCGACATAGCCGGCTTCTCGCTGCAACCGTGGGGCTTCGAGCCGGGCGAGGTGCATGCCAAGACGCTGCTGCTCTACGGAGCGTCCGACCCGGTGGCCGGCCACAGGCACGCGAGCTGGTGGCATGCGCGGCTGCCGAACGCTCGCGTCGAGATGGTGCCGGCTGCCGGTCACATGCTGCTGATCCCGATGTGGCGCCGGGTTCTCTCGCATCTTGCGCCTGGCTCGTCGAAGTCGAGGCTGAGGGCCCTGTGAGCGATGAGGTTAGCGGCCAGCCGCCTCAGGAAGGCGTCGGTCAGGTCTCGTCGAGAGCGGGCGGTCAACTCCAGGCAAAGCTCTATCGCGGACGGATCCGCCGCCTGTCGTTCGTGCTCGAAGACGACCTCGTTGCCGTTGATCTCCTCCAATCTCGTCTCATGTAGCACAAAGCAAACGTCCGAACCACTCGTAGGTTCGGACGTTTCCTATCTCCTGAGAGATGACACATGGTTGCGGGGACAGTGTCCTACCTCAGGACATAGGAAACGCATCTCTCAAGACATAGGAAACGCG